>CALWID010000047.1 GCA_944380635.1 uncultured Eubacterium sp. | reverse complement strand
CGGCAACCTTAAGAGCGGCAGCGGCCGTTCTCTTGCCGTTACGGGTCTGGAGCATATAGAGTTTGCCGTTTTCAATGGTGAATTCCATATCCTGCATATCTCTGTAATGCTTTTCAAGGTTCATTGCAATATCGTGGAACTGAGAGTAAACCTCCGGCATATCCTCCTGAAGTTTTGAAATAGGAGAAGGAGTGCGGACACCGGCAACAACATCTTCACCCTGAGCGTTGATGAGGTACTCACCGTAAAGGCCTTTTTCGCCTGTTGCAGGGTTACGGGTAAAGGCAACGCCTGTGCCTGATTTCATATTGAGGTTACCGAATACCATGGGCTGAACATTTACAGCCGTGCCCCATGAATACGGAATATCGTTCATGCGGCGGTATACATTTGCACGGGGGTTGTCCCAAGAACGGAATACGGCTTTAACAGCCTCCATCATCTGTACCTTAGGATCTGTTGGGAAATCTTCGCCTTTTTCGCTCTTGTAGAACTCTTTAAAGAGTTTAACAAGTTCTTTCATATCCTCAGTATCAAGTTCAACATCGTAAGTTACGCCTTTCTTAGCCTTAAGGTCATCAATAATAACCTCAAACTTTTTCTTTGAAAGTTCCATAACAACATCAGAGAACATCTGGATGAAACGACGATAAGAGTCATATACGAAACGGGCAAATGAAGGATCCGGATTGCCCTTGATAAGGCCCTCGGCAACTTCGTCATTAAGACCAAGGTTAAGAATAGTATCCATCATGCCGGGCATTGAAGCGCGCGCGCCGGAACGAACGGAAACAAGAAGCGGGCATTCGGGATCGCCGAATTTCTTTTCATTAATTTTTTCAATCTTGGCAAGATATTCATAAATCTCCGCCTCGATTTCCGGAGCGATGGTTTTGCCGTCCTCGTAATAACGGGTGCAGGCTTCGGTAGAGATAGTGAATCCCTGGGGAACAGGCATGCCCAATTTTGTCATCTGAGCAAGATTGGCGCCCTTACCGCCAAGAAGTTCTCTCATGGTTTCATCGCCCTCTGAGAACAAATAAACATACTTGTGGCTCATAGTAATGAGTACCTCCCATATTTTTTACTAATTACCGGCGGTGATAATTGTATTGTTGAAAGTTACCGGTATATTGCGGTAGTATTATAGCATATTACAAAATAAAATACAAATATTTTTTTATTATAATGATATATTTTCCTAAAATAGTGAAAAATTGTATTGAAAAGCAGCCGCTTTTAGTGCATAATGTAGTAGATATATAAATAAAAGAGAGGTTTTTCATATGAAATGCGCTGTTATTCTTGCCGGGGGCAAAGGCACAAGAATGAAATCCGATATGCCAAAAGTTATGTGCGAAGTGCTTTTTGAGCCAATGCTTTATTATGTTATTAAAGCCGTAAAAGAAGCAGGGTGCGGGGAGATATGCGTTGTTACGGGATATAAACACGAAATAGTTGAGAGTTACCTGCCGGACGGCGTTGAATCCGCATACCAGAATCCGCAACTCGGCACGGGGCATGCCGTTATGTGCGCAAGAAGTTTCATTGAGCGCCACAGGAATGATGATATTCTTATCCTGAACGGGGACGGCCCGCTTATGGACGCCGCCACCATTAATGCCGCTTATGATTACCACAAAAAGAACGAAAATTCCATAACCCTTGTTTCCGCCATAGTTGAGGACACAAACGGAATAGGCCATGTTAAGAGGGACGAAAACGGCAAACTTCTTTGCATTGTTGAGCACAAGGACGCAAATGAGGAAGAAAAGAAAATAAACGAATCAAACGCCGGCACATATTGGTTTGCGGGAAGCGACCTGCTTTATGCGCTTGATAATATTACAAACAATAACGCCCAAAATGAATACTACCTGACGGACAGCCTTGCCATTTTGCTTGGAACAGGCAAAAACGCCGGCGCGTATGTGTGCGAGAACAATGAAGCGGTGCTTGGCGCGAACGACAGAAAGCAGCTTAATATACTAAACTGCATTATGCGCCGCAATATTAATGATTTTCATATGACAAACGGAGTTGATATTCCCTGTACGGACGGTGTTATGATAGGGGACGAAGTTAAAATCGGCAGAGGCACTACCATACTGCCCAACACTATAATCAGGGGCAAAACCGAAATCGGCGAAAACTGCGTTATAGGCCCTAACAGTTATATAAAGGATTCAAAAATCGGAAACGGCGTTGAACTCAATAACGCCCAAGTAACGGACAGCGAAATAAAAGACGGCGCCGACTGCGGCCCGTTTGTAAGGATAAGGGCAAACAGCGTTATAGGCGAAAAAGTGCATATAGGCAACTTTGTTGAGATAAAGAACTCCACGCTGGGCGAGGGCACTAAATGCGCTCACTTAACTTATGTGGGAGACAGCGATGTGGGCAGCAATGTAAACTTCGGCTGCGGCACCGTTACCGTTAATTATGACGGCAAAAATAAGCACCGCTGCAAGATAGGCAACGGCGCGTTTATCGGCTGCAACACAAACCTTATTGCCCCGGTTGAGATCGGCGACCTTGCCTTTACAGCCGCCGGCTCCACAATAACGCACGATGTGCCGGAAAAGGCGCTTTCCGTTGCCCGCGCAAAGCAGGTAAACAAAGAGGGCTGGGTAGATAAGAAAAAGCCATATAAAAATATGAAATAAAACTTTACAATAATAAAACATTAAATAAAGAACAAGCCGCGCGGTTTTAGTTTGCCGCGCGGCTTATTTTATGCTTAGTTTACATTTACAAAACTAAACTATACTTATAATATTTTTGTTTTGGATTTTTATTTTGATACGCTGACCGGCTCGCAGAAATCGCTGTAAACTCTGCTGCCCTGATACCATTTCCACGCTCTTACTCTTACATAGTAATCCTGAGCATTCGCAACATTTATTGTGTAACTCGTTGAGGCTGAGCCGTTAATAAACGCTCCGCTTACATTCTTTGTGAAAGATTTGTCCGTTGACCACTGAATGTAATAGCCGTGTGACGCCTGTTCCACCCAAGTTGCCGTTATTGTATTGCCTGTAGCGCTTGCTTTAAGGCTGTCTGTTGGTGCGGGCGCCGCGCAGATTCTGTATACAGCGGAAACTTCGCCTTCTTCATT
>CALWID010000046.1 GCA_944380635.1 uncultured Eubacterium sp. | reverse complement strand
TCTTAATCAGTGGGCCCAGGGTTCGAGTCCCTGAAGGTGCACCAAAGAGGTATAATCCGAATTATTTGCTGATAACCGGCGAATGGTTCGGATTTTCTCTTTTTATAGACAATTGCTAATTCGGTCGGGGCTTATTGATTGAGTTGTTATACAAAAATTACCATAAATTATTGTGACTTCTTGAAATTTCAGGTTTGCGTGTTATAATGGTCATATAGATTATTATGGGGTTAGCATTATGAAAATTCTGGTTACGGTCGGAACGGTGTTCGTCAGTAAGCATGTAGTTGATGAAAGGTTTTACAGTTTGCGGTAGTTTCAGGGGATAAGTATGACGCATAAAGAAGTACAAAATATAGCTCGAAGTACGATGAATTATATCCATAGCATTATAAAAGTCGGTATGAGTTTGTCAGAATTGAGAAGTATTGCTGAAAATAAAATGTTTGAGCTTGGCGCAACCTCATTCTGGTATTGGGGTATTGGGGCGTTTATTTTTTCAGGAGCAGATACTACAATTTCTGTTTCGGGGAAAGAATACCTGACAGCACAGAGAAAAATAGAGAAAAACGATATTATAACCGTCGATTTAAGCCCTCAATGGAAGGATATATGGGGCGATTATGCAAGAACAATTATCATAGAAGACGGCAAAGTTGTAGAACACGCAAATAAAGTAAAAAATAAAGAATGGCAAGAGGGTCTGATTACAGAAGATAAATTGCACAACCACTTACTCAATTTTGTAAATACCCAAACTACTTTCGAGCAACTTTATTTTTATATGAATGAGCAAATCTGCTCTTACGGCTATAAAAATTTAGATTTTTTGGGCAATTTAGGACATTCGATAGTCAAAAGGAAAGAGGACAGAATTTATATAGAAAAGGGCAATGCAACTAAAATTAGCGATGTAAGCTATTTTACCTTTGAGCCACACATAGCAAAATCCTGCTTCGGCTTTAAAAAGGAAAATATCTATTATTTTAAAGGCGGCAGGTTGGAAGAATTGTAAATTTATATATCACTTGACAAAGAGGCGTTTTGCCCTTATAATTGTAAAAATTTATTTATGGGGAGGGGTAAAATGATTAAAGTTACTTGTATAGTAGGAAGTGCGAGAAATGACGGAAGTTGCGCCTATCTGACCGACGCCTTCATAAAGGGTCTGAACGGAAAAGCGCAAATAAAAAAGTACTGCGTAAGCGATATGGACTTGCATTTTTGCAAAGGCTGCAAAAACTGCTATGAAATGGGCGAATGCGTGACGCGCGACGATGTTCAGTCAGTTGTCGGTGATATAATGACCTCCGACTATGTGTTTATGGCTGCGCCCTCATATTGGGCAGGCGTTCCCGCTCAGCTTAAAGCACTTTTCGACCGCACCACTCCTTACGGTGATACTAATCCCAAAAGAATTGTAAACCCAAAGGACGGAATTAAGGGCATAGCCGTCGCGGTGAGGGCAGGCACTCGCCAGGCAGAAAACGAGCTTATAATAAGCTCGATAGAACACTATTTCGGACACCTCGGAATACAGACGATTAAGGCAATTTCGGTATTGCAGACGGACACTTTATCCGATTTGCTTGAAAAGAATGAAAAAATCATAGCCGAAGTTACTCGCTTGGGCGAAGATATTGCAAACAACAGATTGTAGGATATAATTGGTTATATGGCGATAAAACAATTAAAAATAGTGCCGTTTGAAGATAAATATATCGACATTGTGTTTGAAATTCAGAAAAAAGCGTTCTTGCCGTTGTTTGAAAGATATGCGGACATAGAGACTAACCCATATTGCGAGAGCAAGGATACCGTCCTTTCAAAATATTTGAGGCAGGACACGGACGGATATTTATTTCTTGCAGGGAACACCTTTACAGGGTGCGTGAGAATAGTTAAATCAGATAATGCCTGCAAAGTGGCGGCACTTGCCGTTCTTCCAGAATTTCAGAACAGAGGCATTGCGCAGAGCGCGCTTGCCGGGATAGAAAAGCTTTATCCGAACGTCAAAATGTGGAAATTGGATACTATCAAACAAGAAGCAGGTAATTGTCACCTGTATGAAAAACTGGGATACAGGCGGACGGGCAGAGAAAAGAGCATTAAAGAGGGTATGACGATTGTCGATTATGTAAAAGTAATTCAATAATAATTGCTCAAACAATTTAAAGAGCGGCGGTCGATTTTAAAAATCGCCCGCCGCCGTTCTGCTCTTTATTGAAAACAAGATACTGCCGCGCGCCGCCGTTGACAAGCGAAGAAATATATTTTTCCGCGCCGCCGATATAAGAGCACAGGACGTTGGGCTCTATCAGCGCGCATATAAATCTGCAATCTGAACACTGCGGCGAAAAACCGTAATGCACCTGCTTTGAATTTACAAAAATGCCGCAGCCCGCATTCAAAGTTACAACCGCTCCGTTCACGCTGAAATCCATGCTGCCGGAGAATACGGCTATGAGTTCGACCTCGCTGTGCCAGTGAGCAACCTCTCTGTAGCCCGGATATTGCGAAAGTTTGCCCATATTGACATATACGGGTATGCTTCCGAACGAATAGATCACCTTTTCCGACCCGTCTTTTCTGAATTCCGCCATGATACCGCCTGTTTTGAAATATTGTTATATTTTTATAAAATATAGCTAAAGATTTTATAATTTTTGTACTATATAATTATATTAAAATATAAATGCGCAGTCAAGCGCAGAGCAAGACTTTGATTTAAGGCGGCAAATCATGTTAAAGGTAACGCATTCGAGCAAAATTAACGCTGTTGAAGTGATAAACGACAGCGAATGCCTGATACAGGCCAGTTACAACAGCAACGGCACCATTACGCTGAAGGGATACCCATGCTTGTATGAAGGAAAAACGCAGACCGTCATCCTCGGAAGAGCGGAAACCGTTGCAATTTTTGAACTTATGAAGAAACTGCAGAATATCGATTGAAAACAGTAAAAATTATTGCCACGCAATTGCGGCGGGGGGATTCATGCGAAGCCCCCCGCCGTTTATTATTAATTAAAATTTTTCCTTCTGCCGGCATCAGATTTTCCGCATTAAAATTATTTCCATTATATGCGGCGCAGACGAAATAATGATTTCATACCAAGCTCGTCTTGTTTAAAACTATTACGCCTGCAACGCCCAACCCCGCGCCGAAAAGCACGCCGCCCTCAAGACATAATATAACATTGAGAAAAGTTGAATCGAGCGGCGTCATCACGGGAATCATCATGAACAGCAGGGCGCCCGCGGCAAGGGAAGCGACCAGCGAAAGCCACAGCCTCTGTTTTGCCGCAACTGACAGGAGCAGATAGATCGACGCAAATACCGCCATCAGAAACGCTTTCGATAAGAGACATGCTGCGATTTGACCTGTACCCACGCCCGCATCAAACGAAAGTCCCGCTATTGCGCCGCCTATCATTGCGCCGACAAAATAGAATATCAGCATACACGCGCCGCCGATGAAACCTGCAAGAGTTTTTAAGGTAACGTAGTCGCCCTTTTTTGCGCGCACGGCTTCATCAGTAT
>CALWID010000045.1 GCA_944380635.1 uncultured Eubacterium sp. | reverse complement strand
CAGTTAAAGCCTTCGACCATTGACAGTATCCATACGGTTTTACATCAGATTTTGGATATGGCTGTTGACGATGATTATATAAGGAATAATCCGTCAGATAATGTACTTAGAGAGTTAAAGCAAGCACATTGCTTCAAGACAGAAAAGCGCAGAGCTTTAACCCGTCCCGAACAGGAGCTGTTTTTAAGCTATTTGAAAAATACACCCGCTGCACAATATTGGTATCCGATCTTTGCGGTTTTGGTAGGAACAGGGCTTCGAGTCGGAGAACTTACCGGATTAAGATGGTGTGATGTCGATCTGGAGGACGGTGTTATTGATGTAAATCATACTTTGGTTTACTATGACCACCGCACCGATGGAAGCAAAAAAGGCTGCTATTTTAATGTCAATACGCCGAAAACTCCGGCTGGAAAGAGAAAAGTGCCAATGCTCAGTTTTGTGAAAGAGGCAATTATAATGGAAAAGGAAAGGCAGGAGTTGCTTGATCTTCATTGTATCGCTACCATTGACGGATATACAGATTTTATCTTTATCAATCGCTTCGGAAATCCGCAACATCAGGGAACACTGAATAAAGCAATCCGCCGCATAATTCGTGACTGTAACGATGAGCAGTTTTTGAAGAACGAAAATCCCGAAGTGCTGCTTCCGCATTTTAGCTGCCATTCATTAAGACATACATTTACGACGAGAATGTGCGAAGCGGGCGTAAATGTCAAGGTCATTCAAGATACGCTTGGTCATAAGGATATTTCAACAACGCTCAATATCTATACCGATGTGACGAAAGAGCTTAGGCAGTCTGAGTTTGAAGGTCTTGACTCATATTTCAAAAGCGAGTATAATAAGTTGACTAACGAATAAGTGGCATTTCTTGAACGAGGATAAAAGCTTCTACACCATTTACACCAATTTATACTCCAATCCACCGAAAAACAGCACGAATTTATAGGGATATGGCGATTCAGGAAGAAACCCCGTTTAGACCTGTTATGAGATATGAGGAGGTTTAGGAGAGATTGAAAAGATGGTTGCTTTCGTCCCGACAATGAAACCGCTTGATAATAATTAACTGATAATGATGCGTTAAATTAAATGTGATATGCTATATGTGAAATATATAGGAGTTCAAAATGAAATCATCATTTGTTTTATGCAACAAATTAAACAGAGCGCTTGTTATATCGTTTGTCGCGTTTATTCTATCGTTCTGCTTTCTCATTGTGTTTTTCGTTTTGGCAAAAGATTTGCCGCAAATAGTGCCGGTGCATTTTAGTAACGGCGTCGGAATAGACGGCTGGGGAAATAAATCAGAACTTTATCCAATCCCGATAATTCCCGCAGTGTTCGGTGTTCTTACTGTTCCGGTAGCGGTTGTTTGCTCAAAAAAAGATGTGCCGGGTTTTTCATATTTCGCAAGTGGCGTTTCACTTTTTGCAACGCTTCTTATGGCGCTTGTTGCCGCGGCTTTTTTGAAAGCCGCAGGCGTTTGAATAATTTTAAAATCATTTCCGCCTAAACGCGGTCAATAGGAGATGTTTTATTATGAGATCAGATTTAATTAAAAAAGGTCCGGGCAGGGCTTCCCACCGTTCTCTTTTAAGAGCCCTCGGTATTGACGAACTTGAAATGAAAAGGCCGTTTATAGCCGTAGTCAACTCAAAGAGCGACTATATCCCCGGACATATGCACCTTGATAAGATTGCGGAGCAGGTAAAAGCCGGAATAAGAAATGCCGGCGGCGTTCCGTTTGAGTTTAATACTATAGGCGTTTGCGACGGTATCGCAATGAATCACAAAGGTATGAAATACAGCCTTTGCTCCCGCGAACTTATCGCCGATTCAATAGAGGTAATGCTTACCGCTCATCCGCTTGACGCAGTTGTTTTCATTCCTAACTGCGATAAGATTGTTCCCGGTATGCTGCTTGCCGCCTGCCGCCTTAATCTGCCAAGTATCTTTATTTCAGGCGGCCCTATGCTCCCCGGCAAGAGCACTGAAACAGATACGGGTATCGGACTTTCTGAAATGTTTGAGTATTCCGGAAAATATTTTGCAGGCAATATGAGCCTTGAAAATCTTGAAAGTTGCGCTTATACAGCCTGCCCCACATGCGGTTCCTGCAGCGGTATGTATACGGCAAATTCAATGAACTGCCTTACTGAAACAATCGGTATGTCGCTTCCCGGCTCAGGCACTATTCCGGCAGTTATGAGTGCGCGCCTTCGTCTTGCTAAGGAAACAGGCGAAAAGGTAATGGAACTCCTTAAAGAAGATATTAAACCAAGCGATATTATTACAGAAAAATCTATTGAAAACGCTATCCGCACGGATATGGCAATCGGCTGCTCAACAAATACAATTCTGCATTTAACTGCTATTGCCAACGCTGCGGGTCACGATATTAATCTTAAAGTCCTTGATGAGTACGGAAGAAAAACTCCGCAGATATGCAAACTCAACCCGGCTTCTTCGGTATTTATTACCGACCTTAACGAGGTCGGCGGTATGCAGGCGGTTATGAAGGAACTTGCAAAAGGCGGACTTATCAATACGGACGCTCTTACCGTAAGCGGCACTGTTGCGGACAGAATTGCAAAAGCGCCTGACGCGGACGGAAAAATCATCCGCACGCTTGATGACCCGTTCTCAGCAGACGGCGGTATCGCTGTTCTTTGGGGTAACCTCGCAGAGGAAGGCTCAGTAGTAAAGAAAGGCGCTGTACTTCCTGAAATGATGCAGCATAAAGGCCCCGCAAAATGCTTTAACAGCGAAGAAGAGGCGATAGAGGCAATCAACGGCGGCAAAATCAGCGCCGGTGATGTTGTTGTTATCAGATACGAAGGCCCGAAAGGCGGCCCGGGTATGCGTGAAATGCTTTCGCCTACTTCCGCAATTATCGGAATGGGTCTTGGAAATTCCGTTGCTTTGCTTACAGACGGCCGTTTCAGCGGCGCAACAAGAGGCGCATGTATCGGCCATATCAGCCCTGAGGCTGCCGCAGGCGGCAATATCGCTCTTGTTGAAGACGGCGACGAAATTGAAATAGATATTCCTGCAAGAGTACTTAAAGTAAATGTTTCTGATGAAGAACTCGCCAGAAGAAAAGCAAATTGGCATCCTCCTATTCAGGAACTTACAGGTTATATAAAGAGATATGCCCAGCATGTAACAAGCGGCGCAAAGGGCGCTGTTTTTGACGATTGATTTCAGCCGGCGGGTATATAAGCCGCCGCTGATTCAGTCTATCAATTTAAGGTAGGTACAGCCATGCGTGACGATGTTGCTATATCGGTTCAAAATGTAACCATGTCTTTCAACCTAAATAAGGAAAAGGTTGATAATTTAAAAGAATATGTTATAAAACTTATAACTCACAAGTTGGAATTTAAAAGATTCCATGCGCTTCAGGATATAAGTTTTGAGGTAAAAAAGGGCGAGCACCTTGCCATTCTCGGGTTCAACGGGGCAGGCAAGAGTACTCTGCTCAAAACAATAGTAGGAGTATATAAACCAACATCGGGTAAAATAGAAAAGCAGGGCGTTATCGCTCCTCTTTTGGAACTCGGCGCCGGTTTTGACCCCAACTATTCCGGAAAAGAGAATATTTTTCTTTACGGCGCAATACTTGGTTATTCAAGGGATTATATCCAGTCAAAATATGATGAAATAGTTGAGTTTTCGGAACTCGGCAATTTCATCAATGTTCCGCTGAAAAATTATTCTTCCGGTATGCGCGCCCGCCTCGGTTTTTCAATCGCAACGGCGGTTGAGCCGGATGTGCTCATTTTGGATGAGGTACTTTCGGTAGGCGACGCTAAATTCCGCACAAAAAGTCTTAAATAAGTATAGTCTATAATTAAAAAAGGCGTAACGGTGCTTTTTGTCTCTCATAGTATAGACCAGGTAAAAGCAATTTGTGATACTGCTATCCTGCT
>CALWID010000044.1 GCA_944380635.1 uncultured Eubacterium sp. | reverse complement strand
TTTTCAGTTCGTCTTTTATCATAATTTCGTCTATCCAGTCGCCGTCCGTGTTGTTGTCGCCAACCTGGTCCATAACATAAATGGTATCGCCGCCGTCGTTGTAAACAGGTTCGTAAAGGGAAATCGGGTCAACTATCGCCTCAAGCGCAAGCACAACATCACTTTTTTCCATATTTAGCGCTTTTGCAATCTCGTCAACAGAAGGTTCCTTTTTGTTTTTGTTAATCAGTTCTTCCTTAACCTGCATTGCCTTATACGCCGTGTCTTTCATACTTCTGCTTACACGAATAGGGGAGTCATCTCTTAAATACCGCCTGATTTCACCAATGCACATCGGCACCGCGTATGTGGAAAATTTTACATTCAAGTCAAGATTAAAATTATCTATCGCTTTTATAAGACCTATAACGCCAACCTGAAACAGGTCGTCCATTGATTCGCCTCGGTTCTGAAAACGCTGTATTACCGAAAGCACAAGCCTTAAATTACCTTTTATAAGTTCTTCGCGCGCTTTTTTATCGCCGTTTCTTGCTTTTTTCAGAAGTTCTGTTTTTTCGCTTTCTTTAAGTACCTTAATATCATTCGTGTTTATCCCGCATATTTCCACCTTGTTGTACTGCATACATAAAACCACCATTCAATTTTTATGTACGCAATTATTATTGCCGCCTTAAGCCGCCTTTATAAAGATAAAATTAAATTTTAAAAAAATAAAACAAAAATCACAAACAACTAAATATTATAGCAAATAACATAATTTGAATATACCCTATCTGTACTTGAAGTTGCCAGTCCATTTACCACAAGTAGCACAAGACCAAGCTTCATATCCATATGGAGAATTTTTTGCATATTCTTCATATGTTATATCTCCATTAACATATTTTTGATAATAGTCATTATCAACCGCTTCCCAATAACTTTCAATTTCTGATTTGCTGTTAAACCATTTGCCTATATTCCCTACAGGCATAGTATGTTGATGTGTACCGCTATTTGATGAGCTACTGCCACCTGATGAAGAAGAACCGCCGGATGAAGATGTTTTATTATTTCTACTGCTTGAAGAGTTATTACCGCTGCCTGATGAGCCGCTTCTTCCTGATGCAGAAGAATTACTTGCTTTTGCCGTTACATTAATTGACACCGTTGTTTCTACATCATTTGCAGTTGCAGTTATGGTTACAGTACCTGATTTAACGGCAGTAACAACACCGTTTTCATCAACTGTAGCAACACTTTCATCTGATGAAGACCAAGTTACTGTTTGACTTGCTCCTTGAACAGTTGCATTAAGTTGTGCAGTTTCACCTACTTGAATTGACACATTTGACTGTTCAACATTAATAGTAGGCTCGTTTACAATAACCTTTATTTCTTTATTTGCTACATTTCCACTACTATCTGTAGCACAAATGTCAGTCATATACTGTCCTACAACTGAATAATCTACATTATCAATAGATAGAGTAACAGTGGATAAATCAGTAACATTAAAAGTGCTTTTTAAATTATCATCAGTTATCGGCACATCTTTAAATGTTTCTATTTGCGCAGGTGCATCTTCAGCAAATTCAGGTGCAACTGTATCTCGTATTCTAACAGTTACATCAGCATTTTCTTTTCCTTTTGCAGAAATCGTAAAATTGTAATCGCCGATTGCCGGATAATCTTTCCCCTCTTCATTAGGCATTTCACCATTTATAGAATAACTATCATTAATTTTTGTTTCATCAACAAAGTCAGCAACATTTGCTTCATATGTTTCGCCGTATTCAATTACTTTTTCTGTATTTGTCAAGTCTATTATCCTTGAATTTTGATAAATGAAGTATCCGCCTACCGCAAGAACAATCACTGCAACTACTGCTGTTACAGCAATAATGATAACTTTTTTCTTCTTAGTAGTTGTATTCTCAGCAACGGTTGATTCAACTTTCTCTACTCCATTAGTTACTCCGTTTTTCATTGACATATCTAATTTCCCTCTTCACCCTTCTTGTAATAGGAGCCTTACTGGCAGTCAGTAAAACTCCGCATTTTTTATCTTACTCTGTATGCGCCCGCGGCAACTGCCTCGGCTTTTTGAATATACGGCTCTTTGCGGCACTGCTCAATTTTGATAGTCAGATTATCAGTAATAACAGGCTCAAAAATCGCTGTTTTTGAAAAACCGATAATTGTTCCCGCAAATACCTTTTTGCCGTCTGCCCATACTGAAAATTTTTCAACCCGCTGGGATTTTGTTGTGTCCTCGCTCAGGCGCACCCTGTCCACTTTCTGACGGCCAAATCTAAGTTCTATCTCGTATCCGTTATTTTTGTCCGTCCTCTCAGCGGATTTTATAACTAATTCGTCTTCTTTTCTGAGCCATTTACCCATTTCCTTAAGACGCTTTACATCGCTTTTTGCAAACAGCCCGTTTTTGTTGGGCGGTATATTTAGTAAAAACAGGGAATTGTTGCCTGCTGAATTATAATATATTTTCATCAAATGGTTAAGGGATTTCAGCGATATTCGCTGCAGCGGGTGGTAAAACCAGCCGAGCCTTATAGAAACATCAACTTCCGCAGGGTACCACATAAATTCGTCAAAATTTTTCAGAAATTCTCTTGAACCCATGTCCGGCAGCATAATGTCCTGGCAGCGTTTTTGAAATTTCTTCATATCGTCGTCCGTTTGGCAGTTTGCGGCAAAATTTTGCTGGTCGTATTCAAACTTCGGCACAACATTCCATTCGCTTTCGCGCGTTTTACCGCTTTCATTACCTATCCACCTCACATCCGGCGCGCAGCCGCTCATAACAATGTCCGGCTGCAATTCAACGGCGGTTTTCCATATCCGTTCAAAATCGTATTTTTGTATAGGTTGTCCGTCCGCTTTTGCGCCGCACGCGCCGTCCAGCCAAAGCATAAAAATATCGCCGTAATTTGTAAGCAGTTCGGTTAATTGCGCTATATAAAAATCGTTGTACTGCGGCGTGCCGTAGCACTTCGCGTTTCTGTCCCACGGGGAAAGATAAACGCCGAATTTCAGCCCGTATTTTTTACAACTTTCGCTTACTTCACGCACAATATCGCCCTTGCCGTTTTTATAAGGACTGTTTTTTATGCAATGTTCGGTTGTTTCGGTTGGCCAGAGGCAGAAACCGTCGTGGTGCTTGCAGGTTAATACAGCGCCTTTCATTCCCGCCTCTGCTATGGCTTCACACCATTGATCCGTATTCTGTTTTTTAGGATTAAAAAGTTTTTCACTTTCCTTGCCGTTTCCCCATTCGCGGTTTGTAAAAGTGTTAATGCCGTAATGAATAAAGGCGTAGTATTTCATTTCCTGAATAATAAGTTGACGCCTGTTAGGCACAATGCTTGTGTATAATTCTATTCTGTCCATATTTGTGCTGCCGCCGCGTTGAAGGCCCTCTCTTTATGCGTTATTTATTCGTTTGCTGTATTAATCGGAACTCTTTTTCTGTCAGGGTGTTCGCCGCTCCAGCCTATGGGCGGCATGGAAATTAAACGCATCATGTCCTCTTCATCAATTTCAAATGTATCTGCCTCAAGATTTTCAGCCATTCTTTCTTTATTGCAGGTTTTAACAATAGGCATAACTCCGCGTTGTAATGCATATTTTATGCATATCTGAGCAGGGGATTTGCCGTATTTTTCGGAAAGTTCACATATAAGTTCATCATTCAGCACTCTTGTGCGCCCAAGCGGGCTCCACGCCTGAACAAGTATATCGTTTTCTTTGCAGAATTGCAGCGTGGATTCCTGCGAGTATCCCGGGTGAAATTCAATTTGGTCAACCGCCGGCTTTATCTCGCACCCGTCAAGTATGTTTTTTAAGTGGTGCGGCAGGAAGTTGCTTACGCCGATTGCTTTAATTACTCCCTCTTTATATAGTTTTTCCAAAGTCTGCCAAGTGTCAAAATCAAGCACTTTCCAGTCCTTGTAACCCGCTTCCGGCAAAGGCCAGTGTATAAGATACAGGTCAATGTAATCCGTTTTGAGGCGCTTTAGTGAGTTTTCAACCGCTTTCATAGTCTTGTCATAACCCATTTCGGTTTTCCATAACTTTGTCGCTATCTGAAATTCGTTTCTCGGAATGGAACTTTCTTTTATTCCTTTGCCAACAAATTCTTCCGTTTCGTAAAAGGAAGCCGTGTCAAAATATCTGTATCCAGCGTCAATCGCGTCAATTATGGTGTCAATATTTGAATCTATCGTTTTGTATGTTCCGAATGCCGCCCATTGCAGCGATATTCCGTTGTTAAGTGTAAAATTCTTAGTCATTTATATCACCTCAAATAAATTATAATAAAGGTTATAATAATTTACAATATAAATTTTTTTAATATCTTTCAAATTTTTCTTGACTTAAAGCCAAATCAGTGATATTATAGTCAAGTCAAAGATTTGGGCCATTAGCTCAGTTGGTTAGAGCTACCGGCTCATAACCGGTTGGTCCGGGGTTCGAGTCCCTGATGGCCCACCAAATCTTTAGGGGTATAG
>CALWID010000043.1 GCA_944380635.1 uncultured Eubacterium sp. | reverse complement strand
TAAGGCTTATGAACTGCGCTGCAAAGTACTCGGTGAGGAACATCCAGATACAATTACTTCTCTTAACAATTTAGCAGGTACATATGGCGAATTGGGTCAACACAAAAAGGCGCTCAAACTTGGAACAAAAGCTTATGAACTGAGCTGTAAAGTACTCGGCGAGGAACACCCCGATACGCTTAATTCTCTTAACAATTTAGCAGGTACATATGGCGAATTGGATCAACACAAAAAGGCGCTCAAACTTGGAACAAAAGCTTATGAACTGCGCTGTAAAGTGCTCGGCGAGGAACATCCCGATACGCTGACTTCTCTTAACATTTTAGCAGGTACATACAGCAAATCAGGTCAACACAAAAAGGCGCTCAAACTTGGAACAAAAGCTTATGAACTGCGCTGTAAAGTACTCGGTGAGGAACATCCCGATACGCTGACTTCTCTCAACAATTTAGCATTTACATATGGTAAATTGGGTCAACATAATAAAGCGCTTGAACTTGGGACACAGGTTTATGAACTGCTCTGCAAAGTACTCGGCGAGGAACATCCCGATACATTGAACGCATTAAACGATTTAGCATATATTCACTTTAATTTAAAGGAATATAAGGAATCGGCTAAAATATTTCACAAATTATATAATTTGCGCTATAAAATTCTGGGAAAAAATAACCCCGCTACTAAAGCAGCGCTTAAAAATTTTATTAATGTTTATAAAGCCTCAAAAAAATAAAAATACATATTGAAAGGAATGCGGCATTTGCCGCGGGTAAAAAAATGGAAGATTTTATGAAAAGCCCTCTGTTTGAAATGGTTGCCGAAAAAATGTTTAAGCTGGGGTATAAACCCCTGTCCAAAACAGAAGCCTGCCTTATTGCTATTATAGAAACTGTGGGCGAAGCGGCGGATAAGCACGAGCCTTATTCAGAAGAGGCAAAATCCATTGTTAAGATGTTTGATGAATACAGGATAGATACTGACGCCGTATGCAGGCAATTAAAATCTGTTATAACCGCGGAAAACAACTGTGAATCAACTGATATGTATCTTTTGGAAAAGTTCTCATACGCAACTCAGGAAGCAAAAAAATCCGGCAACGGATTCGTTTTTGAGTTAACCAAAAGCCTGCTTTTAGACCCAAAAGATACTGTTAAGGATATTTTATACTCAGAAAGCACGAAAAAATCTGGCACGCCGGAAAAGAAAGAAAGCAAGGAAGTTCCTGATTTTCTTAAATCGTTTGACAGTGCTGCCGGTAAAAAGCTTTTTGAAAAGGCAAGCGGAAAAGAACCGGAGCCCGACTATCATTCAGATTATGAGCCCGCCAAAAACCCTGCAGAGACGAAAACTGATGTAAAGGCAAAATTACTTGCAATAACCGAAAAAACAAAACAAATTAGAACTGAACTTAAACAAATTATTTTTGGGCAGGATAATGCAGTAAATGTTTTTGCCGCCGGTTATTTTCAGGCGTGTCTGCAAGCGCTGACGGATAAAAATCGTACCCGTCCGCGTGCTACATTTCTTTTTGCCGGCCCACCGGGGGTAGGCAAAACCCTGTTGGCCGAAAGCGCCGCAAAATGCCTTGGAATTCCGTTTAAGCGCTTTGATATGAGTGAATATTCAGACCCTCAGGCAGTAATAGAACTATGCGGCTCCGATAATGTATATAAAGATTCAAAAAGCGGAAACCTGACCGGCTTTGTTGCAAAAAATCCGGAATGTGTGCTTTTATTTGACGAAATGGAAAAAGCGCATATCAATGTTATTCATTTATTCTTGCAGATGCTGGACGCAGGCCGCCTTCGTGATAGCAATACTGACAAGGAAGTATCTTTTAAGGATACAATAATAATTTTAACAACGAACGCCGGACGAGGGCTTTATGAAGAAAGCGAAAGCGGTAATTTTTCAGCAGTTTCAAGAAAAGTTATAGTTAAAGCGCTTCAAAAGGATATAAACCCGGCAACAAATGCTCCTTATTTCCCGGCGGCGCTCTGTTCGCGGTTTGCTTCCGGAAACATAGTAATGTTTAACCGCATAACAGCATTTGACCTGCGGACCATAGCAAAGAATGCAATTCAGCAGCAAGCAAATAATTTTGAAACCAGCACAGGTGTTGATATAGAAGTAGATGAAAATGTTTATACTGCTTTGCTGTTTTCAGAAGGGGCGGCAGCTGATGCAAGAACCATCAGAAGCCGCGCGCAAACATTTATAAACGATGAGCTTTATGAACTGCTGCGTTTAGTTACAACGGAAAAATCACATACGGATATTGAAACAATAAAGAAAATAAAAATTTGCGTAGATCTTTCATCAACTCCTGCGGCAATAAAAAAATTCTTTGCAAGTTCAGATTGCAGCACGGCGCTTGTATTTGCCGGCGAAAAAATTGTTTTCGCCTGCTCACAGGCTGCGCAGGGGTTAAATATAAAAATTATATCAACTCAAAATACCGAGCATGCCGAAAAAATATTAGAGGAACAAACGGCCGATTATATATTGCTTGACGCTACTTACGGCGCTGCGCCGTCTTCTCTTGCTAACCTTAATATAGAGGACGCTGAATCTCCGGCAAGGGAATTGCTGAAATACATAAGGGAAAAACAGAATTCTACGCCTATTTACCTTCTTGAAAGCGCGGAAATGCAGCTTAATGAGGAGGAAAAAGTTTCTTTCCTGCGCCAGGGAATTATGGGAACTGTTCCTGTTTTCGGCAACATAAAAGAGTTAAGCGATAAGTTGGTTACAATTTCCAGCGTACTACATCACAAAAGCAGTATGGAACTGCTTGCAAAAGAAAACAAACTGATTACATTTGAAACTGCTCAATCTGTTTCTGACGATGGAAATACAGCGCAAATAAGGCTCTTTGATTTTGGGCTTAATATTGCTGTTGATTCAGAAGACGCAAAAAATGTTTTAAGCAATGTTTCAAAACCGAATATTCATTTTGACGATGTTATAGGCGCAAAAGACGCTAAGGGCGAACTTGAATATTTTGTTGAATATCTTAAAAATCCGCGAAAATATGCCGGCACCGGAGTAAAAGCGCCAAGAGGAGTATTATTATACGGCCCTCCGGGAACAGGTAAAACAATGCTGGCAAAAGCGATGGCATGTGAATCAAATGCAACATTTATAGTTGCTGAGGGAAATCAGTTCTTAAAGCGCTATGTAGGCGAGGGACCGGAAAATGTTCACAAACTTTTCAGCACTGCGCGTAAATACGCTCCGTCTATTCTGTTTATAGACGAAATAGACGCCATTGCAAAGGAAAGAAAAGGCGATGAAATAAGCGGCGGCTCAGAAGCAACGCTTACCGCTTTGCTGACAGAAATGGACGGCTTTGTATCAGACCCTACAAAACCGGTATTTGTTTTAGCCGCCACTAATTTTAATGTTGAGCCAGGCACTCCAAAAAGTTTAGACCCTGCGCTAATGCGCCGATTTGACAGGAAAATATATATAGACCTTCCCAATATGGAGGAAAGAAAGAACTTTATTGATATAAAAATTTCAAAAAACAAAGCGCTTCGCCTTACAGCATCACAAACAGAAAATATAGCTATGCGTTCAACAGGTATGAGCCTTTCTGAGTTAGACAGCGTTTTTGAACTTGCGCTTAGGTCGGCTATAAGGCAGGGCGCAACAGAAGTTGACGATAGTGTACTTGACGAAGCCTTTGAAACATACCTCGGCGGAGAAGAAAAAAAGTGGAGCCGAGAACTTTTGGAAAGAGTAGCCCGTCATGAAGCAGGACATGCTTTGGTATGCTATGACAGCGGTGAAAAACCTTCCTACATTACAATTGTAGCAAGAGGAAATCACGGCGGCTATATGCAGCATGAAAGTAAAGAAGATAAAGCGCTTTACACTAAAAATGAACTTCTTGCAAGGATTAGAACAGCACTTGGCGGAAGAGCAGCGGAGATTGTGTATTACGGCAACGAAGACGGCATTTCTACCGGCGCCTCAGGAGATTTGGAAAGTGCCACAAGACTTGCCGAAGCGCTTGTGTGCTATTATGGTATGGATGATGATTTCGGTCTTGCTGTAATGGATATACACTCAGCGGTTAATTCAGATGCATGCGCTAAGGCCCGAACTATAGTGAATGATATACTTTCCAAGCAACTTCTGGAGGCCGTGTCAGTAATTTCAAAAAATAAAAACAAAATAGACGCAATGGTAAACACTTTAATGGTTAAAAATCACCTTAACGGCAATGAAATAGAGCAAATTTTTAAGGATTAACATTTGCGCCAAACAGAAAAATCTAACAATGTATTTAACAATGTAATAAACGCCTGTCGTTTATATATAAAAATTTTAAGGAGGTTTTGCTATGCAAGACGAAAAAACAATAAGGGCAAATAAGGTGTATGCCGATCTTTGCAAAATGCTTGATGAAAGAGATTGGAAATACACCAAGGACGAAGAAAAACTGAATGTAAGCGGCGTAATTCACGGGGAAGACATCCCTATTGAATTTATTATGATTGTTGAAAAAGATCTGGAATTAGTTCAATTTCTGTCTTTTCTGCCGTTTGAAGTACCTGAGGATAAAAGAGCTGAAATGGCTATCGCCGTATGCGCAGCTAACTATGGATTCGCAAACGGCTCATTTGACTTCAATGTTATGGGAAGCGGTAAAATAATTTTCAGACTTACAACAAGCTATAGAGGAGATACTACTCTCAGCCCTGATCTTTTTGAATATATGCTTGTAGTAGCAGCTATGTCTACAGATAAGTATAATGATAAATTCTTCCTTCTCAGCAAAGGCAATATCACCCTTCAACAGTTTCTCTCCGATATTGCCAACTGATATAACCTGTATTTTTGCGGGGGTCTTATCGGCCCCTGCAATTTATGTTATTTCTTGTAAAACTCTGTATTATTTAGAATAAAAAAATTTACTGTTTATAACTTAATAAAAAATCACGGCATATTTTGAATTAATTATAAGGCACACAATTGTAAAATACACATTAAGCAGAAATGCGCTTTTTATTAAACGCGTAAGACTGCTTTTTGTTAAACATCCGGCTAAAACCGCAAATAAATTCAACAAAAAACGGCGTGATAAAATGATAAATGTAAAAAAATCAGAAAAAGGTGAAATTTATGAGCGCTGAATATATTAAAGTAAAAACGCCGGGCGGAGCGAGCGCACAGGGCAAACCAAGGGTGTATTTCACCTGCCACGCGGATGATTTTGAACGC
>CALWID010000042.1 GCA_944380635.1 uncultured Eubacterium sp. | reverse complement strand
GAAAAAGCGGCTAAAAACATAGGCGAATACTTTATAGGTGTCTATTCTGCGCTTGTTCAAAAAGGCTTTTCGGCAGGCGATCTTGAACTTATTAATTCTATTCCTCAGGCTTTGGCGCAGACGGAACATATATGTTCTTCCGTAAACATAGGCAGCACAAAAGCCGGAATTAATATGGACGCTGTTAAAATTATGGGGCAAAAAGTAAAAGAATCGGCTGAACTTACAAAAGATGATAATTGCATCGGTCCGGGAAAACTTGTTGTTTTCTGTAACGCTCCTGAAGATAACCCGTTTATGGCGGGCGCTTTTCACGGCGTATCTGAACCAGACTGTGTAATCAATGTTGGCGTATCGGGCCCCGGCGTTGTCAGAGCGGCAGTATCAAAACATCCTGATTACAGTATAAATGATATTGCCGAACTTATTAAGAAAACAGCGTTTAAAGTTACCAGAATGGGTCAACTTGTAGGCGTAGAAGCGTCTAAAAGGCTTGGCGTACCGTTTGGCATAGTAGACCTTTCTCTTGCACCCACGCCGGCAGTCGGAGACTCAGTTGCTCACATTCTTGAGGAAATCGGACTTGAACAGTGCGGCGCGCCGGGTACTACGGCTTGTCTTGCGATGTTAAATGACGCTGTAAAAAAAGGCGGCGTTATGGCTTCATCAAGCGTAGGAGGGCTCTCAGGCGCATTTATACCCGTTTCTGAGGACAGAGGTATGATTGACGCTGCAAGGTCGGGAGCGCTCTCTATTGAGAAATTAGAGGCAATGACGGCTGTTTGCTCAGTAGGTCTTGATATGATTGTAATTCCCGGCGATACTACTCCGGAGGCTATAAGCGGTATAATTGCGGACGAGGCGGCAATAGGTATGGTAAACGGCAAAACGACTGCTGTAAGAGTAATACCAGCAATAGGACGCAGCATAGGCGATGAACTTGAATTCGGCGGTCTTTTAGGTTCCGGTCCTGTTATGAAGGTGAACACTAAGTCCCCCGCCAAATTTATAAACCGCGGTGGTAAAATTCCTGCGCCGCTTCACAGTCTTAAAAATTAATATTAATATATTATTATCTACAGGTCCTTATTTTAAGGGCCTGTTTTTAATTATAAAAATAAAAAGAAAGAGCAGAGTTTTTAAACTCTGCTCTGATTTATTATTAATTACCAAAGATAATTAGTGTTATTGAATGTAAGCGGGTTATCATCAAATGAACCGTCATTGCTTACATAGCAGGCTGAAAGTTTAATTGAAACAGCATAAGTTTTGCCGCTGCAAGTAAATATGTAGCAATTTGCGTTGTTAACAACTGACTTTCTGCCGGTATAAGTAATTGTTGAGTTGCTTACATCTGATGAATAGCCGATTACTTTGTAGTTATCGTGAATAACCTGCCTTAAGTAATCCGTAGCCTCTGCTACTGAATAATCAGGTGTAGTAGTTATTTCGTGCGGATTTGAATATGCCTCATAATCATATGAAGAATCGCTTGCCGCAGTAGTTTCTTCTGTATTAGTATCATGAGTTAAAGGTGAATACAGGAACCACATAACAATGAAGTAAATAACAAGCCAAAGTAAAAGAATGAGCACTATCATTCCGAATACTTTTCTGGACTTGTTTTCCTGAAGCACAAATTCATCTCTGCTCGGAATTGCCAACGGTACAAAAGGCTTACCTTTTTTAGCGCATTTGGCTTCCATTTTAGCATTTTTCTTTTCAATCTTTTTAACATATGAAGCATATGCCTTGTCTGTTGCTTTTTCAAGTTTTATTTCGCGTTTGGACTGAAACTCATCAATCGGCGGAATAACAATTGGCACAAATCCGGGCTTATCTGCTCCCTTACTGTTCTTTTTATTTGCGCTCTTTACAAATTTATTGTATTCTTTTTCATGCTTTTTGTCAGCCTTAACAGCGGCTTTCTGAGCAACTTTTTCAGCTTTGGCAGCCTTTTTAGCCGCCTTTGCCTCTTTCTTTTCAAGCTTTGATTCCTTACTCAAGGCAGTACCCTCCTTACAAAGTCTAAAGGTAGTATAACATTATTAAAATCAAATTTCAACAAAAAAATTAAAATTGGTAATTAAAAATATTAATAAACTGTAAAATATTACGAAATTTTTAATATAATTTCATTAATTTATTTAGATTTCATATTTTCGCTGGCAAAAAGTTATGCGAAATTGTTATTTTTTTGCTGTATTAAAATAACTCAAAAAATTACTTATGCTATAATTATAACAAATTTTAAGGCTGCTGTTTGTTTTTAGTATCTTTATACAAACTGTCTAACTGAGAAGAAAGTTTCTTTTCTTCTTTGGCAATTTGATGGACATATGTATCATATGTTACTCTTGTTGTTGAATGGCCCATAATCTTAGCAATATTTTCAATAGGAATATCGGTATTGTAGAAACAGGCACAGGCAAACGAGTGTCTTAATGAATACGGGGTTATATCCACACCGGCTCTTTTGATTATCTTATTAAAACTTGCTTAAAAGTAGTTTGTTTTACTACCTGCCCTCTTGTATTTGGAAAACAAAACTGACTTGCAGTAGCATTACAGGACTCAACAAGAATATTGTATGCGTCATCTGAAATCGGAAATGAAAATAGGAACCGAAAGTCAAAGAGTTTTTAGAAAAAAAGCAGTCGTTTTTTCTTCCAAAAACTTTGATAAGTAAATTCGTTTTCTCTAAAAGTCATCGAGAGACAAAATGAGTCACAATTACTTATTTATGGTTTCGTTCTTTTTTCTGTAACATATTAGAATCAATCACACAAAAAAGAAGAAGAGACCGGAAAACCTCTTCATTACGCGGTTTTCCGGTCTTTTTAGTTATTGGAGGCACCACCCAGATTTGAACTGGGGCATAAAGCTTTTGCAGAGCTCTGCCTTACCACTTGGCTATGGTGCCCAATATTTAATTGTAAGGGCACTAATTTCTTAGTGCCCGATGGAGCGGATTACGAGACTCGAACTCGCTACCTCCACCTTGGCAAGGTGGCGCTCTACCGGATGAGCTAAATCCGCAAATATGGTGCTTCCGGACGGAATCGAACCATCGACACGAGGATTTTCAGTCCTCTGCTCTACCGACTGAGCTACAGAAGCACATATTGGCGACCCGGAACGGACTTGAACCGTCGACCTCCTGCGTGACAGGCAGGCGTTCTAACCAGCTGAACTACCGGGCCGAGTGGTGGGAGTAACAGGGCTCGAACCTGTGACCCTCTGCTTGTAAGGCAGATGCTCTCCCAGCTGAGCTATACTCCCGAGTGTTGCTGTGTGCAACGGTGTTTATGATACTATATCTTGATATAAAAGTCAACACTTTTTTTGAAATTTATTTAAGTTTTTTTATAAGATTTTTTATTTCATTAGTATTGAATTCGTATCTTTTATCACAAAAATGGCACTCAACAACCGCGGGTTTGCCCTCTTTGAGCATATCCTCAAGTTCGTTTTTACCGGCGGCAAGCATCGCTGCTTCTGCTTTTTGCCGTGAGCAATTACATTTATATGTAAATTCGGATTCATCAAGTTTTTCAATTTCAAGGCTGCCCATTGCCCTTTTAGCCATATCATCAACAGTCATTTTATCAGACAGCATTTGGGTAACCGGCGGCACATCTGATATATTTTTTTCAATTTCGTCTATAACGCTGTCAGGGCAGCCGGGCAAAAGTTGAATCATAAAACCACCGGCGCAGTTAACCGTAAGATTCGGGTTTATGAGCACACCGAGAGAACAAACAGTCGGCGTTTGTTCGGAAACGGCAAAATAATTTGTAATATCTTCCGCCACTTCACCGCTGACTATTTGAGTTGTGCCGATAAAAGGCTCTTTTAATCCTATGTCTTTAACAACATAAAGATAACCTGAATTACCAAGAGCGCCGCTTACATCAAGTTTTCCTTTGCTGTTAAGAGGAAGTTCAACTATGGGATTTTCTACGCTTACGCGGCAGTTTCCTTTGTAATCAGAAACAGCAACAACATTTCCGGCAGGCCCGTTTCCGTTAAATCTGATTGTTACGGAATCGTCTTTGTCTTTTAGCATAACGCCCATTATAGAAGCGGCTGTCATTACCCTGCCCATTCCTGCCGTTACGGCGGCGGAAGGTTTATGTATTCTTTCCATTTTATAAACGGCGTCTGTTGAATCCGCTGCAATAATATATGCAGAACCGTCTTTAGTTATGTATCTTACTATTTTTCCCATTACTTACTCCTGCAAACAAAATATAACCTTTCAGAAGTCTTTACAGGCGCATTACGGCTTAAATCATCATAAATACCGACTAAGTTAAAATAAGGCGATAACGCGGCGCTGAGAGCCTCAACGCTGTATGCCGTTTCGTTAAAGTTTTCGGAGTACCTATTATATTTTTCTCCGCATTTAACAAACAAATCTAAAAAAATTGAAACTACGCCGTCTGAGACATATTCATTATCCCAAGCCAAAAAATAATTTTCATTATCAAAAACAAAAGCGTTGCCTGAAAGTATTTTGTTATGTTTATATATAGTATTTACATCAAAAATAAACAATCCGCCTTTTTTCAGCGAATTGCCAACGCATTTAAATGCGCTTTTTACCTTTGTAATATTATCTAAATGATTTAATGAATCAAGGCAGCAAATGCAAGCGTCAAATTTAACAGGTAACTCAAAAAAGGTCATATCTCCTTTTAGGAAATTTGCTTTTCCGCCGCATTTTGAATCAGCTATTGTAAGCATTTGTGCGCTTAAATCAATTCCTGTTACTTTATAACCGCTTTGTGTAAATAAAGCGCTGAAACTTCCCGTACCGCAGGCAAGGTCCAAAACGCTTGCGCCGTATTTTATTTTGAATTCATTAAAAAAAGAAATTAAATATTCAAATCTCTTTTTATATTCAACATTTTCAGTGAGTTCGTCATAAACAGACGCAAAATGATTATAACTGCTCATTTTTGTTTTTGCTGTTTTCTTTTTCCTTAAGGCGGGCGAACACTCGGTCATAGCCGTCGCAGCCATACTGAAGACTTCTGTTTACCCTGCTGATAGTGGCAGTGGACGCGCCTGTTTGCGTAACAATATCTGTATAAACGCTTTTCTCAGAGAGCATTTTTGCTACCGCTATTCGCTGGCTCAATGTTTTAAGTTCCTGAACGGTGCAAAGGTCCTCAAAAAAATCATAACACTCGTCAATATTTTCGAGTTGCAAAATAGATTCAAATAAAAAATTAAGATTCTTATTATTTCTGTCGAGCGCCATATAATCACCTCAAAATCAAATTAAATATATTTTAACACACTAAAGTCTGAGAGAAAAGTGAAATTTATAAA
>CALWID010000041.1 GCA_944380635.1 uncultured Eubacterium sp. | reverse complement strand
CCCGCGCCTACATGGAGCAGGAAGGGGTGCCTCTGCCCGAGGCGGACTATGAGGCCAAGGCAGGAGCAGCGCTCGGCGTAAATATTTTTTATATGCACATTTGAAAGTTCAGCGCCGTCAACCGCCTCAAGCGCTATGGCGCTGACTGTGCCGGGGTACAAATCCGTCATAAAAAGGCGGCAGTTTTCTATATTTATATTGCTTATATCATGAGTTGTTTCCGTACCGACTTTAATTGAATTTGTGCGCGAAATAATTTCGCAGTTTTTGATGCTTATATTGCTCATGGGGGAATCGCAGCCCTCCCACACGGCGTTTTTAATTACGATACCGTCATCAGCGGTGGAAATAAAGCAGTTATCAATATCAACATCACTTGTTCCTACCATATCAATACCGTCTGCGTTTGCAACATTTCTGTTATTATTGATAACAAAATTTTTTATACTGACATTACGGCAATTATCAAGGCGGAAAGTCCAGTAAGCGCTGTTTTCAATGATAAAATTTTCCGCGCGCACATTTTTGCAGTTTTTAAGCACTATTACGCTGCCGTATTTACTTTCGTGAGCAAAGCGCAGTTGTTTTCTGTAATCCGAACGCATTTTCACAACATCAACATATTCGCTCGGTTCGGTCATATTCTCGCTCAAAATAGGTTTTCTGCCGAAATAATTGCCCTCGCCGTTCAGTTTTCCGCCGCCGGTAATAGTAATATCCTGAGCGTTTTCGGCATAGATAAGAGCCCTTTGGGGATAGCCTTTTCCGTTTTTAAACGCATGTATTGACGCGCCCTGAGCGATAAAAAAAGTAATTCCGCTTTGCAGATAAATCGCTTTTGAAGAATAATCGCCGCCGCTTACAAGAACCGTTCCCTTTGTTTTAGCCGCGGCGCTGACTGCCGCGTTTACGGCATTTGAGCAATCAAAATCATCATTGCCGGCAACAGCGCCGAAAGAGCGTATATCGTACACATTTTCCTTAGGCGGCTCGGCATATTTAATATATTTATCCTGCGGATAATAAGAGGAATAATCATATTTTCTGACTTCGCTGTATACACCGCCCTCGGTAACACGCTCATCTTTGTGAAACAACAGAATTTGAAGTTTTTGCGCAACAGTGCGTTTGGGATTTTTCATAAATAGCTCCGTTTCAATACTTATTTGATACGAATATAACATATTTTTTTAGATTTTTAAATATTTTTATTGATTTATTTAAAATGTTATGTTATATTATTAAAGCAAATTGAGTACGGGGTGTAGCGCAGGTGGTAGCGCACCAGACTGGGGGTCTGGGGGTCGCAAGTTCAAGTCTTGTCACTCCGACCATAAAAAGCAGGGTATCATTCGATACCCTGCTTTTTATTATAATACAAGACTTGAACTTGCGAAAGCGGGAAAACACTAATTGCTTTTTACGCTTTCGGCAGAATCTTCTTTTTGCGCTCTGATTTTAAGGTCTTCTATCATCTGAGCCTGTTTTTTCTCGCTCATATCATAAAAGAGCATTGGAATTACGCTGAGAACGCAACTGATTATAGTTGTTATTATCATTACATTGAATATAGGCGTGCGCACGGATTCGTTATACAAAACGGTGTAATCGTTTTCAAGACCGTATTTTTCATAGAACCACGGTAAAATAAGGTTTAAGAGCAAACCCGCTCCCGTAACAAGCATACCGCTGAACTGAGTTATAAATCCCTCAAGGCGTTTGCCGGTTTTCCACTGCTGATAGTCAAACACATCTGCGGTAACAGCGCCGGTTATAACTCCGTCGCCTCCGATAGCAAGAGTGGCAAGATAAAGGAAAACCAAAAACAGCACAGCATTGTCAGAAGTAAATATCATAGCGGCGGCGAATACGGCGCGCAGGACATTAAAACTTATGAGCGACGCCCTTTTGCCGATTTTTTTTTGCGAGCAAAGGTGCAAGCAGCATACCGGGAACGGACGCCGTACCGATAATGGTATTCATAACGCCGAGCAGCGGTTCGTTTCTCAGCGCGTAAACGCAATACCAAGAAAGAATGCTGCCTATTCCGTACTTAAGGCATCCGGCAATATTATACAGAGTCATCAGCCAAAAATATTTATTGCTTTTAATCTCTGAAATGCCGTCCGTAAACTTAACGCGCTGAACATAACTTTTAGAAACAACAATTTTTTCCTTTGTGCCTTTAAAAGTGAGCAAACCGAGAGCGATACCGACTACGGAAAAAATGGGAAAAAGCACTCTGTACGCAGTAAATCCCGTCATACCGCCGGTGAAAAGCGCCGCAAGAATCGGGAAAAGCATATTAACTATTGACGGGCCGAGGCTGTAAACAAACTGGCTTATTGAAAGAAGAGATGTGCGCTCTTCTCCGTTTGGTGTAAGCACCTGCGCAAGGCTTGTAAAAGCGAGCGCATAAAGCGACTGAAATATCATAAGCGCGCCATAGACAACACTTAACAGCACGCATTTTAGAGTATAATTTACAGAATTAGGTATAAACGCCATTGCCACAAGCAAAACCGCGGTAGGCACGCCTGTATACAGCAGATACGGGCGGAATTTGCCGTATTTTGTATCTGTGTTATCAACAAGCATACTTATAAACGGCGTTTTAACAAGATTAAGTATATTCATTATAAGCTGCATAACGGCAAGGTCCATAGGCGCAATGCCGTATGCGGAGCCGAGCAAAAGGCAGTTTGCGTTCAGAGCAACATAATTAAAGAGCGAATTTATAGTATTAACGCCTATACCGCCGATTGAATACGCTGAAAATTCCTTATATGTAATATATCTTCCTTCCGGCAGCTTATTCCAATGCAGTTTAACATCAGAAATAATATTTTTAACGCTGATATCCTTTAATTTCATTATTTTTTACCCCTGAATTTTTTTGCCGCAAATATACTTTTATTATAGCAAAGCGCTATAATACAAATATATCGAAATCCCGCTGTAAAATCAAGAAATTCTATCAAAATTATATGAATATTGCGAAATTTATTAATAAAAAGGGGCGGTGTGCTTTCGGCAAATAAAAAATTCACGGCGGATAAAGCGTTTAGGCGGAAACGGCGCGTAATTTATTGAATAACTCAGCGGAATATGTTAAACTGAAATACAGCCAAAAAGAAAGGTATAAAACTATTTATGGAAAGCAACGAAATTTATATTGAAGAAGAAAATATCATAATGCCGCCCGTTTGCTATGACGATGCTGATTTTCTGCTGAAAAACCCAAACAGAGGGCTTAGGGGTGAAACATATATAACTCTTGGCGAAAAACTAAGAGCGTACCCCGGCGAAAATGAAGAACCGTTTGAACGCGCCGAAAAACTGATAAAAAAATACGAAGCAGACTCCCCCGCTGTATTTCAGGTTTATGTATATCTTTGCGATTATTCATCAAAACTTATTGACAGCCTTGCATTTACGCAATTAAAAGAATTTTTTGAACTGTTTGCAAAAAACAATATAAGAATACTTTTGAGGTTTGCTTATTCCACGGAATCGCAAACAGATGTGCCGTATGAAACTGCAAAAACTCATCTGACGCAGATAGGAAAATGGTTTAAAGAAAACGAAAAATTGATAAACGATGTACTTTTCTGTATGCAAACAGGCATAATAGGCTACTGGGGAGAAGGACATTCATACAGAAATTTCAAACGGCGGCATATTAAGGATGTTATAGCGGATGTTTGCCGCATTGCGCCCGAGGGAATATACAATCAGGTAAGAACATATTCTATGCTGAAAAAAGTGCCGCTTGAATACCGAACAATGGTTGGCATACACGATGATTACATAACCGGCAACACGGCTCACAAGTGGGCATTTGTAAAAAGCACAAGAAAAAAGCGGTATGCAGAAGTTATAAACAGGGCCCGCTTTACGGTAAACGACGGCGAAATGCCGTGGGGCAGAGCCTATCTTAATGACAAAAAGAGCAACGGCCACTGTGATAATTTTAACGCGACAGAAGTAATAAAACAGATTCAGGCATATTCGCTGACCACCTTTTCACTTGAGCACAATTATCGCGAAGACGAAGGCAAAATATACAGTATGCAAAAGTGGAAAAATGAATTTTTGAGTTACGCCGACTGCGTTAAAGCCGGTATTTCCGTAAATCCCGATTTATTTAAAGACGGCAATCAAAACAGCATAAAACTTTCCGCTTTTGATATACTGAGGTATCATTTGGGATACCAACTGACTGTTAAAGACCTTTATATATTAGAAAACAAATTATTTTTCGGGCTGACGAACTACGGCTTTGCGCCGCCGCTTACTTTTGATTATTTTGCCGCCGTATTCAGCGACAAAGACGGCAATACAAAAGAGATTCCGTTTAAAAATTACAACAAAAACGCTCTTTTGAGCGGTAAGACAATTTCATTCAAAATACAGATACCGCACGGATTTAAGCCGCTGGGGCTGAAACTGGAAACGCACAAGGGAAGCGGTGTATGCGCCCGCTTTGCTAATAAGGCAAAATTTGAAAACTCAATACAGTATTTTAAATAACCCTTGAAAGAAACACACTTATATGGTAAAATTATTGCGGTTTTTAAAGAATAAGATATAGTGAGGAGTTGTTTTAATGAGCGGCCATTCAAAATGGAGCACTATTAAAAGGAAGAAAGGCGCAAACGACGCCGCAAGGGCAAAAATATTTACGAAAATAGGACGCGAACTTGCCGTGGCAGTTAAAAACGGTGGTCCTGACCCGAATGTAAACACAAAACTCAAGGATGTAATTGCAAAAGCAAAACAAAACAATGTGCCCAATGACAATATTGAAAGAATGCTTAAAAAGGCGTCCGGCGAAAACGGCGGCGCGGATTATGAAGAGATAATTTATGAGGGATACGGGCCGAGCGGAGTAGCCGTTATAGTTGAGGCGCTTACGGACAACAGAAACCGCACGGCGGCTGAAGTTAGGCACTGCTTTGACAAAGCGGGCGGAAATATGGGAACTTCAGGTTCCGTTATGTTTATGTTCAGCAGGCAGGGAGTTATACTTATTGAAAAAGAAGATGTTGACGAGGACGCTCTTATGCTTGACGCGCTTGACGCAGGCGCTACGGACTTTATTAGCGATGACCCTGATTTGTTTGAGATACGCACCGAGCCGAATGACCTTGGCGCAATAAGAGATGACCTGGAGGCAAAAGGATATAAAATTGTTTCAAGTGAAGCGGCATATATCCCTGCAACATATAACCGCCTTGAAAATGAAGATGATATGATGAAAATGAGCCGTATGATTGAAATGTTTGAAGAAGACGATGATGTTCAGGCAATATGGCACAACTGGGAAAACGAAGATGAATACGAGGGCTGATTAACCCGAACAGAAAAGGGATTCGCACATAAGCGAATCCCTTTTTGTTTTAAAGATATTTAGTTTTGACCTTTGCGAAAAGCATTTGAATTTACGCATATGAATAAATTCGGTGCGTTATATATGAAATGCAAAAAACTTTTTATTTTTATACGCCTAACACTTATACAACTAAATAAATTCTTGGCAAACTAAGCCTTTTTAAATAACTTTTTTAAGAACCGAATAAATCTTATACTGAATTTCCTGTTAAGTTTATCTATCTGCTCTTTAAGAAAGATATCCTCATTGTTCATATCTGAAATCTGTTTATTTAATTTTGAGATTTCTTTTTCATAATTATTGCGCTTTATAAGGTGATTAAATCTTTCAAACCAAAACGCGTTAGCGGTTTCAGCAAGAATATTTGCGTCCTCCGCGGAAACTCCGTTTGAAACAGCAATAATAATTTCAAAAATTATCTTGAACAGCGAAACGCTGTCAAACGAATCATGAGCATTTGAAATACCCCAAGCAGAATAAATCCAGGAAAAGAAATTAGAATCGGAAGTAATGCCGTATTTTGCCTGAACATTAAAGTTTTTAAGATAATATGCAATACTTCTTTCAGCGTCCGACTGAGAAAAGATATTCGTAATCATAAGATATATATTTTCAGGGTGCCTTTTTATAATACCGGCAAAATCATTTCTTTTTTTGAAAACCTCTGATGTATATATATCTATTTTAGGGTATTGGGCAAACTGATCGGCATAATAAGAATATTTTTGCAAATCAATCTGCGCGTTTATGGAGCAAACCAAAGAGCCTTCAATATAATCCGAAACGGCTACAGCGGCTGTTCCGCCGCCCGAACGGCCATACAAAACTATGTGATTATTCGGCACCCCAAGCAGGTCTGAAATCTTTTTGATGAGCAAAGCGGTATCATATCTGTAATCTTCTTTATCATTGCCGTAATACCAGCCGATAACCATCTCAGGATATGTTTTATACATAGGGTCATCTATGCACAATATGGAAGCGTTAACATGCTTGTACCACGACCAACTTGAAAAAGAGGGATACGGCGCCAACTTGCCGTCAGGGCGTGAACGCGCGCCCGAAAAAAATACAACAAGATAATCTATATTGCCTTTTTTAAAGAAACATTCAAGGTGCGCGGAATTAATATCGGAATAAAATCTGTTTTCAGGCAGTTTTGTACTTTCAAGAGTAAATTCGCTCGGCTCATTTGCAAGAACGGATTTGTCAGCACTTTTTTCTATAAGTGTTTTAACTTCCTGCACGGTTTTATTCCAATCATCCGTATTTCGGATTTCCGGCGGATTAGCATAATTCAGTTTTTTTATTTCATTAAAAACTTCCATGGACTAAAATCAATCGGACCCTTCGGCTGTACTTTTCTTAGTTGTATTATTATCCGGCGCGGGCTTTTCGGCGGCAACTTTTTTGAGGATTTCTTTTTCTTCCTTCATTGCTTTTGATTTACTGTCCCTCACGCCGCGGGTCATATCATCATAAATGGCGGAAACTTCGTTTACATCGCCCTGTGCAATGATTTTGCCGTGGTCAAGCAGGATAGCAGTATCACAAATTGCTTTTACCTGGTCTATACTATGAGAGACAAAAAGCACCGTTACGCCTTTTTCAAACATAGACTGTAC
>CALWID010000040.1 GCA_944380635.1 uncultured Eubacterium sp. | reverse complement strand
GGGTTCGGCTGTTCGCCGATTAAAGTGGTACGCGAGCTGGGTTCAGAACGTCGTGAGACAGTTCGGTCCCTATCTGCCGTGGGCGTAGGATATTTGAGGGGCGCTGTTCCTAGTACGAGAGGACCGGAATGGACGCACCGCTGGCGCATCGGTTGTCATGCCAATGGCACGGCCGAGCAACTATGTGCGGATTGGATAAACGCTGAAAGCATCTAAGCGTGAAGCCATCCCCAAGATAAGATATCCCACTGTTTACAGTTAAGACCCCTCACAGACTATGAGGTTGATAGGCTGCGTGTGTAAGTACAGCGATGTATTTAGCTTGGCAGTACTAATAGGTCGAGGGCTTGACCTTGAAAAGCCAAAAGCGTTCAAAAGCACAGATACTTGTATTCAGTTTTGAGGGTGCATGAAGCATCCTAAATGAGCTATGCACCATTAGCTCAGTTGGTAGAGCACCTGACTCTTAATCAGGGTGTCCACGGTTCGAGCCCGTGATGGTGTACCATCTGTGGCCCGTTGGTCAAGCGGTTAAGACATCGCCCTCTCACGGCGAAAACAGGAGTTCGATTCTCCTACGGGTCACCACAGACCTATAGGGAAAACCAACAGGTCGTACAAATAACTGCACGAATAATGCAGTTCACAGTCGGTGTCTATGACGAAGAGGGTCCACCCGTTCCCATCCCGAACACGGTAGTTAAGCTCTTCAGTGCCGAAAATACTTGGCGGGCAGCCGCCCGGGAAAATAGGTCGACGCTGACACTTGCCTCACTCTTATTGAGTGAGGCTCTTTTTTTACTCTTTTCCTTAATTTTAGGTTCAATGTCAAATGTTGGGGTGGAAGCCTCAGCATTTATTATTGAACCTTTATTTTTCTTGACTTGCATTTCAGATAGGTGCTATAATGAGGCATAATCTATTCACGGGAGTTTCGGTATGAAAAAAGCAGATTATCTTGATTTGATTGAAAAGACCATTCAAAACGGCAAGTATAAGGATAACTGGGAGTCGCTTTCAAATCATAAAACACCCGAGTGGTTTACTAATGCAAAATTCGGAATTTTCATTCATTTTGGTATATACAGTGTGCCTGCGTACGGAAACGAATGGTATTCAAGAAATATGTATTACAAAAAATGCAGGGAGTTTGAGCACCATATAAAAACTTACGGCACGCAAGATAAATTCGGTTATAAAGATTTTATTCCTATGTTTAAGGCGGAAAAGTTTAATGCAGACGAGTGGATTTCTCTGTTTAAAGCCGCCGGAGCAAAATATGTTATGCCTGTTGCGGAGCATCATGACGGATTTGCTATGTATGAAACTGAATATAACCGCTGGAATGCAAAAAATATGGGCCCGTGCAGAGATATTGTAAAAGAACTGAAAACCGCCTGCGATGATAACGGTATGGTATTCTGCGCGTCTTCCCACCGTGCGGAGCATTACTTTTTTATGAATACGGGCAGAGTTTTTAACAGCGATGTTAATGACGAAAAATACGCTGATTTTTATGGCCCGGCATATTACAGTCCGGAGTTTTACGGCGATGCTATGCACAATACTACTGCCGATATTTACTCCGCAGGCCCTGACGAAGAATATCTTAAAGACTGGCTTGTGCGCACTTGTGAGATAATAGATAAATACCGCCCGCGCGTTTTGTATTTTGACTGGTGGATACATAACCACGCTTTTAAGCCGTATCTTAAAAAACTTGCTGCGTATTATTATAACAGGGCGCAAGAGTGGGGCGCAGAGGTAACAATAAATTATAAGCATGAGGCTTTCCCGCCGAATGTTGCAACTTTTGATGTTGAACGCGGCGCTCTGACGGGTATTTCACCCGTGCCGTGGCAGACTGATACGGCAATCGGAATGCATTCATGGGGCTACACAAAAGATAATAAATATAAAAGCGCGGATAAAATTATTTGCGATTTGATAGATATTGTAAGCAAAAACGGCAATTTGCTGCTTAATGTGGGGCCTAAGCCGGACGGAACTGTTACAGCAGAGGAAGCAAAGGTGCTGCGTGAAATCGGCGAGTGGCTCAGTGTAAACGGCGAGGGAATATACGGCACAACATTCTGGAAAAAATTCGGCGAGGGCAAAGGCAATGTTTCCGAAGGCTTTTTTAAGGATAATAAAGAAGTGCGGTACACAAAAAAAGATTTCAGGTTTACTTATAAAGACGGCAGCGTTTATGCTTTTCAGATGCGCCCTAACGGAAATGATGTTTTAATAAAATCTTTTGCCCGCCGCGATAGGCAGGATTTTATAGTAACCGGCGTTTCGCTGTTATCAACCGGCGAGAAACTTGATTTTGAGAGAAATAAAAAAGGAATGCTGATAAAATCAAACGGCGCCTTTAATTCAAGCCGCCCTATCTGCTTTAAAATTGAAATAGGCTAAAATAAAAAGAACTCTAAACGGAAAATCCCGTTTCAGAGTTCTTTTTTTATACTTTTTTCAGGCGGAGCGTTTTAACCGTCTGCCGAGTTTTTGTACTATATAATGTATAATATATAAATTATAACATTATATATAGTGCTTATGCGGAGAGCTCTTGGATAAGAGAATTGTAGTCGTTATAAAGCGCTTCGGTGCGGAAAGTGAGTTTTCCGTCTTGCATATACCAGTTGTTTTGATTCTCTTCAAGAAAATCAAAAACATCATTAATTCCCGCAAGTTGCGCTATCGTTGTATCTATTGACGAAGTAAATTCGCTTTCGTCTGCTTCGCCCGTTGTTTTGTTTGCGCGCGTTATTTCATCATACATTTCTTTGTATTTTCCGCTTAGCCCTGCGCGCTGAGCATAAGAGTCAATAGCCTCTGCGGTCAACATCTGTTCATAGTTCTCTTTATCCGTTTCAAGGCGCGTTATCAGTTCATTAGCGGTTTCTTTTGAAGTTTCAAAAGCCGGGCCGTCATTTTCCATATTTTCAGGCGATAAAAATGTGTTAAAAGCGTCATCGTTAGCGGCGTCCGTAGCGTCATAAACAATGGTGTAAAGTTCCGTCATATAGTTTTTAAACGCGTCCTCAACATCGCCGTATTTGCCGCTTGAAACACGCCTTTGCAGAATTTCGTTTAATTCATCTCTGTTAATATTTTCCGTGTATTCCTCATTAATAAGGTCATTAATCATAGCAACTTCCGTGTTTACCGCGTTTCTGGCAGATACCTGCTGGTGCCTTACAATGGCGAAAACAGCCGCGGCAACAGCAGCCGCTATTATTACAGCCACAACGGCAATGGTAATCTTTTTCTTTTTATCCATATTTTTCAGACCTTTCCGTAACAGGCGGTTTTGGCAGGATATAGCCGCAGCCGCTTAAATATTGCACGGTAATTTGAAATTAAATTTAAAAACCCCCGCGCTTTATAAGTTAATTATAAACCAAACGGGAGTTTTTGTCTATATAGATTTAATTAATAATATTTGTGCCGAAAGAAAAACAGATAATTATCAGCCGGTGCGGCGTTTTTGCGCCATAATTCTGTTGTAGAATAAAGAAAAAGGTCAACTGCCACCATAAAATTCAGTTGAAAATGCTATTTGTATTTTTTGGGGTTGTCGGTTCTGCCAACAATGTAATCAATGCTTGTGCCGTAAAAATCCGCAAGTTTAATAACCAGCGCAAGCGGTATATCACGCTCGCCCCGTTCGTATTTAGAGTAAAGAGATTGGTCACACATCAGCATACCCGCAACCTGCTTTTGCGTAAGATCATTATCTTCGCGGAGATCCCTGATTCTGAAACGCATTATATCACCCGCTCAGAAAAATTATATAAAGTTGGTAATTTATACTTGACAAATAGGACAAATAGTCCTATTCTATTATTGTCATATTATTTTTTATATCTTTTTACAATTTATATGAAAAAATACTTTTTACAAAAGAAAACTTGTGTAATTCGCTTTAAATTATTGCTTTTTAAATCCGGAGTGGAATTATGGAAAAAAGAGAAAAAATTAAAAATGTGTTTGGCACCGTCAGCAGTTTTTTAACAACTTTTATAGTAACGGTAATAGTTGTAGTGGCGGCGGCGCTTGTGGTTTTGCATTTTGCGGGAATTCAGTTTTTTACTGTTGAAAGCGGCAGTATGGAGCCTGAATACCCTGTAAATTCTCTTGTTTTCGTTAAGGAAACTCCGCCAGAGCAGATTAAAGAGGGCGATGTAATAACCTATATAATGAACGCTCACGGCACGCTTGTAACGCACCGTGTTGCTATGGTTAACGCTGAGGAAGAAACTTTTATCACTAAGGGGGACGCTAATTCGTCGCAGGACCCAAATCCGGTCTTGTGGGGCAATGTTGTTGGCAAAGTAGTTTTCAGCCTGCCAAAAGTAGGCTCTGTTTTTCGTGTTGTAACATCAGATGAAGCGCGGCCGTATATTATTGCCGCCGTTGTGGTGCTAGGCGTTGTTTCCGTTGCCGGAGATATTATGGATAAACGCCGCAAAAAGAGGGAAAAAATTTCGGCAGATGCTCAAAAGGAGCAGGAAACTGCCGCTGATAAATAATAATATCCTGAAATTTCCACATAGTATTTCAAAATTTTAAAGGAAAGGAGGTTGGCTTATTGAAGAGAAGCAAAAAATTTTTAGCATTTATGATTTCAGTTGCTCTTGTTGCCGCTATTTCCATGATGCCCACTCTTTCATGGCTTTCTGATAAAAGTGAAAAAGTGGTAAATACATTTGCGGGCGGCGCAATTTCCATTGTGCTTGATGAAGCGCCTGTTGACGCTTACGGTCAGGAAATTGAAGGCGACAGAGTTACAAGCAACAGTTATAAATATGTTGCGGGCGTAACGCTTGATAAAGACCCTACTCCAACGGTTCTTAAAGGCAGTGATTCCTGCTATGTATTTATTTGTGTTGAAAATGAACTTAATGAGTTATTCACACTTAATATTGACACTGAATCGTGGAAACAGGTTGCTCAGGCAAACGGCACTACGCTTTATATCTATGCAAGCAGCGTTGACGCGTCCGAAGCGCCCCAGGATATTGTTTTAAATCCGATATTTACACAAGTAAAAGTATCGGAAGATTTAACTCAGCAGGATATCCAAAGTTTAGGCGAACGAACTTTAAGCGCAACGGCTTACGCTGTTCAAACGGCTGAACTTACTTCGGCGGAGGCAATAGATCTTGCGGTTGCCGAATTTATGCCGGAGGGCACAACGCCGGATTATGTTGAAGTTAATTAATCTGTTATTTATTTATATTCATACGGAAGGAGGAGTCTGAATGTTTGTAAAAAAGCATAAATTCAGAAAAGTTTTAGCAGCGGTTTTGCTGTTTTGCCTCGTGTGCTCGTGCTTTTTAACTTTCGGGCGCACTTCCGCATATATTACAGATTCGTCAAATACCTGTTTAAATACCTTTACGGGCGAGGAAGTAACAGAGCCGTCTACAGAGCCAACCACAGAGCCTGATACTCAGCCGCAGGAGCCAACTACTCAGCCGGCTGATGAAAGCACAACGGCTAAGCCGGAAACCACTACCGCTTATGTGGACAGCAGCCCGGTAAGCCCAGCCACGGGCGCGCCGGATACGCAGTTGGTTATCGGCATTTTGTGCACTCTTGTAATCGGCATAGCGTTCGCCTTAACGGGAAAGGTTAAATTTAAAAACAGGTAAAATATATTAAAATAAAATATTTGAAAGGAGTTTATTCAATGGCAAAAAGCGAAAGAAGTAAAAAAAGCAAAGTCCTCACTTCAGTAGCGGCGGTAGTGCTTGCCGTATCAATGATAATCGGCGGCGGTACATATGCTTATCTTGAGGCTGAAAGTGATGATGTAGTAAACAAGTTTAATACCGAGCAGGTAACTGTTGCCCTTGATGAAACAGGGGACAAAGAGTACGATATTATCCCCGGCACTTCTGAGGATAAAGACCCGAAAGTAACCGTAACCAACAGCGTAGACGCATATGTTTATGTAACGGTAGAAGATACAACTCAGGGCCTTGTAGATTATGAAATCGCAGATGGCTGGTTGCCTCTTGACGGTTATGAAAATGTTTATTACCGTGAAGTAGCGGCAGGAGAAGAGCCGCAGGAATTTTATGTTCTTAAGGATAACAAAGTTTCCTATGACGCCGCCCTCGAAAACAAAGATATGGAAGGCAAAGAAGATTTGAAACTTACTTTCAAAGCATACGCAATCCAGAAAGCGCCTTTCAATGAGCCTGTTGCGGCTTGGGAAGGTAAGGACAGCGTAGTAAAAACTGAGGAAGAACTCACACAGGCAATCACAAACGGTAAACCTGTAACTCTTTCAACTGATATGAGTGTTGATGTATCTACTATCAATAATGTAGGAAATTCACAGATTAACCTTAACGGAAAAACTCTTACAATAGATGGTTCAACCTATATGCAGGTTGCTAACGGTGAAACCATAAGTTTTGCAAATGGTACTGTTAATTTTGACAATACTAATCCCAATTATATTTCTGTAAATGTCGGAGAAGGCTCAACAGTTAATTTTGACAATACAGAAGTTGATATGAAAGGCAAGTCAATTCTTGTTAATTACGGCATTAATACAGCCACAGTAAATGTAGAGGATTCAACTATTTATACAAGTGATTATTATTGCATTTCAACAAATGCTTCAGACCTAACTTCCGGTAAAAATGTAGTTATCAATGTAATCAATTCATCACTTACTGCTGATGATCCTAACGGCGACTGCACCGCTATTCTTATGAATGTTCCCGGTACTCTTACCATTGATAATTCAACTATCACTGCCGGTCGACAGGCTGTTATAGTTCGTACAGGTACGGCAACAATTAAAGATTCAACCCTGATTAATACGCTTGAATATACCTCCGCTAACTGGGCTAAATATGACAACACCGGTTGGGGCTCAGGAAACGAAGTTCCTGTAGCAGTTCTTGTTGCGGGCGACCGCGCAACAGCATATCCGTGGAACACAGAAGTTACGCTTGATAATGTTACACTTCAGTATAACGGCGAAACAGACCGTGCGCCTATCTATGCTGCTGCTTATGGCGGATATACTACCGTTATTAACGGCGCAGGCGATTATGAAGTAACTATTTCTTCTGACGCTGACGGAGTTACTGTAAATAAATAATTAAACCCCTAAACGCTTTTCATGGCGTTTTCACCCTTTGGCGCGGGCATTTTTGTCCGCGCCTACAACCCTTTACTTTTTAGAAAGGAGTTAATTCAATGGCAAAAAGCGAAAGAAGTAAAAAGAGCAAAGTCCTCACTTCAGTAGCGGCGGTAGTGCTTGCCGTATCAATGATAATCGGCGGCGGTACATATGCTTATCTTGAGGCTGAAAGTGATGATGTAGTAAACAAGTTTAATACCGAGCAGGTAACTGTTGCCCTTGATGAAACAGGGGACAAAGAGTACGATATTATCCCCGGCACTTCTGAGGATAAAGACCCGAAAGTAACCGTAACCAACAGCGTAGACGCATATGTTTATGTAACGGTAGAAGATACAACTCAGGGCCTTGTAGATTATGAAATTGCAGATGGCTGGTTGCCTCTTGACGGTTATGAAAATGTTTATTACCGTGAAGTAGCGGCAGGCGAAGAGCCGCAGGAATTTTATGTTCTTAAGGATAACAAAGTTTC
>CALWID010000039.1 GCA_944380635.1 uncultured Eubacterium sp. | reverse complement strand
TATTAAGGAGAAAAACGCGGTTTTCATAGCGTAAAAAGGCTATATTTTGAAAAACTTTTAAAAAAATTTTTAAAAAGCGCAAAAAAAAGCGGCTGAAAATCAGCCGCCCAAAATATATTAAATTCATTTCATAACAAACTGCAAACTTATTTTATAACAAACTGCGCCGCGCCGCTTGAATCATATGAAATATAAATTGTTTTTCTTGCCTTTTTGCCGTCGTTAAAAGTAACGGTTATCGTAATCTTATCACTGGGCAGTTTGCTCTTATCTGCATCAGGGTCATCAAGCAGGGTTTCCGTTACTGCCGTGGGGTAATATCCTACTTCGCCGAGTTTAAGATTAAAAATCAAATCGCTGTAAGAACTTTTTTCAATCACTTCCTGCGGCACATCACAAACATTGACCGTAACGCTGTCTGCTCCGTCCGGCGAAAGTTCGCCCGAAACCAAATAATAATCGTTTACTTTATCAAGGTCAAAAAGGAAGAAAGCGTATCCCGGCTCGGTATTGTATCCTATAACATCTTCACATTTCATAAAATCAACCTGATAACCGTTAACATCATCAACACTGCCGCTGAAGTATGCGGAAACATCGTGCCGCTCCATATAATCCTCAAGCGCCGCCTGTGCAGTATAGTTTTTAACAAAAATATTTATTTCATCAGCGTCATTATCCGAAACGGGAATAACGGCGGAGTAATAAGTTCTGTTAATCTGCTCCTTTATAATTCTGTACTGGTCGGCATATATAAAAGAGCCGTTTTCGCTTTTATACTGCACGGATTTTATATTTTCCGCGTAAACGGAAAAGCCGTTTTCATTATTAACATTTACCCAGTTCGTATTTGCGTTTACCGAAAACTGCGGCAGATAAACGCTGCCGCTCTCAAGTTCAACATAGTTGTCCTCGCCGTCTTCGGCATACGCCACCATAACGGAAAACGGTCTGTTTGTATAAGAGGTTTTATAATATATTCCTCCGGCGCAGGAGGCTGTTACAGCAACCGCCAACACAAAACTTATAACGGCTTTAAGCGGAAAACGCCTTTTCTTTTTATCTTTTATATTTTCCCATATTCTTGATTCCATATAAGCGTCCGGCTCAACGGAATTAAACGCTTTTTTAAATTCTGTATTCATTACCTGTACTCCTCCAGTTCCTGCCTCAGTATATCCCTTCCCCGTTTCAGCCGCATTTTAACTGCCGGCTGGCTAATTTTTAGTATTTTTGCTATTTCTTTTACAGGCATATCCTCATAATAGCAAAGGAACACCGCGGTTTTATAACTTGCGGGCAAAGCCTTTATTTTTGTGCTTATATCAAGCGCGGCAGTAATATCATTTGATTTATCCGCCGCAATTTCATCATTAAATTGCACACTTTGCCTTGAGCGTGATTTCAGGGCGTTTTTGCAGTGATTTTGCGTTACTCGGATAAGCCACGCTTTTTCGTGTTCCTCATCTTTAAAATCCGGAGATGAATAAAGCAGTTTAATAAAAACATTTTGCAAAACATCTTCCGCGTCATGAGTGCTGCCGAGGTGAAGAAACGCTATTCTGAAAAGCAGTTTTGAATATTTTTCATATTTTTCTCTGAATATATCGTCTGTTATTTCTTTTTTCATTTCTTCCTCCTTTCACGCGCGTTGAATATTTACAAAACAAACTGAAAAGCACGGTACCTTTTGTTGCCTTTCACCCATAACACAACCGAGCGGGCAAAAAGGTAACAATTTTTTTAAAAAAACAGGCTGAAAAGCAAATTGCCCTTCAGCCTGCCTGTTTATAAACTATTATTTAAAACTTATCTCTGGGGGTATAAGTTGTATGAAGAATATGATGCGCCTTTTCACTGTTTGGTCTGCCGAAATACTCTTTATACAGCCTTTCTATAACGGGTGAATCATGCGAACGCCTGATTTTAAGCGCTTTATCCTCATCATAAAGCGCCTTGGCGCGAAGTTCTTTAATAGGAACAGTGTTTCGGGTGGCATCCCTTTGAATAGGCTGACCGCCGCCGTTAATGCACCCGCCGGGGCACGCCATTATCTCTATAAACTGATAAGGCGATTTGCCGCTCTCTGCTTCTTCACATAATTTTCTTGCGTCTGCAAGTCCGCTTGCGGCGGCAACTTTTATTTCCATGCCCGCAACATTATAAGTAGCCGTTCTTATACCGTTTACGCCTCTTACCTCGCTGAAATCAACAAGTTTGAAATCACCGTCCAAAATGTTGGCGGCAGTTCTGAGCGCCGCCTCCATAACGCCGCCCGTTGCGCCGAAAATAACGCCTGCGCCGCTGGCAACATCAAACGGAGAATCAAATTCCTCATCTTTAAGCGAATTAAAATTTATTGCCGCTCCGCTTATCATCTGGGCAAGTTCGCGGGTTGTTATTGCCGCGTCAACATCGCCAGCCATTTCCGGGCGTGTTATCTCAAACTTCTTTGCCGTGCAGGGTATTACGGAAACAACATAAAGTTCCTCCGGCTTTATATTATTCTTTTCGCAATAGTATGTTTTAAGCAGTGCGCCGAACATTTGCTGCGGCGATTTGCAGGTTGAAAGATTAGGCAACAAAGAATGAAAATTATGCTCGGCAAACTTTACCCAGCCGGGGCAGCAGGAAGTAAACATAGGCAGAGGTTTTTTATTTTTAATCCTGTCCACAAGTTCATTTGCCTCTTCAAGAATAGTAAGGTCGGCGGTAACATCCATATCAAAAACAGCGTCCGCACCAAGCCGCCTTATTGCGCCGGGCAGTTTCTTTTCAACATTTGTGCCTATCGGCAAATCAAATTCCTCGCCCAAAGTGGCGCGTATAGCGGGAGCGGTGAAAAACACAACTTTTTTACCGGGGTCTGCAATCGCCTCCCACACATCGGGAACGCTTGTTTTTTCATACAACGCGCCTACGGGGCAAGAAACAACGCACTGACCGCAGCCAACGCATGAAGTTTCCTGAAGCGGAATATCAAACGCGCAGCCTATTGTTTTATTATGGCCTCTGTTTCTTGGGCCTATAACGCCCACCGTCTGCTTGTGGCACATTGCGGTACAGCGCATACAGTGTATGCACTTATTATTGTCCCTAACAAGATAAGAGGACGAATAATCTATTTCCTGAAGTTTATCAGTATCCGGGAATCTATCCTCATCAACGCCGTAATCCTTGCAGAGTTTTTGCAGTTCGCAGCGGTCTGAGCGAACGCAGGAAAGGCATTTTTTATGGTGCTCTGAAAGCAGGAGCTCCAAAGTTGTCTGCCTTGACTGGCGCACTTTAGGCGTATTAGTCCATACTTCCAGCCCTTCTTCAACAGGATAAACACAAGAGGCAACAAGGCTTCTTGCGCCCTTAACCTCAACAACGCACACGCGGCACGCGCCTATGCAGTTTATATCCTTTAAATAGCATAACGACGGTATATCTATTCCGGCAAGCCTTGCCGCCTCAATTATAGTTGTGCCTTCCTCAGCCTCAACCGGTATACCGTTAATTTTAAGTTTAACCATATTCATCGCCCCCCTTATCTCTTTTCAATTGCCTCAAAGTGGCAGTTGCTCATACAAAGGCCGCACTTGATACATTTTTCGGAATCTATGGTATGCGGCTCGCGCACATTGCCCGTTATAGCGCCTACCGGGCAGTTGCGGGCGCAAAGAGTGCAGCCTCGGCATTTTTCCGGATTTATTGTGAAAGAGAGCAGCGCCGTGCACACATGGGCGGGGCAGCGTTTGTTTTTAATATGCTCAAGATATTCCTCGCCGAAAGCGTTTAAGGTGGACAGAATCGGATTTGCCGCAGTCTGACCCAAAGCGCAGAGAGAGGAATTTTTCATATGATTTGAAAGTTCCTTTATTTTATCAAGATCCTCAACGGTTGCAGTGCCGTCCGTAATTCTTGTAAGATAATCAAGCAGTTTGCGGGTGCCTATGCGGCACGGAGTGCATTTTCCGCAACTTTCATCAACCGTAAATTCAAGATAGAATTTGGCAAGGTCCACCATACAAGTGTCCTCATCAAGTATTATCATACCGCCGGAGCCCATCATAGAGCCGATTTCAATAAGGTTGTCATAATCAATGGGCACATCCATATAATCCGCGCTGATACAGCCGCCGGACGGGCCGCCCGTCTGAGCCGCTTTAAATTTTTTGCCGTTTGGCACACCGCCGCCGATTTCCTCAACAATTTCACGGATAGTTGTGCCCATAGGAACTTCAACAAGCCCTACATTATTGATTTTTCCGCCGAGAGCAAATACTTTTGTGCCCTTAGATTTTTCCGTGCCTATTGATGAATACCACTTTGCGCCGCGCAGGATTATGGGCGCAACATTTGCGTAAGTTTCAACATTATTAAGAATGGTCGGCTTACCGAAAAGCCCCTTTACCGCGGGATAAGGCGGCCTTGGCCGCGGCTCGCCTCTGTTGCCCTCAATAGAGGTCATAAGGGCAGTTTCCTCCCCGCAGACAAAAGCGCCTGCGCCGAGCCTTATATCAATATCAAATTCAAAATCCGTGCCTAAAATATTTTTCCCGAGCAGACCGTATTCCCTTGCCTGCTCTATTGCTATTCTGAGCCTTGAAACGGCTATGGGGTATTCCGCGCGAACATATACATATCCCTGCTTTGCGCCGATTGTGTAACCGGCAATCGCCATAGCCTCTATAACTGCGTGCGGGTCGCCCTCAAGCACTGAGCGGTCCATAAAAGCGCCCGGGTCGCCCTCGTCTGCGTTGCAGCAAACATATTTAACATCATTTTCCTGCGCCATGGCAAAGGACCATTTGCGACCGGTAGGGAAACCGGCGCCGCCCCTGCCGCGCAGCCCCGCCTCAAGCAATTCGTCAATAACCTGCTGCGGAGTCATCTGAGTAAGCACTTTCGCCAAAGCCTGATAAGCGTTTGCGCCGATAGCCTCCTCTATATTTTCCGGGTCTATCATACCGCAGTTGCGCAGTGCAATACGCATTTGTTTTTTATAAAAAGGTGTTTCCGCAAGCGGAATAGTGCTGCCGTCCTTATGTACCGTTTCAGGATAAAGATATTTATTTATCGGCTTGCCGCCCTTTTTCAGGTGGCCCTCAACAATTTCCGGAATTTCCTGGGCGGTTACTTTGCTGTAAAACGAGCCCTCGGGATAAACTATCATAATAGGGCCGAGCGAGCAAAGGCCGAAACAGCCCGTTCTGACAACAAGCACATCATCTATTCCCTGCTTTTGCAGTTCCCTGTTCAGCGCCTTAAGCACTTTTTTTGAGCCTGATGAAGTACACCCCGTGCCGCCGCACACAAGCACCTGTTTTCTGTATTCCGTTTTCTTTTCAAGTTTTTCACTTTCCGATACGGCAAGTTTGCGAACAAGAACTATATCCCTGTTTTTTTCTCTTATTTCATTTAGTTCATTTATCGTCATCAGACTCACCGCCCTTCTCGTTTTCCATATACATATCAAGAATAGCGTCAACCTTATTAACATCAAGGTTGCCGTACACTTCGTCATCTATCATAATAACGGGCGCAAGTCCGCACGCGCCTACACACCGGCAGGAATCAATGCTGAACATTCTGTCCTCCGTGCACTCGCCGTTTTTTATGCCGAGTTTCTCCTCAATACGCTCAAGCACTTTGTTTGCGCCTTTAACATAGCACGCCGTGCCGAGGCAGACAGATATTCTGTGCTTTCCTTTTGGCGTAAGATTAAACTGGCTGTAAAAAGACGCAACGCCGTACACATCCGAAATGGGAATATTAAGCGCCTCGGATATTCTTTGCTGTATCTCATAGGGCAAGTAGCCGTAAATATCCTGAGCCTCCTGCAAAACGGGCATAAGTTTGCCCGGCGTATCTTTGTATTTTTGAAACACCTTGTTTAATTTTTCCCGCTGGCTGCGGGTTTCGTCAGTAAGCATTTGTTTCATATATTTCCCCCAAATTTTGAAAAAGAATTGAATTTTATTTTACTATATTTTTTAACAAAAATCTATACTCTTTATATAAAATTTTTCAATATTTCGTTATTTTTTTATCAATTTAATACAAATTTAAAGTAATAAACTGCTCTCAAAGATAAATGTTTACTGCCTGCGCTAAAAAAGAATAATCATTCGGCAGTCATCATTATATGCTATGCCCTGAATAATTTTGCTATTTATTTGCTTTTTAAATTCTTATTGTTGCAAAGTGCAATTTAAAATTATATACTAAAATAAGAGACAGCAGACGATAAAAGCGCAGCAGAACACATTATTGCAGCAGTGAGGAATAAATATGAAAAATAAAGATTCAAGGAGAGAATCACCGAACTATAAATTTTTTCCGTTTGATTACGGCGGAATTAAGGGTGGCATTAAGCAGTTTTTTTTGGCGATATCTGCCAATACAATTTTTTTGGCAAGACTTTCACCGTTTTATTTTGCGGTTGCCATCGCTGCAGACAAAATCATATTTAAACTAACCGGTTATCAGTATTTGTGGATATGGTCAATACTTTTATACATTATTATAGGCGCAATACTTGCGGTGATATATCTGGTGTTCTGCTATTGCAAAAATACCGGAGTAAAACTTTATGACGATTCAACAGTTATTATAAAAACCGTATTTTCTTACAAGCGCAATATGCAAAATTTTATACCCTATCTAAGGTACGGCAAAGAGTATAAATTCAGAGTATGGGAAATAAGCAATATATTAATGCCTAAACACGATTCTTATAATTACCGCAAAAACAGAAACGCCTCATATTTTCATTTTATGGGAATCCCTGCTTACGGGCAGTTTATTTATCTTGAAATTATGAACTCCCTTGTTTTTACATTTGTACTGCAAAATAACGAATCTTTTTATAATGCGATACTGAAACTGAAATCCGGCAGTGATGAAAAGGAAAACGGTGATTACAATGAGCAATGAGGAAATCATAAAAAAATTATAGATTCCGTTTCCGAAAGCCCCTATCTTAAAGCGCAGATATACAGATACGCGTTGATTGCTGCAACAATTATAATATGCGGGCTGCTCTTGAGTTTTCCCGTATATTTTTATAACAAATCGCATGGCGTTAAAGAAAAAACATATGTATATGAACTCATATTCTTATTCGGGTTACCGGGGCTGATAGTATATGCGGCAAAGCGTATAAAATCAGCACCGACAAAGGCGGAAAACATCACACCCGAGCAATCGAAAAAATACAAGCGGTATTTTGCCCTGTGCGTTGTGCTGTATATAATATGCAATGCCGTCAGTATTGCAATTGACGCCGCAATAACTTTTAGATGAGCACGGCGCCGAAATAATGAACTGCCGTTAATTTTGGAGGATACATAATGAAAATAACACATTTAAAAGCGCCCTTAATTATTTTAGCGTTATTGCTGATACTGCAAAGCGCAATATTATGTGTGCCGAAAAAAGAAAAGATTGACACCGGCGAATACAGCCTTGCCGCTCAGCAGCGTATGTTTTCCCAATACGGAGATTTTTTCTGCCTTTCAAGGCAAAACGATTTTTTCATAATTGAAACAAACAGCGATTCGATTTCCGCTGCATACGAATACACGGGAATTGAAAAGATGGATTTTGCGGAACCGTTTATATATGGCAATTATATGTATTATATAACAACAGAGAACACTCAAAACTACGCCGTGGAATACATTGCAAGAATTGATTTAACAGATAAAAGCAGTGAAATGAAATTAATGACGCAGGGCAATGCGAATATAACTTCATTTACCGTTTTTCACAACAAGATTTACTATCTTGTGAAAGAAAATTCAGATAACGGGCAAACATACAATTTATACCGCAGAGATATGCTTACAGGCGCTGAAAAACTGCTGATAAGCGGGCTTAACGGCAACGGGGATTTCCTTGTAAAAAAAGAAATGGTGCTTGCGGGCAGCACAGCCTTTTACGAGGAAGAAGATAAAACGGCAGTGCTTTTTCAGAATGATTCAGAGCAGTATTTTACTACTTTGGGCTTGTGGCGAAACAGGTATTACTGCAAAAGATATTCAAAGGAAAATGACCGGTATGAAATATATTCTTATTATCTTGGCGATAACAGAGATAATCGGGAAAAGGCAGAATTCGTATGCACTTTGCCAAACTCTATGTGCGAATACCGAATGTTTGAGGACAGAATATTTTTTATGACGAATACTGCCGGCAATATGCTTGATTACAACTATTATGACATTACTAAAGGAGAGATAATAAACACCGCCGGCGAAAACGGACGCAAAAACGGATTCAAATGCGGCGATTTACCTATTGCGGATTATGATTGCGCGGTTTTCAATGATATGTTTTACGCCTATTACCCAAACGGGACTTTTACCCGCATAAGCCTGAGCGGCGCTGAATACCCGGAATCGGTTTTAACAACTGTTTCAAGGCAGCGGCCAAGCGGCGGCTTTGGCGAGTTTTATGAATGGATTGATTACAGTGCATATATTGGGCAGGAAAACGATTCAAAAACCAACGCGCAAAACAATGTAAATATTATTGCTCAGGATAAATAATTTAAGGTGTTTTGCGGCGCGCTTAAAATAGCCTATCTTTCCGGCGAAGCGCAAAAAGAGGTTACGGAATTTTAAGATGATTTTGATTTTAAGCAATGATTTCGCAAAAAAACTTATTACTATGTTAAACAATCAAATAAGTTTATATTTAATTGTTATTTGGTATATTTTTTGTACGCAATTTCCTGTAAAAAATGTTTTTTGTGCATAATTTTACATATTTTTTCTATTTTTTTGCATAAATTAACATTTTTAAAAATCAATATGTTAAAATAATAATGTTTTTATCGCCACCAACACCCCCGGTGATAAAACCGGCTTTACGCCGTGAAATGGAGCGGATTTTCGTCCGCTCCATATTTTTTGCTTTTTTACTCTGATAACAATTTAACAAAAAGGAGCAGACTAAAAAGTCCGCTCCTTTTACTAATAATATTAATAAATGATTTTTATTTTGATACGCTGACCGGCTCGCAGAAATCGCTGTAAACTCTGCTGCCCTGATACCATTTCCACGCTCTAACTCTTACATAATAATCCTGAGCATTTGCAACATTTATTGTGTAACTTGTTGAGGCTGAGCCATTAATAAATGTTCCGCTAACATTATTTGTAAAAGTTTCATCTGTTGACCACTGAATGTAATATCCGTGTGATGCTTGTTCCACCCATGTTGCTGTTATTGTATTTCCTGTTGCGCTTGCTTTAAGGCTGTCTGTTGGTGCGGGCGCCGCGCAGATTCTGTATACAGCGGAAACTTCGCCTTCTTCATT
>CALWID010000038.1 GCA_944380635.1 uncultured Eubacterium sp. | reverse complement strand
ATCAACAAGGTGATGAAGTTTAAGGTAATACATATAACCCACGGTAATGGGGTTATCAAATTTTTCGCCTGTTCTGCCGTCCGTAAGAACGGTTTTACCGTCTTCCGAAAGGCCTGCAAGGCGCAGACATTCGCGAATATCGTCCTCATGAGCGCCGTCAAATACAGGCGTGCACATCTTCCACCCGAGCGCCTTTGCGGCGTATCCGAGGTGAACCTCAAGTACCTGACCGATATTCATACGGGAAGGTACACCGAGAGGGTTAAGAACAATATCAAGCGGTCTGCCGTCCGGCAGGAAAGGCATATCTTCCTGAGGAAGAACGCGGGAAACAACGCCCTTGTTACCGTGGCGGCCCGCCATTTTATCGCCCACCTGAATTTTTCTCTTCTGGGCAATATATATTCTTACTTTCTTGTTTACGCCTGGGCTGAGTTCCTCGCAATCCTTGCGGTCAAAATGCTTAACATCAACAACAATGCCGTATTCGCCGTGGGGAACACGAAGTGAAGTATCTCTAACTTCCCTTGCTTTTTCGCCGAAAATAGCGCGGAGAAGTCTTTCCTCGGCGGTAAGTTCCGTTTCGCCCTTGGGCGTTACTTTGCCGACAAGAATATCACCCGTGTGGACTTCTGCGCCGACGCGGATAATACCGTCTTCATCCAAATCTTTAAGAGCGTCTTCGCCGACATTCGGAATATCGCGCGTGATTTCCTCAGGGCCGAGTTTTGTATCTCTTGCCTCTACCTCGTGCTCCTCAATATGAATTGAGGTGTAAACATCTTCACGCACCATTTTTTCGTTTATAAGAACAGCGTCCTCATAGTTATAACCTTCCCAGGTCATAAAGCCGATAAGAGCATTCTTGCCGAGTGAGATTTCACCATTTGAAGTTGCGGGACCGTCCGCTATTACCTGACCCGCCTCAACTTTCTGGCGCAGAGAAACAATAGGTCTTTGATTTATGCAGGTATCCTGGTTTGAGCCGCTGAACTTAACAAGTTCATATCTGTCAACATCGCCTTTTTTAACGGTGATTTCAATAGTTCTGGCGTCTACGGAAGTAACAGTACCGCCGCGCTTAGCAATAACCACAACGCCGGAGTCATAAGCGGCTTTATATTCCATACCTGTGCCGACTATCGGGGCTTCCGTCTTAAGAAGCGGAACAGCCTGTCTCTGCATGTTGGCGCCCATAAGAGCACGGTTTGCGTCATCATTTTCAAGGAACGGAATCATTGCCGTAGCAACGGAAACTACCATTTTTGGCGAAACATCCATAAAGTCTACCTTTTCCGGCTCGCAGGTGATAAACTCATCCCTGTGGCGGCAGGTAACTCTCTTATTCATAAATCTGCCGTTTTCATCAAGCGGCTCGTTTGCCTGAGCAACAATATAATTATCCTCAACATCAGCAGTCATATAAACAACTTCTGATGTTACAACGCCGGTTTCCTTATCCACTTTGCGGTAAGGCGCCTCAATAAATCCGTATTCGTTAAGGCGGCTGTAGCACGCAAGGTAAGAGATAAGTCCGATATTAGGACCTTCGGGAGTTTCAATGGGGCACATTCTGCCATAATGGGTATAATGAACATCGCGGACTTCGAATCCGGCTCTGTCTCTTGAAAGACCGCCGGGGCCGAGGGCGGAAAGTCTTCTCTTATGAGTAAGTTCCGCAAGCGGGTTATTCTGGTCCATAAACTGAGAGAGCGGAGAAGAACCGAAAAACTCTTTGATTGCCGCAACAACGGGTCGTATATTGATAAGCGCCTGGGGCGTAATCTCATCGCCATTATCCTGAGCCTGAAGAGTCATTCTTTCGCGTATAACTCTTTCCATTCTTGAGAAACCGATTCTCATTTGATTCTGAAGGAGTTCGCCCACCGCTCTGATTCGGCGGTTGCCGAGGTGGTCTATATCATCAGTTGTGCCTATTCCGTGCGCAATGTTTATAAGATAAGAAACAGAAGCGAAAATATCATCCGTGATAATATGTTTCGGAACAAGTTCATCGGCGTGGATTCTGATTTCTTCTTTCAGCATTTCCTGGTCATCGCCGCATTTTTCAAGCAGTTCGGAAAGCACTCTGTAAGATACTTTCTCGTTTACGCCGTAAGGCTTGCAGTCAAAATCAACATATTTATTGATGTCAACCATACCGTTTGAAACGATTTTAACTTCTGTGCCGTCAGCGTCAACAAAAGCGTACATAACGCCGGCATTTTCAATCTCCAGCGCTTTTTCCTTATCAATCTTCTCGCCGGCGTCCGCAAGAAACTCGCCCTGAGGTGAGATAACGGGCTGTGTAAGAGTGCAGCCGATTAATCTGTCGCTGATAGCAAGTTTTTTATTGTATTTATATCTGCCGACTCTTGAAAGGTCATAGCGGCGCGGGTCAAAGAAAAGACCGTCAAGGTGAGCCTGTGCAGTTTCAAGCGTAGGCGGCTCGCCCGGGCGCAGTTTTTTATAAACTTCAATCAGCGCCTCTTCCGTATTTTTGGTGGTATCCTTTTCTATTGTGGCTTCGATTCGTTCATCATTTCCGAAAAATTCTCTGATTTCATCATCGCTGCCGAGGCCGAGAGCCCTTAAGAAAGTGGTGATAAATATTTTTCTGTTTTTATCTATTCTTACATAGAAAAGGTCATTAGCGTCTGTTTCATATTCAAGCCACGCGCCTCTGTTTGGGATAACGGTATTGGTATAAAGTTCTTTACCCGTTTTATCGTGGTCCATATGATAATAAACGCCGGGTGAGCGTACAAGTTGGGAAACTATGCATCTTTCCGCTCCGTTTATAATAAAGGTGCCCGCGTCCGTCATAAGCGGGAAATCGCCCATATAAACATTATTTTCCTTAACCTCACCCGTTTCCTTATTGAGCAGGCGGGCGGTTACCGTAAGCGGCTTCGCGTAATTGGCGTCAAGTTCCTTGCACTGAGCAATTGTATACTTAGGCGGCTCGTTCATTGAATAATCAATAAAATCAAGCACAAGGTTGCCTGTGTAATCGGTTATTGAGCCGATATCGCGAAACACTTCACGCATACCTTCGTCAAGAAACCACTGGTAGGACTTCTTCTGCACCTCAATAAGATTTGGCATCTGCATAACTTCGTTTATCTTAGCAAAACTCTTTCTTGTTGTTGTGCCGAACTGAACATCCTTTACATTTACCATAAAGGTAATCACTCCGTTTCTTTTGAGAATTTCTGAAAAGCACTGAAAATGCGCTCTTTTTATAAATTCAGCCGCTTGAAAAGCGCTGTTTTGAACCGCCGCAAAAAGGCTTTTTTCAAAAAGGGCACACTTTCCATTTTCAATGGTGGCTTATATCATATACTTTAAATTTTAATAAGTCAACAATTATTTTTAAATAATAAGGATTTTTCCAAAAACTTTTTGTAACACTGCGCCGGGCGTTTTAAATTTTAGCCAAAAACTGCCTTTTTTTAGCATTAAAATTTCCCTGCGGAAATATAACGGTTACGGCAAAAAGCGCTCGCACAAAAAGGCGTACAATTAGAGATGTTTAAAATAAAATGTTTAAAAATATATATATTGTATCTTTTCAAAACGGATAACATTTGATATAATATTATAACTGATTTAAGCGGTGACCGGAGCGAAAACAACACTGTTAAATTGCAATGCCGTCAAAATTTCCTATGTACTATTATAATTTTGAGGCGGCTGAAACACCGCGCGCGCCTTATCAGGCTGCAATAAGGCGCTAATAATTCTAATTTTAAATTTACTGCTTGCAGCCTAAGGCTATGGTGATTAGTGTGAAAAAAATAATTGCGGCAATACTTGCGTTTACATTACTTGCCCTCACCTTTGCGGGCTGTTCAGATTCAGAAGAATCCATAGATTTGATATACCCCTTCAGCGGAAATATAAACAGTTTTGACCCTCAGGTGGCGTCAACGGAAGATGAATTTCTTGTGGCTGAAAACTGCTTTGAAGGCCTTGTTCGCTGCGATGACAGCGGTAATATAACGCCGGGCTGCGCTGAAAGTTGGGAAGTAAGCAACGGCGGAAAAACATATACTTTTCAACTTTATCAGGGGCTTAGATGGCATATTTATGATTCCGTGGCGGAAAAAATGGGCGAGAAATACAACCCGGAAATTACCGCGGATGATTTTGTTTTTGCTCTTCAGCGCGCTGCGGACGACCTTACCCAGTGCCCGCTTTACTCAACCATATCTTCAATTATGAACGCGCCTGAAGTTCATTCCGGTTCGGCTGACGAAAGCACTCTTGGCGTTACCGCCTCGGGAAAATATACGCTTACCATTAATCTTTCCGCACCTGACGACAGTTTTCTTGAAACAATGAGCACTGCCGTTGCCATGCCGTGCAACAGGGAATTTTTTGAGGCGACCGACGGCAGATACGGTCTTGACCTTGAATACACAATGTTTAACGGCCAGTTTTATATTACGAACATACTTGACTCATCTTACATTCTTGCGGCAAACAAAGAATATGCCGGGCCGACAAAGCCTAAGGCAACAGACCTTACGCTTAATATAGTTGACGAAAACACCGACCTTTCCGAGGACCTGCTGAGCGGATATTATGACGCCGCTTATATAAGAGGATATGAAAGCAGCGAAATTGACGAAAACAGCGGCGTTACAATGACGCCTTACAGCAATATAACCTGGATGCTTGTTATAAACAGCAACAGCGGATTATTTGCGGCAAAAGACGCAAGGCGCGCGCTGTGCCTTTCCGTTTCCGGAATAGATTATGAGGATTTCCCGTATCTTCAGCAGGCAACAGGATATGTGCCGCCTACATGCACGGCAAACGGCGCGCAGTACAACACATCTGTTGCGGCTGTTACGGAAGAGCCTGACGCTGCCGCCGCAGAAGAATTGTGGCGCAAAGTTATTTCTGATGAGGAGATATACACTCAGGAAATAACCCTGCTTGTGCCGGATTATATGGAGGACGCCGCAAGGCAACTTGTGCAGAGCATACAGGCGAGCATCGGCGCTGTTTCAAGCGTTGACGAAAACGACATTGATTTTTCCATGGTAATAGAAACGCTGACGGAAAGCGAAATGAAATCCCGTGTTGCGGTATCTGATTATGATATTGCGCTTTACCCATATGAGGCAAACTCAACAAGCCCGGTGGCGTTTTTACAGACCTTTTCCGGCATATCTTACGCATATATTGAAAGCAGCGGATTCAACGATGCTCTTGCCGACGCATCGTCGGCAGACGCGGCAGGCCTTGCCGAAGCATGCAGAGAATGTGAAGAAGAATTATACCAAAATTATAGTTTTCTGCCCGTATTTTATGAATCCTGCTATTACGCTCAGGCAAAAGGCGTAAGCGGAGTACAGTTTCACCCGGGTTCAGGGAGGGTTTCATTTATAAATGCAACAAGAGAATAAGGATTTAAACAACGAAAAAACCTTCTCCCTGCCGTCAAAAATAATTTGCTGGGCATTATGTGCCTTATGTATGGCGGTGATATTTTGGTTTTCATCGCGCACTGCGCTTGAGTCCTCCGCTCAGAGCGACATATTTCTTAAATTTTTTCAAAGCATATTCGGGGACGGCTTTATAACTGATTTTATGGTGCGCAAAAGCGCTCATTTTACCGAGTTTGCGGGGCTTGGATTTTTATTTGCCCTTGCGTTTTACATACAATTCGGAAAAACAAAAACGCCTTTTGCCGTTTTATGCGCTTCCCTTTATGCAGTTACGGACGAAATTCACCAGATTTTTGTTGACGGCAGAGCGTGCAGGGTGCAGGACTGGGCTATTGATACCGCGGGGGCGCTGCTTGGCGCATTATTTATATTCGCGGCTGTAATTATTGCCGAACACGCAAAAAAACGCAGAGCCGCCCAAATTAATAATTGACAGGGAAATTAATTAGTTTATAATATTATTAATTAAAAGAAATAATAAGGAGGTACGGATTATGAATGTACTTATTTATGACAATGAAGAGCAGATAGGAATTGCGGCAGGCAACTATATGTGCGGCCAGGTATTGCAAAAGCCAAACAGCGTTCTCGGCTTGGCAACAGGCTCAACGCCGCTTAAACCTTACGGCCAGATGATAGAACTTTACAAAAAAGGCGTTGTTGATTTTTCAAAGGTAACAACCTTTAATCTTGACGAATATGTTAACCTTGATGTTAATGACAAAAATTCTTACCATAGTTTTATGCACGAAAATCTTTTTGACCACATTAATATCCCGGAGGGAAACATTAATTTTCTTGACGGAAACGCCGAAGACCCTCAAGAGGAATGCCGCAGGTATGAGGAAAAAATAAAAGCCGCCGGCGGAATAGACATTCAACTTCTGGGAATAGGTTCAAACGGCCATATTGCTTTTAACGAGCCGGCAGACTGCTTTCAGCGCTGGAGCCATGTTGTAACTCTTAAAGAGAGCACCGTTAAAGACAACAGCCGTTTCTTTAAATCAATAGAAGAAGTGCCGACTCAGGCGGTAACAATGGGTATAGGCTCAATTATGCAGGCAAAAAAGATACTGATAATCGCCATAGGCGAAAACAAAGCGAAGGCAATAAAGCAACTTATAGACGGCAATGTTACGCCTATGTGCCCCGCATCCGTACTTCAGTTCCACACAAATGTTACGCTTATGCTGGACAAGGCTGCGGCGTCGCTTGTATAACGCCGCGTTAATATGGTGAATAAATTATGAGCAAAGGTAAAAAGGCGGCGGCAGCCGTTATAATAATCATTATCGTTGCTGTAATAGGTATTGTATCTTGGCTTTACTTTGGCTCAGCCGATAAAAGCGCAGAGCTGGAAAGCGAAACCGTGAGCGGGCAGGTTTCCGAAACGCAAACTCAAGAAGAGGAAGAATCCGACACCGCGGAATCAGAATCGCAAACAGCAGAAAGCACAAGCGCTCAAACCACACGGCAGGGCACTACCGCTCAGGTTACGGGATATTCTTTACCGCTGACTGTCAGAGAGGCTATGGACGCGCTTCAGATTCATTACGGCAGTGATTACGAGATAAACAGCACGGTTGAGGAAAACGGATTAAATTATTTTTCCGTTAATTATAACGGCGAAAGGTATGCTTCCGTTGCGGTAGACCTTATAACAGGCCGTGCCGAGGAAACAATAAGAGAAACAGGCGCGAAAACAGAATTCTCGCTTGTTTAAGCGTATAGGGAGATATTAGTGTGAAAATTCACGCTAATACGGATTATATTGCCCTCAAAATCTGCCTGCGGCATAATTTTGAGACGGCTGTTATCGCAGTTAACGCCTTATCGGGATACAGTAAGGCGTTAATAATTTTAATTCATTTTGTAACCTGAGGTGATTAATTATGCCAGAAAAAAAAGAAAAATTTTATATTACTACGCCGATATATTATCCATCCGGAAATCCGCACATAGGCCACTGCTACACAACGGTTGCCTGCGATTCAATAGCAAGATATAAAAGACTTCAGGGCAAGGATGTTATGTTCCTTACCGGTACTGACGAACACGGGCTTAAAATAGAGCAGAAAGCGGCGGCAAAAGGCATTACGCCCAAAGAATATGTTGATGAAAAAGTTGCCAGATTTAAAGAATTGTGGAAATATATGAATATCAGTTATGACAGATATATCCGCACAACTGATGATTACCACATTAAGACTGTTCAGAAGATATTTAAGGAACTTTATGACAAGGGTTATATCTACAAGGGCAAATACACTGGCAAATACTGCACCCCGTGCGAAAGTTTCTGGACGGAAAGCCAACTTGTAGACGGAAAATGCCCGGAATGCGGCAGAGAAGTAACCGACGCTTCCGAAGAGGCATATTTCTTTAAAATGGCGCCGTTTGCAGACAGAATTGAAAAACTGCTTACCGAAACGGATTATCTGCGCCCTAAAACAAGAGCGGTTGAACTTGTAAATAATTTCATTAAGCCGGGGCTTGAAGACCTTTGCGTTTCAAGAACTTCTTTTACCTGGGGAATACCTGTTACATTTGATGAAAAGCATGTTGTTTATGTATGGATAGATGCACTTTCAAACTATATCAGCGCCCTTGGCTATGAAAATGATAAATATAACGATTTTGATAAATACTGGCCGGCAGATGTGCATATGGTTGCGAAGGACATTATGCGTTTTCACGCCATTATATGGCCCGCAATGCTTATGGCGCTTGACCTGCCCCTGCCGAAACACCTTGCCGTTCACGGCTGGATAACTTTTAACGGCCAGAAAATGAGCAAATCGCTCGGCAATGTTGTTGACCCGTTTGTGCTTGGCGAAAGATACGGGTGCGACGCCATAAGATACCATATTCTGCGTGAAATGGCGCTCGGCGCGGACAGTTCTTTCTCCAACGAGATAATGATAAACAGGATAAATTCAGACCTTGCAAACGACCTTGGCAATCTTGTTTCAAGAACGGTTGCAATGGTGGAAAAATACTTTGGCGGCACCTTGCCGCAGGACAGAGAACCCGAGCCGATTGATAACGAACTGCTTACAATGGCAACCGCGCTCAGGGATAAGACGGATAAATATATTGACGAAACACAACTTAACAACGCTCTTGCCGAAATATTTAAAGTTATTTCCAGGGCAAACAAATATATTGACGAAACTACGCCGTGGGTACTCGGAAAAGATGAGAGCAAAAAGGCGCGCCTTGCAAGCGTGCTTTACAACCTGCTTGAAACTATAAGAATCTGCACAACGCTGCTCTCCTGCTTTATGCCGTCCACCATGCCGAAAGTATGGGAACAAATAGGAGCGGACGAATCGCTAATCACTTATGAAAATGCGGGGAAAACCGGTGTGCTGCCGCTTAATGTTACAGTTAAGAAAGGCGCGCCGCTGTTCCCGAGAATTGACGCCGACAAAGAGATAGACGAATTAAACGCCCTGATTAAAATGCAGATGAAAGAGGCGGAAAAAGAGGCGCAAAGCAATTCTGAAGCCGATAAAAAGGAAGAGGAAAAAGCGCCTGAGATAAATTTTGATGATTTTTCAAAAATTGAACTAAGGGCGGCAAAAGTGCTTGAGTGCGAGCCTGTTAAAAAATCCAAAAAACTGCTTAAATTGATTGTTGACGACGGCACCGCCGAAAAAAGGCAGATTGTTTCCGGAATATCGCAGTGGTATAAGCCGGAGGATTTAATAGGAAAAACAGTTGTTATAGTTGCAAATCTTAAACCGGCAAAACTCTGCGGCGAAATGAGTTACGGAATGCTGCTTGCGGCGGACACGGCTGACGGCGGCGTTAAAGTTATGTTTGCAGACGACCTTGAGCCGGGTATGCGCCTTAGATAAAAGCATATAACACTATCGGGATTTATTGCCATATGTATAACAATATATTTGACACGCACAGCCATTACGATGACCCGCAGTTTGACGGGGACAGGGACGAACTTCTTAACAGCCTGCCGCAAAAGGGAATTATAGGAGTTGTGAGTTGCGGGTGCGACCCTGAAACCACGCGCTTTAACGCTCAACTTGCCGAAAAATACGATTATATTTATTTCGCGGCGGGATTCCACCCGGAAAATCTTGAGGGGCTTAATGCAGACGACCTGGCAATGGTTGAGCAATACGCAAAGCAAAAAAAATGCGTTGCAATCGGCGAAATAGGGCTTGATTACCACTGGATGGCGTCCTCCAAAGAAGTGCAAAAAGAGTTTTTTGCCGCTCAGTGCGAACTTGCAAACAAACTTGATATGCCGGTTATAGTGCACGACAGAGAAGCGCACGCCGACACGCTGGAAATTTTAAAGAAGTATAAGCCCAAGGGCGTTTTGCACTGCTTTTCCGGCTCTGCCGAAACGGCAAAAGAAATAGTTAAGATGGGTATGTATATCGGTTTGAACGGCGTTGCCACCTTTAAAAACGCGCGCAAGAGCATAGAGGCGGCAAAAGCAATACCGATAGAGCGACTTGTGCTTGAAACGGACTGCCCTTACCTTGCGCCCGTGCCGTGCAGAGGTAAAAGAAATGACAGCAGTTTTATTCCGTATATTGCCGAAAGACTCGGCGGCGAACTTGGAATATCGGCTCAGGAATTGCTTAACATAACCGCCCAAAACGCAAAAAGGCTGTATGAACTTTAACATAAAATTACAGATATGCCTGCGTATGCCGAAATTTTTAACGCGGCACACGCGCAAAGCAACCGTTTAAAACCAAATTATTTCCGGCTTTCGGCAACTTTGGGCAGTACCATCGTACTGATTCTGCTCACAAAATGCAAAAGCCGGATTTTAAATTCCGCCGCGGCTGAATTTATATTATTCATATTTCTAATTTTAGTTAATAAAAAAGCGCTCCTTTATGAACAAGACCGTGAAAAACGGACAATAGAAAAAAAGCACCTCCTATGGTAGAATGAAAACTACCATAGGAGGTTT
>CALWID010000037.1 GCA_944380635.1 uncultured Eubacterium sp. | reverse complement strand
AATATATGCTTTAACTAAAATATTGTAAATTGTGTTTTATTTTATTTTTTAAAATTGTTTGTTTTGCTTTTATCTACGCGCGGTGCAACCGACTTTATCGACAGCCTGTGAGCGGCTGAATGTTTCAGCCGCTCTTTAATTATGCCTTTATTTCTTTTTTTCCAAGCCCTATCAGCCTAACGATTATGGGGCTTAAAATGATATTTACAAGCAGTTCAAATATAAAATTGAAACCTACAAGCGTTGTTATCATATATGTTCCTGCGGATTCCATTCCAATTGCCGCCGCCCAGCCTTCAATGGTGGGCATAAAGAATATCAGGCAGCCTATAAGGAATACTCCCGTATTTCCTATCGGGCACGCTATAGCCGCGCATATAGTTGCAAGAGTTTTGTTTTTCTTTTCAAGTGCTTTGTAAACTGCTCCTGCAAGCAACCCTGCCGCCGCGCCTTTTGCAAGCACGGTAATTATCGTTCCCGGCACGCTTACTGTTAAAAAAGCGCTTGCGTCGCCGGATGCAAGAACCGTAACGCCGAAAACCAATCCAAGCCAAACGCCTGCGCCGATTCCGTAAAGCGCCGTGCCCACAACAATGGGTATAAGCACAAGCGAAATGGAAAACGGACCAAATCTGATAAAACTTCCCAGCAGTTGTAAAACAACCACTATGGCTGTGAACAGTGCCACGCCAACGATTTTTTTTGTGTTTTTGTTCATATTCAATTTCCTTTCTGCTACTGCTCCAAATTCCCGCCTGCAAACACAAACAGCCGGGTACCCGGGGAACCGTTACCCCTGCGGATACAATGCGGCTATATTATAGTATGCCCGGGTACGGTTTGCAACATTTTTTTCATATTTTTTGAAAAATTTAATATAAATTTAAGGACAGCCCTGATATGTGTAAAATTACCAAAAAAATTCTTAATTTTTATACAAAAGTTAAAAAATATTGTCTTAATAGTTAAAATTAACATAAAAAATTGACAACTAATAAAAATTATTATACAATGTAAACAAATATTTTGTTAATCGGGCGGTAAAATGCCTGTAATAGAAGAGGTTGTTTTATGAAAATTTATGATGCTCAAAACATAAGAAATATCGTTCTTGCCGGTCATGCCTCAAAGGGTAAGACCACTTTGGCGGAATCCCTACTCGGCGTTGCAGGCGCAACGGAAAGAGTGGGTAAAGTTGAGGACGGCACCGCCGTTATGGATTATGACGCCGAGGAAAAGAAAAGGAAAATTTCCGTTTCCTGCGCCGTAGCGCCTGTTGAGTATAAAGGCAAAAAAATCAATATTCTTGATACTCCGGGTCTTTTTGATTTCGCCGAGGGCGCCGCAGAGGGTATTCGTGCTGCTGAAACCGCTTTAATAGTTGTTTCTGCCCGTTCGGGTCTTGCGGTCGGCGCGGAAAAAGCGTTCAAAAGCGCTGGTTCACGCCGTATGGCAAGAATTTTTGTAGCCACGAAAATGGATGATGAAAGAGCCGATTTTTATAAAGCATTTAACGCAATGGCGGCTAAATTCGGCACAAGCGTGTGCCCCGTAGTTGTTCCGGTTATTAAAGACGGAAAAGTTGCCGCTTACTATAATATGATTAATTCAAAAGCATATGCTTATAACGGCGCTAAAGTGTCCGAGGTTGACATCAGCCATGATGATGCCGCAAGGTTTGACGCTATTAAAGAAGTGTTTAATGAGGCTGTTGCCGGCACTGATGAGGATATTATGGAAAAATATTTCGCAGGTGAGGAACTTACTGAAGAGGACCGTATTAAAGGCCTGCAAATCGGTGTTGCGGACGGCTCTATTATTCCTGTTTTCGCAGTCAGCGGCCTCAGCGGTGCGGCGTGCGATTTGCTGCTTGATTTTATTGCGGAAGTCTGCCCGGCGCCGAAGTCTGAGTACGCCATCAGCGGCGATGAGCCTGTTGAACTTACAGCGGATTCTAACGGGCCTCTTGCCGCAGTATGCTTTAAGACCGTTGCTGACCCGTTTATAGGCAAACTCTCATTCTTTAAAGTGCTTAGCGGAAAAATAACGCCGTCTGTTTCAGCGTATAACGAGCGTACAGGCAAAGAGGAAAGAATGGGCAAAATTGTTACTATGTTCGGCGCTAAGCAGATGGATTGCGCAGAAATTCCGGCAGGCGATATAGGCGCCGTTGTTAAACTTTCCGGATTTAATACGGGCGATACGCTTTGCAGTGCTGATAAAATAATCAGGGCGGACGGTGTAGCAACACCGCACCCAACTTATTCAATGGCTGTTAAAGCAGTTAAAAAAGGCGATGAGGAAAAGATTGCCTCAGGTCTGTCCCGCCTTTGTGAAGAAGACCCGAGCCTTGAATTTTCTGTAAATAATGAAACGCACGAGCAGATTATTAAAGGACTCGGCGAGCAGCAGATAGATGTTGCGGTTTCAAAACTGAAATCTAAATTTTCCGTTGATGTTGAACTCTCCGCGCCGAAGATTGCGTACAGAGAAACAATTACCAAAAAAGTCTCGGCGCAGGGCCGTCATAAAAAGCAGAGCGGCGGCCACGGGCAGTTTGGCGATGTATTTATTGAATTTGAGCCGAGTACCTGCGATAAACTTGAGTTTGCGGAAAGAATTGTAGGCGGTTCAGTGCCTAAAAACTTTTTCCCGGCTGTTGAAAAGGGACTTAATGAATGTATGGAAAAAGGCGTTCTTGCCGGTTATCCAATGGTGGGCATTAAAGCCACTTTGTACGACGGTTCTTATCACCCTGTTGACTCAAGTGAAATGAGTTTCAAAATGGCGGCTTCTCTTGCGTTTAAAGAGGGCGTTTCAAAAGCCGGCCCAATCCTTCTTGAGCCTATAATGACTGTTAAGGTAACCTGTAATGATGACGCTATGGGCGATGTTATCGGTGATATTAATAAGCGCCGCGGCAGAGTTCTCGGTATGACCCCGAGCGGGGACGGTATGCAGGAAATAATGTCTGAAATACCTCAGGCGGAGATGGCAACATTCTCTACCGCAATGCGCCAGATAACGCAGGGCAGAGGTTCGTTTGAGGCTGAATTTGCAAGATATGAAAGATGCCCCGAGCATATTTCCCAAAAAATAATCTCAGAAAGCGAAAATAACTAATTTAAAAGGGCGGCAGTAACCGCCCTTTTGTTTTAAAAAGATTTTTTATCAAATAATATGAATAATAAAAAGTAATAAGAATAATAAAAAGAAAGGCGCTTTGCTTTTATGAGAAAAATTTTAACCGAAATAAAAAAATATTCTTTAATCTTAATTATTGTGTGCGCTGTTCTCGGCTCATTGCTTATAGCGTTTCCTGATAAAATGCTTGCGTATACATCGCTTTTTATCGGCGGCGCGTTTATCGCCTGCGGCGTGTTTGCAATAATAAATTATATTGTTAAACGCCGCTTTACCCTAACGCTTACACTCGGTATTATTGCGGTGATTTCCGGCGTGATCATCTGCCTGGCATATAGGCAGATAATTTCTGTTATTGTGTTCTTGATGGGCATTTTCCTGCTTGTGGGCGGAATTGTAAATCTTGTAAACGCTTTTTATGTGGCAGCCGCAATGCCTCATTCATGGATTGTTACAACAGTTCTTTCCGTTGCCTCCGTAGCGCTCGGTATAGTCAGTATGACTAATCCTTTTGAAACTCAAAATACACTTGTTCAGTTTCTCGGTATCGGTCTTATCGTTTTTGCCGTGCTGGACCTTATTGCATATATTCAGGTACGCAATATAGCCAAAAAAGTAAAGCAAAAACTTGATAACGGTAAATATTCCCGCGGCGCCGTTGAAGTTGATTATCAAGAGGTTGACGATAATTAATCATATCTGTATTTTTGTTTGTTTTAGTTTATTTTGTAAAATATTTTTGCCTTTTTTATATTCCGCTTTGCCGGTTCTGATAAATTTTATTAATTTATTATATTAGTGCTTGAAGTGGTAATATCAAGGTGATATAATTAACTGAATTAATTTGAATTTTCTGCGGAGGGATTTAAATGACTGTTAAAGAGAAATTTAATAAATGGCTTGAATTTGCCGATGATGAAACTAAAAACGAACTTTTGTCCGTATCAAATAATGAAAAGGAAGTGGAGGACAGGTTCTATAAAGACCTTGCTTTCGGCACGGGCGGACTGCGCGGCGTTATGGGCGCAGGCTCAAACAGAATGAATAAATACACCGTCGGCAGGGCAACACTCGGTCTTGCAAAATATCTTGCTGATAAATTTCCGTCCGGCGCGTCAGTTGCCATTGCCTATGATACGCGCAATAATTCCACCGCTTTTTCTCTTGCGGCCGCACATATCCTTGCCGCCTGCGGCGTAAAGGTATATCGTTATAAATACTGCGTTCCCGTTCCTGTTCTCTCGTTTACAACAAGGCGGCTTAATTGTAGCGCAGGTATTATGATAACAGCATCTCATAATCCCAAAGAGTATAACGGCTATAAGGTTTATGATGAAACCGGCTGCCAGATTTGTACTGAGGCTGCCGCCGAATTGCTTTCTTACATAGAAAAAGAGGATTACGGCAATGTAGCGGCGCTTCTTGCCTCTGATTCAGAAGGCAGTATTACCGAGATTGGCGATGAGGTGCTTGCAGATTATTATAAAGCAGTGGGCGAACAGTCGCTTTATTCTGAAAAATCCGATATAAAAATTGTTTATACACCGCTTCACGGCACGGGTAATATCCCGGTGCGTGAAATGCTTAAAAACTTTAATGTTTATGTTGTTAAGGAGCAGGAACTGCCGGACGGTAATTTTTCCACTGTCAGAAGTCCTAATCCGGAAGAAAAAGACGCTCTTAATATCGCTATCGAGTATGCGAAAAAAATATCTGCCGATATTGTTCTCGGCACGGACCCTGATTGTGACAGAGTTGGTATCGCCGTTCGTGATAATAACGGCGAGTATGTGCTTTTTACAGGCAACCAGACGGGCGCGCTGCTTGTAAAGTTTGTGCTTGAAATGAAAAAAAATTCGCTTAATGAGAAGTCCACTCTTGTTAAAACTATTGTAACTTCCGAACTCGGTGCAAATATCGCCCGTAAATTCGGTCTTAATGTTGATGAAACTTTAACCGGATTTAAATATATAGGCGATAAGATAAATAAGTACGAAAAAGACGGCAGCCGTGAATTTGTTATAGGTTATGAAGAGTCATACGGCTATCTCGTCGGCACTTATGCCCGCGATAAGGACGGCGTTGTTTCCTCTATGCTAATATGCCAGATGGCGGCTTGGTATAAGGTGCAGGGCAAAACCCTTATTGACGGACTGAATGAAATTTATGCCGAATACGGATATTTTCTTGACGCCCTTGACCCGTTTGTGCTTAAAGGCAAGGACGGCGCTGAAAAAATAACCGCCCTTATGGATTATTTCCGCAAAAACGGATTCAGCGTTTTTGAGGGCGCGGATAAAGTTATAGATTATTCAACGGGTATTGATGATTTGCCGATAGAAAATGTGCTCAAATTCGTTTGGAATGACGGCTCGTGGGTTGCCGTTCGCCCAAGCGGCACTGAGCCGAAGATTAAAATTTATTACAGCGTGCGAGAGGAAAATAGGGAAAAAGCCCATTCCCACCTTGAAAAAATAAGAACCGCCGTTAAAAATATTATAGAGGGCTGAGGTGCGTGAAATGACAAAAATACAGGAATATGTTGAAAATATACTTCAGCCGAAATTGCAGGGCGACGGCGGTTGGATAGAATTTGTTTCTTTTGAAAATGGCATTTTAACCGTTATTTTCCGTGGAGAATGTTCTAAATGCCTTATCCTGGACCGTTGTGTTGCATGGATAGAAAGCGAAATTAAACGCGATTTAAAAAAAGATTTAAAGGTGAATGCAATTCGCAGAAAGCCTTATTTTCAGGAAGTGTGAGGTGGTCCCTTAATGGCACATATTAAAGTTGTAAGAAGGTCTATGCGCCCGGAGGAGTGGACCGATTTGCGTTTTGGCTGGCTTAAGCGCCATATATATTCCTCAAAGTGGGAAATAAAAAATCTGATGATTCGCGACGCCCGTCAGGTGTCTGAAATGGAGTATGAGTATTATCCTGAGGGATACCGACCGCTTAAGAAAGGCGATATGTATTTTACGCCGGACGGCACCGCTTTTATTAAAGCGGATGTTGATATTCCAAAAGAACTTCAGGGCAGGGAACTTTGGTTTTCACTTAAAACCGCTGCTGAAATATGCGTTAAGGTAAACGGTAAATATATCGGCGGTGTAGACCCAAACCGTGAAAGAATGCTCCTTTCGCCCTATGTTGACGATTCAAAAACCCTCCGCTTTGAAATGACGGGTTATAATAGAAGCAAGCCGGATGATGAAAGAAATCCGGAAAGCCTTTCCGTACGGGGCTGCCGCCAGATTTTTGAGGGCGCATATATCTGCACGGTAAATCACGCTGTTCAGGACCTTGTTTATGATTTTGAACTTTTGCTTGATATAGCGAAAAGCGAACTCTTTAACGAGGATTACAGGAATTTCCTTAATAAAGAACTAAATAACGCAATGAATCTTATTGATTTTGACGGCGATGAACTCACCGGCGTTGAGGACGCTCAAAAATACATAAATAATGTTGTTTATGCAAATGATAATTATAAAGGTTCCGGCGATGTTGCGCTTATTGCACACTCCCACCTGGATATTGCGTATTATTGGCGCAGAATTCATGCAGTGCAAAAAAATCTGCGCACCGTTCTTATTCAGTTGAGGCTTATGGACAGGTATCCCGATTTCAAGTATACCCATACTCAGCCTTATGTTTATGAAACTCTTGAAAAATATTATCCCGATGTTTTTGAAGAACTTAAAGAAAAAGTTAAGAGCGGTCAGTTTGAGCCTGTAGGCGCAATGTATGTTGAGCCGGACTGTAATATCCCAAGCGCGGAAAGCCTTATCAGGCAGTGCCTTTACGGTCAGCAGACTTATAAGCGTATGTTCGGCAAAACTGTAAATAATGCGTGGCTGCCCGATGTTTTCGGCAATAGTTGGATTCTTCCGCAGATACTTAAAAAAAGCGGCGTGGATTATTTTGTTTCAAATAAAATGTCCACTTGGAATGATACAAACCGTTTTCCGCATAATAATTTTATATGGCGCGGTATAGATGGTTCGGAGGTTTACGCCTGCGTTCCTCCCACTCATTTTATAACTTGGAATATGCCCAGCCAGATTCAGGAAAACTGGGAGGCTTATATTGATAAGGACAGCGGCGGGCAGACTATGAATATGTTCGGCTACGGCGACGGCGGTTCAGGCTGTAGCGAGGAAATGATAGAACTTATGCATAGGTTCAGTAAACTGTCCGTAATGCCTAAGTGCACTCATATGGGCGGCGCTGAATTCCTCGAAAAGAACTTAAAGGATAACCCTAATCTTGAAATATGGGACGGCGAATTGTATCTTGAAATGCACCGCGGCACTTTCACCACTAAAAGCAATCTTAAAGCCGCAAACCGTATGCTTGAATTCAAGTTCAGAACTGCGGAGATGCTCAGCGTCTTAAGAAATGAAAATAATACAGAAAAGATTACCTCGCTTTATAAAAAATTTCTTATCAATCAGTTTCACGATATTTTGCCCGGTTCTCATATCCATCCTGTTTATGAGGACGCTATGGCAGATTATGCCGAAATAGATAAAGCCCTTGATGAGATTATCGGCACCGGTTCAAAATATTTTAACACTCTTAATTTTAAGCGCAGCGCGCTGACTTTTGTGCCTAATAAAAAAGGCACATCAACAAGAAAGTTTAAAAAGGGGAATTGGATTATTCCGAATATTCCCGCGCTTTCCGGCGCTCATCTGCGCAGCACCGCCTATAAAGGCGAATGGATAACAGAGGGCGATACTATTGAAACGCCGTATTATTCCGCAAAACTTAATGAGGACGGCTCTTTTGTTTCTCTTTATGATAAAGAACTTTGCCGCGAATGGGTAAAAGGCGATTTTAACAAACTTAAAATTTTTGATGACCGCCCCGGAAATTATGACGCGTGGGATATTCTGCCTAATTACCGTGATAAGGAAATTAAACCGCAGGTTTCAATGCCGCTCTCTCTTCTTGAAAAGGACGGCGAATCCGCGTCCTTTGCCGCTTCCCTTAAAACAGAAAAATCAACATGGACTGTTATAGTCAGATTTTTCAGGCGCAGCAGGGGAATAGAAGTTGAGCATATTGTTGACTGGAATGAAAAACATAAACTTGCCAAAGCCGAATTTGAATGCAATGTGCTTGCGAGAAAAGCGCTCTGCGATACTTCCGCGGGATTTATTGAGCGCGATACTCATAAAAACACATCTTGGCAGCAGGCGCGTTTTGAAGTCTGCCAGCATAAATGGTGCGACCTTTCGGAAACAAGCGGCGGTATTGCAGTGATTAATGAAAGCAAATACGGCGTAGGGTTTGATAAAAATCTTATCAGCATTTCGCTTTTAAGGTCAACTATCCGCCCGGATGTAACTTCCGATATGGGCAGTCATAATTTCTGCTATATGATAGTGCCACACTCAGGAAACGCTGTTTCAGCGGGCATAAACACTCTTTCACTTCAGTATAATGTTCCGCTTGTAAAAGCAGATGTTGAATGTGAATTAGAGTCATTTGAGCCGCTTTATCTTCAGGCTCTTAAATTCAGCGAAGACGGCTCTATGGTTGTAGCAAGGCTTTCCGAGCAGAACGGTGAGCGCGGAAGTATAAAACTTAATAAAAAAGTTCGTATCCTGAATATGCTTGAGGAAGTTCAGGCTGAAACGGATACTGTTGAATATTCGCCTTTTGAAATCATTACAATTGGATTTGAAAAGTAAATGGAAACTTATCAGATAATAATTATTATTGCCGTTATAGTAGCGGTAGGCGTTGCTGTTTTGCCCGCTTTCAACAGATGGCAGTTTAAGCGCCTTCCTTATGACCAGCAGGTTCTCACAATTATGAGAGAGGCAAAAGGTCTTGTTTTCTGGAAAAATATATCTCACGGCAGAACGGGAAGCCTTTTCTATGTTAAAAATAAAAGGAAGATACTTGTTTACCCGTGGATAATTGACGAAAACGGCAGAATGGCAATTCAAAAAGAAAATCCCTTTGATTTTTGGGATTATCCTGAGGAACATCCGCCTCTTAATGAAGATGAGGTAAATCAGGCAAGGGAAGAATTGAAAAAATATTCACACAAATCTGCGGTAAAGGTCGTCTTTAACGATCCACTTGAAAACGGGGACGCACAACAAAAGCCAAAGCAGTGAAAACGGCAGACATATCTGACCCAGCAGGTTTAGCGGCATATTTTCATAGTTCCATACATTCATTTGCAGCGTTAAGTTGAAAATGCAGCCGAATATAAATTCAACAGCGGTTATAAATACCGCTCCCAAAAGGCACTTCAGCAAAAGAGGTGCCTTTTTCATTTCACGCTGAACAAACGCAAGAAACATCAGTATTATTCCTCCTGCAATAAACATACTGTAATGCGTTCTTGAGCGCCATAAAATTTCTATTGTGCAGTATCCCTGCCCGCCAAGCAAAAACATAAATAAATAGTAAAACAAATTTCTCATAATTGTATTGTTGTAAAATTTGTGGTAAAATAATCATAAATTGCGGAGGTAAAATTATGCATATTTCAGACGGTGCAAAAATAATATTAAACGCCCTTGAAGACGCCGGATTTTCTTCATATGTTGTTGGCGGGTGCGTGCGCGATTATTTCCTCGGCAATATTAATTCAGATACCGATATTGCCACCTGCGCTATGCCTTATGAGGTGGAAAATATTCTTTCCAAAAAAAATATTAAGGTGGTTGAAACGGGATTAAAACACGGCACTGTTACAGCCGTTTTAAATAAAACTCCGTTTGAAATAACTACTTTCCGCTCGGACGGCGAATATCTGGACAGCCGTCATCCTCAGAATGTAAAATTTGTTTCAGATGTCAGCGAGGACCTTAAACGCCGTGATTTTACCGTTAACGCAATGGCTTATAACGATAAGCAGGGCGTTGTGGACCTTTTCGGCGGGCGAGAAGATATAAAAAATAAAATTATCCGTACCGTCGGCGACCCGAATGAACGATTTAACGAGGATGCTCTTCGTATTATGCGCGCCCTGCGTTTTTCCTCCGTGCTCGGCTTTGAAATAGAAGAAAATACAAAAAATGCCGTTTTTAATAATATGCACCTCCTCAGAAATATTTCTGCTGAAAGAATATTTGCCGAACTCCAAAAACTGCTCTGTGGAAAAAATGTTCTGAGCGTGCTTGATGAGTACAGGCAGGTTATAGGGGTTATAATTCCTCAGTTGGAGCCGTCTTTTGAATGTGCCCAAAACACGCCGTGGCATATGTATACGGTGTATGAGCATATTATTCATTCCGTTAAATATGCGCCGCCGGATTCCGTTATCCGTCTTACAATGCTTTTGCACGATATCGGAAAGCCGTATGTTAAAACAACTGATGAAAACGGCAGAGACCATTTTAAAACCCACGCCTCTAAGGGCGCTGAGATTGCCGCCGATGTCCTTAAAAATCTTAAAGTTTCAAACGAGATTTTTGATAAAGTAACAACGCTTATAAAATATCATCAGTCTGTTGAAAATGTAAACGATATTAAAATTAAACGCTGGTTTAATAAAATCGGGCAGGAAAATACACTGAGCCTTTTCGATGTGCGCATTGCGGATTTGAAAGCGCATAATGTTAATAAACCGGAAGTGAAAAAAGAGATTGATATTCTGTCTGAACTTAAAAATCAGGCGCTTGAATTAATAGAAAAAGGCGAGCCCTACCGCGTAAGCGACCTTGCCGTAAACGGAAATGACTTGATTGCGCTCGGTTACAGAGGCGTTCAGATAGGCGAAAAACTTAATGAGATACTTTCGCTTGTAATTGATGATAAACTTGAAAACAGCAAAAGCGCTGTTATGAATTATCTTAAAAAAATTTGATTTTCCCTTTGACAAATTTGTTCAAAAATGGTATAAAAAATATGCGTGTAGCACAATAGGCTCTGCAAAGCGTATAATGTCTTTTGGCATTATACGCTTAATTTTTTTATAGGAGGATATATAAATAATGCCAAAAACAAAATTTCAGGGAGTAGTATTCGGGCTTTTAATGTCTTACATAATGGCTTTCGGTATGGAGGTTTATAACACCGCGGTAAAAATGGGATTTAATCTAAATACAGGCAGTTTCAGCACAATGACTGATATTGTATTTTGGGAGGCGTTTAAGGAAACTCTTTATATGGGAGCCATAGTATTTGTTTTATCAAGCCTTTTCGGAAATAAAATAGGCGCAAAGTTTGCGGATAAGTATTGTAACCCTGAAAATGATAATCCTTATTTTTGCAGAATAATGCGCCAGGCAGGCACGGTGGCGATTATGTGCCCCTCAATGAGCCTT
>CALWID010000036.1 GCA_944380635.1 uncultured Eubacterium sp. | reverse complement strand
ATATGTATTACCTTAAACTTCATCACCTTGTTGATGATAAAATCCACGCCCGCTCAACCGGCCCTTACAGTATGGTTACGCAGCAGCCGCTCGGCGGTAAAGCGCAGTTCGGCGGCCAGCGTTTCGGCGAAATGGAAGTTTGGGCTCTTGAAGCGTACGGCGCGGCTTATACTCTTCAGGAAATCATCACCGTTAAATCTGATGATGTAACCGGCAGAGTTAAAACTTATGAGGCTATTGTTAAGGGCGAGAATATTCCGCCCGCCGGCACGCCGGAATCATTTAAAGTTTTGTTTAAGGAACTTCAGGCTCTCGGCCTTGATGTTCAACTTAGAGATAAGAACGGCAATGAGGTAGAACTTAAGCAGGACCTTGATGACGGCACGGAAATTCAGCCGATAGATGACCACGCCTTTTCCGAAGTAAATGATTTTGACGCTAACAGCGAAGGCTATACAGTTCAAAATGCTGACGAAAACGGCGAGGAAGCAGACCGCGGTTCTGATATGGACGGTCTTTTCACCGATTCACAGAACAATGATTATGATGAATAATCGCCCGGTCGAAAACCTGCATTACATTATATATAAAGGAGTGCTTCCAAATGGAAAATCAAAATGAATTCAGTTCAATAAGAATCGGCCTTGCCTCTCCGGAAAAGATTCGTGAATGGTCTTACGGCGAGGTTACAAAGCCGGAAACCATAAATTACAGAACTCTTAAGCCTGAGAAGGACGGCCTTTACTGCGAAAAGATATTCGGGCCAACCAAGGACTGGGAGTGCCATTGCGGTAAGTATAAAAGAATCCGCTATAAAGGCAAAATCTGCGAGCGCTGCGGCGTAGAAATTACCCGTTCTAAAGTAAGGCGTGAGCGTATGGGTCATATAGAACTTGCCGCTCCCGTATCCCATATCTGGTACTTCAAGGGTATTCCGAGCCGTCTAGGCCTTGTGCTTGATATAAGCCCGCGTTATCTTGAAAAAGTGCTTTATTTCGCGCTTTATATTGTAACCGACCCCGGCGATACCCCGCTGGAGAAGATGCAGATTCTCAACGAAAAAGAGTACGCTGATATGCGTGAGCGTTATGAGGATGATTTTGAAGCGGGAATGGGCGCTGAGGCAATTAAAAAACTGCTTCAGGATATAGATGTTTTCCAACTTCGTGATGAACTTAACGCGGAACTTGAAAACGCTACCGGTCAAAAGAGGGTTCGCCTGCTTAAGAGGCTTGATGTTGTAGAAGCGTTCTGCAAGAGCGGCAATAAACTTGAATGGATGATTCTTGATGTTATCCCCGTAATCCCGCCGGATATCAGACCTATGGTTCAACTTGACGGCGGCAGATTCGCAACATCTGACCTTAATGACCTTTACAGAAGAGTTATAAACAGAAATAACCGTCTTAAAAGGCTTCTTGAACTCGGTGCTCCCGATATTATCGTAAGAAACGAAAAGAGAATGCTTCAGGAAGCAGTAGACGCGCTTATAGATAACGGCAGACGCGGCAGACCCGTTACCGGCCCAAGCAACCGCCCGCTTAAATCTCTCAGCGATATGCTTAAAGGTAAGCAGGGCCGTTTCCGTCAGAATCTTCTTGGTAAACGAGTTGACTATTCCGGCCGTTCCGTTATCGTAGTAGGCCCGGAACTTAAAATGCATCAGTGCGGCCTGCCCAAAGAAATGGCAATAGAACTTTTCAAGCCTTTTGTTATGAAACGCCTTGTAGCCACAGGCGCGGCGTCAAACATTAAATCCGCAAGGAAAAAGGTTGAAAGGGCGCAGGATCCCGCTGTTTGGGATGCTCTTGAGGTAGTTATCAAAGACCACCCCGTAATGCTTAACCGCGCTCCCACACTTCACCGTCTTGGTATTCAGGCGTTTGAGCCGGTGCTTGTAGAGGGCAGGGCTATCAAACTCCATCCGCTTGCCTGTACTGCGTTTAACGCGGACTTTGACGGCGACCAAATGGCTGTCCATGTTCCGCTTTCCGCTGAGGCTCAGGCAGAGGCAAGGCTTCTTATGCTTGCCGCGAACAATCTTCTTAAACCGTCGGACGGTAAACCTGTAACCGTTCCCACACAGGATATGGTTATCGGCTCTTATTACCTTACGATGATTAAAGAGGGCGAACCCGGCCAGCCGAAGTTTTTTGAAGACGAGGAAAGAACAAAGGAAATCTCTTTTGAAGATGTAAAGGCAAGAATAAACGGCAAATATACCGATTCTCAGTTCCTTTGCTCCGATGTTGACGATGAACTTGTTTCAGAGTTTTCTATTTATAAATCATATAAATTGTATAGGGATAAGGACGAGGCTATGATGGCATATCAGGAGGGCTCTCTCGGTATGCATTCGCCCGCTAAAATCCGTGTAACAAAAGAAACTCAGGACGGCACTAAGAGCGCTATTATCATAACCACAATAGGCAGAGTTATCTTTAATAATCCTATCCCACAGGATCTTGGATTTGTAGACCGTTCAGACCCGAAACTTGAGTTCAAGCCGGAAATTGACTTTGTTGTTAAGAAAGGCGAACTCGGCAAAATAGTTGATAAACTTATTTCGGTACACGGTGTGTCGGTTGCTTCCGTAGCGCTTGACGCTATTAAGGCTCAGGGATATAAGTATTCAACCGTTTCAGGCACCACTGTTGCTGTTTGCGACGCTCTTATCCCTGCGGCTAAAAAGACTTTCCTTGAAGAGGCCGAAAAGAAAGTCGATGAGATTACGATGAATTATAATTACGGTCTCATCACAAATGACGAGCGTTCAGCCGCCGTTATCAAGGCTTGGGAAGACTGCACAAATAAAGTTACAAATGAACTTACCTCTAATTTTGACGGTACTCATAACCCGATTCATATGATGGTAGATTCAGGCGCCCGCGGCAGTACGGCCCAGCTTCGTCAGCTTGCCGGTATGCGCGGACTTATCGCCAATACCGCAGGTAAAACAATCGAAATCCCGATTCGTGCAAACTACCGTGAAGGTCTTAATATTCTTGAATACTTCATTTCTTCAAGAGGCGCGCGTAAAGGTCTTGCCGATACCGCTCTTCGTACCGCGGACTCCGGTTACCTTACAAGGCGTCTTGTAGATGTTGCCCAGGATGTTATTATCCGTGATGATGACTGCGGCTGCACAGACGGTATTGTTGTTAAAGCCATTATGGACGGCAACCGCGAACTTGAGTCGCTCAACGAGCGCCTTGTGGGCAGATTCCCGCTTAATGAGGTGTTAGATCCCAACACCGGCGAAGTCCTTGCTTCTCCTGATAAAATGATTTCCAAGGAGGCCGCTGATAAGATTGTAGCCGCCGGAATTAAAGAGGTTAAGATTCGTTCGCTTATCACATGTAAATCACGCCACGGCGTATGCCGCAAGTGCTATGGCTCAAACCTTGCGTTTAATGAGCCTGTTCAGGTCGGCGAGGCTGTCGGTATCATCGCCGCTCAGTCAATCGGCGAACCTGGTACTCAACTTACAATGAGAACATTCCACACAGGCGGTATCGCAGGCGGTGAAGATATTACTCAGGGTCTTCCCAGAGTTGAGGAACTCTTTGAGGCAAGAAAGCCGAAACAGTATGCTATTCTTTCTGAAATTGACGGAACCGTCAGATTTGAGGAAGTTAAAAAGGCTCAGCATATCGTTGTTACGAATGAAGAAACACTTGAAGAAAAGAAATATCTTGTGCCTTACGGTTTCAGAATCCGCGAGGAAATTACAGACGGCGCTCATGTCGTTAAGGGTCAGGAACTCACTTACGGTTCAAAGAACCCGAATGATATTCTTGCAATTCTCGGTGAAGAGGCTGTTTATAACTACCTTATTCAGGAAGTTCAGTTTGCTTACCGTACTCAGGGTGTTGACATCAACGATAAGCATATTGAGGTAATCGTTCGCCAGATGCTTAAGAAATGCACGGTTGATGATTCCGGCGATACAGATCTTGTTGCCGGCACAACGGTTGATGTTTCCGCTGTTGAAGAGGCAAATGATAAGATAGACGCAAGAACAGCCGCCGGTGAAACAGGCCTTAAGAAGGCAACGCGCACACCTGTTCTTATGGGTATCACAAAGGCTTCTCTTGCCACGGATTCATTCCTTTCCGCCGCGTCGTTCCAGGAGACTACAAGAGTTCTTACCGACGCCGCTATCAAGGGCAAGGTTGACCCGCTTATCGGCCTTAAGGAAAATGTTATCATCGGTAAACTTGTTCCTGCCGGAACAGGTATGGATGTGTTCCGCGATGTTGATGTTGTTCCGAGTTACCTTTCGTCAGAGGGTAAGGAAGAAATATTAAATCTTGAACAACTGCAAAAACTATTGACAAACAATGCTTCCGAGTGATATACTTGGTAATTGTGTGAATGGCGAAAGCAGCAAATTCAACAAAGATTTTTAATTAATTTGGCACAAATGCACAAAATATTGAGGCAGGCTTTATGCCCGCCTCAATATGTGCGTGTAAACGGGCGTTTTTAGTTTATAAGAGCGCCGGTTTATGCGCACATAAAGGCGCATAAATATTGCAGAAAGGAGATATAAACTATTGCCTACCTTTAACCAGTTAGTAAGAACAGGCAGAAAGTCTGTAGAGAAAAAGGCTAAGGCGCCGGCACTTTTAAAGAGCCTTAACACAAAGAAGAATGTTATGAATGATAACTGCTCTCCTCAAAAGCGCGGCGTTTGCACTGCGGTTAAAACTGCTACCCCTAAAAAGCCTAATTCCGCGCTTCGTAAGATTGCCCGTGTTCGCCTTACAAACGGAATGGAAGTTTCTGCTTATATTCCGGGCGTCGGCCACAATCTTCAGGAACACTCTGTTGTTATGGTGCGCGGCGGCCGTGTTAAGGATCTTCCCGGTGTTCGTTACCACATTATCCGCGGAACTCTTGATACGCAGGGCGTAAACGGCAGAATGCAGGCCCGTTCAAAATACGGCGCTAAGAGACCTAAGGCTGCTAAGAAGTAAGCAGCAAACCCTATCGGAAAAACAATAGTTTATACCTTTATATTATATTTATAGCGGTATAGCCTACTTGTTGACTCCACGGGAAAACCGAGTACCTATGAACTCATTATTATTTATGAAGGAGGGAAGCGAAGATGCCAAGAAGAGGCCAAATCGCTAAGCGTGATGTTTTGCCTGATCCGCTTTACAATTCAAAACTTGTAACGCGCCTTATCAACAACATCATGTATGACGGAAAAAAAGGTGTCGCGCAGAAAATCGTTTACGGCGCGTTTGACATCATTAAGGAAAAAACGGGTAATGATCCCCTTGAGGCTTTCCAGGCAGCAATGGAAAATGTTATGCCTACCCTTGAGGTAAAGGCTCGCCGTGTCGGCGGTGCAACTTATCAGGTTCCGCTTGAAGTCCGCCCCGAAAGGCGCCAGACTCTCGGTCTGCGCTGGATAACGGCATATGCCCGTCTGCGTTCTGAAAGAACTATGAAAGAACGCCTTGCTGCGGAGATTATGGACGCTGTTAATAAAACAGGCGGCGCAGTTAAGAAATGTGATGATACTCATAAAATGGCAGAGGCAAACAAGGCTTTTGCTCATTTCAGATATTAATCCCATAATCAGGTTAGGAGGATATTATGCCAAGAAAAGTATCTCTTGAAAAGACAAGAAATATTGGTATTATGGCGCACATTGATGCCGGTAAAACAACAACTACCGAGCGTATCCTTTATTATACGGGAATAAATCATAAAATAGGCGAAACTCATGACGGCGCCGCCACTATGGACTGGATGGCGCAGGAGCAGGAAAGAGGTATAACAATTACCTCCGCTGCCACAACCTGTTTTTGGAAAAACCACAGAATTAATATTATAGATACCCCGGGCCATGTTGATTTCACAGTTGAAGTTCAGCGTTCACTTCGTGTTTTGGACGGTGCTGTTACCGTTCTCTGCGCAAAGGGCGGCGTTGAGCCTCAGTCAGAAACCGTATGGCGCCAGGCGGATGACTATAATGTACCCCGTATGATCTATGTTAATAAAATGGATATTATGGGCGCAGACTTTTATAATGTTTTAAACATGGTAAAAGACAGATTTAAGTGCAATGCTGTTCCGATTCAACTTCCAATCGGCTCTGAAGATACTTTCAGAGGTATCGTAGACCTTATCAATATGGATGCTGAAATCTATTATGACGATATGGGCAACGATATTCGCCGCGAGGAAATTCCGGAGGATATGAAAGAACTTGCTCAGGAATACCGCGAGAAACTTCTTGAGGCTGTTGCAGAGCAGGACGAAGCACTTATGGAAAAATATTTCGACGGCCAGGAAATAACCGTTGATGAAATTAAAAAGACAATCAGAAAAGCAACCTGTAAGTGTGAAATGGTGCCCATCACCTGCGGCACTTCTTACAGAAATAAGGGCGTTCAGCCGCTCCTTGACGCTATTGTTGATTTTATGCCGGCTCCCACCGATGTAGAATCAATCAAGGGCGTAAATCCGGAAACGGATGAAGAGGAATATCGCCATTCTTCAGATACAGAGCCTTTTGCCGCTCTTGCTTTCAAAATCGCAACAGACCCGTTTGTTGGTAAGATTTGTTATTTCCGTGTTTATTCGGGCACTCTTACCGCCGGCTCTCAGGTATACAATTCCGTTAAGGGCCACAGAGAAAGAATGGGCCGTATACTTCAGATGCACGCAAACCACAGAGAGGATATTACAGAAGTTTACGCAGGCGATATTGCCGCAGCCGTAGGACTTAAAAACACCACAACAGGTGATACTCTTTGTGATGAGGATCATCCTATTATCCTTGAGTCAATGAACTTCCCGGATCCTGTTATCCGTGTTGCGGTTGAGCCGAAAACCAAGGCAGGCCAGGAAAAAATGGGTATTGCTCTTGCAAAACTTGCAGAGGAAGACCCAACTTTCAAGGTTTATACAGATGAGGAAACAGGCCAGACTATTATCGCCGGCATGGGCGAACTTCACCTTGAAATTATCGTAGACCGTATGCTCCGTGAATTTAAGGTAGAGGCAAATATCGGCGCTCCTCAGGTTGCATATAAAGAAACAATTCAGTCAGAGGCAATGTCTGATACCAAGTATAAGCGTCAGTCAGGCGGTTCAGGTCAGTACGGTCATGTTAAGATTCGTATCGCCCCGAATGTTGATGAAAACGGCATCGGCAAAGGTTATGAATTTATCAATTCAATCGTCGGCGGTGCTATTCCCAAGGAATATATCCCCGCTGTAGACACAGGTATCCAGGGCGCTATGAAGAGCGGCGTTCTTGCCGGCTACCCGATGGTAGATGTTAAAGTTGAACTTTATGACGGTTCTTATCACGAGGTAGACTCTTCTGAAATGGCATTTAAGATTGCCGGCTCAATGGCGTTTAAGGACGCTGCCAAGAAAGCAAATCCTGTAATTCTTGAGCCTATGATGAAAGTTACCGTTATCGTTCCCGAGGAATATATGGGCGATGTTATCGGCGACCTTAACAGCCGCCGCGGTCAGATTCAGGGTATGGAAGACAGAGCCGGCGCTAAGCAGATTAATGCCCGCGTTCCGCTTTCTGAGATGTTTGGCTATGTAAATGACCTTCGTTCAAAGACTCAGGGCCGTGGTAATTATACCATGGAACCGGATGGTTACGAGCAGGTTCCGAAGTCAATTTCTGAGGAAATTATCTCTACAAGAACCAAAAAAGACTAATTTATAGTTTAATTTAAAACAAAATCATTAAAAACACTTGATATTTTATCTTTGCTTTGTTAAAATAATCATAACGATTTACTATTGAATTTTTAAGGAGGAAATTCCAATGGCAAAAGAAAAATTTAACCGCTCCAAACCGCATGTAAACATCGGTACAATCGGCCATGTTGACCACGGTAAAACAACTCTTACGGCGGCTATTACAAAGTATCTTGCAAACGAAGGCTTCGCTAAGTTCGAAGACTATGCTGATATTGATAAGGCTCCCGAAGAGAGAGAGCGCGGTATCACAATCAACACCGCTCATGTAGAGTACGAAACAGAAAACCGTCACTATGCTCATGTTGACTGCCCGGGTCATGCTGACTATATCAAAAACATGATTACCGGCGCTGCTCAGATGGACGGCGCTATCCTTGTTATCGCTGCTACAGACGGCCCTATGGCTCAGACCAAAGAGCACCTTCTTCTTGCTCGTCAGGTTGGCGTTCAGTACATTGTTGTATTTATGAACAAAGTTGACCAGGTTGACGATGAAGAACTTCTTGAACTCGTAGAAATGGAAATCCGTGATACTCTTAACGAGTACGGCTTCCCGGGCGATGACATCCCGATTATCAGAGGTTCAGCTCTTAACGCTCTTAATGCGCCTTCAAATGATGACCCCGCTTGCGATTGCATCAAAGAACTCCTTGATGCTGTTGACAGTTATATCCCAACTCCTGAGCGTAATGACAGCCTTCCGTTCCTTATGCCTGTTGAGGATGTTATGACCATCACAGGCCGTGGCACAGTTGCTACCGGTAGAGTAGAGCGCGGCGTTCTCAAGCTCAACGAGGAAGTTGAAATCGTTGGTATTAAGGATGAAATCAGAAAGACTGTTTGCACAGGTCTTGAGATGTTCCGTAAATCACTTGATTACACAGAGGCCGGCGACAATGTTGGTTGCCTTCTTCGTGGTGTTCAGAGAACCGAAATCCAGAGAGGTCAGGTTCTTGCAAAGCCGGGTTCAATTCATCCACACACCAAGTTCAAGGGTCAGGTTTATGTTTTAACAAAGGATGAAGGCGGCCGTCATACTCCGTTCTTCAATAACTATCGTCCTCAGTTCTATTTCAGAACAACAGATGTTACCGGCGTTATCACTCTTCCTGAGGGAACAGAAATGTGTATGCCTGGCGATAATGTTCTTATGAGCGTTGAACTCATCACTCCTATCGCTATTGAAAAAGGTCTTCGCTTCGCTATCCGTGAAGGCGGCAGAACCGTTGGTTCAGGCGTTGTAACTGAGATTGATGAGTAATTAACTCAAAATTTTAGAGCAGTCTTCGGACTGCTCTTTTTTTATTCTTTCGGTTTTTTTAAGCCTAAAATGTAATCCGCTGAAATGTTGTAATACAGGCACAATTTAATCAGTATTTTAATAGGCATTTTGCTCTCGCCGTTTTCATATTTGGCATATGTCCGCGCGCTTATGCCCAACTTTTCCGCAATTTCCTTTTTATTAAGATTATTTTTTATTCTAATTTCTTTGATTTTATCAGAGTAAATATTTTTCATAATTTTAAATATTCTTTCTTTTTAAGAATTTAAATAAGCCGATTATGAATATGGTACCGCAAAATGCAGTATTTGTCAATACAACAATTTGCAGTAGTATATAATATTTTCGGTGATTAAAATGTATAAGCGAATTAGAGATTTGCGCGAAGATGCCGACTTAACACAAAAACAGATTGCTCAAATGCTGCATTGTTCTCAACAGGTATATTCAAACTATGAATTGGGGCAGCGCGATATTCCAACAGCCGTATTAATACAACTTGCCAAGTTCTATAATGTTTCTGTTGATTATATTTTAGGAATTTCAGATAAGAAGGAGCAGGTCTAATCTGCTCTTTTTGTATTTATAGAAAACAAGTATAATATTCTTAAAAATTATTTAAGCAAATTTATAAATCCGCTCAGCGTTTGTTTAAAAAATCGGGCGGAATTTTTTAAATTAGTTTTAATTTGCCTGCTGTTTACCTTTATTTTTGCCTCTAAGTGTGATACAATTTTAAAGGTGAAATTTATGGCTGAAAATATAAAAGGCACCGTAGAAGATATAACTTTTTATAATGAGGAAAACGGCTATACGGTTATGGAAATTTCAAGCGGCGATGAGGCTGTTACCGTTGTTGGTAATTTTCCTCAGATTGCCGTCGGCTCTCAGATAGAGGCAACCGGCGAATGGGTTGTTCATCCGTCTTACGGCAGGCAGTTTAAGGCTGAAACGCTTACGGAAACTCTGCCGCAGGACGCCGCCGGAATTTTGCGCTATCTATCAAGCGGCATAATTAAGGGTGTGCGCCGCGCAACTGCGGAAAAGATAGTTAAGGCATTCGGCTCTGAATCTTTTGATGTTATTGAAAATGATTTGGAGCGCCTTTCGTCGGTAAAAGGTATCAGCCGCCCTATGGCAAGGAAAATCCAGCGCAGTTTTGTGGAAAAATTTGCCTCGCGCCAAACAATTTCCGAACTTAAAGAAAAAGGCCTTACTCAAAAAGAGGCTTTTGACGCTTATAAATTTTTTCGTGAAAACGCAACTGAGGTATTCAGCGATAATCCGTATGATTTTGTTTCTGCCGGTATATATGATTTTGAGCGGGCGGAGGAAATCGCGGAAAATCTTGACGAGCCTGTTTCGCTCGGTTTGCGGGCGCAGTCGCTTGTTGAGCATATAGTTGAATACAATATCTCAAACGGCCATACCTGTCTGCCGCGCGATTCTGTTATAAAAACTGCAAAAAATTATCTTCAGTGTTCTGATGACACCGCTGAAATCGCTGTTGATGACGCGCTTGAAAGCAACCGCCTTTTAAGAGAGGATATAGGCGGGAGCGACTATCTGTTTACGCCCGCAGCCTATAACGCGGAAAAATCTATTGCCGAGCGCATTAAAGTTTCAGTGAGTTACCCGCCTCAGCAAAGTGAGATTTCGGGTGCGGAGATATTTGCGTTTGAAAAGGCAAACGGAATTGAATTTGATTCAAAACAGCGCAAAGCCATTGAGATTGCCGTAAATAAAGGGCTTTTGATTTTGACCGGCGGCCCCGGAACAGGTAAAACTACTACCGTTAAGGGAATTATTGCTCTTATGAAAAACAGGGGCCTTGAAGTTGCCCTTGCCGCTCCGACGGGCAGAGCGGCAAAACGAATGACTGAACTCACCGGTCAGGAGGCTAAAACGGTACACCGCCTGCTTGAGGTTGAGTACAGGGATGACAGCGATACTCCCGTTTTCGTCCATAACCGCAAGAATCCGCTTGATGTGGACGCAGTTATAGTAGATGAACTTTCAATGGTGGATATTTTCCTTTTTGACGCTCTGCTGGACGCATTGCCGCTGCGTGCCCGCCTTATTATGGTGGGTGATAAAAACCAACTTCCTCCCGTGGGCGCCGGAAATGTGCTGAGCGACCTTATTAAAAGCGATTTAATCCCTGTTGTTGAACTTGATAAGATATTTCGCCAGGCAATGCAGAGTTTGATAGTTACTAACGCGCACAAAGTTGTTAAAGGCGAAATGCCTGTTATCAGCGATAATTCAGCGGATTCGGATTTCTTTATGCTGCGTGAGAGCGTTCCTGTTTCCGCGTGCAGAAAAATAGTAGACCTTATAACGCGCCGCCTGCCCGCCGCTTACGGTATGGACCCGGTAACGGATTTGCAGGTGCTGTGCCCGGGGAAAAAGGGCGAGGTTGGCTCGCAAAATATAAACGCAATGCTGCAAAAGCAGTTAAATCCCTCGGCAAAGGGTAAAAACGAGATAATATCGCGCGGATATACCCTGCGCGAGGGCGATAAAGTTATGCAGATTAAAAACAATTACGATATTCCGTGGTTTAAAGCAAACGAAAACGGAATGGGCGTTTTTAACGGCGATATAGGAATTCTTACCAGGATAGACAGAGCCGCGGATATTATAAATGTCCGTTTTGATGACCGTGAAGCAATGTATTCCGTTGCCAATATAGGCGAACTTGAACTCGCTTATGCTATGACGGTGCATAAAAGCCAGGGCTCGGAATTTGACGGCGTTGTTATTCCCGTAGTTGCCACGCCGACGAAACTCGCATACAGAAATCTTTTTTACACGGCAATAACAAGGGCTAAAAAATTGATAGTTCTTGTAGGCACGGAAAACAATATCAGGGCAATGGTTGAAAACGATAAAAAAAGCCGCCGTTACAGCGCTCTTCTTCACTTTTTAACTGTTGACAATAATGATTTTATACAGTAACATTTATATAAGCAAACGGAAATTAATAAGTTTTGTTTTCACCGTTTGTTTTGCGGTAATGATTTAAACTTTGCGCCATGCGCATGTTATTTATATTAAGGAATGAAATTATGTTCGGTTATGATTTAGGTATAGACCTCGGCACAAGTTCAATAGTAATCTCGGTTCCCGGCAAAGGGGTAGTGGTAAATGAGCCGTCATATGTTGCTTATGATACTGAAACCGAGAAGATACTTTACGCCGGCAGAAGAGCGTATTATCTTGAGGGCAGGGAGCCGAGCGGAGTATCCGTTATTCAGCCCATAGTAGGCGGAGCGATAACAAATTATTCAATCGCCTGCCGTATGGTACAGTTTTTTATAAATAAAATAATCAAAAAAAGTATTTTTAAGCCTCGTGTTGTTGCGGCTGTTTCCGCCCTTGCAACGGATGTTGAAAGGCGCACGCTTATTTCCGTAATTATCACCGCCGGCGCAAGGTCTGTATGCCTTGTTGAGGAGCCGCTTTGCGCCGCTTTCGGCGCGGGGATAGATCCGCTTCAGCCAACGGGCGCTTTTGTTATTGATATAGGCGGCGGCACTACTGATATGGCGGTTATCAGCCAGGGCAGTATGAGCCAGATTGATACCCTGCGTATAGCCGGGGATACTTTTGATGAGGAAATTACACGCCATATGCGTGAAAAATACGGCGTGCTTATCGGCAAAAGAATGGCGGAGGAAATCAAAAACCGAATTGCCGGCGCGGTTGAGCGCGAAGAAGATGTCAGTATGCAGGCAAAAGGGCGCGATATGTTTTCCGGAATGCCCTGCGTTGTGGAAATAAGCGGCAATGAAATTTATGAATGTTTAAAGCCCTCGTTTGATGAACTTACAAGCGCCGCGTCTGTTTTGTTTGAGCGCACAACGCCACAGTTGGTGGCGGATATTAAGGATTCCGGCGTAATTTTAACAGGCGGCTGCTCGGAAATTTACGGCATAGATAAACTGTTTTCTCAGGCGCTGGACCTTGATGTAACTATTGCCCCGCGCGCTGAACTCTGCGTTTCAAAGGGTACTATGGTTGCGCTTAATAAAATGCACATTCTTGACCAGTACGGATACAGATTCCAAACCAAGCAGGATGTAAGAATAAGATGATACATATTTATTACGGAGTCGGCAAGGGCAAAACTTTCGCCGCCGTTTGTTCTGATTTTGCTTACGGCAAAGCAGAGTATTAATTAAATTTTCGGAGGAGCAGATATGGATAGATTTTCAAAATTTCATCCCGCTGTCTGCCTCCTCTTTTTCTTATTCGTTATTGTTGTAACGCTGTTTTTTATAAACCCGGTGTATTCGGGGGTGAGTTTTGTTTGCGCTCTTCTTTACAGCCTTAGGCTTTTGGGCGGGCGCAAAACTGCCGCGCAGTTAAAATTTGCCCTGCCTCTTGTTGTTATAGCGGCGCTGTTTAATATGCTTTTCTGCCGGTACGGTCAAACGGTTTTGTTTTCCGTTTTCGGTATTGATTTTTCGCTTGAGCCGCTTGTTTACGGCGCTTGCCTCGGCGTTATGCTTTCGGCGGTAATCATTTGGTTTTCCGCGTATTCTGAAATTATAACAAGTGAAAAATTTACAGCCCTTTTCGGCAGATTCGCCCCTAATACGGTGCTGATTTTTTCAATGGTGCTGCGCTTTCTGCCGCTTATGCTTAAAACGGCTCAGGAAATTAAAGAGGCTCAGCAGGGCCTTGGCAATGAAACAAAGGGCTTAAAAAATACTTTGCGCCGCTTTTCCGCGCTTGTATCTGTATCGCTTGAGCGCAGTATAGAAACTGCGGACGCTATGCGCGCGCGGGGCTTTAAAAAAGGTAGGCGTCATTATTCGCCTTATAAATTCAACGCGGCGGACGGCGCCTTTATCCTTGTGTTTTGTGCGCTTTTTGCTTTTCAGATTGTGGCTTTTGCGCTCGGGAAGTTTAATTTTGAGTATTATGAAAATCTGCGGCTTACTGATATAAGCATACCGGCTCTTTTGCTTTGGGTGCTTTTTGGCGTTTTGCCGTTGATAACGGATTTGTCGGAGGATATAAAATGGCAGTTGTTGAAATCGGGAATCTGACTTTTCAGTACCTCGGCAGCGATAAATGCGCGCTCAGCGGCGTAAACCTGAAAGTTGAACCCGGCGAACTCGTTTTGCTTTGCGGAAAATCCGGCAGCGGGAAAAGCACTCTTTTGCGCCTGCTGAAAAAGGAAATTGCGCCTTATGGCAAAATCGGCGGGCAGATACATATTTCAGAGCAGGAAATAGGTTTTGTAGGCCAGAATACACAAAGCAATATAATAACGGATACTGTTATGGGCGAACTTGCTTTTTCGCTTGAAAACAAAGGGCTTTCAAGCAGCAAAATTTCACTTAAGATTGCCCAAACGGCAAGTTTTTTTAATTTGAATCAGTATATAAATGAAAAAACGGAAAATCTCTCCGGCGGCACAAAGCAACTGCTTGCCCTTGCCTGCGCCGTATCGGTAAACCCGGGCATATTGCTCCTTGATGAGCCTTGCTCGCAGTTAGACCCTATTTCCGCTGCGAATTTCAGAAATACGGTATTCCGCCTTAATAAGGAACGCGGCGTAACGGTTATAATCTGCGAACATTCGCCGGCAATGCTGAGCCGTGCGGACAAAATATTGTTTCTTGAAAACGGCAAAGCGCTGTATACAGGGGAGCCAAACGGGTTTGCCCGCTTTTTAACGGAGGAAAATAACGATATGGCGCTTATGCTGCCGCCGTATACGCAGATATTAAAAAGCAGAACTCTTGATTTTGCCGCCGCGCGTGAGGAAATAAAAAGCGTAAAGGAAAAAGCGGCTGAAGAATATATTAATGCGCCGCCGGCGGTTACGGTTAAAAATCTTGCCTTTGCCTATAAAAAAAATACGCCCGATGTGCTTTTCGGTATGAATTATAAGGCTCAGAGAGGTAAAATAAACGCGGTGGCAGGCGCAAACGGCTGCGGCAAAACAACTCTGCTGAAATGTATAGCGGGTGTTCTTAAACCATATGGCGGTAAAGTGAAAAAAACAGGCAAAACAGCGTATATGCCGCAGAATGTTTACGCAATGTTTATAAATGATACCGTGGCGGAAGAGGTAAACAGCGAGGAGATTTTGCGCCGCTATTCGCTTGAAAATTTAAAGGGCAGGAATCCTTTTGACTTGAGCGGGGGAGAGGCTCAGCGGCTTGCGCTGGCAAAAATAGAGCAGACAGGCGCCGATATTCTTGTGCTTGACGAGCCAACCAAAGGGGTGGACGCTGTATTCAAAAAATACCTTGCAGATATACTCCGCGGCTGGTGCAGTAACGGAAAAACGGTTATACTTGCCACGCACGACCTTGAATTTGCCGGCAGATACGCGGATACCTGCGCTTTTCTCTTTAATAAAACAATAGTTTCATTAGAGCCGCGCAGGCAGTTTTTTGCAGCGCTTGATATTTACACAACTTCTCTTTCCGCGCTGACGGGCGGCAGAATTGTTTCTGTTGATGACGCGGAGGTGCCGCAGTGAGCAAAAGAGCAAATATTTTGTTTTTCGCGTTTATAGTAATCGCGCTTGCGTTCCTTGCGGTTTGGCAGATATTTTTTTCGGATTCCGCCTCATATTATCTTGCCGCGGCAATAATCCTTGTGCTTTCCATTCTGAGGTTTTTTTTTACTTATCAAAAATCTGCTCCGGCCGCAAGGTA
>CALWID010000035.1 GCA_944380635.1 uncultured Eubacterium sp. | reverse complement strand
AGCCGCTCCTACAGTTGCCGCTGTAGATGTAACACCTACAGATAACGGACAGGTAAGATTCCTTGCAACAAGAAATGTACCTACAGGCTACACAGTTCTTGAATCCGGTTTCGTATACGGTAAAGACTACGCTGATCCTGAGGCAGATCTTGTTCTTGAGAATGCAATAACAGGCGATTGCTACCTTTACAAGAACAGCAACACTGCAAATGACGGTCAGTTTGCTCTTACATTCGGTATCGCATCACATACAGGCGTAGCATATGCTCGCGCTTATGTAATTGCTGCTGATGCTGATGGCAATGCTGTTGTTTACTATGCAACTGTTCAGTCTTACGATTACGGCGCATAAAATAGGAAAGGGAGCACCCGCTCCCTTTTTTATTTAAACTTTAAATATTTTTATTGACAAATTTTTCGGTTTATATTATAATCTTACCAATAAATGATAAACACGCAGACGGGAACAAAAATCGCTCTCTGCCTTTTTTCAGAGAATTGCCGGTCGGTGCAAGGCATAAAAAGAAAGAGCGTAATATCCTCCCCGAGTGGCCGCGTTGAATTACCCAGTAGGCGCGGACGGCAGCATCCGTTATATTTGCAGCGAATGTTAGTTCGCGTAAGTGCATCTTTATGATGAATTAGAGTGGTACCACGGTATTTTTTATCGCCTCTTTGCTTTATGCAAAGGGGCGTTTTTTTATGCGCTTAAGCATTTTATATTTTGAAAGGAGCAATGATTTTATGCAAAACTGTGTTGAAATTCGTTGGCACGGCAGAGGAGGTCAGGGCGCTAAGACTGCCGCTCTGCTTCTTGCCGATGTTGCGTTTAAAACGGGTAAATTTGTTCAGGGCTTCCCTGAATACGGCCCGGAAAGAATGGGCGCGCCGATAACCGCGTACAACCGTATAAGCGAAAATCCTATCAGGGTGCATTCAAATATTTATTATCCTGATTTTGTGGTGGTTGTTGACGAAGGTTTGCTTGATACTGTTCATGTAACAGACGGGCTTTCCGAAGACGGCGCTATCCTTATTAATACAAATAAAGATAAATCCGAACTTACTGAAAAACTACACGGTTATAAAGGCGCAGTATATACGATAGACGCAAAAAAAGTTTCCAAAGCCTGCCTCGGCAGATATTTTCCGAATACTCCTATGCTTGCAGGCATAGTTAAGGTTTCAGGGGTTATGGATTGGAATGAATTTTATAATGAAATGAGAGCGTCATTTTTACATAAGTTTTCATCAAAGCCGGAAGTTATTGACGGCAATATGAACGCGCTTAAAATGGCGTATGACGAAGTTAGATAGGAGGTACTGTTATGAATAAGTCTGATGTAAGCAAATTAGGGCTTGATTGTAAATGGCAGGAACTTACGGAAGGTATGCAGATATACGGCGCCGGTACTTCTCTTGATTTTCATACCGGCGAGTGGACTTCCGTTAAACCCGAACTTAATGAAGAACTTTGTGTTAACTGCCTTATGTGCGTGCCGGTCTGCCCGGACAGCGTTATTCCTGTTATAGACGGCAAAAGAGGGCCTTTTGATTATGACCACTGCAAAGGATGCGGCATATGCGTAAAGGCATGCCATACCGGCGCTATTACAATGAAAGGAGTAAAATGATATGTCAAGAAAAGACCGTTTAAGCGGAAACGAGGCAGTAGCCGAGGCGCTGCGCCAGATTAATCCTGATGTTATGGCGGCGTTTCCGATAACTCCTTCAACTGAAATTCCGCAGTATTTTTCAAAACTTGTAGCAAACGGGCAGGTTGATTCTGAATTTATTCCTGTTGAATCCGAACATTCGGCAATGTCCGCTGTTATCGGCGCAGAGGCGGCAGGCGCCCGTTCTGTAACAGCTACATCCTCAGCAGGTATGGCTCTTATGTGGGAAGAACTTTATCTTGCCGCTTCTAACAGATTGCCCTGTGTTCTTACCCTTGTAAACAGAGCGCTTTCCGGCCCTATTAATATTAACTGCGACCACAGCGATTCAATGGGTGCGCGTGATGCCGGCTGGATTCAGATTTACGCTGAAAATAATCAGGAAGTATATGATAATCTTGTTATGGCATACAGAATCGGCGAACATAAAGATGTGCGGCTGCCTGTTATGATTTGTCAGGATGGATTTATTACTTCCCACGCGGTTGAAAATATTGAACTTCTTGAGGACGCCGATGTTAAAAACTTTGTCGGCGAATACAACCCGGAAAATTATCTTCTCAATCCTGAATGTCCTATGGCTGTCGGCCCTTACAGTGTTACTAATTATTATTTTGAGGCTAAAAGAGCGCAGGCTGAGGCTTTAAAGCATGCAAAGCAGGTAACTCTTGATGTAGCCGCGGAATTTGAAAAGATTAGCGGCAGAAAATACGGACTTTTTGAAGAGTATAAAATGGACGACGCTGAATTTGCAGTAGTTATTATAGGTTCGGCTGCAGGCACAACAAAAGAGGCTGTTGACGAACTCAGACAGCAGGGCATAAAAGCAGGCCTTGTAAAAATTCGCCTGTTCAGGCCGTTCCCGGCAAGCGAAATTGCCGAAAGCCTTAAAAAGTGCAAAGCAGTTGCCGTTATGGACAGAACCGAAAGTTTTAACGATAACTGCGGCCCGCTCGGCGCCGAAGTAACCACCGCGCTTTACAGGGCAAATGCAGATACGCTTTTATTAAATTATGTTTACGGTCTCGGCGGCAGAGATGTCCGCGTCAGCGATATGCTTGGAATTTATAAAGAACTTGAAAAAACGGCCGAAAGCGGCAGGGCAGATAACCCGTACCGCTATATGGGCGTAAGAGAATAAGGAGGCGGCTTTAATGTATAATTTTAAAGAATTTGTCGGCAGGGAAGACCGCCTTGTAGGCGGGCACAGAATGTGTGCGGGCTGCGGCGGCACTATCGCCGTAAGAAATGTTTTAAAGGCAATAAAGCCCGGCGATAAAGCAGTTGTTGGAAACGCAACGGGCTGCCTTGAAGTTTCTTCTTTCCTTTATCCGTATACTTCATATAAAGACAGTTATATCCACAATGCTTTTGAAAATGCCGGCGCAACAATGGCAGGTGTAGAAAGCGCATATAATGTTTTAAAACGCAAAGGCAAAATTGACGATACTTATAAATTTATAACTTTCGGCGGAGACGGCGGTACATATGACATCGGTTTTCAGTCCCTTTCCGGCGCTATGGAAAGAGGGCATGATATGGTTTATGTATGCTATGATAACGGCGCATATATGAATACAGGTATTCAGCGTTCTTCCGCAACGCCTATGTTTGCCGATACAACCACCACTCCTGTAGGTAAGGTTTCAAACGGAAAACCGCAGTACAGAAAAGACCTTGCGGCAATTATTGCCGAGCATCAGGTTCCGTATGTGGCACAGACTACTTTCGTGCAGAATTTCAGGGATTTGCATGTTAAGGCGGAAAAGGCTATATATACAAAAGGTCCCGCTTTTCTTAATATTATGGCGCCCTGTCCGCGCGGCTGGCGATATAATACATATGATATTATGGAAATCTGCAGACTTGCTGTAGAAACACGCTATTGGCCTTTGTTTGAAGTTAAGGACGGCGTTTGGACTCTAAATTATGAGCCAAGAAAATATGTGCCGATAGAAGAATGGCTTGTTAAGCAGGGCAGATTTAAACATATGTTTAAGCCTGAAAACGAATGGATGATTGAAGCGTTCCAAAAAGAGGTAGACCGCCGCTGGGATGAGCTTCTTAACCGCTGCACACGCCATATGGGCGCATAAAAATAATCCTCCGATTATTCGGAGGATTTTTTTGCCGCTTTACACGATTTCGATAATGTGTTATACTTGAAAACAGTCGTTAATGTTTTTGAGAGGGGCGGTTGTATGGAAAGAAGGCTTATTGAAACAATCAAGGCGTCAACAGAAATTATGTTCCACAATTTTTATGTTACGCTTGTTACATGCGATATGGACTATGTATTATGTGATATGCCCATATGGAAGCATTGTTATCATACGCTTCATTCATGCGATCAGTGGTACATAAATCCTTTAGTTTATAAAGAACCGCCGTTTCATGAAGACGGGCTTAACAGCCTGGATTATCTCGGTACAAAAGTTTTGTCTCGGCAGGAACTGCTTGATTATTTTGAAAAAGTAAGATCCAAGATCATGCTTTATCTGGATAGCCTGAATGATTTCGATTTATATGAAAATCCGGCAGGTTATACGCATAACAGGCTGGAATGTATGATAGGGCAGATGCGGCATTTCTACGCACATCTCGGCAATATAAACGCCACAACGATTATGGAGACCGGCAAATGGCCAAGGGTGGTCGGTATGTCGGGACTTGAAAAAGGGCTTGATAAAAACGATCTTTATGAAGAGTAATTATGCCGAATACGATTGAGGGTTACAGAAATCGATACACCTATTTGTCAGTTATATAAATGTAGTTTTTAATCATCTTATTTTAGAAAAAGAGTAAAACAGGCTCGCAAAAAAATGCTCCAGGTAGTGTTTTTTCAACTACCGGGAGCATTTTTCATTTTTTCTTTTTTACAGGTTTGCACCATTGCCTTGATTCGCAGTGCGGGCAGTAAAGTTTTTTAACATCTGCGCTGTTTATTCCAAACAACTTTTCCTTTACGCTCGGGTCAAATACCGTGCCGCATTTTTTGCATTTGTATTCATATTTAACAACTGATTTTATAGTCAGCAGCGCCGCCTCAATTATTATCAAAGCAAGTAAAAGGTAAAACAGCCACATTACCTGCGACGCGGCGGCGATAACCATAATAAACACTTCAATAAGCAGCAGCACTGAATATGAAATTATTGTGTTTATCATATTTTATCATTTATCCTTACATTTGAAATCTTCTTACATATTCTTCAATGCAGTCTTGAATTATCTCCTCAGCGGCTTCTCTGTTTCTGAACTCGTTTACAATAGTGCGCTTGTCATTTTCAAGTATTTTGTAAACCTCAAAGAAATGCCTTATTTCATCAAAACGGTGCTTTGGAAGTTCGCTTATGTCTGTATAGCAGTTATAGTTCGGGTCGTTTACAGGTACGGCAATAATTTTTTCGTCCTTACTGCCGCCGTCTTCCATTATAAGAACGCCTATGGGCGAACATTCAACAATAGTCATCGGTTGAATTTTTTCACTGCAAAGCACCAGTACATCAAGCGGGTCATTGTCGCTTGCGTATGTGCGGGGAATAAAGCCGTAGTTTGCAGGGTAGTGGGTAGAGGTAAACAAAACTCGGTCAAGTTTCAGCATTCCGGTTTCCTTATCGAGTTCATATTTGTTTTTGCCGCCTTTCGGAATTTCTATTACGGCGTAAAAACGGTTTTTCTTAATTCTTTTGGGGCTTATGTTGTGCCATATGTTCATAAGAACGCCTCCTTGGTATTTGTGATTTCATTTTAACATTAATGCCGGCAAATTACAATACACTATATATTTTTGTTGAAACCAACATTAAATTGCTATATAATATGCTCTGTAAAAAATTTATGAGGTTTTGCAATGAATAGTAAAAGCAGATTAGCAACAATAAAATATGCTTTTAAAAAATCTCTGCCCGTATTGTTCGGCTACCTTTTTCTCGGCTCTGCTTTCGGCATTATGCTGTATGGCGCCGGGTATAACTGGATATGGGCGGTGCTTATATCAGTAGTTGTTTTTGCCGGCTCAGGTCAGTTTCTGCTTGTTTCGCTCTTATCATCTGCCGCAGCCATCCCAACTGTTGCTATGATGACTCTTTTTATTAACTCGCGCCATATGTTTTACGGGCTTTCGCTTATTGATAAATTCAAAGCCGGCGGGTGGCGCTATCCTTTTATGATATTTACGCTTACTGATGAAACATATTCCGTTAATGTTTCTATACAAAGCGTACCCGATAATGTGGACGAGCCTAAGGCGCGGTTTCTTATAGGTGAATTTGACCATTTATATTGGATACTCGGCTCGGTTATCGGCTCTCTGCTCGGCCAGAATCTGCCGGTTGATTTTACCGGTATAGATTTTTCAATGACTGCGCTTTTTACGGTCATTTTTGTAGACCTTATTATTGATACAAAAAGTAAAATCTGCGGCGCAGTCGGCTTGTTTTGCGCTTTTATATGCCTTATGATTTTCGGCACGGATAATTTTCTGCTTCCCGCGCTGATACTCACAGTAATTATGCTTGTTGCCGCAAAACCGTTTCTTCAAAAGAAGGAGGTAATCGGATAATGCCTCTTTCAGTTAAAGATACTTTAATAATCGTTGCAGTTGCCGCAGTCTGTACTTTTGCAACACGACTTGTACCGTTCGTGCTCTTCAGCGGTAAAAAAGAGCCTCCCAAATTTGTGCGCTATCTCGGCACCGTTCTTCCCGTTGCAATTATCGGCGTGCTTATTGTTTACGGTATAGGTGATGTCAGAGAAACAGGAATTAACGAACTTATCCCCAAACTTATTGCAGTTGCCGCAACCGCACTTGTGCATATTTGGAAAAGGAATACTTTGCTCAGTATAGCGGTGGGCACAATCGGTTATATGCTTTTAATCAATTTTGTGTTTTAGTTTGCTTGACCGATTTGTTTATTTATTATAAAATAAATTATACCTTTAAATGGTTAATTAATATAAGGAGTTTGATTATTTATGCCGTTTGTTAATGTAAACACAAATACTTCTATTTCTAAAGAGCAGGAAATTGCCGTAAAATCCGAACTCGGAAAAGCAATAGAAAACCTCGGGAAAACAGAAAGTTGGCTTATGGTAGGTTTTAACGGTTCTATGCCTCTTTATTTTAAAGGGGATGACGCCCCCGCCGCTTTTGTGGATATTTCCGTTTTCGGTAAATCAAGCGACTCACAGTGCGAAAAAATGACAGCCGCTGTTTGCGAAATAATGGAAAAAGAACTAAATATCCCTGCCTCAAGAACATATGTTAAATATACGGGTACTTCTCAGTGGGGCTGGAATAAATCTAATTTTTAAGAGGAATTTCAGATGACTCTTCAGGAAATAATTGACAACAGTAATAATATTGTATTTTTCGGCGGCGCCGGGGTGTCAACCGAAAGCGGCATACCTGATTTCCGCTCAGTAGACGGGCTGTATAATCAAAAATATGATTATCCGCCGGAAGAAATACTTTCCCACACTTTTTTTGAAAAGCATACTGATTATTTTTATAGATTTTACCGTGATAAAATGCTTTGTCTTGACGCTCAGCCGAACGCCGCGCATTTAAAACTTGCCGAACTTGAAAAAGCAGGCAAACTTTCAGCGGTAGTAACGCAGAATATAGACGGATTGCATCAAAAGGCCGGCAGTAAAAATGTTTATGAACTTCACGGTACTACTCTTAAAAATTATTGCACACGATGCGGTAAATTTTTTTCCGCCGATTATATTAAGAATTCGGACGGCGTTCCTCATTGTGATGATTGCGGCGGAGTTATAAAACCCGATGTGGTTCTTTATGAGGAAAGCCTTAATTCCGATACGGTAAACGGCGCTGTTGCCGCAATTTCTGCGGCGGACTGCCTTATTGTTGCCGGCACAAGCCTTGTTGTATATCCGGCGGCAGGATTTATCAGGTATTTTAAGGGCGGGCATTTTGTTCTTATAAATAAAACCGCCACACCGGCCGATTCACTTGCCGAACTTGTTATTCACGACAGCGTCGGCAAAGTGCTTTCAAAAATCGAAGTTAAGAGGTAGTTTAATGAAAAAAGCAGTTTCTTTAATATTGACTCTTGCGTTTGTAATTTGTATTTTTTCCGGCTGTGCCGTTAAATCTGCCGAAAAAGCAGGATTCACGCTCAAAAATACTTACGATTCGCATTATTCGGGCGTTTCAAGCGGCGTTAAAGAGGTTTATGACGCTTTGTGCAACGCTGTTTTGCAGGGGGAAACTTCTGTTACAGTTAATAATGATTATTACGGTGATGCAAGCCGTCTGTTTTATGTAAGTTTTCCGCTTTCCGCGCTTGTTAACAGTATAAATATGAATTCAGACGGAAGCCTCAGAATAACTTACAAAGAAACTTCTTCTCAGCATAAAGAACTTGTTTCTCAGTTTACCGATAAAGTTTATTCCGCTCTTTGCGACTGCGGTTATCCCGATGTTACGGGAAATGAGCTTCTGCTTAATATTTACAGTTATGTTGCGCAGAATGTGGAACTTAATCTTGATTATTCAACTGCTTATGACGCTGTTATATCAGGCGTAGGTTCATCTTCAGGTTATGAAGCAATGTTTCGCTTTCTTGTTCAGCAGGCAGGTTTTTCCGCTTCCAGAGTATACGGCGTTTCTTATGACGGAACTCATTTTATGACGGAAATCAGTTTGGATGATGAACTTTATTATTTTGACCCCTGTGCAGAAAATTCTTATTCGCAGGGAGAGGGGCTTTCATACTTTGGGCTTGGAAATATAGGACTTCAGCAAATGGGCGTTGGCAGCGAAGTGTATTATTCCGATGATGAGTCTATTCCTTTCGCTCAGGACTCGGGCAGATTTAATAAACTTTTTCAGACTGTTTCCTATACATATAAAGACGGCACGATTACAGCAACCAAAAAAAGCGGCAATGTTGTGGAAGTTGCACTATAACACTCTTTAAAAAGTACGAGTGAATTTCCGCTCACTGTTAAAATTGCACAAAAATGAATGTAAATAAATTATTAACAAATAATGCTTAGTGTTGACTTTTATATGCCTCTGAATATAATGTAGTTGCAATGCGAAAAGGCATTGTAAATATTATGCATGGGAGGCGAATGAATATGTTCAGACTTCTTATGAAGTGTGCCCGCATTCTCGCTGCCGGTGATTTTGCTTATTTTGAAAAATAAGACGCCGGCCCATTGAATCGATACACGCCCCGAAGCGTATGCTTCGGGGATTTTTCATTTTTGGGTTAATTTGATTTTATTTTTACTGTTATATATCATTTTAAACATAAAATTCTTATTAATTCGATGATTATTCAGAATTTTAATCAAAATTCTGTTGATAAACGGTATAAAATATGTTAAAGTTATATATAGTGTGCGGCGTAAAATGCCGCTGATTTTATGAAGGGGTGAATTTAATGGCTGGAGCAACTGCCGGTATTAAAGAAAAAGTCGGAGGTCTTATAAATAATGTCCGATATTATTGGAATGAACCGCCCAAGGGCAGGTATATGACTTTTAAGGAAATCGTGTCATATGCCGGCGGCGGTATCGGATGTTACTTTATAATTCTTTTCGGTACTCAACTTTCGGTTTCTACAACCAATATGATTGTAGGCGGCGCCATAGGTATCGGGCCTACGGATATGTATATTCTTTACATAATTTCAACGCTTGCCGGAATACCGCTTACAGGTGTGCGTGCTAATATGGTTGATAACACGCGAGGGCGCGGCGGTAAATACCGACCTTATCTGATTTCTATCGGTATTCCCACAATCATTTGTGCGCTCGCATATGTTTATTTTCCGTATAACAGCCTTGAAACTCTCGTAACAGGTGAGATTTTCGGCCGTCAGGCTTATTATGTTTTAAAATGCGCGGTAGTTTTGGTGTTTAACCTGCTGCTTTCGTTTTTCTATTCGTTCTTTAATGACGCTTATACAAATCTTATTCATGTTCTTTCTCCGAATACGCAGGAAAGAACGGATGTTCTTGCTATTAAATCGGTAGTTTATTCGCTTGCGCCTTCAATTTCAAATATCGTTCTTCCGCTTATTGCGCAGATATTTGCAAATGATGACCTTTATGATATTAATGTTTACAGAATTGCATATCCTATTTATGCTGCTGTCGGCATTATCGGCACGGTTATTGTTTACGCCAATACTCAGGAAAAGATTGTTCAGGCAAAAACACATACTATTCAAATCGGTTTCTGGGACGCTTTAAAAGAAGTTGCAAAAAATAAATATTTCTGGATAATTTCACTTGCCGGCTGGCTCGGTTTCCTTGAGGGTGCGTACGGCAATATCCTTACTTGGTCTTATACATACGGTCACACTGCAACCGGCTCGCAGTTTGCGCTTATTCAAACTCTTACCGGTAACGCTTCCCTTTGGGGAATGTTGCTCGCTCCGTTTTGCATAAGAAAATGGGGCAAAAAACGAGTCCTTATAGGTATTAATACATTAAATGTTTTGTTCATTCTTGCCATGGGCCTGAATATGGACAGTATTTGGTGGCTGTTTATATGCGTTTACTTCAACTGGCTTGTCGGTGCGTTTGAGCAGATAACCACGCCTGCTATTCAGGCTGATATTCGTGATTACCAGCAATATAGATCCGGCGAGCGTATAGACGGTATGTTTGCCGCTGTTACAACTATAGGCGGTATCATAACCCTGTTTACTTCAGGCGTTCTTCCGGCAGTTCAGGAAATGTACGGAATTAAGGACGGCAACGGCTATGAAAGCCCGTATGATATTCTTGATGTAACAACAGGTCAGCCGGGTCTGCTTCATGATATGATGCTTGCGCTTATTATTATGGCGGCAGTCGGCGCGTTCCTTAATATGGTACCGTATCTTTTCTATGACTTTACTGAGAAAAAGCAGAAATCTGTTATCCGCGTTCTTCAGGTTCGTTCACTGTTTGAAGATTACGGCAATAACGCTCTTGACAACCATCAGATAGTTGAGGCTATTGATATGGTTGAAGAGGCAAGAAATATGTCCGTTGCAGAGCCTAAAAAAGTCAGCAAGGATATGTATAAATCCGTTAAAGATAAGTACAGAGATAAAATTAAAAACGCGGCAAGTAAGGAAGCCGCTGCTGAAATCAAGAAAAATTATAAGGCTGAATATAAAGAAGCTAAAAAGGCGTATAAAGACGCTCTTGATTTCAATGAAGAGATTGATATTGCTAAATTTGTTTGCGATGAACTTGATAAATTCGATTCCGATTTGTTTAAGTATGAAATAGAAGTTTATCAAAAGATTTTTGACGCCGGTATCGAAGGCCTTGTTGATTCTTCTTATGATGAACTTAAAAAAGAACTCGCAGCAGCAAAAGCAATGCCTGAGCATACTCATGAGGAAAAAGAAATTCATAAATTTGCTGTTCAACTTGCAAAGAAGAAAATCTCCGCCAAAAAGGCATTTGAAAAGTATTACGGCACTATAAATGACTTTGTTGAGCCGGATATGGCAGACCTTACCGCTATATTTGAAGAGGAAGACAGGATTGAGAAAAATATCTTTGACCTTGTTCAGCAGAAAACTCAGGCTAAAAAAGCAGATAATAAGGATGAGTATTCACGCTTAAATGCCGAAATTAAAAACCTTAACGCACAACTTAAATCTGTACGCGCTAAGGAAAAGAAAAAAATGGATGAGTTTGCTCGTTTCAACCGCGCTGCAAAGCCTTATATTGACGCAAGAAAACTTCTTCTTCAAAAAGAAAATTACAGCCATTTTGAGGAAATTGCGGCTCTCTATGACGAGGCTAAAATTAACGCAGACGCCGAAGACCGTGAAAAAGAAGAACTTGCGGCTCTTAAGCGTAAAGAGCAGGAAGACGAACTTCAGGCAAGAAAGGCTGAAAAAATCCGTAAAAAGGCTCTTAAGGCAGAAAAGAAAAACTCAAAAAAGAACGATAAATAATTATTATAAAATTCCGGTATACGCGTTATGCCGGAATTTTTTGTGCCTTTAATAAACTAAAACCTCATTTCAGCATATTATGTAGTATGACTTGAAATGAGGTTTTATCATATGTTTTACTATATAAAAATAGGCAGTATAACAAATGCTCAGCGGGCACGGTCTGCTCTGCACGCAAAGTCTTTAAAAGCGCAGATAAAGCGGCTTGAAAACCCCGGCCCGGGCGACGGATGCGGTTATGTAATTATGGTAAGCGACGCCGATAAGGCTGTTTCAGTCCTTAATAAAGCGGGTATTCGTGTTTTGGGGGTAGAAGAAGTATGATTTATTTTGATAACGGCGCAACTTCTTTTCCAAAACCTAATATCGTTATGCAAAGCGCTTTAAACGCAATCAGGAATTTTAGTTTTAATTCCGGCAGAGGAGGGTACAGGCAATCCGTTAGGGCCGCTGAAAAAATTTATTCTGTCCGTGAAAAAGTCGGCTCAATGTTCGGTTTTGAACCTCAGAATATTGCATTTACCAAAAACTGCACCGAGGCGCTCAATACGGCGATTAAAGGTTCTGTAAAAAAAGGAGACAGAATAATTATATCTTCACTTGAGCATAATGCAGTGTGGCGGGTTGTAAGCAAACTTAAAAACGAAGGTATTGCAGAGGTTGATATCGCTGATTATGATTATGACGATGATGTCTGCGTTTCAAATTTTGTTAAACTTATAAAGCCTGATACTAAACTAATTGTTTGTATGTCAACGTCTAATGTGTTCGGAGTTGCTTTTCCCATTGCAAAAATAGGCGCCGAAGCAAAGAAAAGAAATATCCGCTTTATTGTGGACGGCGCTCAGACAGCCGGTATTATGCCGCTGAACGCCGAAACGGATAATTTTGATATTTTATGTGCGCCCGGCCATAAATGCCTTTTGGGGCAAATGGGCACGGGATTTATGGCGGTTAAAGAGGGAATTTCACTTAATACTTTAGAGGAAGGCGGCACAGGCAGTAATTCGCTTGATTCCGCTCAGCCTGATTTTATGCCCGATAGGTTTGAATCTGGCACACTTAATAACAGCGGTATTATTTCTCTCGGCGCCGGAATAGATTTTATTAACGCTAAAGGAATGAAAAACATTTATATGCACGAAATGAGAACTGCAAGACTTCTTTATGACGGACTTAATCAGGACAGTAATGCCGTATTATATACGCCTCGACCCGTAAACGGAAAATTCGCGCCGATTGTTTCTTTTAATTATAAAGATTACTCAAGTGAGAAAGTTGCGGCTTTTCTTGCTAAAAATGATATTGCCGTTCGCGCAGGGTATCACTGTTCACCGCTTGCGCACAAATTTTTCGGCACTTGGGACAGAGGCACCGTCCGTCTTTGCCCGTCAGTTTTTAATTCTGTTAAAGATTGTGAATTTTTTTTAAACACTTTAAAAAAACTTTGATTTGCGCTTTAATATTAATAAATTTTATGCTAAAATATATATACTAAATATAGAAACGGATGTAATAAAATGCAGGAAAATATTTCCGAATTTTTCAACAAAATATTCAGCGTTTTTTCAACTTTCAGGTTTGCTGATTTTTTGGATATAGTGCTTGTTACAATTATGATATACCTTTGTGTGCGTATCATCAGGGAAACAAGGGCAATGCAGCTTGTAAAGGGCATAATGTTTGTTGCCGTAATCTACCTTATTGTCAATCTTCTCGGCATGGAGGCGTCAACAAATATTTTCAGAATGATATTCAATAATATTATTCTTATAGTTTTCGTTCTCTTTGCGCCTGAAATACGAAAAATACTTGAGCAGGTCGGCAAAGGTACTGCAAGAAAAAATTTCAAAACCATTATTCACCCGGGTGTTGCTGTTGAACTTACAGAAATTCAAAACGCCATTGAATGTACTATAAAAGCGTGCTCTAATATGAGTGACAGCAGAACAGGCGCCCTGATTGTTTTTGAAAACGATACTCTTCTCGGCAATGTTATAGACAGCGGCACCATTCTAAACGCGAAAGCGTCAAGGGAATTGATAGAAAATATTTTTTATCCAAAAACGCCTCTTCACGACGGCGCTATGGTAATCAGAAACGGAGAAATTATTGCCGCCGGCTGTATTCTGCCGCTGACTAAAAAACCGCTTAAATCAAAATTCGGCACTCGCCACAGAGCAGCGGTGGGACTTTCCGAGGAAAGCGACGCTATTGTAGTAGTTGTTTCTGAAGAAACGGGCGCAATTTCAGTTGCCCGCGGTGGAGTCCTTTCAAACGATATTTCAGACGGTGAATTAAGAGATATTCTTATGAGCACCTTTATCCCGAGCGGTTCTTCGTCTGATGATAAGATAATAACAAAACTTGTAAGGAGGGTGAAAAAATAATGCCTTCCGAAAATAAGAAAAGAAGAAAAAGCAAGTTTTCTTTAAGAAAACTGATTTATAATGATAAATATCTTATTGTCATTTCTATTATTGCCGCAATAGTAATATGGATTGCAACTTCTATCAACCTCAGCCCGGAAACTACTAAGTCCGTTACGGTTCCTGTAACAGTTGATTTTTCAGGCACTCTTGCCGAGCAACTTGGAATACAGTATTTTGACTCAACCGATATAACCGTTGATGTAACCGTTTCCTGCCAGCGTTATCTTGCAAGGGATATTACCGCTGATGATATTTCAGCCTCCCTGCGAACGGATACCGTTACTTCCGCCGGGTATCAGTCTGTGCAGATACTTGTTGCGGCACGCGGCAATGATGAGTTTACTATTGAGAGTTATTACCCAACCTCCGTTGCCGGGCTTTATGATGTTTATCAGGAACAAAGTTTCCCCGTTGAACTAAATTATACGAATACAGATTTCTGCGCGGACGGATATGTTGTCGGCACAACAACTCTGAGCGAGGAAGAAGTGCTTGTCGGTGGGCCGAGAACATATGTTTCTCAGATTGATAAGGTAGAGGCTACTGTAAGCCTTGACAGCAATTTAACCGAATCACAACTTGTTGATTTATCTCCCGTTGCTCTTGACGCAAGCGGCAATCAACTTGATTATATTACATTTGAAAATTCTATCAGCGCAAATATTCCCATTCTTAAGGTGGAAAATTTAACGCCTCAGGTAAATTTTGTTAATGCGCCTGTTAATGTTCAGAATATCGTTGATATAGATTATTCGGTACGCAGAGTTCAGGCGGGTGTGCTTGAAAGCGGCGGGGACGCTGTGCTTGATCTTGGCGATATAGATTTTTCAACCATAAGTTCCGGTGAAAATGAATTTACCTTTAACCTTTCTGCTTTAAGCGGCATAGTAGTTTTGGACGGTACGGACGAAATCACTGTAACAGTAACCGTTCCAGATGATTTTGAAACCCGCAACATACGCGTTTCATCAAACGATGTAACTGTAAGCGTTCCGGATGGTTATAACGCGCGGGCAGTCAGTCTGCCTGATACCACTATTACCGTTGTGGGCAGTGCGGACGCTCTTGACGCCATCAGTTCATCAAATCTTGTTTTAAGTTGTGATTTAAGGCGTGAGGCAGATGATTTACAAACAGGTACTGCGGAATACGCTTTGTCTGTTTCTGTAAGCGACGCGCCCGATGTTTGGGTTTACGGCAGTTATACCGTTTCGATAAATGTAACGGAATCATAAACAGTATAAAATTAAAATCCCTTTTGCTGAAAATTGCAAAAGGGATTTTTTAATCTGAATAGAATAATGATTTTGTTTGATTTTTACTGTATCGGTAAACTGATAAAACAACACCGAGCGCAAGATATATACTCAGACTTGACGAACCGCCTGATGAAAATAGCGGCAGTGTAATTCCGATACACGGCAACAGCGACAGTTCCATTCCAACATTAACAAAAACCTGCGCAAGCAGCATTATGCCAACGCCCATGCACATAAGGTAGCCAACATTGTCCCTCGCTTTTAAGCCGGCGGAAAATACCCTAAGAATTAATATCGCAAGCAAAAGGATTACAGCAATTGCGCCGACAAAGCCAAGTTCCTCACCGGCAACGGAAAGTACAAAATCGTTTTGGTTTTCAGGCACTCTTCCGGTTTGCGTCATACGCCCCTGAAGAAATCCCTGGCCGAACCAGCCGCCGCTGCCTATTGCTATCTTAGCGTTGTTTTGCTGATACATAACATCTTTATAATGCTCCGGATAAAACAGGGCAACAATTCTTTGCCTCTGTATTCCTGAAATAATATTTGTTTTCCACGCAACCATAAATCCAACTATGATAGCACAGAATCCCGCTATAAAATAACCTATATTAATCTTTGCCATAAACAGCATTCCGATAAACAGAATAAGGAATATAAGAGCAGAACCTGCGTCGCCCGTAAGGATTACAAGCCCTATGGGGATAAGTCCGTGAATAACAAGCGGAATAATCGTTTTCAGTTTATTTATATTTTCTTTAACCATATCAAGATGATATGAAAAAGAAATTATAAAGCCGACTTTCATTATCTCTGAAGACTGTATGGTAAATGAGCCGATGCGAAGCCAGCTTCTTGCTGTATCTCTGGCAGAGGGCGCTTCACCAAACAGAAATGTTATAATCATAAGTATAACGCACGCAGCCGCAATAACAGGCCATAGTTTACTTATAAATTCATAATTTATAACGGAAAGTATCAGCGCAATAATAACACCGCCTGCAACGGTGATAAGCATTGCCAAAAACTGCCTTGAAATAATTTCTCCGTCGCCGAGCGTTGAATAAGTAGCGCTGTAAACAAGTGATAGTCCGTATGCGGAAGCGACAAGCGCTGTTAATACCATAAATATGTCAAGACCTGAGAAAAAATCAAACGAATTTGTTTTTTTCTGCAGAGTGTTCAATGCATCACCTCCGTTAATAACACTATTATATTATTATTAAATATTAAATGCAAGCAAATTTAATAAGTGTTGAAATAATTTATTTTTATGATATAATAAATTCACGCAAAGGAAAAATATTCTGTTTTGGGAGAGTCTTATGTTATCTGATATTGAAATAGCGCGCGGCGCGAAAATGAAAAAAATCACCGAAGTCGCAAAAAAATTAGGCGTTGGTGAAGATGATTTGGAGCAGTACGGAAGTTATAAGGCAAAACTTTCCGATGCGCTTTTAAAAAGAATAGAAAAAAATGAAAACGGAAAACTCATTCTCGTTACTGCCGTTAACCCCACCCCTGCAGGAGAGGGCAAAACAACCGTTACTATCGGCCTTGGGGACGGTATGCATAAAATAGGCAAAAATGCCGTTATTGCTCTTAGGGAGCCTTCTCTTGGCCCGGTATTCGGCATTAAAGGCGGAGCCGCTGGCGGCGGTTACAGTCAGGTTGTGCCAATGGAAGATATTAATCTTCATTTTACAGGCGATATGCACGCAATTACAAGCGCTAATAATTTAATGTGCGCAGTGCTTGATAACCATATCCAGCAGGGCAACGAACTCGGTATAGACCCAAGAAAAGTGCTTGTTAAGCGCTGCCTTGATATGAATGACCGTGCATTAAGAAACATAGTTTGCGGACTCGGCGGCGCTGTAAACGGCGTTCCGCGTGAGGACCACTTTATAATTACGGTGGCGTCAGAAGTTATGGCAATACTTTGCCTTGCCTCAGATTTGTTTGACCTTAAAGAGAGGCTCGGAAATATCCTTGTTGCTTATACTTATGACGGCAAGCCGGTTTATTGCAGGGATATTAAGGCTAACGGCGCAATGACTGTTTTGCTTAAAGAGGCTATCAAGCCTAATCTTGTGCAGACTCTTGAAAATAACCCCGCTGTTATGCACGGCGGTCCGTTTGCTAATATAGCCCACGGGTGCAACAGTGTGCGCGCAACAAAAGCGGCTTTAAAACTTGGTGATTATTGTATTACTGAGGCTGGATTCGGCTCAGACCTCGGCGCTGAAAAGTTTCTTGATATTAAATGCCGTCTTGCCGGTCTTAAACCTAATTGTGTTGTGCTTGTATCAACAGTTCGTTCTATGAAGTATAACGGCGGCGTTGCCAAAGAGGATTTAACCAAAGAAAATCTTGACGCGCTTAAAAAAGGCTCTGTTAATCTCGGTGCGCATATTGATAATCTTAAAAAATTCGGCGTAAATGTTGTTGTTGCAATAAATCATTTTTACGCTGATACAGACGCAGAAATTTCGTTTATAGAAAATTATTGTAAAGAAAAAGGCGCTGAGGTTGCCGTAACAAAGTGCTTTGCCGAGGGTTCGCAGGGCGCGGTTGAACTTGCCCGCAAAGTTGTTGAGGCGTGCGAGGGTGAAAGTAATTATAAACCGCTTTACAGCCTTGATATTTCTATTGAGGATA
>CALWID010000034.1 GCA_944380635.1 uncultured Eubacterium sp. | reverse complement strand
TTTTCTCTTTTTTCTTTAAGTTCATCGCCCATTTTACAAAGTGCGTCGGGCGTTGAACCGTCTATCCTGCCAACATAAAGGTCAATACCGTTTATATTGACGGGGTTTGAAAAGATGTCCGCGCTTTTAAGTTTTGATATTTCAACATTAAGTTTCTGAACAGTTTTTTCTTTTTCGTGAAGTTCGTTTACTATGGAAGTAACGCGCTCTTCAATTTCATTCTCTCCCGTTTTAAGCACGGCTGAAACTGCTTTTAAAACAGTTTCATTAGCATTGAGGTAACGGAGTATACCAAAACCTGTTAAAGCCTGTATACGCCTTACACCCGCCGCAACAGAAGATTCTGAAATGATTTTGAAAAGACCGATTTGACCGCTGTTTGAAACATGCGTACCGCCGCAGAATTCAAGTGAAAAATCACCCGCTTTAACAACTCTTACAACATTGCCGTATTTTTCACCGAAAAGCATCATTGCGCCGAGTTTCTTTGCCTCTTCAATAGGCATTTCTTTCATCTCAACAGGCACGGCTTTCATTATGAAATCATTAACAAGATATTCTACTTTGCTGATTTCTTCCGCGGTCATCGGATTAAAATGAGTAAAGTCAAAACGAACTTCATATTCGTTAACAAGTTGACCTGCCTGCTCAACATGAGTTCCAAGCACCTGGCGGAGAGCCGCCTGCAGCAAATGAGCAGCAGTATGATTTTTCATAATGGCTTCTCTGCGCTTTTTATTGAGAGAAGCGATAACAGTATCGCCCACGCTTATTATGCCCTTTGATACATTACCGGCGTGAAGATAAATACCGTCCGCGTTTTTGGTAGTATCAGCAACTATAAACACATTATCGCCTGATTTAAGTACGCCGCTGTCCCCTACCTGACCGCCTGAAACGGCATAGAAAGGAGTTTTATCAATTACTACGGTACCTTCGTCGCCTGAACCGAGCATATCGCAAAGTTCGCCTTTAGAATTAATAAGAGCAAGCACTTTGCTCTCTGATTCAAAATCAGTATAACCTGTAAATACGGTTTTATCGCAGTCTATCTTAACAGATTTAATTTTCCATGCGTCCTCGCCCGCGTCTTTCCTTGCAGCGCGTGCAGTTGATTTCTGGTTTGCAAGAAGAGCGTTGAATTTATCCTCATCAACGGTAATGCCGCGCTCTTCAAGAATATCCTTAGTAAGGTCAAGAGGGAAACCGTAAGTATCGTTTAATTTAAAAGCGTCTTCTCCTGAGAAAACATTGCCTTCCATTTTATCAATATATTCTTCAAGAAGTGCAAGGCCAGCGTCAATCGTTTTGCCGAATGATTTTTCCTCAGCCTCTATAACTTTTCGTATAATTTCCCTTTTACCCTCAAGATAGTCATACTCGCACACATTTTCATCTATAACGGTATCAACAACTTTATAAAGGAAAGGATCTGAAACGCCGAGAAGTCTGCCGTGGCGGCACGCTCTTCTTATAAGCCTTCTGAGAACATATCCCCTGCCTGAGTTGGAAGGAATAACACCGTCCCCAATCATAAATACCGATGAACGGATATGGTCGGTTATTACACGAAGAGAAACATCTTTCTTTTCATCTTCATGGTAATGAACGCCTGCAATCTCGGATATTTTTTTCATTATATTCTGAACGGTATCAACTTCAAATAAATTATCAACGCCCTGAAGTATGCAGGCAAGACGCTCAAGGCCCATACCTGTATCAATATTTTTTTGAACAAGGTCTGTATAATTACCCTGACCGTCATTATTGAACTGACTGAAAACAATATTCCAAAATTCAGTATATCTGTCGCAATCACAGCCGGGGCCGCAGGTAGGCTTGCCGCAGCCGTATTTTTCACCGCGGTCAAAATAAATCTCACTGCAGGGACCGCAGGGACCCTGACCATGCTCCCAGAAATTATCCTCTTTGCCGAGCCTTACGATATGGGACGGGTCAACGCCTACTTCTTTAGTCCAGATATCGAATGCCTCGTCATCATTTTCATAAATAGTTACCCAAAGTTTATCAACCGGCATATCAAGCACTTTTGTGCAAAATTCCCACGCCCAGGCAGTTGCCTCATGCTTAAAGTAATCGCCGAAACTGAAATTGCCGAGCATTTCAAAATATGTGCCGTGACGGGCGGTTTTTCCAACTCTTTCAATATCGGGAGTTCTGATACATTTTTGGCAGGTGGTTACACGCTTAGACGGCGGAGTAACTTCACCTGTGAAATATTTTTTCATTGGAGCCATACCTGAATTTATCAGCAAAAGGCTCTTATCATGGTCCGGCACCAAGGAAAAACTGGGCAGCCTGAGATGACCTTTGCTTTCAAAAAACGAAAGATATTTCTCTCTTAAATCATTTAAAGATGTCCATTCCATTTTATTTACTTCCTCTGTATATCAAATATCAAATGATATTATAATCTTCTTAAACAAAATTTCAAGGGCAACCTAATTAGACTAAGCTGCCCTTTAAATTAACTTATTAAAGCTTATCAACAAGCTTTTTAAGCTCTATGATTTCTTCTTTTGTAAAAGTTAAGCCTTTGCTCATCTTTGAATGGTCAGGCGACCAATCTCTGACATCGATTTTGGGGTCGCGGCCATTCCAAGAAATCATATTCACTTCCCTAGTCCAGCCTCTGGCCGTTTCAGAAATAACACCGATGTGCTCTGTGATTTCATATTTGATTTCCGGCATATTATACTCCTCCTTTGCAATTATTTTAAATTATCAACAATTTCTTTTGTATCTCTTGCAATCATAAGTTCCTCATTTGTTGCAAGAACAAATACCCTAACTTTATCTCCCGGCGTTGAAAGTTCCGCCTCAGCGCCTTTAACCGCTTTTTGATTTACAGACTGATTAATATTAACGCCAAGATAACTGAGATAAGAACAAATCTTTGCACGAAGCCAGAATCCGTTTTCACCGATTCCGCCTGTGAAAACAATCGCGTCAACACCGTTCATTGCGGCAACATAAGAGCCGATATATTTAGCAATCTGATAAGCCTGCATTTCATGAGCGAGAATCGCTCTTTCATCGCCCTCATTCTGCTTTGCAACAATATCACGGTCGTCCGAATAACCGCCGGAAATGCCGCTTACGCCGGACTGCTTATTAAGCACTTCTTCAACTTCATCCGGAGTAAGGCCGAGTTTTTTCTGAAGATAAATAACAACGGACGGGTCAATTCCGCCGGAACGGGTGCCCATCATAAATCCGTCAAGCGGGGTAAAGCCCATGGAAGTATCAAAAACTTTACCAAACTTTATTGCCGCGATTGACGAACCGTTGCCGAGGTGGCAGGTTATCATTTTAATTCTTTCAATATTAACGCCCATTTTATCCGCGCACCGCTGGCTTACATACTTATGCGATGTTCCGTGGAAACCATAGCGGCGAATGCCGTACTTTTCAAAATATTCGTAAGGCAGCGCATACATATACGCCATAGGAGGCATAGTGCTGTGAAACGCAGTATCAAATACCGCAACCTGAGGCACTTTGGGCCCGAGTAAAGACAGGCAAGCCTCATAGCCCTGAAGGTTTGCAGGATTATGAAGAGGTGCAAGAGGAATCATTTCCTCAACATCTTTTACAACATTTTCGTCAAACAAAACGCTTTTGGTATATTTTTCACCGCCCTGCACAACACGGTGCCCGACTGCATCAATCTCATCAAGAGAATCAAGCACTTTAAGGTCGCTTTGAGTCATAAGTTCCATGACGGTATTGAATGCATCAATATGAGACGGCACTTCACGGTCAAACACAAGTTGTTTTTCGCCTGCATGATAGATGATATTTTTCTCTCCGCCCTCGATAGGCAAACCGATTCTTTCGATAGTGCCTTTACAGATAACGGACTCATCATCCATATTTATAAGTTGAAATTTAAGTGATGAACTGCCGCAGTTGATAACAAGAATTTTCACAATTGTATCCTCCGCTATTGAAATTAAATAATATTATTAATATAATAATAAATAGTAAATAATAAAAAGTCAAGTATAATAACTGATTTTTTGTTATAAACATGCATAAAATTCGCCTGCGAAAGCGGGTGAAATAAAAATTTAAGAGGTTTTTATGAATACGGGAGTAATTTGTGAATTCAATCCATTCCACGCAGGGCACAAATATTTGTTTGACAAAATAAAAGAGCGTGATAAGGATAGTAAAATAATATGTATAATGAGCGGAAATTTTGTTCAGCGAGGCGGTTTTGCGGTATATGATAAATTTTCAAGGGCAAAAGACGCGCTGAATGGCGGCGCAGACCTTGTTATAGAACTGCCCGCAGAACAGGCTCTGCTTTCCGCCGAAGGGTTTGCAAGAAGTTCTGTATTGCTTGCGGAAAGTTTGGGAATACTGGACGAAATTGCTTTCGGGGCGGAAAATGATAATATTGAAGAACTAAAGCGCACTGCCGATATGCTGAAAGACGGAAACACTCAGGAAGAAATTAAAAAGGTTATGAAAAAAGGACTTTCGTACCCCGCCGCAAGAAAAAAGGTTTTAAAAAGCGATATTCTTGCCAGCCCGAACAACATACTCGCCTGCGAATATATAAAGGAAACTAAACTGCCCTGCTTTGCCGTAAAAAGAATAGGAAAAGGGCACGACAGCGACGATGGAGAATACAGCGCCTCGCAAATAAGAAAAACACTTTCAGAGAATGATACCGCAAATATCAAAAACTGCGAATCGGCTTTTTTATACAGGCTCAGAACAATGACAAAAGATGATTTTGCTGAAATTGCAGATGTAAACGAAGGGCTTGAAAACAGGCTTTATGACGCAGCGGGAAAAGCAAAGAGCGCAGAAGAATTTTTCTTTTTGGCAAAATCAAAAAGATACACTCTTTCACGAATAAGGCGCATTGCTATGAGAGCGTATCTGGGTATAAAAGGAATTGATTATGATGTTCCCGTAATACGGGTGCTGGGATTTAATTCAAACGGCAGAGAACTGCTTTCAGAGATAAAAAGAAAATCAGAAAAGCCCATAATAACAAAACTTTCAGACTGCGGCGAAAACAATATTGAATATTTTGAAAAACAGTGCGCATATACTGATATTTACGCTCTTGCATTTAAAAATCCCCTGCCCCGCGGAACGGAACAGAGGAGTCAAATAGTTGTTATATAATTTTCAAATTCTTTTTTACTCATTATGCTGTTGAGATAACTGAGAAGTGAATTTACAGAAAGAAATTCCGGCAAATCAAGCGATTTAAGGAGTTTCTTTCTTTTTTCGCGCGCGTTAGCCGTACCTGAAACACCGGCGGCGTAAAGGTCACAATTTGTAATTCGCTCAGAATGCGAAACTGTTTTACACCGAACTCCGAGACTGCTAAAAAGTTTAATAAGTATATCGTCTGAAACGCCTTCAACTCCGAGTTTGCCCTCCTTTGAAGGCTCTTTTTTTCTTTTTTCCTTGCCGTAAATATCAGGGATATTAATATGTTTAATTTTATCTTTCGGAATGCCGTTTGCTATATAATTTCTTATTTGAAATCCGGCGTGGTCTGAATCAGTTAAAAGAATAATTCCTCGCTCACGGGCAAGGCGGCGGATAAAATCAAGGCGTTTTTTATCTTTGAATATACCGAAACCGTTTGTTTCTATAATAAGTGTATCAAGAATGTTTGAAAGTTTAATTTTATCATATTTGCCCTCAACAATAACAGCCTCTTCTATTTTAATCATACTGCACCTCTTTGGAAATAAGAAGAAGTTTAACAAGCATTTCCTCGAGTATCAGCCGTTCATCGGCAGAAGTGCTTTTCAAGCCGTTATCAGCGTCCATTATTACATCAAGGGATTTTCTCAGTTGCTTAAAAGATAGTGAAGAGCAGTCCCTTGACGCATTTTTTAGGGCAAATTCACGGCCTTTATAATTAAAGTGCGCGCCGACATCGTCAAAAGGTTTACCGGCGGTTTTGGCGCATTTTACCCTATACATATCAACAAAACAGCCGGATATGGCGGAAAGAACTTTAACAGGGTCTTCCTTAGCGGCAAAAAGCGAATCAAGCACCGTATAGGCTTTATCATAATTACCTTTAACAACAGCGTTTGAAAGGTCATAAATCCTTGCCTGAAGGCATTTTACGGCAAGACTGTCTATATCCTCTTTAGTAATTTCTCCGCCGTCTGCATATGCTGAAAGTTTTATAACTTCATTAAGAAGAGTTTTAATATCGTTTCCTGAAACAGAAATCAGATAAGCGGCGTTTTTCGGAGAAAGCACGGCTTCCCTCTTTTTACAGCCGGAAATAAGCATTTTAATCAGTTCTGACTCGCTTTTTCTGCAAAACTCTATACTTGAGCCGTATTTTGCAAAAGCCGCCTCAACGCCCTTCCAGCGGGCGCTTTTCTTAATGTCCGGCTTAACGGAATTATACCAAAATACAAGGACGGTAGTATCAGGCACATCTTTTAAATATTCCTTGATTTCTTTACAGTCCTTATCACTTTTGTCAAACGGGTAATCGCATGCCGATATAAGATTACAGCCGCCCATCATGGGAAGCAAATCAGCGTCTTTTAAAATATCGCCAACTGATTCCTGTTTACCGTCAAACCTGTGAAGATTAAAATCTTCAAAAGTGCCGGAAACAAGTTTTTTCTGAAGTTTTCCAACATAAAATTCTTTAAGATAACTTTCATCGCCGTAAATAAAATACGCGCGTGAAAACTCTTCATTTTTAATTTGATTTTTGAGTTCTTTTTCACTTATTCTGCCCATTTATTCACACCCCTGAAAGTATATCCGTCGCTGTTTACTGTGTAAATTATATCATATTTTTCAGTATTCGCAAGGTCAGCCTGATTAAATTCAAAATTCGTTTCGTAAATTTTAAGGCAGACGGTTTTAAATCCATCACGGTTATTATATAAGATTTCTGTATTACTCCAAAGAGTATCTCTAAAATCATTTGCAAAGACAATATTTTCTCCGGCGGCATAACCGGCGCTTTCATCTTCCGTTACATAATTTAAACAGCCGCACTCATCGGCAAGTTTTGCAGAATAATCGCCGCCGTAATCTATAACCATTGCCGTGTAAAGGTCATTAGCGGTTATTATTTCCTTAGCCGTGTAATACTGCTCATATTCACGAACACCTAAAACAAGCGCGTAATCCGTATTGTAAACAATAACGGCGTTTGAATATTCGCCGTGCATAATGCGGACAAAAGTATTATTATCAGCATAAACCGCGCTCATAACAGAAATTATTACAGCAAAAACGCAGGATATTGCAGTACACTGCCTGAAAACACTTTTTCCGCTTGTGCCTTTGATAAAAAATCCAACGGCAAAAACGGTAAAGGCGCAGAAAATCAGCAGAGCGAAAAACCGAGAACTTATATTAACAGTGCTGAACGAAAAGCCAGCGAATAAATCAGTTATATAAAGCATTGCCTTTGCCGCTAAGCGGCAGACGAAAGAAAGCAAAACTTCAAGATGATAAGAAAACAGACACATACTTAACAGCACGGAACTTATCATAAGAAGTTCTGACAGCGGTATCAGGACAACATTAAGCAACAGCCCTATAAAACTTACTTCTCCGAACATAAAGTACATAACGGGAAAAGTTGTAATAAACACGCTTACAGAAGCGCAAACGGTATCAGTTACACTGCGGACTAATTTGTTTTTAGATTTAAATTTAGATGAAATATGCGGATTAATAACAATAAGGCCCAAAACCGCTGTAAAAGTCAGCAAAGCGCCTGCGTCAGTTACCGCAAACGGATTGAGACAAACAACAAACGCTGAAAAGCCGAGAGAATTGAGGCTGTCCGTTCTTTCGTTCAGCAGTTTTGATAAGAGAAAAACAATCATCATTATTGCGGCTCGTATCATAGACGCTGAAAAACCTGCAAGCATTACATAAAACAAAACGCTCGCACAGCAAATAATGATGAGCGGAACTTTAGGCACAAGTATTTTTCGCAGTATTTTATACAGCAGACCGGTAATTACCGCAAGGTTAAACCCGGATACCGCCATAAGATGTGTTGCGCCGCAGGCTTTAAAATTATTGTAACTTTCGCCACTTAAACTGCTTGTATCGCCCGTCAAAACGGCAAGGGAAAGCGCGCCTTCATCGCCGCTGATTTTATCAGAAAAAGTATTACTGAGATATGAGCGCAGTTCAATAAAATATTTATTAATTTTTTGAATACCTCCGGCAGACTCGTCCGTATTCTGATATGAATTTATATATCCTTTCAGAAAAATATCATCGTCAAACGAGCCGCGCGAATCAAACGCATTTTCGCCTGCTGAAAACAGACTCATATTAACATTTAATAATTCATAACTTTCGGCATAAATACGGGAATCGGAATATACGGTTAATTTTATATTCTGCGGAGAATTCTGCATATCTATACTTTTGGTTTTTACTGTATAAGAAAAACCGTTTTCCGTCTTTTGCTCAATATCAACAATATAAATCTGCGCATTAACGGTTTTATCCGCAAGAGCAGTCTGCGGCAAAAACACATTATTATATGTTACGATAAAGATAACGCAGGCAAGAGCGGCGCTGAGCATTGAAACAGGCAAAACCGCCGCTTTTCTTGTATTCGGGAACGCGAGAAACGCCACGAAAAGAACGCTTACGGCAGCAAACACCGCAAGCGCCCATTTTACATTTAAAAAATTTAAAACGATAAGGGTAACAGCAAAAGAAAACCCTATATTTGCAAACGCCCTTTTCACGAGTTATTTTTTCTCGGGTTTACAGGTTCCATAACAAAACTATAACTCTGCTTAACGCCTTTTTTCATTTTATACGGTTCTCTTACAAAAGCCTGGCCGGGCAAATCGCCGCCAACGCCGAGTTGCATATGGTCAATATTAAGCGCGGTTATATCATTATTGTAAGGAATATTATGAACATGGGTGGCTTTTTCAAGTTGCTCAATAGTATAATGATGCGCACTGAAATTAATAAAATTATTATAATACGAAGTAAACTTAAAGCCTATTCCGTTCCTGTCAGTAACAGTAAAATAGCGAACATCAGTTCTGTTGGCGTTTTCCTGAGGACGCATATAGCGGTGCTCCAAGTCTGTAACAGTAGACTTATAGCAACTTATCTTAGCGCCTGTTTTTCTGTCGCAATAAGTTGCCTGAGGGCCGCGTCCGTACCAATTTATATATTCCTCTTTGCCGTCAAGAGTTACTCGGGTGCCGAATTTTACCATAGGCGCTTTCGGAACAGCGCTGTGATATACATAAATGCGTTTATCGGGATATATTTTATAAGTTGAAACAGCGTCTTTCAAAAGCGGGGTATTCCAAGCAATATGGATTTCAACACAATTATCCTCCCCTGCCTTTGCAACAGTTCTGACCGCCTTTGCCTTATGGCTTGCCGTTCTCCACCTGTAATACGGGTGAAGCGGAATAAGCGCAGGCACAAAATTAAGGGAGTCTATATCATTATCGGTAAGAGCGCGGAAATAATACGGCTCCATAGGCCCTTTAAGTTTTTCTCTGCCGTCTATGGAAATACTTGTTATCCTGCCGTTATCTATTTTAACGGAATAACCGTCCCCGTTTACATTAACGGTATTGCCTTTTTTATCAAAAGTTAAATCGCCTTTTGATTCACGGGCGGCAGGCTGAGGCATGGGATTAAGTATAAACTGGTCCCACGCAACCTCATAGTTTGATTTCCTACCGGGTGTTTTCTTTCTTGTAAAGAAAGAAACGGTGAGTACAACTTCCTTATCATCGGGAAAAGTAGTTATATCATAAGGAATTGTAATATATGTTTCGGAAAGCGGCTCACATTCAAATTTATCAAGTTCGCCGCTTGCAAGTATCTCGCCCTCCGCCTCAACGCTCCAGCGGCAGGTAAAGGCTGAAATATTTGTAAAGAGGAATTTATTTTTTACACGGAAAGTACCTTTGTTAAGGTCAAACTCCTCGGTTTTAATTTCCGCGTAAACTTTCTTGACTTCGTGTATCTGCGGGTGAACAGTTCTGTCCGCCGCTATAATACCGTTTGCGCAGAAATATGTATTTGAGCCGGCAAGGGCAGTAGTATTAGGAATATCAATAACTTTTCTCGGCTCCTGCTTGGCAAAATCATCGCCGTAAAGCCACATATCCTTGCCGTCTTCGCTGACGCGGTGAATTGTTTGGTCCACAAAATCCCAGATAAATCCGCCGCACATATTATCATATTTTTCAAAATCATCCATATATTCCTGGAAGTTTCCAAGTGAATTTTCCATAGAATGTGCGTATTCGCAAAGCAGGATAGGCTTGCCCTCATACATTTCGGGTTTAATCGGTTTACTGTCCGCCGCAAGTTGATTTGCAATATTATCATAAAGAGTAATTTTGATTTCCTGCTTGTTTCCGAGTTTTTCCATAATATCCGCTGTAGGATACATTCTTGAAATAACATCGCTTTTAGTTAAATCAAAATCGCCCTCATAATGGAACTGCCTTGTATCGTCAAGTTCAAGCGCCGCTTCTTTCATTTTCGTAAAATTATCGCCGTCGCCAGCCTCATTGCCAAGGCTCCACATAAATACGCAGGGATTATTTCTATCCCTGAGCACCATACGCTGCATTCTGTCAACAACAGCGTTAGTCCACATAGGATTGCTGCCGGGAACCCCTTTGCGCCTTACGCCGTGGGTTTCAACCTCACATTCGTCCATAACATAAAATCCGTATTCATTGCACATTTTATAAAAATACGGGTCATCGGGGTAATGCGAAGTGCGAATGGCGTTGATATTATTCTGTTTCATAATATCAAGGTCCTGCGTATACCTTTCGCGAGGAACAGCCCAGCCGTGGTCAGGGTCAAAATCATGGCGGTTTACGCCCCTTATCATCATAGGCATACCGTTGAAATAAATCTTTTCTCCTTTGATTTCAACCTGTTTAAATCCTACTTCATAAGTTTTTACCGCATAGATATTCTTGCCAACGCTCAAAATAATAACAAGCGTATAAAGATTAGGAGCCTCGGCAGACCATTTTTTTGGATTTTTAATCTCTGCCCGCATGGAAAATTCAGTTGCATTATGCTCTAATTTCTTGGTTTCATTACCTATTTCAATTTCTCTTCCCGTATCGGAAATAAGATATGCTTTGCAGGTTGCCTTGCCGTTCAGCGAACCGTAATTTTCCACATACACATCAAGCGAGGCAACAGCGTCTTTATAAAATGTATCAAATTTAGTTCTGAAGAAGAAATCCCTTATGCAGGCAGGGCTTTCGGCAAAAATATATACTTCCCTGTATATACCGCAAAGCCACCACATATCCTGGTCTTCAAGATAAGTGCCGTCCGTATACCTATAAACTTTAGCGCATACGATATTTTCTTCACCTGTTTTAACATATTTAGTAATATTAAACTCATGCGGCGTCATAGAGCCCTGAGAATAACCGACATAATTACCGTTTACATAAACTTCAAGACCGGCTTTACAAGCGCCGAAATGAATAAAAATCTCTCTGCCGCCCCAGCCGGAATCAATGGTAAAGGTTTTTCTGTAAAACCCGATTTCCTGCATTTTATGATCTATTTTAGGTATTTTATGCCTGCTGCGGCTTATTGCGCGCGGGAATGTGCTTGCATAGTAATAAGGCACGGAATAACCTTCCGTCTGCCACACGGACGGAACTTTTATCTCTCCCCACTCGGAATCATTAAAATCAGGATTTTCAAAATCCTGCGGCTGGTTTTGAAGACCTCTTTGCCAATAAAATTTCCACATACCGTTAAGTGAAAATTTATATTTGCTTTCTTCCCCTGAAAGAGCGGAATCAACATCATCATACGGCATTGCGATAACATGGCCGTCTTCTTTATTGACTTTAATAATTTTAGGGTCTTCCCAAATCTGCTTTTCCATAAATTTCTCCCGTTAAAATAAATAAAATATATATTTACATAATATATGATTTTATAAGAAAAGTCAATAAAACGGGCAATATATATAGACAAGTTTAATTATTTTGTGCTATAATTTCCTTGTAAAAATTTAACAAAAGGCAAGCAGCAATTTACAGATTCCGTATTAAAAGCGGAGCAACAGTGTTATATTCAGCACTGATAAGGCTGCAATAAAGACTATGGTGATTAATTATGATAGAAAGAGTAAATAAAGACAATCTTGAAGAATATGAAAATTTCATAAAAACACACCCAAAGGGGCTTTTCCAGCACTCGTCAAAATGGGCAAAAGTAAAATCCGCATGGAAATGGGAAGCAATTATGCTAAAGGATGACGACGGCAATATTAAAGGCTCAGCCGCTGTTCTTATAAGATTTGCGCCGGTAATAAAATACGCGCTGTTTTATGTATGCCGCGGATTTGTAGCCGACGAAGACGATTTTGATACATTTGACAAACTTTTTGACGGACTTTTGAAACTTGCCAAAGAATACAAGGCTTACTGCATTAAAATAGACCCTGAAATAACCATTCAGCACACGGCGTACAAAAAGCACCTGTTAAGCAAAGGGTTTATTGAACTCAATCCCGGCTGCCTTGATTTTGAGAATGTTCAGCCAAGGTTTGTTTACTGCTTTGATTATAACGGAATGAACGAAGACGAATTAATGCTGACTTTTAAACCCGATTACAGAAACAGGATTAGAAAAGCGCCGAAAAAAGGTGTTCAAGTAAAAGTAATGGGCACGGAAGCGCTTGATGATTTCGTCAGAATAATGCAGGAAACCGGCGAAAGAGACGGATTTTCTACAAGGCCCAAATGGTATTTTGAGAAAATACTGAACTGTATGGGCGATGACGCAAGGCTGTATATGGCTTATTATGAGGGGCAGGCTATTGCCGGCACTATTGCAATAAAATGGGGAAAAAATGTAATGAAATATCAATACGGAGCCTCATCAAACGCCCACAGAAATGTTTACCCGAATTACGCCTTGCAGTGGGCAATGATGAAGTGGGGCATTGAATGCGGCTGTGCTGTTTACGATTTCGGAGGTATCAGCGGGGACTGCCAAAATCCCGAAAATCCGCATTACGGGCTGTGGCGTTTTAAGCACGGCTTCGGCGGATATATGAAAGAATTTATAGGTGAATTTGATTATGTTTTAAACAAGCCTGTATACAGATTGTATAATATTGCCATGGAGTTAAAGAAAAAGTTAAAATGAGCAGATATGTAATAGAAAAAGAAAAACTTATAGAAAATATTGAATATATCAAGAAAAAAGCGGGTGTACCCGTAATCGGCGTTGTTAAGGGAAACGGCTACGGATTCGGCATAAAAGAACTTACAAAAATTCTTAAGGAATGCGGGATTAATTTTTTTGCAGTAACCGAAGTTACGGATATTCCCATATTAAAAGAAATTCTTGACGGCAACGATAATATTCTTGTTATGCGCTCAACCTGCATTAAAAGCGAGGCAAAGCAGATTGCCGAAAACGGCTGCACGGCAACAATAGGCTCTGAAGAAGCGTGCAGAGTAATGGAAAGCGCTGCCGAAGAACTCGGCGTAACAGTAAAATGCCACCTTAAAATAGACACGGGTATGGGCAGATACGGATTTATGCCGAGTGAAATATCAAAGGCTGTTAACTGCTACAAAATGCCTCACCTTGAATTTACCGGAATATACACTCATTTTTCGAGCGCGTTCAGAAACGAGGAACTGACAAAAGCGCAGTTGACTTTATTTAAAGACTGCATTGAGCAGATAAAAAAAGCGGGGTATGAAACAGGTACTGCGCATTGCGCAAACTCACCCGCCCTGCTTAATGTTGACGGCGTTTCAATGGACGCCGTAAGGATAGGCTCGGCATTTACAGGCAGAGTAATTACCAAAGCAAAAACACCTCTGCACAGGCTCGGCAGGCTTGAGGCTGAAGTTGTTGATGTTAAAACTGTGCCGGCCGGATATTCTATCGGCTATAACGGACTTTTTAAAACAAAGCGTGAAACTAAAATAGCAATAGTTCCCATAGGCCATTATGACGGTTTCGGATTGCAGAAAGAGCGCGAGACGGCTGACCTCAGGTATGTGCTTTCAGCTGCAAAACAATTTGTTAAAAGCAAGCAGATGTATATGAGGATAAACGGCAGAATGTTTCATGTTATAGGGGAAATCGGTTTATCCCACACAGCGGTTGATATTACAGATTCGGACATTAAACCGGGCGACACGGCTTTTGTTGATATATCCCCTCTTATGGTAAACCCGAGAATTGAAAGAGTATATATTTAAAAAAATAGGGATTGCAAAATTCAAGCAAACAAGATGTTTACTGAATTTGCAGTCCCTTTTATTTGAAGTATTTTAAAATTCTTTTTTCTATTTTTTTCTCATACAGCACAAAAAAATTATTCAGCAAAAATTCATACATTGCAAAAATAACATTCATCAGCACTGCAAATATTATTATCATTGCTGCGGAAAAAGAGCCGTCCTCAAAAAATGGTATACCGAAAACAAAATACGCAATCAGTTCTACTGCCGCAACGGAAACATTAAACAGCAGAAATTTTGCCAAATATCCGAGTAGTTTAAATTTAATTTTATCAATACCTGATTTAATAATTGGATAATATCCAAAAAACAAAACATACATTAATACGGTTTCTTTATCCGGCACTATTATTAATGAAAGCAAACTGACCGAGATATAAACGCACCAGGCACAGGACGCCGAAAAAGTCTTTTTAACTATCATCATAAGCAGCCCGAGAACCATTGGCACTACATATGAGAAAACATATAAAAGGCTTGAGCAAAACATAACTGCTACGGAAAGCGCCGAGGACAGCCCGCCGACGGCAGCCATAACCGATTTTTTCATAACACCACCTACCTTTATTATACATTAAAATATGTATTTATTGTAAATTATTCGTAAATTCTTGTGTTCTATGTTCAAAATTATATTTACTTTCTGCGAAAAAATATATATAATATATAAAAATACAAATTTTGAAGGTGTCTGTTAATGATGAAAAAGATTAGTGCTTTATTCTTATGCGTTTGCCTTCTTGCAAGTTGTTTTGCAGCGTGCAGCAGCGATACTGAAACGGCGGACACAGCCGGCGGTCTTGAAGAAGGTATTGTTGAATACGGCTTTGAGCAGGACGAAAACGGCAACACGGTTGCCGTTGTTTATGAGGACGGCAAGGCGTATGTGCTTGACGCTGAGGGCAACAAAACCGATGAGGTTATTGAAAACCCGAAAAATATGCCGAGCGAAGACAGCAACAGCGGCTCTGACGAAGAGTATGAGCCCGGCACAAGTCCTTCAAGAGTTCCGGACAGAGATGATGTAGGCAACAACACGGGAAATGCAAAAGGAACTACAAATTCAGAACTCACTACCCTGCCGATGGACGAGGACAAGGTTCCCACAACTTCAGACAGCGGCAAAACCGTTGAATTCAGCGATAAAGATGTTAAAACGGTAACGAATATGCTTGAAGTGCCTTATCTCTATACCGCAAGTTACGAAAGCAATCAAAATGTGCCTATAGAGATTGCTACACATGTTGCCTGCTGGATGCTTCAAAGAGAAGACCTTGATACAAACAACTTTGCAAGCGGAACAGTTGTAATTGATTTATTTAACTATTTCGCAAGAACGGTTGTTTCATTTAAAACAAAGTGCAATTCCTGCACTTCAGATGATACTGATGTTGCAAACCCGGCGCCTATTAAATATAACAGCAGCAACGATACATTTACTGTTACCGGTAGTTCTTATGAAGAACCGACGCATACGGTTAATATCAAAGAAATACAAGACCTTGGCAACAACAACTATTATAAAGTAATTGCCGATGTTAACTCAAAAGATTCAAGTTGCAAAGTATCAACAGTTGTAGCAGTTATTCAGAAAAACAAACTTGATACTTCACTCGGATTTTCAGTCAAAGCGTTAAAATGGAGTTAAAAAAAAGCCGCCTTTCGGCGGTTTTTTTATATGCAAAATCCCCGCAAGAATGATTTTGCGCCTAAAAAGTTTGTTTAAGAGCGCAAATCAACAGCGGGGATAAAATCAATAAAGTTTATTTCCGTTTTCTATTTCGGCTATCTGGTCAATCCTTGTTTGGTGCCTGCCGCCTTCAAATTCAGTATGAAGAAAAACATCAACAAGTTCCTGAGCAAGACCTGCGCCGACTACTCGAGCGCCGAGGCAAAGGCAATTAGCGTCATTGTGAGCGCGTGTGTATTTTGCGCTGAAATAATCAGAACATGCAGCCGCGCGTATGCCCTTAACCTTATTTGCCGCCATTGAAATACCGATTCCCGTGCCGCAAAACAGCAGTGCTCTGTCGCAATCGCCGTTTACAACCGCGTCGCACGCTTTCTGCGCGGCAATGGCATAATCAAATCGCTCGGGCGAATAGCAGCCGTAATCCTTATATTTAACATTAACGTTATCAAGATATTTTTTAATTTCTTCCTTAAGCGGAAAACCTGCATGGTCTGAGCCTAACGCTATCATAATATTTCTCCTCATTTATTTCTTTTTAATTTTAATTCCCTTTCCGCTTGGCTGGGTCTTAAATAAACCGGCATAAGAGCGGAGGCGGGAATTTTTTCTTTATATCTTGCGGCAAAGGCAACGCCTATGCCGTTTTGATATATTTTATCCTCAGGGGCAAGTTCGCAGTTATTTAAATTTATAGAATTGAAAAATAACTTTGCGCCGTCCCCTGCAATTATAACCCTTTTATACTGCACAAGTTCCCGGCTGAGGTCATTTGCTGAAATTGCCCTGTCATCACAAATCCGGGTAATTTTTCCGCTTTCCGCTTTAAACAGCGCGTTATAAAACTGCATTCTGCGAGCGTCCATAACAGCACATATAACTGCATTTTCACCAACAAAATTATAAGCGATAGCTTCCAGAGTTGAAACGCTGATACACTCAATATTATTTGGAAAAGCAAGCCCTTTAACAGTTGCTACTCCTATACGCACGCCGGTAAACGAACCCGGACCTGCTGTTACGGCAATAGCGCCAAGTTCGGAATAAGAATGGCCCTGCATTGCGCTTTCAATAAGCGGCAAAAGTGTTTCGCTATGTGTAAGCCCGTTATTTATAAATTCACTTTTTATAATTTTGTCCCCGTCGGTCAAAGCCGCCGAGGCGGTAACTGCGGAGGAATCAACGGATAACAAAAGCATTAATCCATTTCACCTTTTTTACAAATTTTAAATTCCCTTTCATTATCGGAAATTTTAGTTATATCAACAATTATAGCATCATCGGGCAACGCGCCGAAAATATTTTCAGCCCACTCAACGGCAATATAAGCGCCTGAATCAAGGCAGTCAAAAAAACCTGTTGAATAAAGGTCGTCCCAGCCGTCAACACGGTACATATCAAAATGATAAAGTGAAGTATCGCTGCCGATATAATGGTTACAAATTGCAAATGTAGGCGACGACACATCACATTTTATGCCCAAGCCTTCGGCAAGCCCGGAAACGAAAGCGGTTTTCCCTGCGCCAAGGTCCCCTAAAAAGGCAACAAGCGCGCCTTTAGGTAGTTTTTCGGCAAATTTTTTAGCAAAATCAACTGTTTGCCTGCGGCTGTTTGAATAAAAAGTCTGCATATCAGAATAGCCCAACCGTATTGCCGTTTTCATCAATATCTATACTGTAAGCCGCAGGATTTTTAGAAAGTCCCGGCATGGTCATTACAGAGCCGGTTCTGCAAACAACAAATCCTGCGCCGTTTGAAAGTTCAACAGATTCTATATGAAGTTTAAACCCGCTCGGTCTGCCGAGAAGTTTGGCATTATCAGAAAGACTGTACTGAGTTTTTGCAATGCATACAGGCATTTTCCCTGCTCCGAGTTTTTCAAATTCCGCAATGCTCTTTTTAGCAGCCGCTGAATATTCAACACCGTCTGCGCCGTCTACCTCTTTAGCACTATTTTCCCTTTTATCTCCCATTGCTATCTCCACACTGTA
>CALWID010000033.1 GCA_944380635.1 uncultured Eubacterium sp. | reverse complement strand
CAGAAACTTAATGTTGAAATATCAAAACTTAAAAGCGCGGACATCTTTTCAAAACCCGTCAATATAAACGGTATTGACCTTTATGTTGGCAGGATAGACGGTTCAACGCCCGACGCACTTCGTAAAATGGGCGATGAACTTAAAGAAAAAAGCGAAAATACCGTCGGCGTAATTGCAGGCTCAGTAGGCGAAAAAGCGTCCATAGTTGCCGTATGTGCTAAAGGTGCTGTTGCAAAAGGCGTTAAAGCGGGAGATCTTGTTCGTGAAGTAGCAAAACTTGCCGGCGGCGGAGGAGGCGGCAGACCCGATTCTGCTATGGCAGGCGCAAAAGATATTTCAAAACTTGATGACGCGCTTGCAAATGTTGCGGATATTGTTGCCGGTTTGATAAAATAAGAGGTGATTAGTGCGAAAAAATTCACACTAATTTGGATTATATTGCCCTCGAAATTTGTCTGCGACATAATTTTGAGATGGCTGTAATCACCATTAGCGCCTTATCAGGCTACAGTAAGGCGTTAGTAATTTTATTTATTTTTGTAGCCTGAAAGGCTATGGTGATTAATGTGTGTTTATTCTGCGAAATAATAAACGGTAATATTCCCGGAAATAAAGTATACGAAGATGATATGATATATGCATTTAAAGATATAAATCCGGTAGCACCGATTCATATTCTTATTGTTCCTAAAGTGCATATAGACAGCGTTAATGAACTGAATTCGGAAAATGTTAAATATGTGGCTCACATATTTGAAAAAATCCCTGAAATTGCAAAATCTCAGGGGATTGAGAGTTACAGAATTATTAATAACTGCGGTAAAGATGCCGGTCAGTCGGTTATGCATTTGCATTTTCACCTTATCGGCGGAGTTGAACTCGGAGAAAAAATAATATGAGCAGTGAATATTATACTTTAAAAATTGCCGGGCTTGAAAGAAAATTAAAAAAGTTTCCGGTAAGCGATAAACTTGATATTGCGGCGTTTATTCTTTTCGGAGATGTTGAATTAACTGAGCATTGCGCAAAGGAACTTTTAAAACGCGTGCCTGATTTTGATTATATCCTTACCCCTGAGGCAAAAAGCATTCCTCTTGCTTATGAAATGAGCAGGCTCAGCGGTAAAAAATACATAGTAATCAGAAAAAGCGTTAAAGTGTATATGGATAATCCTGTTGAAATCAGTGAAAGTTCTATTACAACTAAAGGTTCTCAGCACCTGTATCTCGGCCATGAGGACGGAGACCTTTTAAAAGATAAAAAAGTGCTTATCGTTGATGATGTAATTTCAACAGGCGAATCGCTTGCCGCATGCAAAAAGGTCGCGGATGCTTTCGGTGCAAATATTGTTGCCTGCTGTGCTCCTCTTGCAGAGGGCGACGCCGCTGAACGCAAAGATATTATCTTTCTTGAAAAACTTCCGCTCTTTTTCAAATAATAGTAATAATAACTGAAAATATTATGGTGATTAATTATGAAAAAAATTATTGCTGTGTTTTTGTGTTTGGTATCGGTACTTTCTTTTGCGGCTTGCAGTGCTGAAGAAGAAACAACTACCCAGCCCGCAGTTGATACTACCGCTGCTGAAAGTGCAACTGAAGCGGCTGAAGTCAGCCCCGCTCCTGAAAATTTCATTCCGTTTACCTGTTCGGAAGATGATAATTTTTCGTTTTTCAGTAAAATAGGAAATGCCTCTTTTAAAATTGATACCGATTCAAATTCGCTTATCAAAACGGTTAATGATACTGAAGAAACTGTTATGACTTTTAATACAACTATTAAGAGCTGCATAGCAGTCGGCAGCGCTCTGTTTTTGACCGGCGAGGATGCTCTTTATCGTTTGCCTGTTAATGAAAACGGAAATTGTGATATTGATTCTTATTCTTTAGTTATAAATATGGCAGGTATGCCGGCGTATTGTTTCGATAATAAAATGGCAATTCGTGTTTACGGCCAGCAGGATGACAGTTATGTTGTCTTAGATACTCAAACAGGCGAATATGAGCGCTCTTATGAAATTAATGAATATTTATCCGATGATGATATACCGGACGGCTTGATTTCACCTGATAGCGCGGCAGACGCTGCGCTTGAAAAAATTAAGTCAACTCAGTTTGAAGGATATTTTTCAAGAGAAAATTATTCCGCCGCAAGCAGTATTACACTTGTTCATTATCCTGACTTTTATTACGGTATCAGCGGAACAATTTGGGAATACGGCAGTCCCAGCGAATACTGCTATGTTGTTGAGATTGTTGCGGACGGAGAAGATACTTTCCCTAAATTCACAATATATGTGAATGCCTATGATTCGGAAGTACTGTTTATCAGTTTCAGAAAAAGTTAGTTGAATTATTAAGCCCTCAAAGGTCATAATACTTTTGAGGGCGTCTTGCTGTATTAAAAGATGTTTATCATTTAGTTATTCAGAGGGTGTTTTTTTGTTAAATAATTCAAGTAAAATGCAAGCAAACGATACAAAGAAAGTTGCTATTGTCGGCGTCGGTATGGTTGGCATGAGTTTTGCATATGCAATGCTTAATCAAAATATCTGTGATGAACTCTGCCTTATTGACATTAATAAAGAGCGTGCGGAAGGGGAGGCTATGGACCTTTCTCACGGTCTGCCGTTTGCGCCCAGCAGTATGAAGATTTATTCAGGCGATTATAACAACTGCTCTGATATGGATATTATTGTTATTTGCGCGGGCGTGCCGCAGCTTGAGGGCGAATCAAGAAGAGATTTGCTGCAAAAAAATTATAAAGTTTTTAAAACTATTGTTAAACCTATTGTAGAAAAAGGTTTCAGCGGTGTTTTCCTTGTTGCAAGCAATCCCGTTGATGTTATGACTAAAGTTGTGCTCGACTTATCCGGCTTTCCGCCTGAAAAAGTTATAGGTTCCGGCACTTCGCTTGATACTGCCCGACTTCGTTTTATGATTGGCGATTATTTTAAAGTAAACCCCCGAAATGTCCACGCTTATGTTATGGGCGAGCATGGGGATTCGGAGTTTGTGGCTTGGAGTAGCGCAATGATTTCTGTTTTGCCTATTAAAAAACTCGATTCGCATACAGATAAAATTATGAGTGAACTTGATGAAATAGCCGTAAATGTGCGCGATTCCGCTTATAAAATTATTAAGGCTAAAAAAGCAACTTATTACGGTATCGGTATGGTGCTTGCTCGCCTTACAAGAGCAATTTTGAATGATGAAAATTCAATTTTCACTGTTTCCGCTTTTCTAAACGGCGAATATTCTCAAAGCGGTCTTTATATAGGCGTGCCTGCATTGATTAACAGAAACGGCGTTCGCAAAATTCTTGAAATTCCTCTTGATGATACAGAAAAGCAGAAATTTGCCGATTCCGCAGCGGTCATTAAAGAAATGCTTGAAGAGATTGGCTCTTAAATTTTGGCGGCGCTGAAGATAGACGAATATTTGATTATTAATTGTTATATATTATATAATTGCTGTAAACTGTAATTTCTACCGGGGGTCGGTTGAGTAAACCGCTGAGCGGCAGTATCATTATTTAAGTGGTTTACTTCAGTTTGCAAATAAACCGCAAATCTTTTTCCCAACGGAGGAATTAGTTTGGACAACATTAAATTCGGAAAATTTATAAAGCAGTTACGCGCTGAGAATAATATGACGCAAAAACAACTTGCAGAAAAACTTTTTATAACCGATAAAGCGGTTTCTAAATGGGAGCGCGGGCTTAGTATGCCAGATATTTCTCTGCTTGGCAGTTTAGCGGATATTTTCGGCGTTACCGTTTCAGAGTTATTAAACGGTGAAAGGGAGCATTCGCCTGATGACGATGACGCTCCCGATACATATAATAAAACTGAGGATATTTTTGAAGGCTCTGAATTATTGGACTCCAGTGATTCGGATAATGATTTAAATAATTATATTCATTACGGTGAGAGGCTTTCAAGGCATAATGATGAAAATAATGTTAATGTTAAAACTTATAAAAACACGGATATTTTAAAAATAATTGCTGTAATTTGTATTGTCGGCGCGGGAATTTTGCTTGTTCTTCAGGTAGTTTATTATTATCTTAATATTACTAATGGTATAGAATATCCTTATGCTTATGAAGAAATTATACTAAATGAACTTTTAATTGTTTTGGCTTCATTCGGTCTTGGCGCATTGCTTAGGAAGAAAAAGCAATTTATTATCTTTTTTATTGGCTTCTTTATATTTATGTCCTATTTTAATCTTGCTTCGTTTGTATCAGCAGCAAAAGAAACTGTTATTGTAGATTATTCTCCGAGTCATTCAAATTGCGCAATAATCAAACGAAATGAGGAAAACGGCAAAATTGTTTTGTTTCGCCCAGAATACGGGATATTTTGCAAAGAGCATGATGTTATCACCGATTCTTCTACTAAACTTCAGGACGCACAGTGGATAAATTCTGATGTTTGCCTTGTTACATATGCCGCTGATTTTGGAACGGTTAAAGGCTATGCCGCCACATACGGCGACCGTTCTACAAGCGGAATTTCTTATTATTCCGTAACAAACGCTTTGTTAGGCACATGGAACGGTGCGGATTCAGGCGTTGATTCAGTTAGTTTTATTTCCGACAAAAACGGAATAAAAATAATTTATAACGGAAATGAATATTCTTACAGTTATTCAAATATTAAGCAATACGGCACAACCGCCGTTATTTTGAGCGGCGATTATTCGGATGAATATATAATTGCGCTTAATGAAGACTGCGTAGTTGATAATGAAACAGGCTTAATAGAAAACGGCGGAACTGTTTCTCTTTGCAAAATAGGGGAGAAATCCGCACCGGTTGCAATGATTTGTGAAACAGTAAAAAGCGGAGACCTTGAGCAGTTTAATATAGTAACTCCTGCGGCGGATGAATATGAGGTTTATAACGGTGTAATTTATTACAGTTATGACGGTGAAAACACTTTAACCACACCAACTTATATCCGCGGCGATAAACTCTGCGATAACGGTGTTCAGATAAATAAAGATTTAACATATTTTACCGTCAGGGAGGATAACGGCGCAAGAATCTATTATAAAAACGGCGTTTCGGATGATTGGAAAAATGCCTTTATACAGTTAAGCGGTTATTTTGAAATTGGCTCAATGGGCTTTATTGATGAAAATAATATTTATATGCTTGCTTTTGTTGACTTTGCAATGACGGACGCTTTCGGCTCAATAAAATATACTTCAAACGCCGGCAAATCTTGGAGCGACCGTTTTTACGGTACAGGTGAAAATAATTACATTCATTTTAAAATCAACAGTAAATGCCTTTATATAGATAAAAATACAGCGTTTTTGACTATGCCGTCCGGAAACGGAGATAAAAGCGAACTTTATATGTCTACGGACGGCGGCAGAACTTTTACCCTGCTTACATTCAGCGGTGTAGGTGATTATGATTATTATAATATTCCGTCATATCAGGACGGAATTCTGACCGTTCAAAACACAATGGGTTCTGACGCTGACAATACTTCTCTTTCAAAGACTTTTGTTTCAACTGATAACGGCAAAACTTGGGCGGAACAATAGCATTTTCATTATGTAATAATATGTATATAAAAAAGCAGGGTTTACCCCTGCTTTCAGCGTGTCAAAAAAAGTTCTATTGTTAAAAGTAATCCTATCTGACACGCTGGGAGGCTATCGAGAAATCGAGTTGGATTTCGCATTTGACGGATTGTAGGCGTACAGAGGTACGGTAAATCCGGCAAATGCGGAAAGCGCAAATGCCGCACGGTTGTGCGGCATTTCTGTTTTAAGTTCTGACTTAATGAATTTATGATTTAATTATTACGCTTTATTTATTTTTTATGATAGTCCGCCATATTTTTAGTTACGCGCGGTGCAACCGACTTTATCGACAGCCTAAAAGCAGGGTTTACCCCTGCTTTTTTATGTATTTATTGATTGTTTTCCAAAAGATAAGTGCCGCTGGACAGTACCGCGATTGCATAATCTCCGTATTTGTAAAACTGCTTTACGCCTTCCTCAAAAGTAAGATAATCTGAAACAGTAAGGTCATTTCCGTCTATTTTTCTTACTTTATTATTTGAGGAACAAACATATATATCGCCGTCTCCTACAGAAATATGCGTTGGTTTTATAAAAGTAGCAGCGTCTTTTCCTCCGATACGAAGGTCTACCTGCATGTTTTGGCATGAATATCTGATTGCGCAGCACTCGGCAGGGCATATGCACCAAAAATATTTTCCGTCAAGCGAAAGCGAATTTACCGTTTCATCGTGGTATCTGAAATATCCGCTCCAGGTAAGTTCACCGTCTCTGTCAAAAATACCGGCTTCACCGTTCGGGTAAAGCACAAGCACACGCCTGTCATATAAAATAGCCGCACTGCACTGCACATAATTAGATATTACTTTGCTTATCTGCTCATAGGACGAACCGAATTTTTTAAACAGATATGCGTTTTTGGTTAAGACCTCTTTTGTCTTCTTTTCAAAATCAATAACGCTGTAACGCGCTTTAAATTGATTTGTGTTTAAAATCGGTCTTTTTTCCACAATAACCGCTTTTTTATCATCATACCGCAAAACATCAACGATTTCTTTAGTGCTTATTCTTATCAACTTCAAACCTCCGATGAAGTAAGATACCCGAGAGTCATAAGGCTGTCCGTAAGGTGAACATTTTCAACGAGCACCTCCGGGTGAGCCATACCGATGTCATAATTGCTGAAATTCCAAAAACTTTTGACACCGAGATTTATAAGCATATCAGTTAGTTCGCGCATATCGTTTGAGGGAATACAAATTACGGCGCACATCGGTTTATTGTCTATACAAAAATTTTCTAAATAGTCAATATTTCTAACCGGTATGCCTTTAATCATTTTTCCGCAAATCGCCTCGTTTTTGTCGAATATGCCTATAACTTTGAAACCGCTGTTTACGCTGAATATTTTATTGCATACGGCTTTGCCTAAATTACCAGCGCCGATAAGAATTGTTTTGCGCTCCTTATCTACGCCGAGTATTTCACCTATTTTATTATGCAGTTCGGGCACATTGTATCCGTATCCCTGCTGACCGAATCCGCCGAAACAGTTAAAATCATGGCGTATTTGAGAAGCAGTCAGCCCCATTCTGTTGGCAAGTTCTTTTGAACTTATTCTTACTATGCCGTTTTCCTTAAGGCTTTGAAGAAATCTGTAATACCGCGGAAGTCTTTTTATAACGGATATTGAAATTTCGTCTTTCTTTTCCATTAGTATACCTCTTTATGCATTTTCGGTCATTTCAGTTATTGTTTCCATAACATAATCGCCGAATTCTTCACATGTGCAGCCTGTATCGCGGCCGGTTATGGTGAGTTTCTTTTCTTCAAACATACATTTGTCAAGCGCTTTTTCAAGGGCGTCCGCTTTATCTTGATACCCTATGTGTGAAAGAAGCATTACAGACGCTCTGAGCATACTGCACGGGTCTGCGTATTTTCCTCTTCCTTCGGTAATCATTCTCGGAGCGGAGCCGTGAATAGCCTCAAACATAGCGTATTTCTTACCTATGTTCGCTGAGCCGGCGGTGCCTACGCCGCCCTGAAATTCAGCCGCTTCGTCTGTAATAATATCACCGTAAAGATTCGGCAGAACAAATACTTTAAAGTCTTTTCTTCTGTTGGGGTCAATAAGTTTTGCCGTAGTAATGTCAACATACCAGTCATCCGTAACAATATCAGGATATTCTTCACCGATTTTTTTAGCGGTGTTAAGGAATTTACCGTCCGTTGTTTTTATGATATTTGCTTTTGTTATAATAGATACTTTGCCTTTATTATTCTTTCTTGCGTATTCATAAGCAAGGCGCGCGATTCTTTCGCAGCCCTCTTGAGTCGCTACAGTAAAGTCTACTGCAAGGTCATCGGTAATATTAACTCCATATGAGCCAACTGCGTAACCACCCTCTGTATTTTCACGGAAGAAAGTCCAGTCAATGCCTTCTTCGGGAACACGAACGGGGCGCATATTCGCAAAAAGGTCAAGTTCTTTTCTCATTGCAACATTTGCAGATTCAACATTCGGCCAGCCGTCGCCCTGTCTTGGTGTGGTTGTTGGCCCTTTTAGGATAACATGGCATGATTTGAGTTCTTCAAGCACATCATCAGGGATTGCCTTAAGGCATTTTGCGCGGTTTTCAATGGTAAGCCCGTCAATCTCCTTAAATTTAACTTTTCCGCTTGCTACTTCATCTTTAAGTAAAAATGCAAGTACTCTTTCACTTTCTTTTGTGATAATGGGGCCAATACCGTCGCCGCCGCAAATTCCGATTACAATTGTGTCAAGATTTTGATAATCAACAAAATCTTTTTCTTCCTTAATTCTTTTCGCTCTTTCAAGTTGGCCTTCCATTAAGCGCCTAAACTGCTCAACGGCATTGTCAATTGCAAGTTTTTCTTTATTATCCATATTTATTCTCCTTGATAGATATTATTTATTCATTTCTCTTGTATAGTCAAGAAGTCCGCCGCAAAGCAGCATTGCTGTCTGACGGTCTGAAAGGTGAGAGGCGTCAAGTTCATATTCTTCGCCTTTAGTTTTGTTTACAAGTATTATAGGCTCTTTGTTTTCAAGTCTCTTTCTGATGTCAGGCAGGGATAACTCATCAAGTTGGTCAATTCTGTCATAATCATTTTCATTCTTGAATGTAAACGGAAGTATTCCGGCATTTACAAGATTCGCAACATGGATTCTTGCAAAACTCTTTGTAATAACAGCCTTAACACCAAGATAAAGCGGAACAAGGGCGGCGTGCTCACGGCTTGAGCCCTGACCGTAGTTAGAGCCGCCTATGATTATTCCTTTGCCTTCTTCTTTCATCCTCTGCGGGAATGTTTCATCGCAAACCGCAAAACAGTACTGTGAAAGATGAGGAATATTTGAGCGGTAGGGAAGTATTTTAGCGCCGGCGGGCATAATGTGGTCTGTTGTAATATTGTCGCCAACTTTAAGCATTGCTTTGGCGCTGATTTCCTCAGGTAGCGGCTCGGTTTTCGGGAAAGGCTTAATGTTCGGCCCGCGCAGAACTTCAACATTTTTCGCTTCTTCTTCGCTTGCCGGCGGTTCAATCATATTATCGTTAACAATAAATTTCTCAGGCATATTAATTTGAGGCGCTTCGCCGAGTTCTCTCGGGTCAGTAAGATAACCCGTGAGCGCGGACGCCGCGGCAACTTCAGGAGAAACGAGATAAATACCCGCGTCTTTTGTGCCGCTCCTGCCCTCAAAGTTTCTGTTGAATGTTCGCAGGGAAATACCGCCGGAATTAGGGCTTTGCCCCATTCCTATACACGGCCCGCATGCGGATTCAAGAATTCTTGCACCCGCGTTAATCATATCTGAAAGCGCACCGTTAAGCGCAAGCATATTAAGTACTTGTTTTGAACCGGGAGCAATGCAGAGAGATACAGTTGGGCATACAGTTTTGCCTTTAAGTATAGCGGCAACTTTCATCATATCAACATATGATGAATTTGTGCAGGAGCCGATTGCAACCTGGTCAATTTTTATTTTTCCGATTTCTTCTGTTGTTTTAACATTATCAGGCATATGTGGGCAAGCCGCCATAGGCTCAAGCGAGCAGAGGTCAATATCAATAACCTCATCATAAACAGCGTCAGCGTCGGGAAGTATTTCCGTCCAGTCGTTTTCTCTGCCCTGCGCTTTAAGAAAAGCAAGGGTAATCTCGTCAGACGGGAATATGGAAGTAGTTGCGCCGAGTTCCGCGCCCATATTTGTTATTGTAGCGCGTTCGGGAACGGAAAGGGTTTTAACGCCGTCTCCGCCGTATTCAATTATTTTTCCTACGCCGCCTTTTACACTCATAATTCTGAGAACTTCAAGAATAATATCTTTTGCAGATACCCACGGCTTAAGGTAACCGTGAAGATTAATTCTTGTCATTTTCGGCATGGGAATATAATAAGTGCCGCCGCCCATTGCTACTGCAACATCAAGACCGCCCGCACCCATTGCAAGCATACATATACCGCCGCCTGTCGGCGTATGGCTGTCAGAGCCGATAAGTGTTTTTCCGGGTATACCGAATCTTTCAAGATGTACCTGATGGCAGATACCGTTGCCCGGGCGTGAAAAATAAATACCGTGTTTTTTTGCAACGGTCTGTATGTAGCGGTGGTCGTCCGCGTTTTCAAAACCCGTCTGAAGTGTGTTGTGGTCAATGTATGCAACACTCTTTTCGGTCTTAACTCGGTCAACGCCCATTGCCTCAAATTCAAGATAAGCCATTGTACCCGTAGCGTCCTGAGTAAGAGTCTGGTCGATTTTCAAGCCTATTTCCTGTCCGGGAATCATTTCTCCCTCAACAAGATGTGCTTTGATAAGTTTTTGTGCCAATGTAAGTCCCATATATGCACCCTCCTGTTATTAGTTATTAATTTTTTTGTCAATCTATTTTATAATATTGCTTAAATTGTGTCAATCATTTTCAAAAAAATTTCATAATTTATATATTATTATTTTAAAATAATATTGATTATGGTATCTTGTTGAAAAATTAACTGAAATATGATAAAATAAATTGATTTGCAGGGCATAATAACATTAAAGGATGTGTTGTTATGCCCGAAGAACAAAATGAAAATAATCAGCAAAACGGCTCTTCTCAGTCTGATTTTGAAACAGGTTCAATAACTGTAAAAAAGAACGGCCATTTTATTCATTGCCTAACTATTATCGGTCAGATAGAAGGTCATTATATTCTGCCCAGTCAAAATAAGACTACTAAGTATGAACATGTAATACCTCAGCTTGTAGCAATAGAGGAAAGCGCTGAGATTGAAGGACTTTTAATTATTCTTAATACGGTCGGCGGCGATGTTGAGGCAGGTCTTGCCATTGCGGAACTTCTTTCCACAATGAATACTCCTACCGCTTCACTCGTTTTAGGCGGCGGTCATTCAATCGGCGTGCCGCTTGCTGTTTCCTGCCAAAAAAGTTTTATTGTGCCGAGCGCTACTATGACTGTTCATCCCGTCAGAATGAACGGGCTTGTGTTAGGCGTTCCGCAAACGCTTTCTTATTTTGAAAAAATGCAGGACAGAATTGTTAATTTTGTTGAAAATAATTCTAAAATATCCGCTGAAGATTTCAGAGCGCTTATGATGAAAACCGGCGAACTTGTTATGGATGTCGGTACTGTGCTGGACGGTGCAGGCGCCGGCAGGTGCGGGCTTGGGGACGAGCTCGGGGGCCTTTCCGACGCCCTCGGTTATCTTAATGATACTATTGAAAAGGGGTGTCGGCAATGATATGGTCTGTAGTCAGCGGAAACGATATTTTTTATGATTTTCAGAATACAACAGCAGTCGTTAGCAAAGGCCGCTCAAGTAATCCTTATGACTATATAAGGTGCGGCTTTTGCCTTGATAACGCGTCGATGTTCGGAGGTAAGAATATTGTCGATTATAACAGCGATATTTCAGGCAATAGGTCAGGTGTTGACTTATCTTTTTCCCTTATCTGAAAGCGGCCATTCCGCGATTTTCCACGATTTTGCCGGCAGGTATACAAATAATTGCTCTGAATTAACAGGGCTTATACATATAGGTATGGCAATCGGTATTTTAATTGCGTTTTACAAAGTATTTTTAAAATTGATTTTTGAGTTTTTCTCAACAGGCAGGGAAATATTTACAAAAAATTTTGACATAAAAAAAACAAACAATTCAAGAAAATTTATGTACTATTCTCTTATTCCGTACATATTTATGCTGATATATCTTATCCCCGTAGGCGGCGGAAGAAATATATTTACAGTTCTTGATTCTTATTCTTATGACGGCAATTTGATTTCAGAGGGTATTTGTTTTCTGATAAACGCTGTTTTGCTGTTGGTAGCCTCAATAAGGCTTGCGAAAAATGAAAAGGGCGTTCAACTTTCAGCGCCGGCGGTGCTTATTACCTCTGTTCTCGTGTTTTTCGCAATACCTGTTTCCGGGCTATCCGTATGCGCGGTAATAGTTTCTGTTCTTGCAATTTTCGGTATTAATAAAAAAATTGCATTCAGGTATTTTATAAGTCTCAGCGTTCCTGTATTGCTTGTTCGCGGTATTATAGAGATTGCTCTTTGCGTTACTTATGTTAATATCGCCGCAGGTATAGTAGGCGTTATTGTGGCAGGTGCATTTGCATTTTTTATTTCAAAACTTTCTTTGTATCTGCTAAAAAATAATTGTTATAAATATTTTTCTTATTACGGATTTACGGTCGGCGCTTTAGGCGTTATTATAGGTATTATTGAAGTTGTTATAAGCAACAGATAAGAGGAAATTATGGCAGCAAAAAAATCATCAACAAAAAAATCATATAAATCCGGCAAAAAGGCTCAGGATAAAAGCAGACAAAACGCGGATATAAACAGAATTTCCGGGGTTTTGCTTTTTGCGCTCTCTTTGCTTTTTCTCTTTATTGCAATAATAAAGGGGCAGGGAGCGTGGCTTTTTGTTCATAATGTTTATGTGGGGCTTTTCGGTATTTTTGCCGCATGTGTGTTTCCGTTGCTTACAATGGTTATCACAGTTTTGTATTCCCTTAAAGAGCAGGACCCGCGGCTTCTTGTTATCAAAGGCGCAGAAAGCGTTATAATGGTCTTGCTTATATCTTCCTGTATACATATTTTTCAAAACCAGCCGGGCGATGTCTTTTCGCAGAGCGTTATTGATTCGTACAACTCTGCTTCCTCATCTTTTAACGGCGGATTGTTTGGCGCGGTTATCGGCTGGCTTCTGCTGACTTTCGGTAAAGCACCGGCAATAATAGTTAATATTCTTTTGATTTTTGTGGACTTTATGTTCTTGAGCGGTATTACTATCGTTCAGTTTCTTCGCGGAGCGGTTAAACCGGCAAAGGCTACTTATGAAAAGGTGCAGCCTGTTGTTGAAGAAAAAATTGAGCAAAGAAGACGCAGTAAAGCAAATATAGATGTTCCGCTTGATGAAACCGCACCGGCAGAACAGGTTAAAACAGACAAAGGCAAAAATAAAAAATCAGACGATACTCCCCAGATGGAGGAGGTTGCCGCAACACAAAAAATTATTGATGAAATTAATGCCGCAAACGCTAAGAATAAAGTGGAACGCGAAAAGAAAAACTCTAAATCCATTGATGAGATTGTTGAGCACGCCTCAGGTGAGAAAAATAATTCTGACGATTCAAAATCTGATAAGTTTGAGGTTACAAAAGAGCAGATGAAAGCGTCTGTGGAAGATTACAGTTTACCGCCTGTTAATCTTCTTAAACTCGGCAAACATGCGTCTATAAAAGATGTAAGCGGCGAACTTAAAAGCAATGCTCAAAGGCTTATTGATACACTGCGTTCGTTTAATGTTGACGCTACAATAACGGATATCAGCCGAGGGCCAACCGTTACAAGATATGAACTAAAACCTGCGGCAGGTATCAGAATAAATAAGATAACTAATCTTGCGGACGATATTGCACTTAACCTTGCCGCAACTCATGTCAGGATAGAAGCGCCGATTCCCGGTAAAGCGGCGGTTGGTATTGAGATTCCCAATACTGTAAAAAATATGGTTTATATGCGTGAGCTTATTGATACTCCTGAGTTTACCCAGCAGCGTTCAAAACTTTCTGCCGGGCTCGGTAAAGACATAGCCGGTAATTGTGTCTTTTGCGATATTGCTAAAATGCCGCATCTGCTTATAGCCGGCACAACAGGTTCCGGTAAATCCGTGTGTATGAACTCCATTATTGTATCAATACTTTACAGAGCAAAACCCGATGAAGTAAAATTTCTTATGATAGACCCCAAACAGGTTGAATTTTCAAGATATGCCGGAATACCGCATTTGCTTGTGCCCGTTGTTACAGACGCTAAAAAAGCGTCCGGCGCGCTCGGCTGGGCGGTTTCTGAAATGCTTCAGCGTTATAATAAATTTTCCGAAACAGGCGTTCGTGATATAGACGGATATAATAAATATGTTTCAAAGCATGAAGATATGGAACCCATGCCGAAGATTTGTATTTTCATTGATGAACTTGCAGACCTGATGATGGCAGCGCCTAAAGAGGTTGAGGATTCAATATGCCGCCTTGCTCAAATGGCGCGAGCCGCCGGTATGCACCTTGTTATTGCAACGCAAAGACCGTCTGTTGATGTAATTACAGGCCTTATTAAATCAAATATTTCATCCCGAATTGCGCTTACTGTTTCTTCCCAGGTTGATTCAAGAACCATTCTTGATTCCGGCGGAGCGGAAAAACTGCTCGGAAACGGCGATATGCTTTACAGTCCTATCGGTTCAAGCAAGCCCGTGCGTGTACAGGGCTGTTTTATCGGAGATGAGGAAATTGAAGCCCTTTGCGATTATATCAAAAAGCAGGGCGAATCTGAATATGACGAAAGTATTCAGAAAGAAATTGAAGAAAAAGCAGTTAAAGACAAAAAGAGTCCTTTTGAAGGCGAAGAGCCTGATGAAAGTTATGACCCGCTCTTTGAAAAAGCCGCCGAAGTTGTTATTGAGAGCGGCACGGCGTCAACTTCATTCCTTCAGCGCAAATTATCAGTCGGTTATGCTCGAGGCGCAAAAATTATAGACCAACTTCAGGAGTACGGCGTTATCGGCCCTCCGGACGGCAGTAAGCCCCGAAAAGTGCTTATGAATATGCAAATGTGGCTTGAAAAACGCGCGTACGGCGATAGGCAGTTTACGGCTGAAAATACGGAACAGATGTCTTTTGACGATGGTATCGGCAGTGAGGATAACAGCGATACAGCATCTGATTTCGGCGACGATATTATTGATAATCAGGACGAGTAATACTTGTAACGGGGTTTTCGGTTATGAGCAGTTCAAAGAAACATTTAAACGGCAATAAGCAGAGCGATATTCTTGTTGGAGTAGCGCTTTTACTGCTTGCTGCCGTTTTTTCATATATAGGTTTTTCACAGCCTAAAGTTTCTAATAACTATACCGTTTCCGAAACTGATACTCAGGTTTATTCACCCGAGTTTGATATTAAGTCTGAAACAACCGAAAGCTTATCCGAAAGTTATGAAGAAAATGATTATTATGCTTCTTCCGGCGGCAGTCAGAATACACAGAGCAATGTTAGTTTTCCTGTTAACTTAAATACCTGCACTAAAGATGAACTAATGGCGATTGACGGAATAGGGGATACTCGTGCAAACGCAATTATTGCTTATAGAGAGCAACTCGGCGGATATACAAGCATAGAGCAGTTAAAAGAAATCAGCGGTATCGGCGATGCTGTTTTTGAAAAAATAGCGCCTTATGTAACTGTATGAATGTTTTTAAAGATATTTTTGATATTTTGAAAACCGCGCTGTTTCCTAATAAATGTGAGATTTGCGGAAACATTATTGAGTTTGACAAACAGCGGTGCAGTGAATGTAAGTCCGCAAAGCGTATAGAAGCGCCTGTTTGTACTAAATGCGGGTGTGAAAAAGCGGACTGTATATGTAAAAAGAATACTCATAAGCCTGAATATAAAGCGGTTGTTGCGCCGTATTACTATAAAGATTCTATTGCGCGCGGTATTTTAAACTGTAAAATGAATGATTTGCCAACCCTCACAAAAGCGCAGGGCGCAGAAATAGCAAATACGGTAAAAAAGTTGTATGAACTTGTTGATTTTGACTGTATAACTTATATTCCTATGCGAAAATATGATGAAAAATACAGGGGATTCAATCAGGCTGAACTGCTTGCAAATGAAGTTGGAAAGATTTGTAAAATAGATTGCCTCGAACTTCTTAGCAAAAAACGAAAAACTGAAATGCAAAAGCGCCAGAGCGCAAAAAACAGATATGTTAATATGTATAACGCTTTTGATATCGTTAAAAATGCTGATGTGGCGGATAAAACTATTTTGTTGATAGATGATGTGAAAACTACAGGCGCAACGCTTTCTTCCGCCGCTTTAACTCTTAAGGCGTACGGCGCCAAAGCGGTATATTGCGCCGTGTTTGCAATAGTAAAATAATGGTTTTTTGTTTCTGATTATTTCAAAAGATAGTTTATTATACTTTATCTGCTTATATGATCTGCTTATATGAATTGTATAAAATATATGTTGTAATATTTTAAATATTATTTTTTATTAATATTACTCAGAACAATAAAAAAGCAGTGCATACAGCACTGCTTAATGGAGCGGCTGATGGGAGTCGAACCCACCTATCAAGCTTGGGAAGCTTGCATTCTACCGATGAACTACAGCCGCGTATATCGTGGTGCGGGTAACAGGACTTGAACCTGCACGGTTGCCCACAAGATCCTAAATCTTGCGTGTCTGCCAATTCCACCATACCCGCATTTTTACTTATTTTATCATTAATTCTTAATGAAATCAATATATAAAAGGGGTATTTTATGAAAAAATCGGTAAAAATATTTTTAAGGATAATTATAGCCGTTTTGGTTGTAATACTAATTGTATGTGCCACTGTCGGAATATACTATGCCGCGTCGCGCAGTTGTACTCTGACTGTTAAAGTAAATGAGGATAAACAGTTGCAGGAAATAAGCGGCTGGGGTACTTCGGACTGCTGGTGGGCTGATGATATTTCAGACGAAAACACAAGAAACGAAATAGCAAACCTTTTGTTTTCTGAAGACGGTCTTAATCTTGATACATACCGCTATTGTTTGTACGGCGGATATGACCCTTCAAATAATGTTGTTGAAAATCAGTGGCGGCTTGGAGAAAGTTTTTATGTGTATAACGAAGAAACAGGTCAATATGAGTATGACTGGAGCCGCGATGCAAATTCATGGGCAATGCTTCAGGCTGCGCTTGACAGAGGCGTTGACACCGTTGTGCTTTTTGCTAATTCGCCGCATTATTCAATGTGTAAAAACGGCCGCTCAAGCGGTTCGGACAGCGGTAGTGAAACTAATCTTGACCCAAGCCGTTATGAAGATTATGTTGATTATTTTCTTACCATAACTCAGCATTTTATTGATGAAGGCGTTCCCGTTAAATACATATCCCCGATTAACGAGCCTCAGTGGGGATGGGGCGGCGAATCTCCTGCTCAGGAGGGATGCCACTATGAGGCTGAAGAGGCGGTTGCTCTTCTAAAGATATTTGCTCAGCAGATAGTAGAAAGAGGCATGGATGTTAAATTATATGCTCTTGAAAGCGGCAATATAGGCGATACCGCCAAGAATTATTATAATCTGATGATGGCAGATGAAGATATAAGCAAAGTTCTTGGAGCTTACAGTTTCCATTCATATTTTAACGATAATGACAAAGTTAAAAAAGATAGATTCGGCAACTGGATTACAGACAGCGTTACCACAAGAAGCGATATGAGCGAGTGGTGTGAACTTCCGTCGGCTCATGACGCTTCTGACCCGGCTACTGCTGTCATAATGGCGAGGGTTATTTCAAATGATATAGGCTGTCTTAATGTAAATGGCTGGAGCAACTGGGTAGCAATGAATGAAACAGGTGTAAACCCTGATGACGGAAATGATTATTCAGACGGACTCTTGGTTGCAAACCCTGAAAACACTTCAGATTATTATATTGCTTACCGATATTACGGATATATGCAGTACAGTCGCTTTATTCCCGCGGGTTCCGTTGTGCTCGATTGCTCTGACGGCGTTTTCACCGTCGCTGCTTCTAAAGATGACGAGGGAACTCATTTCAGAGAACTTGTTAACGAAACAGCGTATCTTACTCCTGACGGTAATGTAGTTGTTGTAGTTGTAAACGAGGGCAATACAAGAAATATTAAAATTGACCTTGAAGGATATTCAAATCTTACGGTTTATACAACCGATTCGCAAAGAATGTGTGAAGAAGTTTACAGCGGCGCTCCTCAGGAGAGTTATGAGTGTTTGGAAAATTCAGTTTCTACATATATTTTCAGTAAATAAAGGGTGAAAATTATGAGAAAAATTACAGAGATAAATAATGGCTGGCTGTTTTCAAAATCTGCAAAAAATCCGCCGCTCAGTCTGCCTGATGATTGGGAAAATGTGGATTTGCCGCATACCTGGAACGGCGAGGACGGCCAGGACGGCGGTAACGATTATTACAGGGCTAAGTGCTTTTATGCAAAAGAACTTTTAAAGTCTGATTTTTCAGGCGGTGATGAATATTACATTCAGTTTGACCCCGCTCATCCCA
>CALWID010000032.1 GCA_944380635.1 uncultured Eubacterium sp. | reverse complement strand
TCCCTGTCTATCCGCTGTCCGCAAAACCATTGATTTTATTAGCTTTTTGCCGCTATCGCTATCACACCTCATTATTTTCCCGCCCCGTTCAATTCAAAGAAAGCGGGCAAAAAATCTTACCATATAGACGCAATGCGAAACGGTTTTATATTGCCGGACGGATATAAGAAAAACATTCTTTCAACTATCGGATTTGAGCATTATCTGCGTAAAATTAATACCGGGGACTGCTATATGCCGTTTTGGGGCAGAGTGTGCGACGGGCACGGCTTTTGCGCCATTGCCCTAACGCCTTATGACGCCTGTATGTTTTCTTCCCTCGGCAGGCACGGCGCGTTTGTTAATTCAGTGCACTGGATGTCTTCCCTCGGAAAACTCTCTTACGAAAGAAAAATCAAATTTATATTTCACGATAACTGCGATTATAACACCGTTGCAAAGGATTACAGAAAATACCTTATAGAAACAAATCAGTTTGTTTCCATAGACGATAAAATAAGCAAAAACGAGAATATCAGAAAAATGATAGGCACCCCGGTTTTGCACCACAGGATTTTTACTAATATTCAGCCGGAATCAAAATTCTATAAAAAGAACGGTGAAAATAAAAAACTTACGGCAAGTTTTGAAAAACGCGCCGAACAAATCAGAAAAATAAAAAACGCCGGGCTTGAAAAACTTTATATTCATACGGACGGCTGGGGAAGGCTCGGATATGATAATCTGCACCCGTATATTCTTCCGCCCTGCCCTGAGGCAGGCGGCTGGAAAGGCTTAAAAATTTTGGCGGATACCTGCCGTGAACTCAATTATATATTTGCGCTTCACGACCAGTACAGAGATTTTTATTACTCCTCGCCTGTTTTTGATATGAATAAGGCTGTTACTAAAATTGACGGCTCACACCCCTATTGCTCAATTTGGGACGGCGGCAGGCATACATTTCTTTGTGCGTCGCAGGCGCTCGGCTTTGTAAAGAAAACTTACAGCGAACTTGAAGAGCATAATATAGATGTTCAGGGCGCTTACCTTGATGTGTTTTCCGTTATGAACGGTGATGAGTGTTTCCATCCCGGCCATAAAATTACAAGGGAGCAAAGCATAAAATACCGCGCTGGGTGTTTTGATTATCTAAACGGCAAGGGCTTTATAATGTCCTCTGAAGAGCCTGCAATGCAGTTGTTAAATAATATTGCCCTTGTTCATCACGGCCCGTACACATTAAGGCCGCAGGAAAACGGAAAGGCAGTCGGTATTCCCGTTCCGCTCGGCAGTTTGGTTTACCACGACTGCATTTTAATACCGTGGGACTGGTGGCATAACTGGGGAATCCCCAAAGGGGAAAAAGGAATGCTTCACTGCGTGCTGAATGCCGGTTTGCCGTATTTTCACCCATTCAATGAAAATGAAACGGAACTTATAGACAATGATGATTTATTAAATGAAATTGATAAGGTTAAAACCCTTGCAGGCATACAGGCAAATCTGTATAACAAAGAAATGATAAAGCATGAATTTTTAGGCTGCTATGAAAAGCAAAGAGCAGTTTATTCAGACAAAACGGTTATAACCATTGATTTAAAAAATAATACATATGAAATCGGAGAATAGTATATGCTGACTTTTACGGAAAAAACTTTCAGGTGCAGCACAATGAAAGAAGAATCTGTTCTTCCCTCATTGTCCTATGAAAGAGAAGCAATAAAAGCAAAGTCAACCATAGATGATTTTGAAGGGCTGTTTATAGGTTACGGCGCCCGCGAAAATTCATACCCTTATACAGAGCAGAATCTTTATGAAGATGAAACGGAGCAAAAACTGCCCGTTGCAATTCTTGAAAATGATTATTTATATGCTGAATTTCTTCCCTCCTTAGGGGGCAGATTGTGGAAACTGTATGATAAGCAAAAGCAAAAGGATATTCTTTATACAAATGATGTTATACGATTTAGAAATCTCAGCATACGCAATTCGTGGTTTTCGGGCGGCGTTGAATGGAACTGCGGCATAATCGGCCACACTCCGTTTACCTGCTCGCCTATGTATACCGCAAAAGTAAAAAGTAAAAGCGGCGATGATATTCTGCGCTTTTATGAGTTTGAGCGAACGCGCGGTATTTATTATCAAATGGATTTTTGGCTTAATAATAATATTTTAATGTCCTGCGTCAGAATTTATAATCCAAATGAAGATGTTGTGCCTATGTACTGGTGGAGCAATATGGCAACACCCGAATATAAAGGCGGCAGGGTTGCCGTCCCCGCAAACAGCGCTTATAACAATTCAGACGGAATGGGTATAAAAAAATCATCAATCCCGTTTGATAACAAAACCGATGTTTCCTATACTGAAAATATTCCGAATACAATTGATTATTTTTATGATATAGATAACGGAAAAAACAAGTTTATTGCAAATGTTGATAAAAACGGATATGGCGTTTTGCAGTTTTCAAGCAACAGGCTCAAAGGAAGAAAACTGTTTTCCTGGGGGCATATTGACGGCTCCGCTCACTGGCAGGAAATGCTTACGGACAAGGCCGGCTGGTATGTTGAAATCCAGGCAGGGCTCGGAAAAACTCAGTATGAATGTCTGCCCATGCCGCCGAAAACCGCTTGGTCTTTTGTGGAGTGTTACACGCTTGCCAATATCGGCGCAAAGGCAGTTTCAAAGCCTTATGATGAATTTGTGGGCGCGGTAAATGATCAGGTGAACAGTTTATATTCATCTGATATGCTTGATAAAATATGCCAAAAGGCTGTAAATGAGATTTCTCTTAAAAAAGGCGAACTTATCTCCTGCGGCAGCGGCTTTGGCTATCTTAATAAACTGCTTACAGGCAGCGCGCCGCGCCACCTTGAATTTATTCCGGCAAAAGATGTAAAGCCGTGGATAGATTTTATAAATAACGGCGCTTTTGCAGAAACAGCCGGCTCGTTCGCTTTCGGCAGCGCAATGCAGAAAATTCTTAGCATTTCAAATAATAAAACCGACTGGCAGATACCTTACCAACTTGCTCTTATTGAATATGATAAGCGCGATTTTGAACGGGCAAAAGCGCTTTGCGAAAAAAGTATGATTCTTGCAAATAATTTTATGAATAATCATTTATACGCGGCAGTTCTCTATCAGCAAAATCAGCCGTTTTCGTATTTTGCCGTTAAGGCGGTAAGGGAAAAGCCAAATAATTACTCCGTTTGCGAAAGTATTTTCAGGCTGCTTTTGAAAGGCGGATATTATCGGGAAATTGTTGAAGTATTTAATATTATTTCAGATGATTTAAAAGACAGTCCAAGGCTTAATATGTATCTTTCAATGGCTTATTTGAAATCCGGCAATGCCGAAAAAGCAGAAGAAACGCTTATGAAAAACGGCGGCTTAAAACTGCTTGATTTCAGGGAGGGAGATAAGTTCTTGGATATTCTTTATAAAGGCATACGAAAAGAAAAATATAATGAAAAAGAAAGTGAAATAGTTGTTCCTAAACAATTTGATTTTATAGTATTTAAACCTGCTGAGAAAAATTAAAGTTTAAATCATACTCGTTTTGATTATATTGCCATCAAAATTTGCCGCGCGGCATAATTTTAATTCGGCATTAATCAGTTTATGCCTTATCATACAGTAAAGGGCATATGATTTTAAATTTATTTTTCAGCACGAAAGGCTATGGTGATTAGAGTGAAAAAATGGGTAAAAATTTTGTTAAGCGTTGTTCTTGCTGTTGCAGTTATTATCGGAGGGGTTTTTACATTCTTGGAATTTTATCATAAAGATTATGAAAGAGCCGAAGATACGGTGTTTTCTGTTTTGCAGATAACGGATATACATATTTTAAATGATGAAAAAAAGGACGCCAAAGCGTTTAAAACTATTACTTCTATGGTTGAAAAATCACAGCCGGATATGATAATCGTTACGGGCGATGTTACAAGCGAAAAAGAAAACTTCACTGCGTTTAAAACATTTTGCACATTTATGGAAAACTTAAATATTCCATGGGGATTTGTGTTTGGAAATCATGAAGGGCTTGATATAAAGTATGAGCCGGGCGAGGTTCTTGACCCGGAAAAGATTGCGGATAAGCAGACGCTCAGCGATTATCTTGAATCCCTTGATAATTGTATTTATGAGGCGGGGGATGAAGATGTTGACGGTATGGGAAACTATTATTACAATGTTACTGATGAAAACGGAAAAGTAATCACAACGCTTATTATGATGGATTCCCATAGTTATGACGAAGAAAACGGCGGATATGACCATTTTCACGATAATCAGATTGAATGGTATGAAAATACCGTTAAATCAATCGCGCAAGAGGTTAACGGAGATGAATCAAAGGTTGTTCCTTCGCTTGCTTTTTTCCATGTTCCCATGCAGGAATATATGACCGCTTATGATGAGGCAAAGGGCACGGATAAAAGGCTTTGGGGCTTTCGCTTTTTTAATGAAAACGGCACGCCGGCAGTTGATGATATGATGTTTGAAAAAATGGTTGAACTCGGCTCAACTAAAGGCTGTTTTGCAGGTCATGACCATATGAATAATTTTGAGGTTGAATACCAAGGTATCCGCCTTTCTTACGGCCTTTCCTGCGACCACAATATTTATGTGGTTCCCTTAAGGGGCGGAAAACTTATTGAAATCAAAGAGGACGGCAGTTTTACAACACGCGCCGTTTTCCGCCACAGGGGAATGAACTCAGTTACATTCGGTAAAGAGATAGGATAAATTATGGCAGTATCAGATTTTATTAAAACAGTTATCAGCAATATAAAAGCCGTATCATCAGGCTATAAGCGTGAAAAAATCAAAGTAAAAAGCAACAGCGCTTACCTTAAAAATATCGGCGGGTATTCTTTTTGGAAAAATACGCCGGAAACAGCAGTACCCGAATATCAAACATATTTTCATGTTCATGATTTTTTAGATGTGTGCGAGATAAAAAACGGCAAAGCAGTAGCGCCGAACGGCAGGGTGCGCAAAGTATTGTTTATAGGGTTTGACGGTATGCGCCCTGACGCTCTTCCCTATGTTATTCAGGATGAAAATTCTGCTTTAACTGCGTATAATTCAAAACTGAATTTCAGCGCAATTAATGAAATTGCAAAAAAAGGCGGCATATATATTTCTTACTGCGGAGGCGAAGCCGGCACTGATACCCAGCAGACAACTTCAACTTCGTCCTGCTGGACATCTCATTTTACAGGCGTTTGGGGCAATAAGCACGGCATCATAACTAATGACGATACAAAAAATTTGAAGTATAAAACATTTGCTCTTGAATATGCCCAAAAGGGGCTTAATACCTGCATTGCATTTGACTGGGATCCGTTTTTTGATGTTAACTTAAAGGAAGAAATAAAATACGCCATGAGAAATTCCCTGCCTATTAAGTTTTGTGATATAGACAGGGCTAAAAAGGCAGGAAATACTCAAAGCGCAGTATTTAATAATTTTGTTTCTCCGAACAAACCGTCCGTTTCCGCTCCTTACGATTCAGGTATGCGTGATTATATTGTTTCCAGAATTGAAAACGGCGATGATATTGTATGCGGCATTTTTGATAATATTGATTCCGCGGGGCATATGTTTGGCTTCGGAAGAAGCACGCAATATATAGGCACTGTTATAAACTGCGATATGTATGCGTATTCCGTGCTGCAGTATGTGCGTGAAAGAGAAAAAAATCTGAATGAGGAATGGCTTGTAATTTTCGGCAACGACCACGGCGGCCTCGGCAGAGGGCACGGAAATCAAACTTTGGAAGAGCGCACAACATGGCTTGCAACCAATATTCCGTTTGATAAAAAATATTATTCAAACGGCTATGATGGGTTTACCATTAAATAAGGAGCATAGAGATGCATACTGAAATTACAGGTGTCAAGAATGGTGCTGTATTATTAACAGACAGAAATAAAAACGATTGGAGGCTTTTATTTGAAAAAATAAAGGATATTCCAAATACCGATGCAGATAATCAAAATTATGATTTCAGCTTAATTGATGAAAACAAATGGCAAGATGTTATTGTTCCTTCATCTCTTATTATGCAGGGCTTTGATATAGAAAATAATATTGAGTACTATTATAAAAGAACCATTAAAATTCCAAGTGACTATAAAGGTAATCGCATTTTTCTGCGTTTTGAAGGTGTTTATTCAAATGCAAGAGTGTGGGTAAATAATAAATATATAAAATCTCATATCGGCGGTTTTACTGTGTGGGATGCTGATATAACACAATTTGCAGACGAAAAAGAAATAACACTTATCGTCGGCGTTGCAGATATTGAGGGAAATCAAAAATCCCCCTGGAATGTTAATGGCGATTATCAGAGCAATTCAGCCTGGGCAAGCTATTATGCTCATCATAATATCGGCGGAATTATCCGTGACATTACAATGTTTTGCCTTCCTGAAAAAGCAATTTTACAGACACATATTGATACTTTTATTAACGGCAGCACTTCAATTGCTAAAGTAAATATGCTTTTATCAGAAAATTGTAAAGGTCTTGTTCTCAAAACAGATATAATTCGTGAAGGTAAGATAAAAGCAACAAGAGAAATCAATGTGAATTCTACGGATATTTCATTTAAGCTTGAAGTATTATTTGCTGAATTATGGGATGCCGAGCACCCGAATTTATACACACTGAACACTGTTTTGTATGATGAAAAAGGCAATCCGTTACAGGAAAATTCAATCAAATTCGGTTTCAGAGAAATTGCATACGGCGGCAAAAACGGTACAGCTAAAAATAAGATTTATATTAATGGTAAGGAGATAAAGCTCCGTGGCGTATGCCGTCATGATGTTTCAAGGCTTTATGGAAGGTCCATTACAAAAGAGGATATTTATAACGAGATTAAGACTTATAAAGAGCATAATATAAATCATATACGCACCTCTCATTATCCGGTGAGTGATTATATGCTTGAGGTTTGTGATGAGCTTGGTATGTATGTAGAGCAGGAAAACGCAGCATGCTTTAAGGGTGCAAATAATTTTGATATTTACAATCCTTCTGTTGATTTTTTGAATTCCTTTAAGGAGATGGTTCAGACTTCACGAAATCATCCAAGTGTGATTATCTGGTCGATTGCTAATGAATCAGGCTTTGAAAAGTCAGCAGGGTTCAGGGATTGCTATAATTATATTAAAAATGAAGATACAACAAGACCTGTTATTTTCAGCTATCCCTGGACAGTAACATCAAAACCATTGCCTTATGATATTTACAGCAAACATTATGCAAAGGTTACTTCAAATTTAGGCAGAAAGGATATGCCTGTTCTTCACGATGAATTTGCGCATATACCTTGCTATAATATCGATGATTTAAAATATGATAACAGCTGCCGTGTATTCTGGGGCGAAAGCATAAAGCGTGGTTGGGATAATATTTTTAATACCTCAGGTGCACTTGGCTGTGACATCTGGGCGGCAATTGATGATGTATTCTATCTTTCCGAAAAGAATATGGAAAAGCATCAAAATCATCTTAAAGGTGAATGTGCAGGCTATGGTGAATGGGGCTGTATTTTTGATGCGTTTAAAAGATTAAAACCTGAGGCATATCTTACTAAAAAAGCCTTTACTCCGATTAAAATTAATGATACAGAAATATACGGTGATGAAATCAGATTTGATGTACAAAATCGTTTTGACCACACGAATCTTAATGAAGTCAGCATAACAGTCAAGGATAAAAACGGCAAACTGCTTTACAGTGATAAAATCAAAGAAAATATTGAGCCTCATAGTTTAGGTACGGTTTCACTTTTGCTATTGAAATGTACAGAAAATATGAAGATTGAATTTTCTTTTGATAATGTTATAGTTGAAAACTGTATTGTTAATAAAGTGTATGATAAGCTGAAAATTAATTCTTCAGCTGTAAATCCGTTATATGCGCAGAATTGCATAATAGTGGGTGAAACAGCTAAAATACGAGGTATGCACCTTTATACAGGACTTAAAAAATTTGATGTTCTCTATAAAGAAATAAATAAAATCAGTGATAATACATATGCTGTTGATTTTGGTTTTGGCAGAGCATTTCTTCTTACTGTTAATCGGACAGGAAATGTATTGAATTTCAGGGTGGAGCCTAAAAATAAATGCTTCTCTTTCTACCTTATTGGTGAAATCGGCGTTGATATAGAGCTTTCTGATGACTTTAAATCGGTATCATGGGTAAGAAATTCACTTTATAATGATTATCCCGACAATCATATCGCAAGAGATTTTGGCGTTGCCTATAAAATAGGAACAGTTCATAATTATGATGATAAAGATATGATAAATATTGCTTGGGAAGATGATATGTCTGCCTTTGCTTATTATGAAAAGTCAAGCAAATATAATAAGCTTGCAAGCAACGATTTCAGAACAAAAAGGTTGAGAATCAGGGATTATCTTGTTAATACGGTCAATGGCAGAAAAGTATTGATTAATACTGATTGCAGTAATATAAATGCTTATGCTAATCCGTTTAATGCAAAGTTGCAGATCAGCAAAGGTTATTATAAGCCATCTATTTTATGGGGTAATTACTGGGGCAAAAGATTTAACCTTAATGAAAAGAATACTTTTGAATTTTCTGTTTCTTTTGAATAAGAGGTAATATGTCAAGGAGAAATTTAAAATGACTAACAAGAAAAAGGTATTGAAAACTATATTTTCAGTTATAGCAGTTATTCTTGCTGTCGTAATTGTTATTGCAGGTGTGCTGTTCTTCCCTCTTATGGGTGAAAAACACACAGAGGTGTGGGCAAAATCTGATGAATTTGATATAAGCAAAATCCAAACGGTTGAGAAAGACCCGAATAAAGATTTTAAAATTCTGCTTATAACCGATTCACAGCTTTGGATGAATCCTAAGGATAATGAATCCTGCTTTGAGCAGATTAGGGCGCTTGTTGAGAAAACAAAGCCTGATATGCTGGCAACTGTGGGGGATAACATTTCAGGTGTAACTTCCCGCTTTTTATTAAAAGATTTTATCAGCGTTATGGATTCGTTTGAATTACCGTGGACTGTTGTTTTTGGTAATCACGATAATGAGATACCTATGACAACGCTTAACTGGCAGGGCGATAAGTTTATGGAATCGGAATATTGCCTTTTTCAAAAAGGGCCGTCAAATCTTTACGGCTGCGGCAACTATGTTGTTAATATTACGGAAAATTCAAAACCCGTTTATTCGCTTTTTATGTTTGATAACGGCAGGTATACGGAATATAACGACGGTTCAACAAAAGAAATATATATGGGATATGAGCAGATTGCATGGTTTGAGTGGAATGTAAACGGTATTGCAGAATCAGCGGGCAAAACTGTTCCGTCCATAATTTTTTCTCATTTTGCCCAGCCTGAATTTAAGGAGGCGGTTGAGCAGTATGCCGTCTATGATGAGGAAAGCGGAATTTATACCGTGCCCGAAGAGTATGGCTTCGGCACCTGTGCCTATCTGCCCGGGTGCGCTCCCGTAAAATCCGGCTTTTTTGAAAAATGCAGGGAACTCGGCACAACGCATATGATTTGCGGCCATGACCATGAAAACAATGCGGTTATAACATATAACGGAATTACTATGGCGTACGGTTTAAAAACAGGGCCTTCGCCCGCGCCGTGGAATTTTGCAAAGGAAACGGGCGGCAGCGTAATTACAATACATACGGAAAACGGAAACGCCTCGGCAAGTATTGAACATATTGTTATAAGTTAAAAAATTTTGTTATTAGGAAAACATATTCCGCCCGGAGTAAACAAAAGCAGAGCGAGAGAAAGTTATGAAAGTAGAAATTAACGCGAAACCGTTACCGGTTAAAAAGGGTAATTTTAAATACGGCAATATAAAAAGCTGTTACGGTGTGAATACTCTGTATTTTACCAAAGACGGCAGTCCGTTTGTTCCGATTGCGGGCGAAATGCATTTCAGCCGTGTGCCGAATGAAAGTTGGAAAAGAGAACTTTTAAAGATGAGGGACTGCGGCATAAATGCAGTTTCCACCTATGTTTTCTGGAATTTCCATGAGGCGCAGAAGGGAAAATTTGATTTTGAAGGCGATAAGAATATTGCCCGCTTTCTGAGTATTTGCAGGGAAATCAAAATGCCTTGCATTCTTCGTATAGGCCCCTGGGACCACGGCGAGGTGGTGCGCGGCGGCTTTCCTAAATATATAAACAGAATGCGCGGCAAAAGGACTGATTCACCAAAATATCTTAAAGAAGTTGAGGATTTTTGGCGCGGTTTGTATAAAGAGGTTTCTCCTTATATGGACGGTGAAACCGTAATCGGTATTCAACTTGAAAATGAGTATACAGGCAGTACGGAGCATATCCGTACTTTGCGCCGGCTTGCGGAAAAGATAGGTTTTAAAACACCTTTCTTTACTATGACGGCATGGCCGTCCGACTGCCCGGACGATGAATTTCTGCCAATGGTGGGCGGCTATCCCGATGCCCCTTGGAGTATGGGCAAAAAAGCGTTAAAGCCTGCTAACCGCTTTGCAATCAGGCAGGGACGAACTGAGGCGGATATAGGCGATGATTTAATTAAAAATAAAAATAAATCAAAAACAGACGCGTATATGTTTATTCCTTATGCGTCCTGCGAAACAGGCCCCGGCAATCAGGTTACGCAGCACCGCAGGCCTTATATAAGTGAAAAGGACGGCTATGGGGTCGGTTTTGCCAAGTTTGCCTCAGGCTGTAATTTCCTCGGCTATTATATGTTTCACGGCGGGCGCAATCCGATAAACGGCTTTATGCAGGAAAGCAGAATAACAGGCTATCCTAATAACTATCCCGTTATTGATTACGATTTTCAGGCGCCTATAAGCAGGTACGGCGAGTGCAGACCGCACGGCGATTTGCTGCGGTTAATGCACTTGTTTATACAGTATTTTGATTCGGAAATCTGCACAAAGCAAGCGTATTTTCCTAAGTGGAAATCATCAGACCCTGCGGATATTTCATTTCTTAAATGCTCTGTAAGAACGGACGAAAATATCAGCGGATATTTTTTTGCCTCAACATACGAGAAAGGCTTGAAATATAAAGATTTTAATAATGTTTCTGTAATTGTGAATATGAGCGGCAGGCAGGTCGTTTTGCCTGAAATTAATATTAAGGCAGGCTCAATGTTCTTTTATCCCTTTAATATGAAAATCGGAAATGTTCTTTTTGATTATATTCTTGCGCAGCCGATAGCAAAGTTTGAGCAAAACGGGAAAACGGTATGCTTCTTTACGGAGTGCTGCGGAATAAAACCAAGATATTCGGTAAACGGAGTTGAAAAAGATATTCCCGTCGGAGAAAAAGGGGTTACAGAAGAAAATATAAAAATAATTGTTTTGCCTATTGAAAAGGCTTTAAAAATGCATATCGCAGAAAATCAGATTTATTTTACGGATTCAACAGTATATGCGGATAATAAATTCATTTACTGCGAAGAAAAAGACAAGTTTAATTTTAATGATGAAATTAAATTCAGCAGGTGCAAAAAGATAAATCTGCCGTATGGTTATTATCTTTATTCACACGGAAAACGGCAGTATTATGAATTAAAAATCAATCCTAAACTGTTAGACGATTATTTTGATATTGAACTGGTGTTCAGTTTTTCCGCCCTCAACCTCCAAGTGTTCAGCGGAGATTTGCTTATAAATGATTATTTTAATATTGACGGCAATTTTGTAATGCGTTTAAGAGAGTATAAAAAACAAATAGAAAACGGCGCGCTGATTATCCGCACCGCTGAGCGCACAAAATTCGGCGTCGGCAATGTTTATCAGGAGATTAAACCCGAAAAAAGAAAAACTCATTTAACGCTGTCAAAAGTGAATAAAATTACAGTTTGCAAACACCGCTTAAAATAAATCTGTTTTTAACTGCCGTTATAATTTTCTTATTAATTTAAAATTAATTTGTAAATACAGGCAAAAAAATCCCACCTGATTAAGACTATCAGGCGGGATTTTTTAAACTGATTTTTAAATAACAACTATACCGAGCGTGTTTAAAACGGAACTTACAAGAATGGCAAATATGCACACGGGCGCTATCCACTTAACCATAACAGAGTAAAATTTCTTTTCTTTAAATCTTCCGTTTAACTCAACTTCGTCTGAAACGGCTTTTGGTTTAATTACAAATCCAACGAATATGCAGGTCAGCATGCCTACAATCGGCATCATTACGCTGTTTGATATAAAATCAAGGAAATCAAGTATGCTTAAATCCATAATGGTAAAATTCTTCCATATGCTGAATCCGAAAGCACAGAATATTCCTATCAGCAGGGAATAGGCATAAACTATCAGCGACGCCCTTTTGCGCTCAATTTTGAATTTATCCGTCATGCCGGCAACTATCGCTTCCATAACGGAAACGGAACTTGTAAGCGCGGCAAAAAGCACCAGAATGAAAAACGCCGCTCCAACCGCTGAACCAAAAGGCATACCTGCAAAAACTTTTGGCAGAGTAACAAACATAAGGCTTGGCCCCTGGCCGAGCGCAGATTCATCTCCGCCCGAATAAACGAAAACAGCGGGCACTATCATAAGCCCTGCAAGGAAAGCAACGATTGTGTCAAATGCTTCTATCTGTCTTGTAGATGTTGTAATATTACTGTCTTTTTTAAGATAAGAGCCGTAAGTTACCATAATTCCCATTGCAAGGGACATTGAAAAGAACAACTGCCCAAGCGCCGCAACAAAAGTCATAACGCTGAGTTTGCTGAAATCGGGCTTTATATAATAAATAACTCCCTCAAGCGCGCCGGGCTGGCAAACAACAAATATTGTAAGCACCACGGTCAGCACTAAAAGCGCCGGCATAAGATAGCGACTCATTTTTTCTATGCCCTTGTCAACTCCAAGAAAAACTATAACGGCCGTTGCGGTGGCATAAAGGAAAAACCATATAAGCGGCTCCGCGGGCTGGGCAATGAAATTTGAAAAATAATCGGAACCCGCCGCTTCCTGAACTTTGCCCATAAGCATTACTGCCGCGTATTTTATTACCCAGCCGCCTATAACGCAGTAATACGGCAGTATTATTACCGGCACAAGGGTGGTAAGCGTGCCGAGCCACTTCCATTTTTTATTAAGATTTCCGAATGCTTCCATGGGGCTTCTTTGCGTTTTTCTGCCTATTGCAATTTCGGTTATCATAAGTGTAAATCCAAATGTTACAGCAAGAATAATATAGATAAGCAAAAAAATTCCGCCGCCGTACTTAGCGGCTAAATAAGGAAAGCGCCATAGATTCCCAAGACCGACTGCCGAGCCGGCGGCGGCAAGAACAAATCCAATTCTGCCGGAAAAGGTGCTTCGCTTAGCCTCTTTCATTAATTCACAGCCTTTCATTTTAGTAATTTTTTATTATACCTGTTTAAATTCTGTTAAAACATTATAACAGTAAATATATGCTAAAGCAACATTTTTATTTGTATTTTGCAGTTTATATTGCGCGCATAGTGTATTTTTCCCTTAAAAATTAAAAATCTTTGATTTAACATTTATTATTATTGTACTTAAATTGACATAAACTTCACAATTTGATAAAATATATTCTGAATAATCAAAGAGGAGAGCCGCAATTTTGGAAGACCATAAATCTGGGCACAGAAACCGCTTAAAGGCAAAATATCTTGAAAACAGCGCAAATCTTGTGTACGATTACGAAGTGCTTGAATTGCTTTTAACTTATGCTATTCCACGCAAGGATGTTAAACCCGTTGCAAAAGAACTTATCGAGCGGTTCGGAACGCTTGAAAAGGTGTTTCAGGCAAATGAAAAGCAACTTTGCTCCGTAAGCGGAATCGGCAAAAACGCTGCGCTGCTTATTACGCTTGTAAGGGACATTCATATTCGCTGCAATAAAAGCAAAAACAGTAATATTAAGTATCTTTCGTCCGCTGATTGCGCAGCTGAATATTTCAAAAACCTGCTTAGTTCTCAGCCGAAAGAAAATTTTATGATTGCCTGCCTTGATAATTCAAACAGAATAATTGCCTGCCACAATGTTGCTCAGGGCGATATTAACCATATAGATATAAACCCGCGCGATATTATTGAAACCGTTTTGCTTGATAACGCCAGCAGAGTAATAATGGCTCACAATCATCCGGCAGGCAAGGCAGAGCCGTCCGCAAATGATGTGGATTTTACTTTGAATGTAAGAAACATTCTTTCGTCAGTAAATATTAAATTAACAGACCATATTATAGTTGGTGAAAACGAGGCGCTTTCAATGCGCGCCTCTTTGCGGTTTTCACACTATTTTACAAAAGACAGCAGCCTGAAAACTTATGGCGATTAGCGTAAAAATAACGCTGATTAAAATTATATTGTGAGCAGTGATTAAAATGAGCAGTGATTTAAAAATAAAATATAATAAACTGAGCGAATCTTTGCAAAGCAAAATTTTGCAGGACAGAAAAAACGAAGTCCCAAACCCTTACCGCTGTGATGACAGCGCCGTAATCAGGCGCGACCCGTCCAGGGATAAGGCAAATCTTTGGCGGCCTGCTTTTGTGCGTGATACCGAAAAGATAATTCATCTGCCGTATTACAACAGATATGCGGATAAAACACAGGTCTTTTCATTTTATAATAATGACGATATTACCCGCCGCGCGCTGCATGTTCAACTGGTTTCAAGAATAGCAAGAAGTATAGGCGCGGTGCTCGGGCTGAATCTTGATTTGATAGAGGCAATCGCCCTCGGCCACGATATAGGGCACACTCCTTTCGGCCATGCCGGCGAGCGCTTTTTGAGCCGCCTGTTCCATAAGGAAACGGGCAGGTATTTTAATCATAATGTTCACAGCGTCCGCGTGCTTGATAATCTTTTTAACAGAAATATCAGCCTGCAAACGCTGGACGGTATTCTTTGCCATAACGGCGAGTTTGAGCAGATGGAATACAGGCCGCAGTATAATAAAACATTTAATGAGTTTGATTTAAGCGTAGAGGATTGCTATAATAACGGCAAGGACGCTATTGAAAAACTTGTGCCAAAAACTCTTGAAGGCTGCGTTGTAAGAATATGCGATATGATAGCGTATCTCGGCAAAGACAGGCAGGACGCTTATGTGGCAAAGATAATTCCGCCCGATTATAAATTTGATACGGAACTGATTGGCGACCAAAATGCAAAAATAATAAATAATTTAACGGTTGATATTATTGAAAACAGTTACGGCAAAGAATATATTCTTCTGAGTAAAGAGGCGTATGAGGACCTTAAACATATGAAAGAGGAAAATAACGCCGTAATTTACAGAAATAAAGAAATAAACGACCAGTATAACGAAATAATTATGCCGATGTTTGAGGAACTTTATTATAAACTTCTTTATGATGTTTCAAAAAAAGACAAATCCTCGCTTATTTACCGCCACCATATTCGCTTTATTAACGAAACCCGCAAATATTACGGCTCGTCAGATTATCTTGATGAGGAGCCAAACCAGATAGTAGCGGATTATATTGCAAGTATGACTGATGATTATTTTGTTGCGCTGCATAAAAAACTGTTTCCAAACAGCAAATATAAAATCACTTATAAATCTTATTTCAGCGATGAAAACAAATAATTTATTCGGCGCTTGCCGGGAAAGGATCTTTTATGAAAAAATTTTTAAAAATCGCAAAAGCGGCTGCGGCAGGCGTGTGCGCGCTTGCGCTGGCAATGGGTGCGTCGGCGTGTTCATCACCCCTTAATGAGGATGTTGAGCCGGTTGCCAAGGAAGATTTCAGGGTAACTGCTTATATGGTGGGCGACCGTTTTCTTGACCCTGCTGAGATAGATTATTCTCATTTTGAGCAGGTAACGGATTTTATATTTATCAGCATGGCGGATTTTGATACAAACGGCGAAATAATACTTAATGAAAATTTTGACGCCGCTTATAATAATATAGCGCCGTATATCCCTGATGACGCTAATTTTTATGTAAATCTTCTTGGGCCTAAAAGCACCCTTGAAACAGATGACTGGAGCGCGCAAATGGCGGACCAGGGCAAACTTCATACAGAGGCTTTCCAAAGCGGCGTTCTTGAGGAAAATATTAAAGAATTGCTGGAGCAGTATGATTTTGACGGCGTTTATTTTGACTACGAATATCCTATTGACCAGGTAAACTGGGATAGTTTTAACGCCTTTATCGTTTCTCTGGACGAATATCTCGGCGATGAGTACAAAATAGGCATGGCTATGTCAGACTGGGATATAGGCCAGTCCCCTGAGGCTATGGCGGCAACTGATTTTATAGAGATAATGTCTTATGATAATTGGGATAAAAAAGGTAATCACTCCACCTATAAAAATGCTCAAAAAAGTATTGAGGCGCTGCTTGAAAAAGGTTATGACCGCTCAAAACTTACGCTCGGCCTGCCGTTTTACGCCCGCCCCACAACGGAGGAAGAATACTGGTATGATTATAAATCATATTGCGATAAAATAGATGAAAACGGTCTTTATGAGGATACCGGCGATACAGGTTTAATATTCTCTTTCAATACATATGATGTTATTAAGCAGAAAACAGAACTTGCCGTAAACTGCGGGCTCGGCGGCGTTATGATATGGCACTATGCGTGCGACGCGCCCGCGGATAATCCGAAATCGCTTTTCAACGCTGTTGAGGACGGTATTAATACAGCGTATTCTCAGGCTCAGGCAGAATAATAAACCCATTGTTTTCAGCAACCCCCGGATAATTTTTCCGGGGGATTTTTATTGCCGCTTTTTTATGCTGTTTATTGTTGTAAATTAGTTTTAAACTTCTGTTTATCCGATTGAATAATCGTTTATATAATGATATAATATAAAAGTGAAAATATACAGAACTTTATTTGATTTTAACTGATTTTCAGGAGGAACTGTTGAAAACTGATTACAATAAAAAAATGCCTGCCGAAAATGACGGTATCGTTATCGGCAGGAACGCTGTTCTTGAACTGCTTAAAAGCGGCAGAGCCGTGGAAAATATATATGTTTGCGCGGGTGAAAAAGAGGGCAGTATAACTAAAATAATTGCCGAGGCGCGCAGCAGGGGCTTGGTAATTAAAGAAGTGAACAGAAAAAAACTTGATTATATGTGCGCCGGCGCAAATCATCAGGGCGTTGCGGCAACCGCTCCCGCCCACGAATATTCGTCGGTAGAGGATATTCTTGATTATGCCGCCGAAAAAGGCGAAAGCCCATTTATAATCATCTGCGATGAAATTGAAGACAGCCGTAACCTCGGCGCAATAATCCGTTCGGCGGAGGCTTGCGGAGTGCACGGAATTATAATTCCGAAGCGAAGAAGCGCGGGCCTTAATTTCGCGGTTGCAAAAACTTCCTGCGGCGCTGTTGAATATGTTAAAGTTGCCAGGGTGGCAAATCTTGCGTCAGTTATAGAGCAGCTTAAAAAGAAAAATATTTGGGTTTATGCCGCTGATATGGACGGGCAGCCCTGGTGTAAAACGGATTTTTCAGGCGGCGTTGCTCTTGTTGTAGGCAATGAGGGGCGCGGAGTCAGCAGACTTATAAAAGAAAAATGCGATGTTACCGTTTCTCTGCCTATGCGCGGGCGTGTAAACAGCCTTAACGCGTCTGTTGCGGCGTCCGTAATTATGTATGAAATTGTAAGGCAAAGGCTCGGCATTTAAGCCGCGGGGCGAGTGATAGAAATGAGTCAGAATAACAATAATTTATCAATTGATGAAATTTTGCGTGAGGCGCAGGAAGTGCTTAGCAGTATCGGCGCGGATACAGATATAGGGGAAAATACCGAAACTGCGGAGGAAGATATAAAAACTTATGAGCCGCGCAAAAAAAATAACGCTGATAAAAATCCGGGTGAAGAGCAGACTGCCTCTTCAGACGAAAAAGAAGAAGTAAAGGAATTTAAAACGGATAAGCCTGATAAAAAGGAGATAAACGCTCAGCCTCCCGGTGATAAAACAAAAACAATACCTCAGGTTAAAAAGAGCGCGCCCGTAAGTGATAAAACCATGCGCGTATCTCCGGGAAAAACGGGTAAAAGCAGGTTTTTTAAAAAGAATTCCTCAGATGAGGAGTACGGCTCAACTCCGCCGCAGATAATAGAAAAAGCCGCCACTATCAAGAGTAAATCCCGGTTTGACACAACTTCAGACTTACAGGAAATACCTACTATTCTTGCCGTTGACGAACTTGACAGAACCCGCCGCGTATTATCTTCCGATACTGCCAATCAGGCGGAGGGAACTGCCGAAGAATATGATAATTCAGACCAAATAAGACTCAGCGGGTTTGACGATGAGATGGACGAGGTTCCCGATATTGATGAGGAACTTGCAGAGGAGCAGTTGCGCCGCCGCAGAGAGGAAAAAGTTAATAAATTCCGCCTTTTTGCTCCTGAGGAACTTGAGGGCGATGAAAAGAGCGACGCTCAGCGTATAAAGCACGGCGATTACAGGGACAGAAGTGAACGCACGATGACTTTGGAGCGCCTTTTCAAAAGCAAAACTTCCGTTCAGGTGCAGATGTTTTTTACGGTGGTTTTCGGTGCGCTGCTGCTTGCTGTTACTGTTTTGCACGGCACGGAATATATGCCCGCTTTTTTAAATAATGATTTTGCTTACTGCCTTGCCGTAACCGTTCTTTATGCGGCTGCAATTTTAACAAATATTAATTCGGTTCTGCATGGCCTTAATCTTAAAAAAGGCATTAATTTTGAGTTCCCCGTTACTGTTTCGTGCGCTGTTGTGCTGGCGCATTGCATCTGCGCCGTTGCAGGGGTGGATGTTGTTTCGCACGGCGGTTCACTGCTGCCTGCCGCCGCGGTGTTTGGGCTGTTTTTAAGCGGAGCAGGCAGGTGCAGAATGCTTGCCCGCATAATCCGCAATTTTGAATATTTAACAAAT
>CALWID010000031.1 GCA_944380635.1 uncultured Eubacterium sp. | reverse complement strand
GACAATAATATCTGCATACTTCTTAAAGTTGACCGTCTGCATTTGTAAAACTTCTGCTTTTAACTGTTCTATTGCTGCCAAAGAAGTCTGAAGTTGTTCTATTTTTCGGCGTATATCATCTGCCTGCTTTGTAAGGGCATCCGCAACATCAGCCGGTGTTTCCAAAGAGATTAACCGCTCTTTTATATCGCCCAAAGAAAAGCCCAGTGATTTTAAAGATATTATCTGATGAAGCGTAATCAAATCTTTATCGGTATAAAGCCTGCGTCCGCCTTCGCTTTCTGTGGATGGGGAAAGCAGCCCTTCTTTATCGTAGTATTGCAGAGTACGGACAGTAACTCCCATTTTCTTTGCCACTTCTCCAACTGTCATAAACCCTTGCGGAATTGCTCTGTATTTTGCCATAATTATTTACCTCCTGAGCCTATTATAAATCATTACGCGGCGTCACAAGCAAGACCTTTTTTTAAAGTTTTCAAGGCTTTTTGCGAATTTTATAAAAAACCGTAATATCTGTTGAGAGGTCATAATTTACTGATATTCAAATTTTTATTTCGTGTTATTCGGCAGAGGCATAGTTTTGTATTCAAAATAAGTATTGAAATGCGGATAAAAATGCGCCGTTATCGCTTGACACAAAGCGGCATTTGGAATTAAAATTAAACTGCATATTAAGGAAACAGTGCATTATAATGTGAATTTTAATTTGGGAGGAATACATATGATATACAAGGACTTTCAGGATATAAAACTTTCCGCGCTTGGGATGGGGTGTATGCGCCTGCCATGCATTGACGGCAATGACGCCGATATAGACGAAGCCGCAACAAAGGAAATGGCGAAGTACGCTTTTGAGCATGGTGTAAATTATTTTGACACTGCCTGGGGTTATCACGACGGTAATTCGGAAATAGTTATGGGTAAAGTGCTTAAAGAATTTCCGAGGGATAAATTTTATCTTGCCTCAAAATTCCCGGGATATGACCTTACGAATTTCCCGAAAGTTAAGGAAATATTTGAAAAGCAACTTGAAAAATGCGAAGTTGAATATTTTGATTTTTATCTTTTCCACAATGTTTGCGAACTGAATATAGACAGTTATCTTGACCCGAAATACGGCGTTTATGACTATCTTTTAGAGCAGAAAAAGAATGGGAGAATACATCATCTTGGCTTTTCCGCTCACGGCAGTTATGATGTAATCAAGCGGTTTTTGGACGCATACGGCAAGGATATTGAATTTTGCCAACTTCAACTTAATTATCTTGACTGGGATTTTCAGGACGCAAAGAAAAAAGTTGAACTTTTAAACGAACGGAACATTCCCGTTTGGGTAATGGAACCTCTGCGCGGCGGCAGGCTTGCAAAACTTTCCGAAGAAGACGAGAAAAAACTAAAGGCGCTGCGCCCGAATGAAACAATACCCGCATGGGCATTCAGATTTCTGCAAAGCGTGCCCGGCGTTACGATGATACTTTCAGGTATGTCTGATTTTGAGCAGATGGAAAGCAACATTAAAACATTTGAAACAGATGAGCCGCTTAATGACGAAGAAATGAAAACGCTGCTTGAAATAGCAAAGCATATGACGAGCGGCGTGCCCTGCACTGCATGCAGATACTGCACCACTCACTGCCCGCAGGGTCTTAATATACCCGAACTTATAAAACTTTACAACGAGCACACTTTCACAGGCGGAGGGTTTATTGCGCCGTTTGCTCTTATGGCTATGCCTGAAAACAAGCGCCCGAGCGCATGTATAGGCTGCCGCAGCTGCGAAAAAGTCTGCCCGCAGCAGATAAAAATTTCAGAAATTTTTAAAGATTTCTGCAAACAGGTAAATATGTAAAATATAAACAGCGATTTAAGCCGGCATGATTTAAAATCACGCCGGCTTTTTTATGCTTCCAACACATCGTGCCGTTAAGCCGTCTGCCGAAACGGACAATAAAAGCAAACATTAGAATTTATAAAAAATAAAAAAAATCCGAAAGTATCACCGATAAAGGTGAATTTCGGATTTTTATCTTTTGGTGGAGATGGCGGTAATCGAAACCGCGTCCTGAAACCTCTTATCAAGGCTTTCTACATGCTTAGTTTGTTATTTGGGATTCCCCCGGCGATACGGCAGCAAACAGCCTTATCGCTTCGGTAGGCTCTGATACCTGACGGGAGCCGAGCCAATCCCCCGTTCATGTTCGCCGCTGCACGACGCCCGTTCCGAAGCCGCGGCACTCAACGGACGGACGAAGGCTGCTTAAGCAGCCAAAGCTACTGATCTATTGTTGTCAGTTAATTTTAGGGTGCTGATTTTAAAGCGGTTCAGCTCCTCTGCATGCTTACCGAGACTCCTTGCCCCAGTCGAAATCCTTTCATCCCCGTATATTTATCTTTGCTCTTTCATAGCGCGTTCAATTGCGCGCTGAGCGTCTTTTTTAGCGGCAGTTTCACGCTTATCGTGAAGTTTTTTACCTTTGCAAAGCCCTATCTGAAGTTTTGCCCTGCCGTTTTTAATATAAAGTTCAAGAGGCACAATACTGAGCCCCTGCTGCTGGCTTTGCTGAAACAGCCGTAATATTTCTCTTTTATGAAGTAAAAGGCGTTTACGGCGCATAGGGTCCCTGTTAAATATATTTCCCTGCTCATACGGTGAAATATGCATACCAAGGGCAAACATTTCTCCGTTGTCCACGCCGCAATATGAATCCTTAAGATTCACTCTGCCGCGGCGGATTGATTTAATTTCCGTGCCGTAAAGTTCTATTCCCGCCTCATAAGTATCAAGAACAAAATAATCGTGATAGGCTTTTTTGTTTCTTGCTATTACCTGAACGGAATCCTTTTTGTTATCCAAACCTGCCACTCCTTTCGTTCTCAACTTCAAAATCAGATAACGCTTCTGCCCTCCAGCGCGCGTGAAAGCGTAACCTCGTCCGCGTATTCCAAATCAGCGCCGACGGGCACACCGTACGCAAGGCGTGAAACGGTAATTCCCATAGGTTTTAAAAGGCGGCTGATATACATTGCAGTCGCCTCGCCTTCAACGGTGGGATTAGTTGCCATAATTACCTCATCAACAGCGCCGTCGTTTAAACGGGCAAGAAGTTCTTTAATTTTTATCTGCTCAGGGCCGATATTATCCATCGGCGATATTGCGCCGTGAAGCACATGATAAGTGCCGTTATACTCGTGCGTACGCTCAATAGCGGCAACATCGCGCGGGTCTTCCACAACGCAGATAACGCTTTTATCCCTTGTTTCATTCTTGCATATGGGGCAGAGTTCATCATCTGCAAGATTGCAGCAGATTTTGCACTGCTTTATTTTTGTATGAGCGTCCGTAATTGCCTTTGCGAATCCGTTTGCCTCGTCTTTAGTTAATCCAAGCACATAAAACGCCATTCTTTGGGCGGTTTTATTACCGATACCCGGCATGCGTTCAAACTGGTCAATAAGATTCTGCAAAGGCGCCAAATTATATGCCATATTTATCGCCATAGCCTTTCAGGCAAAATAGTTTATAAATTATACTCCGCGCCGCGCCTCATTCGGCAGGGGCGCGATATGATTGCGCTATAATATGAAATTATACCGGCGGCAAATTTCAGGCGCGGCATCCGCGTTTTATTAAAGGCCGGGTATATTAAGCCCGCCTGTTACGGCGGAAAGTTCCCTTTCCTCGTCCTCATCAATCTTACGCATTGCTTCATTGAGCGCAGCCATAAGCATATCCTCAAGCATTTCAACATCATCCGGGTCAACAACTTCCGGATTTATGCCGATAGCCTTAATTTCGTGTTTGCCGGTAACGGTTACCTCAACCATTCCGCCGCCGGAGGAAACGACATAATCTTTTTCCTCAAGTTCCGCTTTTTTCTTTTCAATATTTTCCTGCATCTGCTGAGCCTGTTTAAGCATTGCCTGCATATTCTGCGGGCCGCCGCCCATACCCTTTGGAAGTCTTGCTTTCATAAGTTTCTCCTTATTTTTTAATCATCAATATCTATATCAACGCTGCCCTTTGCTTTAAGAATCAAATCCTCCAGCGGGTCGCGTTTAGTGCTTTCCTCATTTTTATGTTTAAAGAGGCCGAGTTTATAATGCACACCCGTTACATCAAAAAGCGCCTGCCTGATAGTTTTGGCGTGCGTAGGTATTTTGATAAACTGCCTGAGCGCCTGATTTTTAGCGTCTATCAGGAAATATTCGCCGCGCGTATACCCCGCCGAACCGCTGAGCACGCCGTACAGCGCAATATCCTTTTTATAAATTTCCTCCATAAAATCCGCCCACTGAGTAAATTCCTTTTGCTCGGCGGGAAGATTCTGCTGGACCGGATTTGGCTCTGTTTGCTGCGCGGCCTGATTTTCAGGGGCTGCGCTTTGCGGCTTTTCAGCAGTTTTTGCGCTTTCTTCAGTTTTAACGCTGTTATCCTCAGAAGGTTCTGTATCCCCTTGCTGCTGAGAATTAACAATATCTTCTTTAGGCTCAGGCGAAGATGTTTCCTTGGGCTTTTCCTGCTTAACGGTCTGCGGCTCATTTCCTGCATCGGGCTGAGCGCTGCTGAAAACATTAGGATTTTTAACCGCGTTTTCAAGCGCCGCTATTCTTTCAAGCAGGGAATCGTAAGATTCGTCAAGTTTAGGCTCGCAAAGTTTAATAAAACTCATTTCCATTTCAATTCTGGAATTTGCGCCGCTTTTTATTTTTACCAAAGTATCCTGAAACAAATCAAGCGCGTGAATAACCGCCGCAAGAGAAAAACGCGCCGAATTTTGTTTTACACGCTCATACTCATCATCTGTGCAGATTATAAGTTCACGGCTTTTGCTGACTGTTTTTACTATCAGAAAATTACGGAAATGATTTATCATCTCCACACAAAGGCGTTCCATATCATAACTGTTTTGGTGAAGTGCGGCAATTATATCAAGGGCGGCGCCGCTGTTTTTATCCGCAACGGCAGTTGAAAGTTCATACAGTGATTCGCGCCCCGCAATACCGGCAACCTGCGAAACAAGTTTTTCATTAACTTCTTCATTTCTGCCGGCGCATTGGTCAAGAATTGAAAGAGCGTCCCTCATACCGCCGTCCGCTATTCTGGAAATAAGTATTGCCGCCTCAGGGGTTAAGGAAATATTTTCCATACCGGCAACTTCCTTAAGCCTTTTTGCCATTGTTTCCGGCTGGATACGCTTAAAATCAAACCGCTGGCAGCGGGAAAGAATAGTTGCGGGAAGTTTATGCACTTCCGTAGTAGCAAGAATGAATATAACATGGGCGGGCGGCTCTTCCAGAGTTTTAAGAAGAGCGTTGAACGCGCCCTGAGAAAGCATATGCACCTCGTCTATAATATAAACGCGGTATTTGCCTCTTGACGGCGTATAATTTGCCTCTTCGCGCAATTCGCGGATATTGTCTACGCCGTTATTTGACGCCGCGTCAATTTCAACAACATCATAAATAGTGCCGTCATCAAGCCCGCGGCACATTTCGCATTCATTACACGGCTCGCCGTTTTTACTGTTTTCACAGTTTACGGCTTTAGCAAGTATTTTTGCGCAGGTGGTTTTACCCGTGCCCCTTGAGCCTGTAAACAGATACGCATGGGAAACGCGCCCTTCCCGTATCTCATTAAGCAATGTGGATGTTATATGCTCCTGACCGCATACATCCGCAAAAACTTTAGGTCTGTATTTCCTGTAAAGCGCCTGATACATATAACACCCTCCTTTCAGTAATACAAAAAACACGGTTGCATTCTTAGCGTAACGTACAGACTTGTCTGCGGCGCACAGAATAATCCACTTATTGCTGCTCGGTTCCCCGCCTGACAAGGTTCGTAGCATCCCGTCGCACAGGGCCCATACGCTACGCTAAAAATGCAACCGCTCTAAGTTGCATTTATATTATATACTAAAATTATTGTGAAATCAACACTTTTTCTATCTCAGAAAAATATATATAATGCATATCGCGGTCTGCGTACCATTTTTGCATTATATCCTTATCCAAAAAACTTTTTTCATCAAGATAGAGGCATGCCTCTTTCCTGCATATGAGCACTATCTTTGCCTCTTTAAAATATGGCGCTTTCTCGTCATAAACAGGCGTAAGCCCCGTTTCCTTTATCTTATCGCAATCTCTGCCGCTATGGGAGCCGCAGAAACTAAGCGCGCTTTTATATTCTTTATCAAAAAAGCAAAGTGAAAAGTAATCCTCTTTATCAATCAATGTTTTTGTATATCTGCTTTCACGAACATAAACCGTTGCCGTATCTTTTCCCCAGAGTTCGCCTATACCGCCCCACGACACCGTCATAGGGTTACAGGAATTTTTGCTTTTATCCGCAGCGGTTAAAAGCGCCCAGTCATCACTTATAAGTTTAACGGCATTTTCATTTAAATCGCGGATATTTATCTCTTTCACACAAATCACCTCAGATAAATATTATAACAACAGGCTTTAAATTATGCAACCGATATATAATATATTTTTATTACAACACTTTAAGGCAGTGCTGAAACGGAATTATATCATATTTATTAGCGAATTTCAACACTGCAACGGCTTTTTCATTTTCATATGTATGAGTAACGCATATAGGCATACCGTAAGATATTTTTTTATACAATTCATTATTGTTGCAGCCGAAAAAATATAGACTATCCGCCTCGCCCGGCTTTACATATTTTGTTTTACGCGCCGCAATAATATATTTCGGCGGAGTTTTATAATTATATCTGTTTTTCTGCAATTCATCGTCAAGTTTTTCGGTTTCCGTCTGAAATAAAAAAGGTGGATTCGGTAAAATAATTTTTGCGCCGCCGCGCAGACGGTATTTTTTTACCTTGTTGCCGTGCACAAAGAGATACGGTTTTTCCAAACCGCATTTTATATCGTTTTCAAGGCGGATAAAAGCCTCGGCGCTCTTAAATGCAGACGGGCAATATTCGGAATTTTTCTCTAAATAATAAACAAACCACTGATTATTTTTGCAAATAAAAAAAGCAAATCGCTTTTTGCCTTCAAAGCGAACATCGTAAAAATTACCCGAATACACGCTGCGCGCCTTTGCTTCAAAGCTAAAACCGTCCTTATTTTGCTTTTCAACACAAAACACATAATCTTTTCCGTTTTTCAGAATGTTATTTTCCAAAGCCGCACCCCCCTGCCGCTGTAAATTATATATCAGCGCAGTTGAAAAATCTGTAATAATAAGGCAAACACAAAGACATTTATAACAAATATAATTCAATAATTATATTTAAAATAATTATAGAACGATTTGTTCTTAGTGTCAATAGCAAGCCCGCCGGCGGCATATAATAATGAAAACGGATGGGGTGCTTATATGCAGATAAAAAGGCTTAGAGATTTAAGGGAAGACAATGATTTAACACAGGCGCAAATAGGCAGAGAATTAGGCATTTCGCAGCGCCTTTATTCTTATTACGAACGCGGGGAAAGAACTGTTCCGCCGGAAGTGCTTATCGCGCTTGCAGATTTATATGAAACGAGCGTAGACTATATTTTAGGCAGAACAGATGACTGCTAAAAAACAACTTTAAATCTATATTTTTAAGATTGGCACAATACAGCCAATCTTTTTTTATAACTATTAATTATATGGTAATAGATTTAGTAAAGCGATATTTCATTTACAATTTATTTTATATTTGATATAATCAAAATATATTATTGTTAAGAAAGGTAACAGAGCATATGAAAAAAATTGTAAGTTCTTTCCTTATAGTTGTATCCGTTATCTGTATACTGGCAGGTTGTTCAAACTATCAGAACTCTGGCACAACGGTAACAGCGGTTTCACCTGTTGAGGAAACAGTTGAGATACACACTTTCAGCCAAAGAATGTTTTTAAACGGTTCCCCTTCTATGATAAATATTTACGCACTTGGTTTGAGAGAAAAAAGCAGGCCCAAGCCTATTGAATTTGAATGGGATTATAGCGGAGAAAATAATGCTATGTTTACCCTTAACATAAGTGAAAATGAAGATATGTCAAACGCGGTATCATATACAACAAGCGATACCGAATATTCTGTTTACAATTTGAAAATCGGCACTGAATATTACTGGACGGTTTCAACCGATGACACACAAAGCGCTGTTTCTTCATTTTCAACAAGTAATGAGGCTCCGCGAAATCTTTATATAGATGGAATTACAAACGCAAGAGATCTTGGCGGAAGAGAAACGGAAAGCGGAGATATAACGAAACAGGGAATGCTCTTTCGCACCGGGCGTCTAAATGAAAGCAATGTAACGGATGTGAATATAGAAATAACCGAAGACGGTAAACGCACAATGCTGCAGGAACTTGGCATAAAAACGGAAATAGATGTTCGCCATGTTAATGACAATGAAAGCGGAGCAATAACATCAAGCCCCTTAGGCAGCAGCGTTACATATATAAGCATACCTATGGACTGGGACGGAAAAATGCTTGAAGACAATAAAGAGCAAATAATAAAAGTATTTTCAATTCTTGCGGATGAAAATAATTATCCGCTTTTCATACACTGCAACATAGGCACGGACAGAACCGGAATGCTGTCCTATATGATAAATGCATTACTCGGCGTTTCCGAAGAGGAACTTTACAAGGATTATGTATTTTCAAATTTTGGTGACATAGGTGGTCAAAGACCTCTTTCAAATCTTCTGGAATCTGATTATTATACAACTATAAATCAAACAGAAGGAACCACACTAAGCGAAAAAACATACAACTGCCTTACAAAAATCGGTGTACCTTCCGAAGACCTTGACTCGTTGATAAAGATAATGACTGAATAAATCAATAATTTTCTGAATTTTCAAACTCATTTGTAATCAATTGCCAAAAAGGCGCAACAAAAAAGCGATGTTTTGTTGCACAGAACCAGTAAAAAACAATAAAAAATTCCCCCTTATGGCAGAATAAAACAAACTGTCATAAGGGGGATTTTTACTCCAAAAAACAAACCGATAAAATGCAATCAGGTTGCCGTTTAAATTAATATTCTAATCGCAGTGAAAATTTTTTGTATTCTATTCACAATCCGGGGCAGTTTAAGCACATAAAATTTATATGGCTTTTGTATTAGAATCAGCCTTCTGCCCTCTTTTTACTTTTGATTAACAAACTTAGAAATAATTCTTACTTTCTTCAATAATTATATTATCGCAATTATATTCTTCTGCTATTGATTGACTATCTTGATCTTTAATAGTCCAAGCCAAAAGCGGAATATTTTTTTTGCTTTTAATTTTTAATGCCTGACCGTTTTTAAGGAATTTCCAATCATAGCTAATAAAATCTATATTAACATCATCTAAATATGTGGCATTTTTATGTATATTATAAAATTCTTCGCCAACAATATCTTTTATTCCAGAAAAATCAGTTGAAATAATGCCGCAAGGAATCATGCAATCAATACTTTTAATTATTTTCAATACATCTGGATTAGAAGAATGCACTGCAACAGCACTTCCGGCATTATTATAACTTTTATTAAAACTATACGAATATGTTCTGAGATATTTTTGTATAGATTTAATAATTTGACTCACATATTCTTCTTTATACTCATAACTATCTGTTGATTTTACTTTGATTTCTATTAAAACCGGGATCTTTCCCGCTATTAAATCCAAAAACTTATTAAAAGTAAGTATCTTGTTGTTACCGGCATTTTTATTTATAGCAAGGAGTTCGGTTATATCACACTCTTCAAGTGATTTGTCATAGCCATATCTTTTTATATCTTGATCTGCCCTGCCCACAATAATTGAGCCGTCCTTTAATTTCAACAAATCCACTTCTATGGGATATTTACTGTCTATACATTCAAGATACGATTCATATGTGTGTGCAAGCAGTTGATTATTAATTCTTGCGCGGTGTATTATATGTTTATTTTTATCCGTAAGCCAAGACGCATATGGATGTCCGTTAAACCGTCTTGTATGGAATCTTGAATGCAGTACACTATCTAAATTATTTCTGAAAAAATTATAAAGCCTTTCGGTGTCTGGGTTATTTCTAAGCAAATAAAATGAAGGCCTGTTCTTATCATCGTTTATTAATGGAGAATAAAGGTCTACCTTCATATGGTCGTTATCAGAGTTTATATTATCTGCAATTGCTACAGCATATGGCAAAGCAATATCTGTTAAATAAACCTTTAAATTTGCCGAGGGATAATTTTGCATAAAATTATATAAAGTATTTAAGTTGTTCAAAATTATTTCATCTTTTGCAACTGCATCATTTTTCCCACTTGGATACATTTTAAATTCAGCAGCATCATTGGCGGCATAACTATAAGGGTTTGTAAGAATCATATCTACCTCTATATTGCCGTTAATTAAATTATATACAAACCAATTTTTAAGATAATCATTTCCTTTATATACTGAAGCAATTTTTACACTGCTAATAAATGAACTGGCGGCAAAATTCATCAATGTAAGTTTCGTTACACCTTGAAAACGCTGATAAAGCGGATATTTACTACTACTTTCAGTTTGTTCTTTAGAACACAAGAAAACATTCGGTTCAAGGCCTTCAAGCAAATCATAAGCGCCTTTTTGAATATAATCAGGCCTTGTTATATGAAAAGCAATTAATGACATAACATCCTGCTTAGTTGCTTCGGAATATTCTAAATCTTTTTTCAAGGTACTTATCTTACCATAATCTTTGCCAAACAACTTTTTATACAATTCTATATCATCGGCAAATCCCGGAAAAGTTACGCAGATAAATTTACAATTATTTTCAATTGCGGCTTTGACTTCTACATATGTTATTGAATCAGTATTCGGGCAATTATTTTCTGAATCCCAAAATCCATTAAAATAATTTTCTGTTAGAGGCATTATAAAATATTCTACATCCGGCATGATTTTAGGAATAACTTCCTTAAAGTTTTCAAAAGGGAGCTCCTCTGGAGAAAAATAAATTTTCCCATAACGCTCTTCATGCGCTGGATCATCTGTAAGAACTCTGTATAATTCTTTTTCAAATTTCAATCCGGCAACATCTCCGGAAGAAACACCCCTATAACTTAAAAACACTCTGAACTTATCCAACATTTTTCAAACACCTCCATATCAAAGATTCAATAAAACAATTTAAGCGGTACACCTCTCGGTATACCGCTTGCTTTGGATAGTACAATTATTTAAGTTCAACAGTTGCACCTGTTTCCTCAATTTTAGCCTTAAGAGCCTCTGCGTCCGCAGTAGGAACAGCCTCTTTGATGGTCTTAGGAGCAGAGTCAACGATTTCCTTAGCCTCTTTAAGGCCAAGACCTGTTGCTTCCTTAACAGCCTTAACAACCTGAATCTTGTTCGGGCCGACATCTGTAAGAACAACATCAAATTCAGTCTTTTCTTCTGCTGCAGCGGCAGCGCCTTCTGCAGGAGCGGCAACGGCTACTGCTGCGGCAGCGCTTACGCCGAACTCTTCTTCAACTGCTGATACAAGCTCTGAAAGCTCAAGAACGGTAAGAGTTTTAAGCTCTTCAACGATTTTCGTTACATTTTCTGATGCCATTTTAATTTCCTCCGAATTAAATTTTAGTTAAAGTTAAAATGTGATTATTCTGCTGATTTGTCCTCAGAAGCGTCTGCTGCGGGAGCATCCTCCGCCGGTGCTTCTGTTTCTGCCGCAGCCTCTTCGGCCGCCGGCTCTTCTGCTTTTTCGCTTTCGCAGGCCTCTACGCCGCCCTTGTCAACGATTGCCTGAACTGCGCGGGCAAATGCGGCAATAGGCGCATTGAACACGCTGCAGACTGTTGCAAGAAGGACTTCTCTGGACGGAAGTTTTGCAAGAGCTTCAATCTTTGAAAGTTCAATAACTTCGCCGTCAAGATAGCCTGACTTAACATTAAAGAAATCATGAGCGTCAGCATACTTTTGAAGAATGCGTGCTGAAGCAACATAATCTTCGGCGCTTGTTGCAATAGCGGTTGTGCCTTCAAGAACAGGATCCATACCTTCAAGGCCGGCTGCGTCTGCAGCTCTTTTAAGGATAGAGTTTTTAACAACGGTATACTCTACGCCTGCCTCGCGGAGCTCTTTACGCAGCTTAGTGTCATCTTCAACATTGATACCTTTGTAATCAACAACAACACCGGCTACTGAGCCCTTGATTCTTTCAGCCAACGCTTCAACCTGCGCTTTTTTCTTTTCAAGAACTACTGTGCTTGGCATTAATTAACTGTACCTCCTAAATTATTTGCCGCAAAAGCGGACTTTTAAGGCTGTTTACCAAACAAAAAGTGCATTCCGCAAAGACGGAATGCACAACATTTATCTATACAATATAAAATGCGAAACGCACTGTATATCAACATAAATGCTCATTCCTCGGCAGGCGATAACAATTATCTTACGCCATAAGGCACCTGCTGTCTTTGGTTGAACAGCGAGTGTATTTTAACACAAGGTGGATACCCTTGTCAATACCAAAATTAAATTATTCGGCAGCGGCAGTACCAACTTTGTTGGGATTAATGCGTATGCCGGGGCCCATTGTGGCAGCAACTGCGCAGGACCTGATATACTGGCCTTTTGCAGCGGCCGGCTTAGCCTTAATTATAGCATCAAGAAGCGCATTGAAGTTTTCAAGCAGTTTCTCTTTGCCAAATGAAGCCTTGCCGATAGGGCAATGAATAATATTTGATTTATCAAGGCGGTATTCAATCTTACCTGCTTTAGCCTCTGTAACAGCCTTTGCTACATCAGTTGTTACGGTGCCTGCTTTCGGTGAAGGCATAAGTCCGCGGGGACCGAGAACCTTACCTAAACGACCGACAAATCCCATCATATCCGGGCTTGCGATGGCAACATCAAAATCCATCCAGCCGCCCTGAATTTTCTGAACAAGGTCTGCTTCGCCTACAACATCTGCGCCGGCAGCCTCAGCCGCCTTTGCAAGATCGCCCTTAGCGAATACTGCTACTCTAACATCTTTACCTGTTCCGTTCGGAAGAACTACGGCGCCGCGAACCTGCTGGTCTGCATGACGGGAGTCTACGCCGAGACGAACATGAACTTCAATTGTTTCATCAAACTTTGCTTTTGCAGTTTGAACTGCAAGGTCAAGCGCCTCTGCGCTTTCATATAATTTAGTACGGTCTATAAGTTTAGCGCCGTCTGAATATTTTTTTCCGTGTTTCATAATAAATTACCTCCAGTGGTTAATCGGATTTTTCCTCCCACAAGGGAATCAGTCTTCTACCGTTATACCCATGCTGCGGGCTGTGCCTGCAATCATGCTCATAGCCGCCTCAAGCGAAGCCGCATTAAGGTCCGGCATTTTTGTTTCAGCAATCTGCTGAATCTGCGCTTTTGTGATAGTGGCAACCTTTTCCTTATTGGGAACACCGGAAGCCTTTTCTATTCCGCAAGCCTTCTTAATAAGAACTGCTGCGGGCGGTGTTTTAGTTACGAAAGTGAAAGAACGGTCATCATAAACCGTGATAACAACGGGAATGATAAGACCGGCGTCATTCTTTGTTCTTTCGTTAAACTCCTTTGTGAACGCCGGGATATTAACACCGTGCTGACCGAGTGCAGGGCCGACCGGCGGTGCCGGAGTTGCTTTGCCTGCGGGGATTTGAAGTTTAATTAAACCTACTACCTTTTGAGCCATTATTTTTTCCTCCTAATAATTGTGGTATGGCGGGGAAACGCTCCCCTCCCACGCGCCTTGCGGCGCATAATAAGCGGCACTGCCGCGAATTACCTTAAATAAAAATTATCAGTCTTCTGCCTTTTCAAGTTGATCCAGTTCAAATTCAACGGAAGTTTCCCTGCCGAACATGGAAATAAGTACGCGAACGCTGTTGTTTGGCACATCTACGCTCTCTACCGTGCCGGAATAACCCTCAAGCGGACCGTCTATAACATTTACCATATCTCCGTCTGCGTAATTTACTTTTACGCTGACTTTTTCCACTCCGAGTTTACGAACTTCCTCATCAGTAAGCGGAACAGGTTTGCTTTCAGGGCCGACAAACCCCGTGCAGCCCCTGATATTTCTTACAACATACCAGGTATCGTCCGTCATAACCATTTTAACAAGAACATAGCCGGGAAATATTTTTCTTTCCACTTCTTTTTTAGTGCCGTCGTCCTTGATTTCAACAACTGTTTCGGTGGGGACTGAAACCTCCTGAATAAGGTCGTGAAGATTTCTGTTTTCCACAACGGTTTCTATATTGCTTGCAACCTTATTTTCATAACCTGAAAAGGTGTGAGCAACATACCATTTTGCTTCTTCCATTAAACAAGCCTCCGAAAATTGAATCCAGGCATTATTCAGCCGCCTGTGTTTCGGCTGCTGCCGTAGTATCTGCCGAATCGCCGGCATCAGCCGCAGTTGTATCTTCAGCCGCTGTTGTATCCTCTACCGTTTCGGAAGCAGATGTTGACGGCTCTGCGAGCTGCTTAGTTTCTCTGAGACCGAGCGCAAGCAGTGAATCCACCGCGTAAATCGCAACGCCTACTATAATAACAACTATAAGAACTATAAGTGAATTTCTTAAAGTTTCCTTTGCCTTTGGCCAAACTACCTTTTTGCGCTCTGCATTTACGCTTTTGAAAAATTTGCCGGCGGATTTAAACGGATTCTTTTTCTTTGACTTTTTCTTTTCTGCCTTGGCGGGAGATTTTTTAGCGCTGTCAGCCTTATCTGACTTAACTTTTTTGTTCTCCTCGGCATTTGAAGTCTTTTTATCAGCCATTTTTATCCTCCGTTACTTTGTTTCTCTGTGAAGCGTATGCTTTTTGCAGAACGGGCAATACTTATTCATTTCAAGTCTGTCCGGTGTGTTCTTCTTGTTTTTCATTGTGTTGTAATTGCGTTGTTTGCATTCAGTGCAAGCTAAAGTAACTTTAACTCTCATTTGAGCACCTCCGTTTTTCTTTCGATATTAAATCTCCCTCTTTGCGGTAAGAACAACGCCGCAATAAAAAAGGGCAAAAAAATTAACCCCTTTTTGAGGTATTGCTAATATACCACAACTTAAGGCAACAGTCAAGTGCAAACTTAAAAAAAATTTGCATTTATGATAAAATTAATATATTATATTTACAAACAAATAACAAAACACATATATACAGTGTATCGGAGCCGATATGAACACAAGAGTAATTATTATAGGCGCGGGGGCGTCCGGGCTTGCGTGCGCAATAAAATTAAAACAGGAAAGCAAGAATACCGATGTTTACATTTTGGAACGCCTTGAAAAGGCGGGAAAAAAGATACTTGCAACCGGCAACGGGCGGTGCAACATAACAAACGCCGCCGCAGAGCATTACGAAGAAGTAAAAAGTTTTTTTGAAAACCTTGGCCTTATGCTGAAAGAGCTTGAGGAAGGCAGGGTGTATCCTTATTCACTGAAAGCGGAAACGGTGCTGAGCGTACTGCTTGACGAATGTGAAAAACTCGGCGTAAAAATAATTACGGACTGCGCGGTAAAATCCGTATCAAAAAGCGAAAGCGGATTTCTGCTGAAAACCGAAAAAGGCGATTTCAGAGCGGAATATGTTGTTATGGCGGCAGGCGGAAAAGCGCAGAGCGCTCTTGGCTCCGACGGCAGCGGCTACTCTTTGCTAAAGCCGTTTGGGCACAGAATTACGCCGCTTTCCCCCGCTCTTGTGCAACTGACTTCATCAAGCAAATATCCGCGGGCAATAAAAGGCACAAGAACAAGGTGCGGCATCAAAATACTGATAAACGGCAAAGAAACGGCGTCGGAATACGGCGAAGTGCTGTTTACAGAATACGGCCTTTCCGGAATTGCGGTAATGAATGTTTCCGCCGCAGTATCAAAGGCTTTTGCAGGCGGTGAAAAGCCGAAATGCCTTGCCGTGCTTGACCTGGTACCAGAACTTACCGAAAGCGAAGTATTTGAACACATAAAGAGATTCGGAAATCTTAAAGGAATACTCGGCACAAAACTTGCCGCTATTACGGAAAAGCAGGCGGGCGGAGACACAAAAATGCAGGCGCAGACCGTTAAAGGCTGGCGGCTGATAATAACCGGCACAAAAGGATATGATTTTGCCCAGATAACCTGCGGCGGAATACCGATGAATGAAGTTAAAGATTTTGAATCGGTAAAAGTAAAAAATCTGTATATATGCGGTGAACTTTTGGACGCGCAGTTTAAATGCGGAGGATTTAATCTTGATTTTGCGTGGCACAGCGGCATTACAGCAGGTGAAAAAATAGCGAAAGAGTGTAAAGAAATTTATGATAAGAATTAACGAAATAAGGCTTGAACTTGACGACAGTGAAGATTTACTGAACGCCAAGGCGGCAAAAACACTTAAAATAAACAAAAAATACATAAAAAAACTGACGATATTCAAAAAGAGCGTTGACGCGCGCAAAAAAGAGGATATTCATTTCTCATACAGTGTTGACTGCGAGATACTGCTTGACGAAAACCAGATAGTATCAAAATGCAAATCAAACAAAGTTTCCGTTGTTAAGCCGTATCACTATGAACTGCCGGAAAACAAGCGCGTTTCAAAATTCAGGCCCGTAATTGTGGGATTCGGGCCGGCGGGAATGCTTGCCGGGTTGATACTTGCCGAGGCGGGACTGCGCCCTATAATTTTCGAGCGCGGAAAAGCGATAGACGAAAGGCAGAAAGATGTTAATAAATTTTGGAAAGAGCGTGTGCTGAACGAGGAATCAAATGTGCAGTTCGGCGAAGGCGGCGCGGGCACTTTCTCTGACGGTAAACTCACAACGGGAATCAAAAGCCCGTTTATACGCAAGGTTTTGCTTGAACTTTATGAGGCGGGAGCGCCTGAAGAGATACTTTATTCATCTAAGCCGCACATAGGCACGGACCGCCTTGCGGTAGTTGTTAAAAACATACGCAAAAAAATAGAATCCCTCGGCGGCGAGGTGCGCGTTGAATGCAGAGTTGAAAAACTGATAGTATACAACAAATTCATACAGGGCATAACTTACACTCACCGCGGCGAAAGTTTTGATATTGAGGCGGACAGCGTTATAATGGCGATAGGCCACAGCGCAAGGGACACCGTTGAAATGCTTTATGACCTGGGAATAGAAATAATCCAAAAGCCGTTTTCGGTGGGTGCAAGGATAGAGCACCCGCAAAGCCTTATAAACAAGGCGCAGTACGGCAGATTTGCCGGTCATCCGAAACTCGGCGCGGCTGATTACAAACTTTCCTGCCACGGTCTGCACGAGCGCGGTGCGTACACATTCTGTATGTGCCCGGGAGGCACGGTTGTTGCGGCGGCAAGCGAAAAAGGCGGCGTAATAGTAAACGGAATGAGTTCGCTTGCGCGCGACGGAAAAAACGCTAACAGCGCGCTGCTTGTTGGAATTGAGCCGAAAGATTTTCCGAGCGAGCACCCGCTTGCAGGAATATATTACCAAAAAGAAATAGAGCACAAGGCATTTTTGCTCGGCGGCGGAGATTACAGGGCGCCGGCGCAGCTTGTGGGTGATTTTCTTGCAGGAAAAGCAAGCACGCAACTCGGAAATGTTGAGCCCACCTGCCCCACGGGGGTTACTCTTACGGACATAAGCGAATGCCTGCCGCAGAAAGTATCATCAACAATGAAAAGCGCAATAGTTGAGATGGATAAAAAACTGAACGGATTTAATCTTTATGACGCTGTTCTTACAGCGCCGGAAACAAGAAGTTCAAGCAGCGTAAGAATACTGCGCGATGAATTCTGCCAGTGCAATGTGAGGGGCGTATACCCGTGCGGCGAGGGCGCCGGATACGCGGGCGGTATAGTTTCCGCCGCTGTTGACGGAATCAAATGCGCTCATGCCGTGCTTGAGGATATTCACTGAAATCCGGCTATGATTGAAAGGCGGACACCATATGTTTAAATACATACTTTTTGATTTGGACGGCACTCTTACCGACTCTGCGCCGGGAATTATAAACTCCGTGAAATACGCGCTGTCAAAATTCGGTATGCATGAAACCGACGATAATAAACTGAGAAAATTTTTAGGGCCTCCGCTAATATTATCTTTTGCTGAGTTGTATGGCTTTTCAAAAGAAAAATCTCAAAAAGCGGTTGAATATTACAGGGAATATTTTGTGCCGAACGGTATGTTTGAAAATAAAATATACAGCGGTATACCCGAATTACTGCAAAAACTGAAAGCAGACGGCAAAACGCTGATTGTTGCCACATCAAAGCCGGAGCCTTTTGCCGAACAGATAGTGCGCCGTTTTGGGCTTTACGATTATTTTGATATGGTAGCGGGTTCAAACACGGATAACACCCGGTGCAAAAAAGCGCAGGTGATAGAATACGCCCTTAAAACGCTTGGTATCAATGACCGCGAACACGCAGTGATGATAGGCGACCGCGAGCATGATATTATAGGAGCGAAAGAAACCGGATTAAAATCAATCGGCGTACTTTACGGCTATTCCGCGCCCGGTGAACTTGAAACAGCAGGTGCGGATTTTACAGCGGGCACGCCGAGGGAAATTTTGGATATTATAAATAGTAATTAATTAATAGTAAGTAATAAAAGTATAATATAAACATAATAAAACACCGCTTAAGCGTCTGCTCAAGCGGTGTTTTTGTTTTATTATACGCCTATAAATTTAATCATAATGGTGATTATCGTCTATTTGAAGTTCGGTAAGAACATCAAAGTATTTTGCGGACATCTCCTGCTTGGTAAACATTTCACCTGCTATTTTTTTAGCAACGGAAAAATGCCCGAAAAGCGCCTTAAACAGGCGGTGAAACCACGCGGCGGGAAGCAGAATCGGGTGCTTATAACAATAGTAATAATACTTTTTAAGATAATCGGCGCTCGGAAATATCCATTTTACAAATGCTTTTAGAGAGGTTTTCAGACCTACTTTACCGTCCTCCCCCATACTGCGCTGAAGATTTACCATACCTACACCGCCGTTTTTATAGCCGAAAATGCCGCCGTTTATGATAATATCGGAAAGATTTTCATAAAAAGTACGCTCATCGGAATCCTCAAAAGTATAATCTATTGCAACGGGTGTTTTAAACCATTTTTTTGAAAGAGCAATAAGCGCCTGCGCCGTACGCTTAATTTTTATATTATCGCAAAGCACGGAAAACGCGTTCATATCCATATCAGGATAATAGCGCAGAAGGGCGTCTATATCCATTATCATACGCACGCCGGCGCCGCCGTTTTTAAGATGATAAGCAATGTGAGTAATAACATACAGCAGGTGATAAATAGGTTTTAATTTATATGTATGACCTGTGCTTTCGCTTATATCGTCAAACGGGGTGGAATAATATATCTTGCTCTGCACATTTATACTTTCAAGTTCGGTGTGCACATCAAAAAACTCGCCGCCGTACACCGCCTGCGAAACATACTGCCTAACAAAATCTATTTTGAATCCTGCTTTTTTCAGCACATCTATTGACTTCTCATAATCTGACGGGCGGATAACCACATCCGTATCGCCGCTTGTCCTGAGTTCCGGTGAGGGATAAAGAAACCTTAACACCGCGCCTTTAACAAGCAGATGGTCTATTCCGGCGCCTGAAAGCGTTTCAATAAGATAGGTCATGGCGCGCATTTTTATTTCATAATTCTGAACGGCGTATCCAAGCCGCTGATTAAACACGGAAAGCAGTTTGCCTTTGGGGCGGCTTCCGTGAGGCAGTTCTTTCATTTTGCTTGCAATTATTGCAGTTACGCTATGACTTTCGGCAAGCGAAAAAATCTCCTGCCAATCAGTATCCTCACTGCCGCGGGGCTTTTCCTTATTAAGCCAGCAGGAAAGCAGATAAATAAAATATTCCCTTGAACTCATATTAAGCCCCCCTTACAAAAATATATCATCTAATATTATAACAGAAAATACAGAAATTTCAATTGAATACAGCGCGGTTTAAAAAATATAATATTACCTGCCGGCAGTCGGCTGAATTTGTGATTAGCCGCAGGAAAAATCAATTATCTTTTTCTATTCTGTTTTCAATTTCCGAAACAATAGTGCTCATTTTAATATCCAGCGCGCAGGAAATTCTGTAAAGCGTTTCAAGAGTAGGTTTTCGCTCTCCCCTTTCTATTGCGCTCAAATGAGTTCTGCCTATATCGGCAAGCCCGCTGAGGACTTCCTGGCTGATTCGTTTTTTCTTTCTGAAATCGGCAATAACACTGCCCACTATTTTTGAATCAAGTGTTGGTATAAACATAACTGCACCCCTAATTGTTTTATAGTTAGAGTGTAGTATTTTTTATTACATTTTATGAATACATATGTTGACATTTTGAACACTTATGTGTTATTATTTATTTAATAAATAAATCAAAGGAGAAGTCATATGGAAAACAATAATCACGAATCACAAAATAATTCACCGCAGAATCAGTATAATCCTGCTGCCGGAAATCAGCAAACGCCGTACGGCGCGCCCGTAAATCCCGTACCCCCGCAATACAATATGCCGCCGCAGAAAGTTAAAAAGCCCATATACAAAAAGTGGTGGTTTTGGCTTATTATTGTAATTGTTGTTTTAATAGTAATAGGCAGCGCTGCCGGCGGCGGCTCCGATTCTCAAACTACCGAAGGCGGCACTCAAGCCATTACGGATTCACAGTCAGACACAACCGATGCACAAAGTGATTCCGATATACCGTCATCAATTGAAGCGGGCACTTCCGTTACGGTTGACGGGCTT
>CALWID010000030.1 GCA_944380635.1 uncultured Eubacterium sp. | reverse complement strand
TTAACGGTAAAAAACTGATTACGCACCACGGCGGATATTCTGCTTTCAGAGTTAAAATAGATGATATTCAGGATAAAAACCTGCTTGTTGTTTCGGCTGATAACAGCCCGAATGATTTTGTATATCCGCAAAACGCCGATTTTACATTTTACGGTGGTATTTATCGCGGTGTAAAAATAATCAGTGTTCCTAAAAATCATTTCAGCCTTGATTATTTCGGCGCTCCGGGTATTGCTGTTACACCTGAAATAAACGGCAAGAACGCTGATATTACTGTTAAAGCATATACCGATAATGATACAGAAGTATTGTTTGAAATTTCGGACGCTGACGGAAATACGGTTTGCAGTGAAAAAGTTTTAGGTAAAGACCCTCAATGTAAATTTCATATTAATAATGTTCATTTATGGGACGGTGTTAAAGACCCTTATCTTTACTGCGCGTCTGCTCAGATTGCAGATGAAAATAATGATGGAGATAAAATTTCTTCAAGATTCGGCTGCCGCTCATTTTCATTTGATTCAGATAAAGGCTTTTTCTTAAACGGTAGGTCTTATCCTCTCCGCGGTGTTTCCCGTCATCAGGACAGACCTAAAATCGGTAACGCTCTTAAATACGAACATCATAAAGAAGATATAGACATCATTTGTGAAATGGGCGCTAATACAATTCGTCTTGCGCATTATCAGCATGCTCAGGAATTTTACGACCTTTGCGATGAGCGCGGCTTGGTTGTTTGGGCGGAGATACCGTATATCTCAAATCATATGCCAAACGGGCGTGATAATACAATTTCACAGATGAAAGAACTTATCTGCCAGAATTATAATCACCCGTCCATTGTAACTTGGGGCCTTTCAAATGAGATTACTATGGGCGGCGCCGCCGATAAGGATTTAATTGATAATCATCGCGTGTTAAATGAACTTGTCCATAGTCTTGATTCCACAAGACCGACTACCATGGCAGTAGTAACTATGTGCGACCCGTCAGAAGAAATTACTAAAATTTCCGATATTTTGTCTTATAATCACTATTTCGGCTGGTACGGCGGCAATGTGGATATGTATGGCCCGTGGTTTGATGATTACCATAAAAAATACCCAAATCGTGTTATCGGAATCAGCGAATACGGATGCGAAGCGCTTGACTGGCATACTTCCGAGCCTGAACAGGGTGATTATACCGAGGAATATCAGGCGTATTATCATGAGGAACTAATTAAGCAGATTGCAAAAAGGCCTTATCTTTGGGCAACCCATGTTTGGAATATGTTTGATTTTGCCGCCGACGCCCGAGCTGAGGGCGGCGAAAACGGCATGAATCATAAAGGCCTTGTTACTTTTGACCGCAAATATAAAAAAGATTCATTTTATGCTTACAAAGCATGGCTTTCAGATGAGCCGTTTGTTCATATCTGTTCAAAACGATATACGGATAGGGTAGAGGACGAAACTGCTATAACGGTTTATTCTAATCTGCCGTATGTAGAATTGTATGCTGACAGGATATTAATTGAAAAGCAGGAAAAAGGCGAATTTCCGTTCTTTAAATTTAAAGTTAAAAATGACGGGGAAACAAAACTTCTTGCAAAGTGCGGCGATTATTGCGATGAAAGCATTATAAGAAAAGTTGATACTTTTAATGAAAAATACAGAATGAAAGAAGAGGGCGCCGTTATTAACTGGTTTGAAATTTCTACGCCGCCCGGCAGATATTCAGTAAATGACACTATCGGCGATATAATATCAACTTTCCGTGGTAAAATTTTTGCCGTAAGGCTTCTCTTAATTATAAAAAAAGCCTTGTCTTCCGGCAATGACGGCGGTAAAAAGAAAAAAGAAGGCGCTAAAATTGCCGGTTTTAAGATAAACAAAACAATGATTGGAATAGCAAAAGGTTTTACTCTTAAACGCGCGCTTATGATGATGGGCGGAAAATTCACTAAGGAAGATATTTTAAAAATAAATTCCATGCTCAATAAAATTAAAAAGAAATAAAAATTACCCCCGCTTGTGCCGCAAGCGGGGGTAATTATGTATGACTTTATATTATTTCCAACTCTGAAGTATAGACGGGTTAGCGAAAATTTCGTTAAGTCTGTTAACGAGGGGAATACAATCGCCGTAATCAATTGAACGGTGGTCGGTGGCACAGGTTATTGTTATAACCGAACGAACTTCAACTTTTTCATTTCCGTTTTCATCAGTAACAACCCATGGCTTTCTTTGTACTGCGCCTATACAGAAAGCAGAAGTCTGAGGCGGAATAATTTCAAGAATGAAACAAGTGCCTTTATGATTTCTTCCTACTGAGCCTATATTTGTAATTGTTGTGGTGCCCTGTTCAATATCGTGTTTAGTAAGTCTGTCCTTCTTAGGAATTGCGTAATAGGACTTTTTCTTTTGCCCGCTTAGAGTGTTTACTTTGTGTTTACCCGGCATTTTAGAGCCGTAAAGTCTTCTTAAAGTTTGAAGAATCTTGCCTTTTTTAAGTCCCTGGATTGTGTTATCCATTGAAACTTCAAACATAACTTCGTTCATATCGCTGTTGTTAGCGCGGCGGATTGTGTCATTAATAGCGGCGGTCATTTCTGATAAAGATTTGTTTTCCATATTATGCATATTAACCGTCATCATCTCGCCGGTGTGCAGTATCATTGGCATTGAAATATCAATATTATCATGATAATACAGCGTTCCGCGAACAAGTTTTCTGTTAAAATCAAGTGTGCAGTTCAATTTAGGAGCCGCTTTAAGACCTTCACAGATTATTTTAAGCATAACAGTGTTAATGCTTATTTTTTTGCTTTTATCCGTAACTCCTTCGTTAAGTTTTTTTATTTCTTTGAGAAGATCTGTAACATCAGCGTCATAACTCATTACAGCGTGTGGAATTTCCTCCCAACTCTGAGAAGTCATGTTTGCAACGATTTTTCTTGCAATGCCGAAATGCTCTGTTTTGTAAATTGCCATTATTTTTCTCCTAACCTTTATTATTGCTAATTAATTAACAACACACCTATTATAACATCTATTAAGTATAAACACAATACAATTTTTTACAGATATGTAAATTTGTTTAAGGTAATAACAATTAATCGTTAAATATCTTTTCGTTAAAGCGATTTTCATATTCCTCTTCAAGCCAAGATCTGAATTTTGGATGAGCAATTTTAATAAGCGCTCTTGCTCTTTCTTTCATTGTTCTGCCTTTAAGATAGGCAATACCGTATTCCGTAACTATGCAGTTTACATCGTTTCTTGTTGTGGTTACAGCCGATTTTTCAGTTATTATAGGAACGATTTTAGATATTGTATCATTTTTGGTTGTTGAAGTCATAGCAATTATAGAACGGCCGTTTTTACTCTTAGCCGCGCCGCGCACAAAATCCACCTGACCGCCGACGGCTGAGAATTGAGTAAGGCCAATCGTGTCTGAAACTACCTGACCCATTAAATCAACTTGAATACAGGAATTAATAGATACAACATTATCGTTTTGCGCAATTACATATGGGTCGTTTACATAATCAATTGGGTACATTTCAACAGCGGGATTGTTGTTTAGATAATCGCAAAGAATTTTTGAGCCGAAAGCCGCGCCTAAGACTGTTCTGCCCTGGTGGCTTTGCTTTTTCTTGTTGTTAATAATACCTTCTTCAAGCAGTTTAACAACACCATCGCCAACAAGTTCACTGTGAAGCCCAAGGTCTTTTTTATTTGTAAGTTCTTCGCAGATAGCGTCCGGTATACCGCCGATTCCAAGTTGCAAGCAGTCTCCGTCGTTTATAAGTGAAGCACAGTTCTTTCCGATTGCTCTTTCAACATCAGTAAGTTCAACTGATTTAACTTCGGGCAGAGGTTCGTCTATCTCAACAAAATATGTAAAATCACGCACATGTTTTGTGCTGTTGCCGAATGTGCGCGGCATATATTTATTTACCTGGGCAATAACCACTTCAGCATAATCAGTGGTGCCTTTCGTGTAATCTACTGTTGTGCCGAATGATACATTTCCGTGTTCGTCCGGAGGAGAAACAGCGCATATTGATACCCTTGGGCGTATTATGTTTTTAAGCACAAACGGAATTTCGCTGAAATTGATAGGAGTGAAATCAGCAGTGCCGTTTAATATAGCCTTTCGGTTGCTTTTTGAAGCAAATAGGCAGTTTAGCGTAAAATGACCTTTCATTTCCGGTCTGCACCACGGTGAATCTCCGAGGGAGAGCATATTTGTTATTTGAACATCATGATAATTCTCATAATTTTCTATCAACGCTCTCTCAATTCCAAACGGTTCTCCGCAGGCAAAACCTGTTACAACTCTGTCTCCGTCATGAATTGCCTTAATTGCCTCCTCGGCAGTTACTAATTTGCTTTTATAAATATCTTGCCACTTCATATTGATACCCCACAAATAAAATTATAATAAAAATAATAAACTATTATATTATGCTTTGTCAATAAAAATAGTTAAATATGTTTTACAAAAGCAGAATATTGTTAATATTCAACTTTTAAATTTTCTTCTGCCTCTGCAACTTTAAGCATAATTGCGCATTCAATCCTTTTTCTGTGCAGTTCGCAGCCAAATTCATATATTCCTGAAACACTGCCGGTGGAATGATATGCGTTTGCGGCGCAGCCGCCGCTGCAATAGAGTTTCGCAAAGCAGTCTTTACATTCCTTATGGGAATATACATTGCAGTTTTCAAACTGCTTAAGTACATTTTTATTCTGCACGCCGTGCCAAATATCGCCTAAAAGGAATTTCTCATCTCCAACAAATTGATGGCATGGGTATAATTCGCCGTCCGGCGTAACAGCCATATATTCTGTTCCAACCCCGCAGCCTGAAACTCGTTTAACTATGCAAGGGCCTGCGTCAAGGTCAATCATATAATGATAGAAAGTAAAACCGTTTGAGTTTCTGTACCTTCTGAGCATTTCGTTTGCAAGAATTTCATACTGCTCTTTAAGTACAGGCAGGTCGCTCTCTTTAAGGGCGTAATCTTCATTCGGCGAACAAACAACAGGCTCAATTGATAATTCTTTAAATCCAAGGTCTGCCATGTGGATAACATCTTTTGAAAAATCCGTGTTGTAATGCGTGTAAGTTCCCCGCATATAATAGTCTTTTTGATTCCTCGATTCGGCAAATTTTTTAAATTTGTCAATTATCAAATCATAAGAGCCGGTGTTTTTCCGCGTTATTCTCAATCTGTCATGCGTCTCTTTTCTTCCGTCAAGAGAAAGCACAACATTGCCCATTTCTTTGTTGCAAAAATCCATTATTTCGTCATTGAGCAAAACGCCGTTAGTTGTAACTGTAAAGCGGAAATTTTTATTGCACTCTTTTTCTCGGCTTCTGCCGTATTCAACAAGTTTTTTGCAAACATCCCAGTTTAACAGCGGTTCGCCGCCGAAAAAGTCAACTTCAAGATTATGCCTTGTCCCGCTTTGCTCAATTAAAAAATCAAGCGCTCTTTTTCCTGTTTCAAAACTCATCAGCCCTTTAGGACCGTCATACTCGCCTTTTCCGGCAAAGCAGTATTTGCAGGCAAGGTTACAGTCGTGCGCAACATGCAGGCATATTGCCTTTAAAACTCCCTGCCTTTTTTTGAACTCTGCGGCAGTTTTTTCAAAAGTATCTTCTGCAAAAAGCCTGCCTTCCTTTTTCAGCGTTTCTATATCGTCAAAGCAAAGGTCTATATCTTCCGGCGTTACATCGTCTTTATTTTTATATTTATCAAGGATAAATGATTTAATCTTGTCCCTGCTTTCGGTTTCGTATCTTGTAATAATGTCATACGCTACTTCGTCAACCGAGTGAACACAACCGCTGTTCTGGTCAATTATAATATTGTAGCCGTTCATTTTATACGCGTGTATCATATAATATCTCCCCAAAGAAAAACGGCGGTAATTTTACCGCCGCGCTTAATTGATGCACGATTATTTTTTAAGTTGCTCGCACTTTTGGTTAGCAACTGAGCAAGAAGTTTTGCTTGCTGACTGGCAAGAAGTTTGGCATTCGCCGCAGCCGCCTTTTTTTGCTGATTCGCAAAGATTGCGTGAACTTAAAGTATTGATTCTTTTCATATTTAAAAACCTCGTTTCTTTTTTATTTACTATATTTTATATTATTGTTCCTCTTTTGTCAATATAAAGCGGGGAAGTAATTTGCCCGTACTTGTTATATTTACTCCGTTATCAATAAGTTGAGTTATTTCGTTAATTTTATTTTCAGTTATAGTATCATTCGGGAAAATAATTGGTATTCCGGGCGGATAAGCATAAACAAATTCAGCAGAAATTTTTCCCGCGCTGTTTTTAAATTCAGTTTTTACGGTTTCGGCGTTGATTAAACAAAATGTATATGCTTTTTCGGATATATCGGGGCAGGGGATTGCCTTTTTATCTTCGCGCGTCAATTTTTTATCCTCTTTAATCAGCGCTGCGGATAGTTTTTTGTATATTTCCGGCTTATCACCGATTGTTGTCATAAGTATTACATGCCTTAACTGAGCGGATTCGCATTCAAAATTATATTTATCTCTTAATATTCTTGCAAATCCCACGCCGTTTATATCGCAGTTTGCAACTGAAATATTAATTTTGCTTATATCGTCCGTTTTTATGAACTCAAGATTATTGAGTTTTGTGCCTTCATAAAAATTCTTCAAAGATTTTTCAAAAGTGATAAAATCATTTTTGCTGTTTTTATTTTCAAGATATTCTGCGCAGACGGATATGCTGTTCATAAGCACATAACTCGGCGAACTTGTTTCAAATATATCAAGGTAATGCCTTATTCTCGTAATGTATTTATCATTGTATATGTTAACAACGGCACTTTGTGTAAGAGCGGGCAGGGTCTTGTGCAGGCTTGAGATAACAACATCCGCTTTCGTGTATTCACCGAAACCGCAAAACGGCAGATGAGCGCCGTGTGCTGCGTCAACGAGTATCGGAATTTCGCTTTTTATGTTACTTATATATCCCTCGTAAGTAGGGCTTGTGATTATAATTAGTTTTAAATCAGTATTATCAAATGTAAGCCTGTTTATTTCATTTTGGGATATTCTTTTGTATATTCCGTTATTCTCGTCAAAATCAGGTTTTGCAATAATAACTTTTAACTTTCTTAATACGCAGGCATTGTAAACGCTTTTGTGGCAGTTTGCGGCAACAATAACCTTATCTCCTTCATCAGTCATAGCAAAGACTGCTGATAATATACCGGCTGTTGTGCCGTTTACAAGTATTACAGAATCTTTGCTTGAGTATAACTTGCTTAGTTTTGTTTCTGTTTCTCTAATAATTCCCGCGGGATTGTGTAAATCATCAAATCCGTTAATTTCGGTAATATCAATTTCAGCGCCGGTTATGCCGAATTTATCGTTTCTTTTGTGGCCCGGCATATGAAACGGGTATTTGTCAAGATTTTTAAGTTTATCGTGAAGCATTTGCAAACTCCTTATTCCTCTTTTTGAGCGTGTTGTAAGCAAGCGTTGCCGGCATGGCAATCAGCGCAAAAATTACAGGAACAGCCTCAATTAAAGCGTTTTGTTTGAAGATAATGAGAAGTATTAAATCGGCTATCAATAGGAGGGCAATAATAATTGTTAAAACAGCGTTAATCGTGTTCTTTTTAAACCCGTATAAGTATGTAATGAACACTTCTGTTCCCGTGCAAACGGAAAAAATCAAAGACCCTGCGCAGTGCATAAAATATTGAAATTTAAGCGAGTAATCAAATTTAAAAAATAAAGTAAAAGCCATTCCTATTAATGAAGATACAGCCAAAATAATATGAAAATTAGTTATTTTGTAAAACGATTTTGCAAGAGCAAAAATATTTAGATACAGAGCGCAGTAAATCAGCGCACCCCAAATAAAAAATAAAAACGGATGAGTAAGTCCCGTTTTAGAAAGAGCGCCGTCATTTGTAGTTAAGTCATTTAGGCTCATATAAAATAATGTATATACAACAGCAAATAAACTTAGTAATGAGTTAAAAAGAATTTTCATAATAATCCTCATATTGAAACTGTATTTTGCACAACAATTATATAATAATAAGATTGACTTTTCAAGTTACTTGTGGTAATATACCGTTGTTGCTAATCAAGATTAAGCGGCGGAATCGGCAAGCACTGAGAGGTGTGGCTGCCACAATTATAAAAACAGAATATGCGGAAGTGGCGGAATCGGCAGTTTTCAGTCGAGCGCTGCCGGTGGCAGATTAAGCGAGAACTGAAAAGGCGCAGCGGTCAAAATTTATAGCGTTAGCGTAATAAATTTTGGGCATCGCAAGAGTACCGCGTTAGCGCGGCTGCCACAATTATAAAAACAGAATATGCGGAAGTGGCGGAATCGGCAGACGCGCTAGATTCAGGTTCTAGTGAAAGCAATTTCATGAGGGTTCAAGTCCCTTCTTCCGCACCAAAACGGCACGCTGATGCGTGCCGTTTTTCATTCTAATTTATTAAAGATATAATCGCACCATAAATAGCGATTTTATCTGTTTAATTTAAGAAATGTTAAATTTACTTCGCCGTCCTGAGCGTCCGCAGAGCCTGAATAGGTAAGTGAAAACTGCGTTTCAGTCGGCGCGTATATAATAAAATGCGCAGATCCGGTCGCGCTTGAGCCGTTTGTTGTTGTGGCAAAGTATATGCCGTATTCAAGATGTGCCGTTCCGTTGTAAAAAGGTGTTACCTGCATATAATTCGCAGTCCTGAATACCGCTGATACTTTGTAAGAAACAAGGTAATATCCGGGCTGGAGTGTAATAGTTGTTTCTGATGATTGAGTTATATTTCCCGTTTCGTCTGTAACATCAGGGAACAGGAGTATCTGCGTACTTTGCACTAAAGGCAGTTGAAAAGCCGCAAATGACGCAAAAGCGTTTAAAGAAGGTTCGCCGTTTGCACCTGTTGCTCCCGTAACGCCGGTTGGTCCTGTGTTTCCCTGTGGTCCGGTAGCGCCTGTCGGCCCCGTGTTTCCCATTGTTCCTGTTGGGCCTGTCGCGCCGGTGTTTCCCATTGTTCCTGTTGCGCCGGTGGGACCGGTCGGGCCCGTCGGACCGGCAGGGCCGGTCGACCCTGTATTTCCCTGCGGACCTGTTGCTCCCGTTGCACCCGCTATTCCTTGCATACCTGTCGGGCCAGTTGGTCCGGTGTTTCCCGTTGCTCCCGTTGCGCCGGTGTCTCCTTTAATTGTTTCAATGCAAACGCAAGGCTGACGGCAGCATCCTTTTCCGCCTAAGTTATATTTTTTCATAAAGCACAAACTTTCTTTTTTTATTTTATTTTATTCAACGGCGGAAATTTTTGTTAAATTAACGGAGTGCAAAATATATCGGAAATTTTTTATTAAAATATTTACAATCAGATATTTTTGATTTATGCTGATTTTGTTTGTTTTTACGATATTTTGCCATATTTGTTGACAGTATGTACCTCTTCTTATTATAATATACTTCATATTTTAGTAGTTTGGTTAAGGTGTATTTATGAAAAGCCTTCTTGTTTATTTAAGAAATTATAAAAAAGAATCATTTTTCGCTCCGCTTTTTAAAATGTTTGAGGCGATTTTTGAACTTATTGTCCCGCTTGTTGTATCTTCCGTAATTGATAACGGTATTTTAAAAAATGATTACGGTAAAGTGCTTTCCGATGTAGGCATAATGGTTCTGCTTGCTGTTGTGGGTATGACTGTTTCCGTTACCGCTCAGTATTTTGCTGCTAAAGCGGCGGCGGGTTTCGGGCGTGAACTTCGTTCAGACTTGTTTAAAAAAATTCAGTCGCTTTCATTTTCTGAACTTGACAGCGCCGGTACTTCAACCCTTGTAACTATAATGACTAATGATACCGCCCAGGTTCAAAACGGCGTTAATATGGTGCTGCGCCTGTTTCTCAGAAGTCCGTTTATAGTTTTCGGCGCTCTTGTTATGGCGTTTACTATTGATGTAAAATGCGCGCTGATATTTCTTGTAACAATCCCTGTTTTAACTTTAGTAATTGTAGGCGTTATGAAATATACTATGCCTCGCTACAGGTCCATTCAGTTTCATCTTGACGACTTAACTCTTAAAACCCGTGAGAATCTTTCCGGCGCAAGAGTTATCCGTGCCTTTACAAGAGAGGCGGAGGAAACAGAGGATTTTTATGAAAAAAATAAAGCGCTTTCTCATCTTCAAAAGGCAGTAGGAAGAATCTCGGCGCTTATGAATCCTTTAACATATATAATTATCAATGTTGCCATTATTGTTTTGATATACGAGGGCGGAATCAGAGTAAATGTTGGCGAACTTTCTCAGGGGCAGGTAGTTGCTCTTTATAATTATATGAGCCAAATTCTTGTTGAACTAATAAAACTTGCAAATCTTATTGTAACTGTAACAAGGAGTTTTGCCTGCGCCTCAAGAATAGAAAATGTGTTCAAACTTGAAAACACATTGCAGCATAATGAAAACAGCAGAAAAGCAAACAATTACGCCGTTTGTTTTGAAAATGTTTCTCTTAAATATAACGGCTCTGCGGAAGAATCGCTTAAAGATATTGATTTTAAAGCAAATAAGGGCGATATTATAGGAATTATCGGCGGTACGGGCAGCGGCAAAACCAGCCTTGTATCGCTCATTTCTCATTTCTATGACGCAACTAAGGGTACTGTTTATGTTGACGGAGTCGATGTGAAAGCGCAGGATGATAATGCGCTTAGAAACAGGATAGGTTTTGTACTTCAAAAAGCAGTATTATTTAAAGGCACGGTAAGAGAAAATCTTTTGTGGGGAAACAAGAACGCCACAGATGATGATATGATTGAAGCGCTTAAAAACGCTCAGGTGCTTGATACAATTAATGAGAAAGGCGGTCTTGACGCCGAAATTAAGCAAAACGGTGCAAATCTTTCAGGCGGGCAGAAACAAAGACTTTCAGTTGCAAGAGCGCTTGTCAGAAAACCTGAAATACTTGTTTTAGACGATAGTTCTTCCGCTCTTGATTTTGCAACAGAGGCGGCTATGCGAAAAGCAATTTTGAATCTAAGTTATAAACCTACAGTATTTATCGTAAGTCAAAGAGCGTCCTCGGTTATGTTTGCAGACCTTATAATAGTTCTTGATGACGGAGAGTGCGTCGGCTGCGGAAAACATTCCGAACTTCTTAAAAACTGCGGCGTTTACAGGGAAATTTATGAATCGCAGTTTCAGAAGGAGGTCGCCGCTGATGACTAAAACAATTATAAAAAAAGTTTTCGGTTATATAGGTAAGTACAAATTTATATTATTACTTTCAATAATTTGCGCTGCCGTATCTTCACTGCTTACTCTCTATGTTCCCATTCTTATAGGTCAGGCAATAGATTATATAATCGGCCCCGGGAATGTGGATTTTGATTCAATGGCAAAACTTTTTGTTAAAATTGCCGTTATAGTTGCCGTTACTGCTCTTTTGCAGTGGCTTATGAATGTTTTTAATAACAGAATTACATTTAATGTTGTGCGCGATATGCGCAATACCGCGTTCAAAAAATTACAGGTTCTTCCTTTTAATTATCTTGACAGCCATTCAAACGGCGAAACGGTAAGCCGCGTCATTACGGATGCGGACCAGTTTGCCGACGGCCTTCTTATGGGCTTTACTCAGTTGTTTACCGGTGTTGTAACCATTATAGGTACGCTCGGTTTTATGATTTATATTAACTTTTGGATTGCGCTGCTTGTTGTTGTACTAACGCCTATGTCTTTTTTGCTTGCCAATTTTATTGCTAAAAAGACTTACACTATGTTCAGAAAGCAGAGCGAGGCAAGAGGGGAGCAGACTGCTTTTGTTGATGAAATGATTACAAATCAGAAAGTTACAGAGGCATACGGGCATAAAAAAGAAAATCAGGAAAATTTTGATAAAACAAATAAAAATGTTGCGTTTTATTATTTCAAGGCAACTTTTTACTCGTCATTTGCAAACCCCGGCACAAGATTTGTAAATAATATTGTTTATGCAGCCGTAACTCTTTTCGGAGCAATACTTGCTATAAGAGGTAATATAACGGTAGGGATACTTTCAAGTTTCCTTGCGTATGCAACGCAGTATACAAAGCCCTTCAATGAAATCAGCGGAGTTGTTACAGAACTTCAAAACGCCGTTGCCTGCGCGGGCCGCTTAATAAATCTTATCGAGGAAAAAGAAGTAGCGCCGGATACTGAAGATAAAAAGTTGCTTGAAAAAGCAAACGGTAAAATTGATGTAAAAAATGTTGATTTCAGTTATACTGATGATAAAAAACTCATAGAAAATCTTAATATAAGCGTTAAACCCGGTATGAGGGTTGCTATTGTAGGGCCGACGGGCTGCGGAAAAACCACTATCATCAATCTTCTTATGAAGTTTTACGATGTTAAAAGCGGTGAAATATATGCGGATGATATTCCGTATTCCGATATTAATGTTAAATCCCTGCGTTCATCATTCGGTATGGTGTTGCAGGATACTTGGCTTAAATCAGGCACAATACTTGAGAATATAACTATGGGAAAACCTGAAGCGTCGCTTGAAGAGGCGGTTGAAGCCGCGAAACGCTCACATGCTCATTCGTTTATTAAACGCCTGCCGGAAGGATATAACACTTTTATCGGATCAGACGGCGGTAATCTCTCTCAGGGGCAAAAACAACTTTTATGTATAACAAGGCTGATGCTTGTAAATCCGCCTATGCTTATACTTGATGAAGCAACTTCAAGTATTGATACAAGAACGGAAATTAAAATTCAAAATGCTTTTGAAATTCTTATGAAAGGAAAAACAACATTTATTGTTGCGCACAGACTTTCAACTATTAAAAACGCGGATTTAATTCTTGTTATGAACAGCGGCAAAGTTATAGAAAAAGGTACGCACGAAGAGTTGCTTTCAAAGCACGGCTTTTATTATAATCTGTATAACAGCCAGTTTGCAGATTTTGATAATGAAGATTGAAAAGGAGTAAACTATGGAAAAATTAGGCGAAATTCTTGACGCGATTGACGGAGTTGTATGGGGGCCGATTATGCTTGTGTTTTTGGTTGGCACCGGCATTTTCCTCACTTTTAAACTTAATTTTCTGCCGTGGCGGAATCTGCCCAAAGCGCTTAAAATGGTTTTCAGCCCGGAATCAAGAAAAACAGATAAAGGAAAAGGGGATATTTCACCTTTTTCTGCTCTTATGACTGCACTTGCGGGAACAATAGGAACGGGCAATATCGTCGGTGTTGCAACAGCAATGATAATGGGAGGCCCCGGCGCTCTTGTGTGGATGTGGATTGCCGCGGCTTTCGGTATTTCAACTAAATACGCTGAGTGCGCGCTTGCGATTAAGTACAGAGAAACAAACTCAAAAGGCGAAATGTGCGGCGGGCCTATGTATACAATTAAAAATGCTTTTAAGCATAAAAAATTCGCGCTTGTACTTGCCGGCGCGTTTGCGGTGTTCACCGTTCTTGCCTCATTCGGAATAGGCAATATGTCCCAGGCAAATTCAATTTCTTCTTCGCTGACTCAGACTTTTTCTATACCTACTTGGATTACAGGCGTGGTTTTGGCTGTTCTTACGGGTATAATCATTTTCGGCGGAATTAAATCCATTTCAAAAGTATCTTCCGTTCTCGTGCCCGTTATGGCGGTATTTTACATAATTTCCGGCCTTGTTGTAATTTTTGCAAATTATAAAAATATCCCCGCAGGCCTCGGCACAATCTGGTCTATGGCTTTCGGCGGCAAAGCAGTTGCTGGCGGTATTGCCGGAACGCTTACCGTTTCGGTTATGCATAGTATCCGCTACGGCGTATCAAGAGGCGTTTTCTCTAATGAAGCCGGCCTCGGTTCCGCAGCAATTACTGCTTCTTCCGTTACTACTGACAGCCATGTAAATCAGGGCTATATCAATATGTGCGGAACTTTTATTGATACAATTATAGTTTGCTCTATCACCGGGCTTGTAATTGCATCATCCGGTCTGCTCGGTTCTACTGACGCTAACGGAGTATTGCTTGACGGTGCAGACCTTACGCTTGCCTGCTTTGAGAGTGTGCTCGGAAAACCCGGCGCAATAGTAGTTTCAATCGGAATTTTGCTTTTTGCCTGGTCAACCATACTCGGCTGGGAGTATCAGGGTGAAAAGGCGCTTGAATACCTGTTTAAAAACAGAGTTATCTGCTATATTTACAGGGTTGTTTTTGCCGTTATGGTATTCTTCGGTTCTATTTCCGCACTTGATGTTGCGTGGTCTTTCAGCGATATTGCAAACGGGCTTATGGCGGTGCCAAACCTTATTTCACTTATCGTGTTAAGCGGCGTTTTGCGAAAAGATACTATTGAGCATCATAAACTGACTAAGAAAAGTAAACAAAAATAACAATATATGTTGTTGACTTTTTAATGCAAACAATATAAAATATTAGTTAGTATTTTAATATTTTGATTAAGAGGTGTCACAATGGCAACTTGCCCCAACTGCGGTAAAAAAATTCCCTGGTGGAATATAAAAGCCGAATGTAAATACTGCGGTGTATCAATACCGAATTTCAACTGGGTCGGCAGACTCGAAGAAGATAATAAAAGCGCAGAGGCGGCTTTCACCGTCTTTTACAGAACAATGAACAGAGTGCGCTATTCTCTGTTCGGCACAAAACTCAGAATTGTCAGATTTGTGCTCACTTTTTTGCCTGCCGTTGCGTTTATCATACCTTGGTCTATGGTTAACAGCAGCGGGGAGAGTTTTCAACTAACTCTCGTTTCATTTACCGGTGCAAAATCCGCTTTGGATATTTTTCTTCAGATTTTCAATAATTTTTCTATTGTTTTGGATAACCTGAAGTTTGAAAATTTCTTCGGCCCCACAACTTTTCTTGTTGTCGGAACTGTATTTTATTTTCTCTCGGCTCTGTTTATTGTAATAGCGTTCTTTATGAACATTATTAAATGTAAAAAGCCGAAAACAAAATCCGCTATTACATTTGATGTAATTACAATTGCGTTTTCCATTGTTGCTGTTGCACTTTTCTCATCAGCCGCAGGTGTAGGCGCAGGCGCAAAAGCGTTTTCTGTTGGCGAATTTGCCGCGTATGATATAAGCGGCGGATTCTTCTGGGGTTACATAATTGCTCTAGTTCTTTTCCTTGTTGCTCTCGGAATCAATGCGGCGGTTGTTATTGCACCCGCTAAATCCGATGAAACTCTTGAGCAGGAACGCCTTGAAAAAGTTGCCGCTAAAGAAGCAAAAGAGCACGAAGAAGCCCTCAAGAAAGAAAGAGAGCGTGAAGAGGCTGCTAAAGCCCACGAAGAAGAACAAAAGCGCATTATAGAAGAGGCAAAACGCAAAGTTGCCGAAAAGAAAGCAAAAGATGAAGCAAAAAAGAAAAAGAGAAATAAATAATTAATATACTAATATTAAAAATAAATTTAAGCGCTGTAAATCAGCGCTTTTTTTATTGATTTAATAGTGCTTAAATGTTATACTTTAATTATTATTTGAAAGCGGTGATATGTATTTCTTACGATATGCTTTTCAGCCCTATGAAGATAGGCAATGTTGAAATTAAAAACAGAGTTGTTATGGCTCCTATGCTGATGGGTTTCGGTACTTTTAACGGCAACGCAACAGACCAAATGATTGATTATTACGAAGAGCGCGCAAAGGGCGGTACAGGTCTTATCATTACAGAAATTACAAGAGTAAACGACCTTACCGGTGCAAGTTCTTTCGGTCAACTCGCAGCGTCCAGTGATAGAAATATACCTTCCATAAACAAACTGGCGCAGCGTATTCATAAGCACGGTGCAAAATTATTTGTTGAACTTCATCATCCCGGCAGGCAGAATGTTAATCTTATGATTAATACGGTGCCCGTCTCGGTTGCTATGGATAAAATAATGCCGAAAAATACATATTCAAAACTTCTTTTCGGCAAAATAGTGCCGATAGGCAAAAAAATGGTTGAAAAAGATTTGTTTTTTAAAACCGTTGCACCGAGTAAGTCGGAGAGAAGTAAGTTTTCAAACAGCGCAAATAAAGCGCTTACCGAAAAACAGATTAAAAAAATAATTTCTCAGTTTGGAGATGCCGCCTTAAGAGTAAAAAAGGCCGGGTGCGACGGTGTTGAACTTCACGCCAGCCACGGTTATCTTATTCAGCAGTTTCTTTCTCCTGTTACAAATCACAGAACTGATAAATACGGCGGTTCTCTTGAAAACAGAATGAGATTTTTAAATGAAATAATAGATGATGTCCGCTCCAAATGCGGCTATGATTTTCCGCTTATAGTGCGCCTTACCGTTGATGAAATGTATGACAGAATCGGTCAAAAAGGCAAAGGCTACGGCCTTGACGAAGGGCTTAAAATGGCTGAAATGCTTGATAAAAAAGGCATAGATGCTATTGATGTATCTTCAGGCGCTTATGATACTTTCAATTATTGGCTTGAGCCCACTACTTTCGAGTGCGGCTGGCGTAAAAATCTTGCCGCTGAAGTTAAAAAAGTTGTTAATATCCCTGTTATTGCGGCAAATCTTATCAGGTCTCCCGAACAGGCAGAAAAACAACTTGAAGCCGGAATTCAGGATTTTGTTTCTCTCGGCAGACCGCATATTGCAGACCCCCACTGGGTTCAGAAAGTTCAAAGCGGCAAAGAAAAAGAGATAAAGAGATGTGTGTGCTGCCTTTATTGCTTTGAAAGTATGATGGAAGGCGCGTATAAAGGCACGCACGGCAATTGCTCTGTAAATCCTTTTGTCGGCAGAGAAAAAGAAAAACTTATTCATAACGGAAATAACAGAAAAGTGCTTATCATCGGCGCAGGAGTTGCAGGTCTTAGTGCGGCTGAACTTCTTTCACGCCGAGGTTTCAGCGTTACTGTTATTGAAAAAGAAAACTGCACCGGCGGTCAGATTAATCTTGCAGATAAACCGCCTCACAAAGCCAAACTTCATTGGTGTATTGAAGACCTTGAAGCTAACTGCCTTGCAAACGGAGTTGAAATAAAATACGGCGTTACCGCAGATAAAAATGTTATAGATTCTTATTCGCCGGAATATATTATATTCGCAACAGGCGCTAATGCTGTTCACCCGAAAACCTTTACCGGGGATAATGTTGTTACCGTAACCGATGTGCTTAACGGTTCGGTTAAATTCTGCGGTAAAAAACTCTGTGTTATTGGCTCGGGTATGACAGGTCTTGAAACTTCAGAACTTTTAATAGAGCAGGGAAATAAGATTTCCATAATAGAAATGGCTGATAAAATTGCTCCCGGCGCATGGTTTCAGCAGGTTGATGACGCAATGCCAAAATTAATTGAGGCTAATACTGAATTTTATACTTCAACTAAACTTGTAGATATTCTGCCCGGCGGAATTTCCGTTGAGGATACCAAATCAGGTAAAAAATATAATATTGAGTGTGACGCTGTTGTTCTCTCTATGGGAGTACGGCCGGATAATACTCTGTATAAAGAACTTTGCGATAAATATAAAAATGTTTACGCCATAGGCGACTGCAATAAATCAGGCAGAATATTTAACGCAACTCAGGACGCTTATAATCTTGCTAAAACTTTATAGGAGGAACATTATTTATGAGTACGGATAATAAGGATGTTAATTCAAATGAATCTCAGGCGCAAATAAAAAAGCGCTCGGGAATAAGTGAAATTATAATGCGCCTTATTCACGGCGCAATAATCGGCCTCGGCGCTGTATTGCCGGGAATTTCCGGCGGCGTGCTATGCGTGGTTTTTGGTGTTTACAAGCCTATTATGGAACTTCTTTCCCACCCGTTTAAAGCAATAAAAAAATATGCAAAACTGCTTATTCCTGTTGTAATAGGCATAGGAATCGGCTTTCTTGCCATATCAAAATTGCTCGGTTTCCTGCTTAATAAGTATCCGGATCCTTCCGTGTGCTTGTTTGTAGGTCTTATAGCCGGTATGCTGCCTTCACTTTTCAGGGAGGCGGGTGAAAAGGGCAGAACAAAAGGCTCGTTTGTTTCTCTCGCAGTCTGCTTTGTTGTTGTGCTTGCGCTTTTATTAGGTTTAAACGCCGTTCATGTAACTATCGTTCCCAATTTCGGCTGGTATCTGTTCTGCGGATTCTGTATTGCTTTAAGCGTTATTGCACCCGGTATGAGTTTTTCAACTCTTCTTATGCCGCTCGGTTTATATACTCCTCTTGTTGAGGGAATAGGAAATCTTGATTTCAGCGTTCTTGTTCCTGCCGGAATCGGCGCCCTTATTACGGTTATTCTTCTCGCTAAGGCTGTTGATACACTTATGAACAGGCATTACAGCATTGTTTTTCACGGGATAATAGGAATAGTTATTGCCGCAACAATTGTAATAATTCCTTTTAAGAGTTTTACAGTCGGTATCAAAGAAGCGATAATAAATATTGTTTGCCTTGCAGTAGGAATTGTTGTTGCTCTTGTGCTTGATAAATTCAACAGCAAAGTAACAGTTCCTGAAAAATAAATTTATTAAATTATGCCTCTGCGTTTTCGCAGAGGCATTTTTTGTATCAAGTGTTGACAAATACCTGTAGGGGGTATATAATATAAATACCCCTGAGGGGTATAGAGGGAGATTTATATGGAGCAATGTAATTGTGTGCATAAAACAAAGGAAAGAAGCGAAGAAGAGTATAAATCGCTGATTAACCGTTTAAACCGCATTGAAGGGCAGATTCGCGGTATTAAAAAAATGGTAGAAAACAACGCTTACTGCACTGATATTATAAATCAGGCAGTCGCGGCGTCTTCCGCGCTTAATGCTTTTAATCGTGAATTGCTTTCCAATCACATTAAAACCTGCGTTGAGCAGGATATTAAAGACGGTAAATATGATACGGTGGACGATTTAATTTCAACTCTTCAAAAGTTATTAAAATGATTTAAATATTGCATAAAATTTTAATCTTTAGCAAATTTTAATACTGCTGTAATTACCTTTTTTAAATCTTATAAGGCTGCAGTAATGTGTCAGTAATGATTAAAATTTACTATTGTAGTCTGAAAGGCTGTGGCAATTTAAATGGCAAAATATGATGTTACGGGAATGACCTGTGCCGCGTGTTCCGCTCGCGTCGAAAAGGCAGTTTCATCGCTTGATGATGTAAATTCATGTTCTGTTAATCTGCTGACAAATTCAATGATTGTTGAAGGCAGCGCAAGAAGCGAAGAAATTATTAAAGCAGTTGAAGACGCTGGCTACGGCGCGTCATTGCAGGGCACAAAAGCAGATAGTAAAGAGCATAAAGATGACGCTTTAAAAGATATTGAAACGCCAAAAATGGTAAAAAGACTTATTACAAGCGTAATTTTGCTTATTCCGCTGATGTATGTATCAATGGGCCATATGATGTGGGGCTGGCCTGTTCCGTCTTTTTTAGACGGCAATGTTATGGGAATAGCGCTGTTTGAACTGCTTTTTACTATTGCCGTTATGATAATAAACAGCCGCTTTTTTGTAAGCGGATTTAAGGGAATTATACATCGTGCGCCGAATATGGATACGCTTGTTGCGCTCGGCAGCGGTGCCGCTTTTGTTTACAGTACCGTTGTTATTTTTATTATGAGTTACCAAATCTCAATAGGCAATACAGCCGCCGCGCACGAGTATCTTCATTCTAATCTTTATTTTGAATCATCTGCAATGATTCTTACTCTTATAACTGTGGGTAAAACTCTTGAGGCTTATTCAAAGGGCAGAACAACCGACGCGCTTAAGAGCCTTATGAAACTTGCACCCGATACTGCCGTAATAATTAAAGACGGCAGGGAAGTTAAAATTAACGCAGATGATGTTAAAGTCGGCGATATATTTGTTGTCCGCGCCGGGGAAAGTATTCCCGTTGACGGCGTTATATTAAAGGGTGAAAGCGCTGTTGACGAATCTGCTCTTACAGGCGAAAGCATACCGGTGGACAGAACTGTGGGCGATAAAGTTTCTGCCGCCACAATTAACCGTTCCGGATTTATTCAGTGCCGTGCAACTTCAGTTGGTGAAGATACGGCTCTGTCAAAAATAATTCAGATGGTGTCCGATGCGTCTGCCACAAAGGCGCCTATCGCCAAGATTGCGGATAAAGTTTCAGGCGTGTTCGTGCCCGTAGTTATTGCAATCAGTATTATTACAATGATTTGCTGGATTATAGCGGGTCAAAGCGCAGGGTTTGTGCTTTCAAGAGGAATTTCTGTGCTTGTAATCAGTTGCCCATGCGCGTTAGGGCTTGCAACGCCTGTTGCTATTATGGTAGGCAGCGGAAAAGGCGCTAAAAACGGTATTCTCTTTAAGACTGCAGAAAGCCTTGAAGTATGCGGTAAAACTGATATAATCTGCCTTGATAAAACAGGTACTGTAACTGAGGGTAATCCGTCTGTTACGGATATTATATCCGATGATAAAGATAAACTTTTGATGTATGCTTATTCGCTTGAAAGCAAAAGCGAACACCCGCTTTCAAAAGCAGTTATTAATTACTGTAATGATAACGGCGTTTTACTTAAAGAATGTGATAACGCAAAAACAGTTGCAGGCAACGGGCTGTTTGGCACTGTAGGCGGTGTTAAGGTTTATGCCGGAAATGATAAATATATTGAGCAAGTATGCGGTATTCCGCCTGAATATAACGAAAAGGCGTCTGAATTATCAGAAAAAGGTAAAACTCCGCTTTATTTTGCGGCAGACGGTAGATTTTTAGGATTGATAGCAGTTGCCGATACAGTTAAGCAAACAAGCAAAAAAGCGGTTGCAGACCTTAAAAAAATGGGCATTACGCCTGTTATGATAACCGGTGATAATGAAAAAACTGCAAACGCAATAGCGCGCGAAGTCGGTATTGATAATGTTATAGCAAAGGTTTTGCCTGAGGGCAAAGAAGAAAAAGTGCGTATGCTTTCCGAGTTTGGGAATACCGCTATGGTCGGCGACGGCATTAATGACGCTCCCGCTCTTACAAGAGCGGATACGGGTATCGCGATAGGCGCCGGTACTGATGTTGCTATTGACGCGGCAGATGTTGTACTTATGAAGAGCGACCCGCATGATATTCCTAAAGCCGTTTCACTTTCAAGAAGAGTTATTCTTAATATTAAGGAAAATTTATTCTGGGCGTTTATTTATAATGTTATCGGCATTCCCATTGCGGCGGGCGTGCTTGAACCTGCGTTCGGAATTACTCTTAATCCGATGATAGCGGCGGCAGCAATGAGTTTATCAAGTTTTTGTGTTGTAATGAACGCATTAAGGCTTAATCTTGTTAATATAGATAAGCCTGTATATAAAAAATCTAAAAAAGGAGAGATTGATATGAGTATTTTTAAAAAGGACTCAAAACCGTACATTGAAATTGAAGGTATGATGTGTGAAAACTGCGAAAGGCATGTTACTGAGGCGCTTGATAAAATCGGCGTTAAAGTAAAAGCGGACCATAACGCGGGCAAAGCATACATTACGAGCGGAGACGCAGACGATAATGCAATTAAAACCGCTGTTGACGGCGCAGGCTATAAATACATTAAAACAGTTAGATAAAAGAGCAACATCCGAAACACATAAAAAGTGTTTCGGATGTTTTTTTGCTTTTTTTAATATTTCGGTTTACAATATTGTAAGTTCTTTCGGAAATGTGGAAATATCTTCGTTTGAGTTTTCGGTAACAAGGCAAACATCTTCAATTCTTATTCCGAATTTATCGGGTATGTATATTCCCGGTTCAATTGAAGTGATATTTCCCGGAACAAAAGTATCTTTGCTCCTCGGGGAAGCGTTAAAGCCTTCGTGTATATCAAGACCCACGCCGTGCCCAAGCGAATGGCGAAAAAATTTGCCCATATTTTTTGTTTCAAGCACATCATATGCAGCCTTATATACATCTGCGCACGGCGTGTTTGGCTTTAAAGCGTTTATTCCTGCAATATTTGCGCTTAATACAAGGTTATACAGTTCTTTCATTTCTTCGCTTGCGCTGCATACAGCAAAAGTTCTTGTCATATCAGAGTGGTAGCCTTTGTATGTTGCGCCGAAATCAATCAGCACAAAATCTCCCTTTTGTACTTTTTTATCACTCGGCACTCCGTGCGGCAGGGAAGTGTGCGCGCCTGTTAAAAGTATAGTG
>CALWID010000029.1 GCA_944380635.1 uncultured Eubacterium sp. | reverse complement strand
ACTGAAAAACCTTGAGCCGCGCGAAAAGAATATACTTTACCTGAGGTTTATGCAGGGAAAAACGCAGATGGAAGTTGCAAAAGAAGTTGGCATATCTCAGGCGCAGGTAAGCAGGCTTGAGAAAAACGCATTAAAAAAAATTAAATATCACAAGTGAATATATATAAAAACGCGCTCATAAATTTGAGCGCGTTTTCAGATTCTTTGAATAAATGGAGCCGGCAAAGCGTTTGCTTTGACTGAGGGATTGTTAATTATATTTCGGATTTTCATGTGTTTAAGCGGCTTACAACAACCCCTCCGTCAACTCCGTTGACACCTCCCCTTACACAGGGGAGGCGGTGTGATGGGAGCGATTTGCGTTGACAAGCCCCCTTTACACAGGGGAGGCAATGAAATTGGGAGCAACTCGCGTTGAAACTGCCCTCTCTTGCACAGGGGGAGGCAGTGTGATGGGAGCGGTTTGCGTTGGCAAGAAACTCTTGTACTGATAGGCGCTCATAAATTTGAGCGCGTTTTATATTAGTTTTGCTCTTTTGATTTTTCAAGGATTGGAGCGAGATACTGACCGGTATATGATTTTTTACATTTAGCAACTTCCTCGGGTGTGCCGGCGGCGACTATTTCTCCCCCGCCGTTACCGCCCTCGGGGCCGAGGTCTATAATATGGTCCGCCGTTTTGACAACATCAAGATTATGCTCAATAACGAGGACGGTATTACCGCTGTCTACAAGAGCATTAAGAACATTAATGAGTTTATGAACATCGGCGGTATGAAGGCCGGTAGTAGGTTCGTCCAAAATATAGATTGTTCTGCCCGTTGAGCGTTTCATAAGTTCCGTTGCAAGTTTTACCCTTTGCGCCTCACCGCCGGAAAGTGTTGTTGCGGGCTGGCCTATTTTTATATATCCGAGGCCGACATCCGATATGGTTTTAAGTTTTCTGTATATCTTAGGCTGCTGTTTGAAAAACTCAAGACCTTCATCAACTGTCATTTCAAGCACTTCATAAATATTTTTGCCCTTAAATTTTACTTCAAGAGTTTCGTGATTATACTTATGGCCTGAGCAAACTTCGCAAGGTACATAAACATCGGCAAGAAAATGCATTTCTATTTTAACAATACCATCGCCCTGGCAGGCTTCGCAGCGGCCGCCTTTAACATTAAATGAAAATCTGTTTGCCTTATAGCCGCGCATTTTTGCGTCCGGAGTAGAGGCAAAAAGGTCTCTTATATCGTTAAAAACACCCGTGTAGGTTGCCGGATTGGAGCGCGGAGTGCGCCCGATTGGCGACTGATCTATATCAATAACCTTATCAAGATATTCTGCGCCCTTAATTCTATCAAATTTACCGGGGCGCTTTTTTGCGTTATTGAGTTCATTTGCAAGATACTTATAAATTATTTCATTTACAAGGCTTGATTTACCCGAACCCGAAACGCCTGTTACGGCAACGAATTTACCGAGCGGTATTTCCACATCAATCTTTTTAAGATTATTTTCAGCCGCACCGAAAACCGTTAATTTATGCCCGTTTCCCTTTCTTCTTTTTTTCGGAACGGGAATTGATTTTTTACCTGAAAGATACTGACCCGTTATTGACCTCTCGCACGCTATAATATCATCTACCGTGCCGGCGGCAATAAGTTCGCCGCCATGGATTCCTGCCCCGGGGCCTATATCAACTATATAATCTGCCGCGCGCATAGTATCCTCATCGTGTTCAACAACAATAAGGGTATTGCCGAGATCCCTAAGGTGACGGAGAGTATTAAGCAGTTTATCATTATCGCGCTGATGAAGACCGATTGACGGCTCATCAAGAATATAAAGCACGCCCATAAGTGATGACCCTATCTGCGTTGCAAGGCGTATTCTCTGCGATTCGCCGCCTGAAAGGGTTGCTGCCTCGCGGGAAAGAGAAAGATAATCAAGCCCCACGGAATTAAGAAAATTCAATCTTTCTCTGATTTCTCTGAGAATTAGATTTCCGATAAGTTGTTCTTTTTCCGTAAGTTTAAGATTATTTATAAAATCAAGTTCATCAGAGATTGACATACAGCAAAATTCATAAATATTTTTGCCGCCGACCGTTACCGAAAGGCTGGTGGGAGAAAGGCGCGCGCCCTTACAGTCCGGGCACTGCGACGCTACCATTACGGTTTCAATCTCCGCCCTTGCCCACTCTGAAGTTGATTCGTCATAACGGCGCTTTAAGTTATTGATTACGCCCTCAAAATCATTTGTATAAGTGCCGGAACCATAGGCGGTAACGCGCTTCATTTTTATTTTTTTGCCGTTTGTGCCGTAAAGAATAGCGCGCACGCCGTCTTTAGGGAGCATTTCTATCGGCATATCAAGCGAAAAGCCGTATTCCTTTGCGAGAGCCTCAAAATACATTTTTGCAATGGAAGAGCCGTCTGCAACATTCCAGCCGCTTGCTTTAACAGCCCCTTGATTAATGGATAGTTTTTTATTGGGGATAACAAGATTTTCATCTATCTCCATAAATGTGCCTAACCCTGAGCAGCGTTTACAGGCGCCGTAAGGATTGTTAAAAGAAAACATACGGGGGCTCATTTCCTCTATTGAAACGCCGTGCTCCGGGCAGGCGTAATCAAGTGAAAAAAGTTCGTCGCCCTTATCAATAATATTGCAGATAACTATGCCTTTTGAAAGGCGGGTAGCGGTTTCTATACTATCCGTGAGCCTGCTCCTGATAGAATCCTTTACAACAAGGCGGTCTACAACAATTTCAATATTATGCTTTTTATTCTTTTCAAGTTTTATATCTTCAAAAAGGTCATAAATACTTCCGTCTATACGCACTCTTGAAAATCCGGATTTACGGGCGTCCTCAAGTTCTTTTGTATACTCGCCTTTTCTGCCGCGGACTATCGGCGCCATTATCTGTATACGCGTTCCCTCGTCATAGGACAAAATTTTATCCACAATCTGGTCTACGGTCTGCTGAGTTATTTCCCTGCCGCACACAGGGCAGTGAGGAATGCCTATTCTGGCGTAAAGCAGGCGCAGATAATCATATATTTCCGTAACGGTGCCCACTGTTGAACGAGGGTTTTTAGAAGTTGTTTTTTGGTCTATTGAAATAGCGGGACTCAGACCCTCTATATAATCAACATCCGGTTTTTCCATCTGACCGAGAAACTGACGGGCATATGAAGAAAGGCTTTCAACATATCTTCGCTGGCCCTCGGCATAAATAGTATCAAACGCCAGACTTGACTTCCCCGAGCCTGAAAGCCCGGTAAATACAACAAGGCTGTCCCTTGGTATCTCCACATCTATATTTTTTAAGTTATGCTCTCTGGCGCCTTTAACGATTATATTTTTATTCATAAGAATCACCTTATTTTATAATCACTGATTTTTAAGTTCGTTTATCTTATCACGCAGATATGCGGCGTGCTCAAATTCAAGAAGTTTTGCCGCCTCTTTCATTTCAGAAGTAAGTTTCTGAATAAGAGCGTCTCTCTCACGCTTAGACATACGCTTTTTACTTTTACCCTCAATTTTTTCTTTTGAGGTAATCTCAAGCACATCACGCACGCCTTTTTTAATTGTTTTAGGCGTAATTCCGTGCTCCTCATTATATTTTTGCTGAATCGCGCGGCGGCGCGCCGTTTCGGATATTGCGCGCTCCATAGACGGCGTAACACTATCCGCATACATAATAACTTCGCCGTTTGCGTTTCTAGCGGCACGGCCGATAGTCTGAACAAGTGAAGTTTCAGAACGCAAAAAGCCCTCTTTATCCGCGTCAAGTATTGCAACAAGCGATACCTCGGGAATATCAAGGCCCTCTCGCAGAAGATTTATGCCCACAAGCACATCAAACTCGCCGAGCCTTAAATCGCGGATAATTTCCATACGCTCTATTGTATCAACATCATGGTGCATATAGCGCACTTTAATGCCGAAACCTTCAAGATAAGCGGTTAAATCCTCCGCCATTGCTTTAGTTAGAGTGGTTACAAGCACTCGCTCTTTACGCTCTGTTCTGATATTAATTTCAGAAACAAGGTCGTCCATTTGGTCATCAGTCGGCTTAACGGTTATAACAGGGTCAAGAAGGCCGGTAGGTCTTATAATCTGCTCAACTATTTGCGTAGAATGTTCTTTTTCAAAATCGCCGGGAGTGGCAGAAGTAAATATGACCTGGTTAATTTTGCCGTAAAACTCATCAAAAGTTAGAGGACGGTTATCAAATGCCGACGGCAGACGAAATCCGTACTCAATAAGGCTTGCTTTTCTGCTGTGGTCACCGCCGTACATACCTCTTACCTGAGGCAGCATAACATGGCTTTCGTCACAAAACAGCAAAAAATCTTTTGGGAAATAATCAAGCAGTGTAAACGGAGCCTGACCCGGTTTTCTGCCGCTCATAACGGCGGAATAGTTCTCTATACCTTTACAGAATCCCGTTTCCTGAAGCATCTCAATATCATTCATTGTGCGCTCTTTTATTCGCTGAGCCTCAATAAGTTTGCCCTTTTCCTCAAAATATTTTACGCGCTCCACCATTTCGTCATAAATTTTATTAAGGGCGATTTTCATTTTTTCAGCGCCTACAACATAATGCGACGCGGGATAAATGCAGGCATGGGAAAGAATACCCTCTACCTTACCCGTAAGCGGATTGATTTCAGCAATTCTGTCAATCTCATCGCCGAAAAATTCAACCCTTACGGCATTTCCGGAAGAGCCTGCCGGGAATATTTCAACAGTATCCCCTCTTACCCTAAATTTATTTCTGACGAAATTAATATCGTTTCTTTCATACTGAATTGAAACAAGTTTTGAGATAAGCGCATCTCGCGAATACTGAGCGCCGCTTCTGAGCGAAATTACCATATTGCGGTAATCAATAGGGTCGCCGATAGAATATATACAGGAAACGGACGCAACTATAATAACATCTCTTCTTTCCGAAAGAGCGGCTGTTGCGCTGTGGCGGAGTTTATCAATTTCTTCGTTTACAGCGCTGTCCTTTTCAATATAAGTATCAGTAGTAGGCACATACGCCTCCGGCTGATAATAATCGTAATAAGAGACAAAATACTCAACGGCGTTTTCCGGGAAAAATTCCTTGAACTCAGAACAGAGTTGAGCGGCAAGCGTTTTATTATGCGCAAGCACAAGAGTAGGTCTGTTTACCTTTTCTATAATATTTGCCATAGTAAAAGTTTTGCCGGAGCCTGTTACGCCCATAAGGGTCTGCTCCTTATCGCCGCGAAGCACGCCTTTAACAAGCGCGTCTATCGCCTGCGGCTGGTCGCCGGTTGGCTTATATTCACTTACAAGTTTGAATCTATCCATAAAAAATTTTCCTTTTTAGCACACATTCGGAGTTATTATAGCATAAAAAAAAGAATTACTCCACACTTTTATGAAAAGTAATACTTAAAAAATATTGCCATAAAAACAAATATTTTTAGGCAGGTATACAATACCTTTGGCGGTGGCTTGCACAACCCCTCCGGCTTGCCTGCGGCAACCCACCTCCCCTTACACAGGGGAGGCGGTGTGATGAGGGCGGCTTGCGTTAAAATTACCCCCTTACACTGGAGGCGGTGTGATGAGGGCGGCTTGCGTTAAAATTACCCCCTTACACAGGTGCGGCAGTAAGGTGAGGGCGGCTTGCGTTGGCACCTTCCCTTACACGGGGAGGCGAAAAAGGGGTAATTAAAATAAACAATAATATTTATTAAATTTCAATTAAGCATATTGTTTACAATTTGAAAAGAATAATATATAATAATTTTATGAAATCATTTACCGTTAATAAAAGCGACGCCGGGCAGAGACTTGACAGACTGCTTAAAAAAAAGTACCCCGCTCTGCCGAATTCGCTTATGTATAAAGAAATACGAAAAAAGAACATAAAAGTAAACAAAAAAAGGTGCGACGCCTCATACACGCTTGCTCTTGGCGACACCGTCGAACTTTACCTTAAAGACGATGTGCTTCAGGAGAAAAAAGCATATTATGATTTTATGCGCGCGCCGAAAGAGATTGATATTATTTACGAAGACGGCAATTTAATGCTTATAAATAAAAAAGCAGGTATTCTTTGCCACCCGGACGGCAAAGAATATGTAAACACGCTTATATCATCTGTTAAGCGCAGGCTTTACGAAAGCGGCGAATGGGAGCCGGAAAACAGTTCGTTTACTCCTGCTTTGGCAAACCGGCTGGACAGAAATACCGCAGGAATTATAATTGCCACAAAAAACGCCGCGGCGCTGAAAGAACTTAACTGCGCTATAAAAAACAGAAACATAGAAAAACATTATCTTGCCGCAGTACACGGCGAATTTAAAATAAAATCCGCAGTGCTTGAGGCATACATAACTAAAGACGAAAAGAAAAACACCGTAACGGTGTTTGACAATGAAACGAAAAACGCAAAGAAAATTATAACAAAATACACGGTGATAGACTCATACGGCGGAAAATCGCTTATAGACATTGACCTGATTACGGGCAGAACTCACCAAATAAGAGCGCATATGGCTCACATAGGCCACCCGCTGATAGACGACGGAAAATACGGAAAAGAAAGCGGCAGATTCCGCCAGGCGCTTTGCAGTTACAAACTGATATTCAAAGGCGGATTTAACCTGCTTTCATACATGACCGGGCGTGAATTCACGCTTAAGGACTGCGAAATATACAATAAATTTAAGGAGAGGAAATACTGATGAAAGATAAAACCATAAGGATAATATCCCCCACCGTTACGGCAATAATCGCAATACTTGACGCGGCTGTTTTAGGATACGGAATATTCGCCGTTGTTAAACTGATAAAACAGTTCAGCACAATAAGCATTATATTTGCGGTTATAGAAGTTTTTGCGATAGTAATTGCCGTACTTGTTTCAAAAGAAGTGCTTTCAAACGGCGTTATATTCAGCGATGATGAGGCTGAATTTACCGGCGTTGACGAAAACAACATTATTACATATGAAGATGTTAAAGAAATTGAGGCTTACAAAGATACTGCCGCAAGCCTTACCAAAAATTTTGACATGCGCCACGCGCTTATTATGTTTACTATGAAAGACAAGAAAGTAATCACGATTGATTTGGGTATAGTTCAAAACAGCACAATTAACAAAATACTTGATGAATTCAAGGCGAGAACAAACGCCGAAAACATAAGTTTTAACCAGGTTAAAAAACCGAATATTCCGCTGATTAAAAACAGGGAAAAAGATAAAGAAAATAAAGATGCCGATAAAGACGAGCAGAATATTTCAGAACAGGAAGAACAATAAACAAGCAAAAACAACCGTTGTGCAAATCAACGGTTGTTTTTTAATTTTTAAAATTTCAGCGCTTTAACAACCCCTACGTCAACTTCGTTGACACCTCCCCTTACACAGGGGAGGCAGTTAGGTAGGAACGGCTTGCGTTGAAACTGCCCCTTACACAGGGGCGTTGAGTTGGGAGCAACTTACATAAAAAACTGCCTCTCTTATGTAAAGAAAGGCAGTTAGGCGGAGTCGTTTTATTCTGTTTTAAATTCAAAAGTAAGTTCAGAGTCCTTAAACTCAAGCAAAACGGGATAAAAATCCGAGTCCGTTTCAAGGGTAAATTTACCGAGGGAAGTTTCCCCTTCGGCGCGATAGCCGTTTTTAATGGTGCTTATATCCGATTCCTCCAAACCGTTTACGCACTCAAACGCCTCATACAGGGCAACCGCGGGATTGGAAGAATCAAAATTATTATTTATCTGCGAAAGGCTTATATCGTCATAAGTTATGCCCACGGTTTTGCCGTCATAAGTCAGGACAAGCCCTGCCGCGGAGGTGGACTGAGCAGAAAGCGTAACCGATTTTCCGTTATAAACCACAGCGCAGTTATAATTAAAATTCCCGAAAGTAACACTTGCGTTTTTGGAAAAACCGTTTAAGGCTTTACCCTGCGTCTGAACCGAGCAGGCGCACATCAAAAACGAGAGTATCAGAATCAGAGCAGAAATTTTCTTCAAAAAATCATTCCGTTATTCAAATTCGCTCATTAACGCTCCCAAAAGTTCAAGCATATCTTCAATAGTCATACCGCGCACGCTTATTTCTTCGGCGGTAATATCGCCGCACATTCCGTGAATAAAAACGGCGCATTTCGCGGCGGAATAACAATCCATACCCTGCGCAATAAAAGAGCCTATCATACCTGTAAGCATATCGCCCGTGCCGCCCATTGCCATACCGGGATTGCCCGTGGTGTTTACAAAAACTGATTTGCCGTCCGTAACAACGGTATCAGCGCCCTTCAGCACAAGAACGCAGGAATTTTCTGACGCAAATTTTTTTGCCGTTTCTATTCTGGAAGCCTCAATCTCTGCGACGCTTAAGCCCGTAAGGCGCGCCATTTCGCCGGGATGAGGAGTAAGAACGAGCGGAGCGTGAGCATCCTTTAATACATCTATATTCGCAACTACGCAATTTATACCATCCGCATCAAGCACAACGGGCACTTCGCTGCCGCGTATTACCTGATTTACGATAACTTCGGTATCATCATTTTTGCCCAGCCCGCAGCCTATTGCGACTGCGTCCGCCCACTCAAGTTCATTGCTTATTTTATTGAGCGCGCCCATGGAAAGAGTTTTATCCTCATTCTCACTCATAGGTGAAAAAACAGGCTGTATCAAATGGGAAGTCATAACGGGGTAAACCGATTTTGGGAACACGCATTTTAATAATCCCACGCCTGTTTTAAGCGCCGCTTTGGCGCAGATTACCGCCGCGCCCGGCATAAGATAACTGCCGCAGATATTAAGAAGATGACCGTTTTGACCCTTATTAGAATTTTTATTGCGCTTTGTAAAACAACTTTTAACAAATTTTTTAGTTATAGTTAAAGGGCAATCAAAATCAAAGCAGTCATCCGGTATACCGATATTAACAACCACAGTTTTGCCGCAGTAATTATTTGCAGGCGGCAAAATATGGCAGTATTTAAGAGTTGAAATTGCTATGGTAAGGTCTGCCTTTACGGCTTTATAAACAGTGCCCGCGGAGGCATTGGTGCCGCTCGGCGTATCAACAGAAACAATTTTCGCGCCGCAATTATTAACAGAGTCAAACACCTTGGAAAAAGGCTCGCGCGGCTCACCGTGAAAGCCGATTCCGAAAATACAATCTACAACAAGCACGCTGCTTAAAGTTGTTTCTTCAAAAGGCACGGCTTTAACGCCTGCTTTTTCCGCCTCTTCAAGATACATTAAAGGCTCAGGCAAAGTGGGAAATTTATCTGCGATAACTATTTCCGGCTCGGCTCCGTACTCTCTTAACTTTTTGGCAATAACAAAGCCGTCCCCCGCGTTTTTGCCGTTTCCGCAGACTACGGAAATTTTTTTAGCGCGAATAATTTCACCGTAATACTCTATTATTTTTTCAAAGCATTTTTCGCCTGCTTTTTTCATAAGTTCGGCTTCGGTAAAATATCTTTCAAAAGCGGTTTCTTCCGCTTTTCTGATTTGGTCTGCGGTTAAAATTCTCATACCTGCTCCCACATAATCACTGAGGCAAACGCATATTCGCCGTCATGGCTGATGGACACATCACAATTTTCTGCGCCGGCAATATGCGGTTTGCCGTTTTCATCAAAAATTATCTCAACATCATTAAGACGCTTTGTAATACCGGTGCCGAGCGCCTTGAAATATGCTTCCTTAGCGGCAAAAACGCCTGCAAAATTTTCGGCATTTTTGCAGTGCTCCCGTTCTTTTTCGGTATACACCTCGCTTAGAAAGCGCTTATTTTTTATACTTTTTTCTATTCTTGAAACCAAGACTATATCGTTTCCGATTCTGAACATTTAATCACCCAGCGGCGTTACAACAAACGAGTGAGAGAAAGAGCGCACCATAAATTTTCTGTGCTCTTTTGACGGTATCGGCCCGCAGGCGTTTGAGCCTGCTCCGAGCATAAATCCGTCTATCTGAACATTTGTTGTATCATACCTAAGCAAATCTTCTTTATGTGTGGCTTTTGCAATCTGCTCTGAATTATAATGGTTTGCATTGAAAACAAAGGGCTTTTTGCTTTCAAATCTTAGCCCTGTACCGTTTTCGTCCGTTACCTCAGCATAAAATGTATTATATCTCATACCGCTCTCCTGTGGTTTGATATACTTAACATGCATATCGTCTACATCGGTTGTAACGCGGCGGATAACGGCATGCTCGCGAAAATCAGAAAGCGATTCAGAATCGCAGCCGAAATAAGTTATTTTTGAATATTTCTCAGGAATTTCAACAAGCATACCGAGGCGGGGCACAAATTTAAACGGCAGATTTTTATAAGTATAATCCACGGCTATTCTGCCCAAAGGATTTACGGTATACTTAACCCTGAAAGTACCGGCATATATGAAAGAACAGGTCTTTAAGCGGTAAACGGCGGTAATAACAACATTATCGCCTGATTTTTCATAAGAGCACTTTTTCTTTACCCAGGAAATGTGATTAAGCCCGTCTTTATGCCAGGTATATTTTAAATACATATCATTATCAAGAGGCGCTCTGTAAAGGTTCGGAAGAAAGCCTCTTTCATTACCGAGCGGTATTTGATTTAAGAGTTCTTGGGAGTTATACACATAACTTTCCATTTCTCCGGTAGTGTAATTAAATCTGAGCGAACCGTTTTTAAAGCCGATAATTACCCTGCCCTGACTTTCGGAAACGGTAAGAGGAGTATCAGACTTTTCGTTTGCGACGGTATCAGCGTTTGCGGCTGCATAATCGGCATTAACTATAATCTGCTCTCTTGCTATTTCATCTTCGCCGTCAAAATAGGTGAACACAACCGAGGTATTGCCTTTTTCAGTTAAAGAGATGGTTTTTCGTTCAGCGCTCTGAGGCTCAACATCAATTTCAAAAGAGCCGCAATTAACCTCTTCGCCGTCATTCAAAACGGAATAATTAACGGTATACTTTGCGTTTTTGAAATACATATGATTAAAGAACTCAAATTCGCCGCCTATTTTCTTTTGAGCCCTTACGGGGCGGTAGCAGACTTTCATTTGAGCGGCTCCAGGATGCGGAGTTCTGTCCGGGAAGAAAAGGCCGTCCACACAGAAATTACTGTCATGTTTCCACTCGCCGTTATCGCCGCCGTATGTATATTCATACTGCCCGTTTTCGTTATAAGCGGCGTGGTCTGCAAACTCCCAAATACACCCTCCGAGCATTATATCGGAAGAATAGAATGTATTAACATATGTTTCAAGTTCGCCCGCGCCTACGCCCATTGCGTGAGCATATTCGCACAAATAAAACGGCTTTTCATAGTATTTTGACGGAAGCCCTTTGCCGTTTGCGATTTTCTTGCAGACATTCGGGAAAGTATACATTTCCGAATGAACATCATAAGACCAGCGCTTTGTGCGGCAGGCGCCTTCGTAATGAACCGGAATATCGGTTAATTTTTTCAGGTTTTCGCAGCAATAGTCCTGACAGCGGTAACCGCCGGATTCATTGCCGAGCGACCACATTGTTATTGACGGATGATTCTTATCGCGCTGAAACATTCTTGAAACTCTGTCCCAATAATGCTCTTTCCACTCAGGATTTTGCGATATAAGATTAGGCTTATGTATTTCGCATACGCCGTGGCACTCAATATCCGCCTCATCAACAACATAAACGCCGTATTCATCACAGAGGTCAAGAAACGCCGGGTCCGGTGGATAATGAGATGTCCGCACGCAGTTTACATTATATTGCTTAAATATTTTTACATCTTTTTCCATATCCTCAACGGTCATAACATAGCCTGTTTTAGGATTTGTATCGTGATGATTTACGCCGAGAAGTTTTATCTTTTTATTATTGAAATAAAAAACATTTTTATTTATCTTAATATGTTTAAAGCCTATATTTCTCCGTATTATTTCACAAAGTTCGCCGTCTTTTTCAAGTTTCAGCACAAGGCTGTAAAGATTAGGCGTTTCGGCAGTCCACTCAAGCACATCAAGTACATCAAAAGTTACCTTATCAACTTTTCCCGGGCAAACATTAATGCTTTTTTCGGATATAATTTTATCCTTATCTAAAAGGCTGGCGGTAAAAGTAACCTCATCGCTGATTTTAAAATCAGGAATAACATCAAGCAGATAAGTGCCGTCTGAATTATGACTTGTGCGTGCCTCAAAATCATAAATCGAATTCTCGCCCGTTCTTGTAATATAAACATCACGGAAAATGCCGTTATTTCTATACATATCCTGACATTCAAGATAAGTGCCGTTGCACCATTTATGAACGCACACAACTATTTCATTTTCACCCTGAGTAAGGAAAGCGGTAATATCAAATTCGCTTGTATTATGGCTGCCCTCGCTGTAACCAACATATTTGCCGTTTGCAAACAAATCAAAGCAAGGCGCAACGCCGAGAAAAGTGAGTGTATATTTACCGTTTATTTCTCCGAGCATAAATTTTTTAATATAGACGCCCACGGGGCAGTCCTCCGGAAAATGCGGCGGCGCGCACTCAAACTGATAGCGGCTGTTTATATAATACGGCTTTTCATAGCCGGTAAACTGCCAGCAGGACGGAACAGATATAATATCGCATTTTTCTTTATCCGTATCAAAAGACGACGGCATATCAGAAAGTTTTTGATAATATTTAAACTCCCATTCGCCGGAAAGAACGGCAACCATTGAGGAGTTATAACGCTCTGTTCTAATATCAGTTTCGTTCATTTCTTTTTCAGAAGAAAACGGAATAAAATAAGAGCGGGGCTCAAGAATATTATCCTTAAAAACATTAAAATTCTTATAATTATCCTTTTTTAAATCATATATCATAAGGCACCTCATGCAGTTTATTTATTAAAAAGATACTTTAATAATTATAGCATAATAAAAACAAATCTGTAAATACCTTTACTTATTTTAATTTATGATGTAAAATACATTTAATATATAAACGCCGCGCAGTAAGCAAATAAGGCAAATCCGAAATCATTTTCGGGCGGATTACCGGCCATGCTGTGTTAAAATACTCGTTAATCCGAAAGAATTAACTGCGTTTTATGCCTTGAATGACAAAAATCCGCGCCATAAAAATCTTTGACCTAAAGCAGTTTCGGATTTATCACTTTTGCTTATTCAAAAAAATGTATAAAAAACGCTGAAATTAAATATATATTACCAAGGACGGTGAAAACCTTGATTGGTAATGTGGACAAAAGATGCGTTGAAATAGGCGAATACATACGCGATACGGGCGCAACGGTAAGACGCGCGGCGGCAGTTTTCGGAATCAGCAAATCCACGGTGCATATAGATGTAACCAAACGGCTTAGGAATATAGATAAACTGCTTTATGACGATGTGAAAAAAGTGCTTGAGGAAAACAAAGCACAGCGCCACATACGCGGCGGCATTGCCACTCGCGAAAAATACATTAAAATGAAAAAAGAAAAATGAAATACGGAGGAATTATAAAATGAAAATATCATTTATCGGCTGCGGAAATATGGCAGGGGCAATAATCAGAGGAATTGCCGCAAAAGGCGCGGTAAAACCGGAAAACATATATGCTTTTGACACAAACGAAAGCAAGACGGTGGAATTAAAAAGCGAAACGGGAATCAGCATTGCCGAAAGCGCAAAAGACGCCGCGGAAAAAGGCGACATAACTGTATTAGCAGTTAAGCCTAATGTGCTTTCATCAGTGCTTAAAGAAATAGACGGCACTGTTTGCGGCAGCGACAAAACTCTTGTTTCAATAGCGGCAGGAAAAACGATTTCATTTATTGAGGAAAACCTTTCAGGAAAATGCGCTGTTATAAGGGTTATGCCAAATATAAACGCCAAAGTCGGCGCCGCTTGCAGCGCGCTTTGCGCAAATGAAAGCGTTTCAGAAGAAGTTAAAGAGTTCGTGATAAAAATATTCAGCGCAGTCGGAGAGATAACCGAACTGCCCGAAAGCAGTTTTCCGCTTTTCGGCGTTATTGCAGGCTGTGTGCCGGCTTATTCTTATATGTTTATTGACGCAATTGCGCGCGCAGGAGTTAAAAACGGAATGAGCAAAGACCTGGCTCTTAAATTTGCCGCCCAAACAGTTATGGGCAGCGCAAAAATGGTGCTTGAAAGCGGCGAACATCCATACAAACTAACCGATATGGTTTGCTCGCCGGGAGGCACAACCATAGAAGGCGTATTATCATTGCAGGCTGACGGATTTGAAGCGGCTGTTCATAACGCCGTAAACAAAGCCGTTGAAAAGGACAAACTGCTGTAAAACAACAAAAATGAAACCTCCTCAGTGAAATCACCGAGGAGGTTATTTTTATATAAGTATACAATTTTATTCAGCGGGAACTGTATTATACACTACCGAATCGCCGTTAATTATCCAGTAATCAAGCGTAAGGCAGTTGGAATCCAAAACGAGGCGGACATCCGCGCCCGGAGCAACGCCTGTAATTTTGATAGAGCCGTTTGCAAGAGCGCTGTATACTTCATCATATGCCTGCTGATTTTCCTCTGCTACACTGCTGAGATAAATACCGTTATTAGAGCAATCGCCGTTATATGTATAACCGCCTCTGAAATCGCTGAGGCAGGCTTTTACTGCTGAGCCGTAATCCTTAATAGTTGTAGTTACATAATGGTCCCAAGACGACTGCCAATTCTCCGCGCCGATTGCAAGTTTATCATAACTGTAATTCCAAGTTGCGTCCGAAACGGCGTTGCACTCAGGGTTGCCGCCTGCATAAACTACCGATACGCCTTCATCATACATTTTTTCAACAACTGCTTGGTAACGGTTAGGCATTGTATAGGTTGTTGACGGGAAATATTCATTTTCCATAACTATATCGGTGCTGAAACCGTCATCATCAGCCGTTGACCAGTGAGAGAAAATATAACCCTCCTGCGGAACGGCAGCGGTTACCGAAACAACATCGCCCGTAACATATGAACCGGAACCGGTTGATTCGCCGTTTCCGCCCTCGCCTGTTACAACAGTAACATCAAAAGTGGGAGCGCCGTTTTCCACATAAACGGGAGTAAGCGTGATACCCTGTGTTGTATCTGTTACATGCACCCAAGTATCTTTAGCGTTAATATCGTCTATAGCGCCTTCTTCGTCAGTATTGATTTCCCAATGGTCAAACACCATTCCGCTTTCAGCAGACGGCGCTACAACATTGCAGGATTCACCCGCCATAATATACTGAGTTGAATAAACGGAGTCGTCCGCATTATTAACAACTACGGGATATGTAGTTGACTCAGCGTCCGCATAAACTGCAGTAATAGTGCAGTCGCACTCCTCAACAAGCAGATTCATTTCAGATTCTTTTTCTGAAGAGATATTTACTTTACTATCCTTAACACCGTCTGTATTGCTCTTACACTCCCAATGGTCAAACACTTTGCCTTCAGGGGCCGGGTCTGCTTTAACGGTAACATTCTGACCTTCTGTATAAGTGCCTGAACCCGTACCGTTTTCAACCTTAACAACAAAGACTTTTCCGTTTGTTTCATCTATTTTTTCATAATTTGCGGTAAGTGTAAAATCATAGTTGTAATCAAGAAGAGAGGAATCGTAATCCGCATAATCCATAGTTACAGGTATTCCAAGCTGTTCAGCGGCATACTGAGCGCCCTGAACAAAGCCTGCGCCGTATGAACTAGAAGTATCTGAATTTACAGAGCCGAAATAGCCGAGTTTTGTGTTTCCGGAAATAACAGCGTCATACCCTGCAAGGAAGCCGCTTTCAAGAGCGCTGAAAGAAACGGTCATAACATTTTGGATATAAGCGTCAGTATCGTCGCCCTCAGCGTGAGGCATACCGTCTATAAGAATAAAATTGACATCACTGTATTGCCTGGAAGCCTCATATGCGGCAACCTCAAATACTTCGCCGGGAAGGATGATGAACTTCGCGCCCTTTTCAACTGCAAGATCTATGTACTGAAGTGCGGTCTCGGTGGAGAGTGTTTCATCCTCATCAACATGAGGCTGATAATATCTGTATGTGACTTTTTTGCTTTCCTCAGAAACAACGGTGTTGGCATTTTCAACATAATCAACAATACCGTTCCAGGCGCTCTCGTTATAAGCGCCGTCTGCAACCGTGCCGCCGTCTGTAATCATAACAATATCATACGTTAAATTTTCCGCGTTTGAGCAGCCCGCAAATGCGAACGAGCAAACAACTGCCAAAACAGCGCACATAAACACCGAAAATACTTTTTTCATTTACCGTAAACCCTCCGACAGAAAAAATATCACTAATTAATAATACCAAAATTAGAGAAATATTGCAATAGCATTTTTATTGATTTAGGATTTAAAAACATATATAATGGTTATAAGGCATATGAAAGAGGTGTTTTTATGCTTGAAAAGCAACTTGAATATATAATTATATCTGCTCTTTTTTGAGCGGATTTTTTTTATAAAAAGAATTGACAAGTGCGTTTATACTGTGTATACTGTATATATACAGTTAACTGTTCAGGAGAAAAAGTATGTTGATTTTTATAAACAACCAAAGCGGTGTGCCTATTTACGACCAGATATATCAGCAGATAAAGGCGCAGATAATAAGCGGCGAACTGGAGGAAGATTCTCCGCTGCCGTCTATAAGAAACCTTGCTAAAGAACTGCATATCAGCGTTATTACAACAAAGCGCGCATATGAAGAACTTGAAAAAGACGGGTTTATTTACACTGCCCCGGGAAGAGGCTCTTTTGTTGCGAAGAAAAACACGGAACTATTGCGCGAAGAAACTTTAAGGCAGATAGAAGAACATCTTGACGCGGCTATAAAACTCGGCTGTGCCTGCGGATATACTACGGAAGACATAATAGACATGCTGAAAACGCTTGACGAGGAGGAACAGTAATGAACGCTGTTGAAGTTAAAAACCTTACAAAAAACTTTGAAGGTTTTACGCTTGATAAAATCAGTTTTACGCTGCCCTGCGGGTGCATTATGGGGCTTATCGGCGAAAACGGCGCCGGAAAGAGCACAACGCTTAAACTTTTGCTTGGAATGCTCAAAAAGGACGGCGGCGAAATATCCATTCTTGGAAAAGATGAAAAAGCAGTATCAAAAGATGACATCGGAGTAGTATTTGACGAATGCCGTTTTCATGATGCATTTACGCCGAAAGACATAAACAAGGTGCTTAAAAATGTTTTTAACCGCTGGAACGAACATCAATTTTTTGATTATCTGAAAAAATTTGAAGTTCCTGCCGACAGAAAAATAAAAGACCTTTCACGGGGTATGAAAATGAAGATTTCGATTGCGGCGGCAATAAGCCACAACGCAAAACTGCTGCTGCTTGACGAGCCGACCTCAACCCTTGACCCTGTTGTAAGAGATGAGATACTGGATATATTCTATGATTTTATAAGCGATGAAGAACACTCAATACTGATTTCCTCACATATAGTAAGCGACCTGGAAAAGATATGCGACTACATTGCATTTATGCACAAAGGCAAAATGATAATTACAGAGGAAAAAGACAAACTGCTTTCCGAATGCGTTATTGCCAAAATGAGCGGCGATGAATTTGCGGCGATAGAAAAGAGCGATGTAATAGGAAGCAGAAAAACTCAGTTCGGCACCACGGCTGTAATCAGAAAAAAAGCCGCGGCAGATATTAAAAACACACAGCCGGTAAATCTTGAAGACCTTTTTGTATATATGATAAGGGGTGAGAAAAAATGAAAGGGATATTGCTAAAAGATTCCATACTCATCAGAAAATACTGTATATTTCATTTTATAGTTTCTCTGATTTTTTTCATTATATCTATAACCGGTTCCTCAGCGGAAACATCAAACTTAAACTTCACTTATTATGCGGTTGCAATGGTATCCATTATTCCGATAACAATATCCGCCTATGACGAGCAATCGAAATGGAACTTATACGAAGCGGTTTTACCTGTTAGCAGAAAGCAGATAGTGCTTGAAAAATATTTACTGACCGCTTTGATTGTGATACCCGTATCGGTTATATACTCGGTTATTTTATTTGCGGCAAAAGGCGGAAATTTAAACGAAGTGCTTTTAAATTTCACGATAATGCTTTTATTCGGCTTAATATCGCCGTGCGTTATTCTGCCCATAATATATAAATTCGGATATTTAAAGGGCAGGATAATTAATTTAATAATAATCGCGCTGCTTATGGCGATTGCTTCCGTTTCTGCAATAGCGTCAATAAACGCAAACCAGGCGGTCTACTCTGTTTTTAACAGTAGTTTTGCTGTGATGATTTTAGCGGCTGCGGCTGCGGTAATATTTATCATATCCGCCGCTATATCGGTTTACATTTACAATAAAAAAGAATTTTAAAAAAAGGCGCCCTGCGGCAAAACAAACCGCAAGGCGCTGTTTTATTAATTAAATTTAGATAAAGATTATTGACGCGGCAATAAGATACTGACCTGCGTAATAAAGGAAATGATTTATCCAAAGGTGGAAAGGTTTATCCCAGCCGCGGCTGAAATATGTGAAATTAAGCACAACATCGGAAAGAGTGAAAAGCGTTGAGCCTACGGCCATTACAATCATTGATTTTTCCTTTGTAACGAAAGCGGCAAAAATTGAAACAACTGTAGTCAGCGTAAGGAAGATAACATAGGCAAGCACAACCTTTCTGTATTTACCGTAATGCACCTTCATCATATTTGCTGAAAATACTGTTGCGCACGCGATTGCAACCGCAACAACGGCGCAAATAATAATCCACCACCACTTGAAACTGTTGTGGTAAATAACCGCGCCCGAATAAAAGATATGCCCTACAAGGAAAAACAGGAAGCCCGCTTTAAGATAAGAATTAGCGTCCTGCGGGTATATGTATTTAAGGTCAAGCGCAATATCGCCGCATAGCCCGAGTATGCCGCCCATAATTAGGAGCGAGCCGTACGCGGGATAGTTATGCGGATTTGCGTTAAAAGCGAATACCATTGTAAGCAGGTAACAAAGACTTGATACAATTTTGAAAAACAAATTTTTTATGCTTGCGCCTTTTGCTCTGAAAAACAGAAAGACGAAAGACACAATCAGACCGACAGATAGAGTTACATAGTAATACGGCATGGTTCGGCACCCTCCTGTGATTTAATTAAGGCTTTAAATTCCTTTCTTTTCCTTAAGTATATCACAATAAGGGGTATGTCTGCAAGTACCCAAGCGCAGGGTCCTGCAAAACAGACCGCCGCAAACCCGAAAAGCGGTGTAAAACAGTAAGAAACAAGAATTCTGCCGATAAGTTCACCCGCCCCGGCAATGGCGTTTGCATAAGTACATCCGAGGCCCTGCAAAGTATTTCTGAACACAAACAGAATTGAGACGAAAACATAGCAACCGCCTATAGTATAAAGATACTGATTTGCATATGAAAGCATTTGAGCGTTTGGGTCATCAACAAACCACTTAACAACATACGGTCCGGCGAAAATAAGCACCGCGCTGCAGGCAACTGAAACAATAACATCCAAAATAAATATATTCTTTACGGATTTTAATATTCGTTCATACTGCTTAGCGCCGTAATTCTGAGAAACAAAAGTTGAATTACTTACGCCGAGCCCGCTCATAGGAATATTCATAACCTGCTCTACTCTGCCCGCCGCGGTTATTGCCGCTATAGCAGATGAGCCAAAAGCATTTATGGCTGTTTGAAGAACCATTGAGCCGATTGAAGTTATAGTAAACTGAAGCGATACGGGTATTCCGAGTTTAAGCTGTTCTATACAATGTTTTGAACTGATTTTCAAATCTGAAAATTTAACATTAAGGCATTTTTCTTTTTTCAAAACAAAAATTCCCGCAAAAACCGCTGCTACAAAATATGAAAATACGGTTGCGATTGCCGCGCCCTCAACGCCCATATCAAAATTTTTAACAAGAAGTATATCGAGAAACAGATTGACTATAACGCTTACAACAAGGAAGTACAAAGGTCTTTTACTATCCCCGAGCGCTCTGGCGATACCTGTAAAATTATTAAACAGCATTTGTATCGGCACTCCGAAATAGAGAATATTTATATATGACGCGGAAAGTTCCATTATATTATCAGGCGTATTGATAAGGCGCAAAATCGGGTACGAAACAATATGGGCAACAACTGCGATTATAACGCCTATTAAAAATGACAGGGAGATACTGTTTCCGGCGTATTTATTCATTGCCTTATAATCCTGAGCGCCGAATTTTTGCGCCACGGGAATGGTAAACCCGCTGGTTAATCCAAGAGCGGTTCCGATAATAAAACTGTTTATTGAACTGATATTGCCTACTGCGGCAAGCGCCTCGGTGCCGACATATCTGCCGACTATAATATTATCCACAAAATTATATGAATACTGCAAAAGCGAACTGAGCATTATAGGAAGAGCGAATATTATAACTGTCCGAACAGGACTGCCTTTTAAAAGGTCGTTTTTCACATTAATCACCATAGCCTTTCAGGCTTGTAAAAATAAATTAAAATTATTAACGCCTTACTGTAAAGCCTGATAAGGCGTTAATGGTGATTACAGCCATCTCAAAATTATGCCGCAGGCAAATTTTGAGGGCAATATAATCTGATTAGCGTGATTTTTCACGCTAATCACCATAGCCTTTCAGGCTGTAAAAATAAATTAAAATTATTAACGCCTTACTGCAGCCTGATAAGGCGTTAATGGTGATTCAGCCATCTCAAAATTATGCCGCAGGCAAATTTTGAGTGCAATATAATCTGATTAGCGTGATTTTTCACGCTAATCACCATAGCCTTTCAGGCTGCAAAAATAAGAAAGCAATAAGAACCGGCAGCGGTCAAAATTCATATGCGCCAACATATAAATTTGGAAAACCATAACCTGAAATAAAATTCTGAGCGGCGAAATTATCCTGCTAATTTTTCTGTTTTTAACAGTATACAACCACTCAGAAAAAAGTCAATATAAAATTTGAAGAATAAAGTAAAATATGTTAAAATCAGGTTAATATATGATATTAATTTTAATGGTTTCAATGAAAGGGCTAATATGAAAATATCATTACGGAAATTTACTGCCGACGATGCCGAGACGCTGAAAATTTATGAATTTATAAATATGAGCACCGATAAAATAAGGCAACTTATTTCGGACTGGAATAAAAATGAATTTAACGGAAGATATTGCGAAGTTTTCGCCGCAGAATACGGCGGAAAAAGAGCCGGCTGGTTTAGTATGGCGGAACTGCCAAACGGCAAAATAAGTATAGGCCCAACTGTATTTGAGCCATACAGGCGCAAAGGAATTGCATATAATATTATGAAAAATCTGCTAAGCGCCGCAAAAAGCAAAGGATATTCTTATGCGCAGGCGCAAATCAGATTAAATAACACCGCAAGCATTAAACTGCACGAAAAATTAGGCTACACAAAAAAGGGCACAATAATAAACAGAAACCACAACGAAGTATATATTTATGAAAGGAATATATAAAATGCCGGACAATATTCAATGGCTGTTTTTTGATCTCGGCTACACACTGATAGACGAACACGCGGCGCACGAAAAGCGGATAAAAGACTGCATAGAATATCAACGCAGGCGTTACGGCAGAACATTCACCTACGAGCAGATCTATAATGAGATGTGCCGGGCGTCCGCCGACTACCGCCAGCAGTTTTACGGTGCTATGGAAGCGCTTGGAATAGAGGAAAAAACGCCGTACCCCAAAGCGCTTGAAAAGCCGTATCCGCAAGCTGAGCATGTACTTAAAGAACTCAGCAAAAAATATTCCATCGGCATCATTGCAAATCAGTCGGCAGGGGCAGAGGAACGGCTGAAAAAATTTGGTCTGAGCCAATATATAAGCATATGTATTTTCTCGGCAGAAACTGGATATGAAAAGCCAGACAGCAGAATATTTGTGCTTGCGCTGAACAAGGCAAAATGCCGCGCGCAAAACGCCGCTATGATCGGCGACAGACTTGACAACGACATCTTCCCCGCTAAAAAGCTTGGCATGAGAACTGTGCATATCAAGCAGGGCTTCGGCGCATACCAAGCGCCGCGATCCGATGAATATAAGGCGGATATTACGGTAAGCAACTTGACTGAACTGCTGAACTATTTTTAGGAAACGGTTACATAACACATATCGTCATTTAGCAAAGAAACAAACTTTTTTTGATAAAACAGATATGAGGCGCTTATCATGGCAAACAGGATAATTGTTTTTGATATAGGCGGAACGCTTATGGAATTTGACGGTATGCCGCTAAACTGGAGCGTATATTACCCACGGGGATTTAAAAGACTTGCCGAAAGTTTGGGTTACGCCATAGCAGATGAGGAAAAGGACAGGCAGACCGCGCTCCATAACGGCTACCGGTTTCTATTACACAAAGGCACTATAGATGACTTTAGTGAATTATATTTAAAATGTGTTGGCGGGTAAACAATGCAAAAACAAATATTATGAATTGAAATATGATATTTGCACAAAATAAAAAAGGCGGAGTGTTCCGCCTTCTTTTTGTGTTGCCTGTTAAATTGTTGCAAGAAAAGCGTTTAATTCTTTTCTTGATTTAAACAGGTATGTTTTATTTGAATAATTTTCTTTGATTGACGCAAATTTTGTTTTGCGTTTTTTGGAATACTGTTTATAAACAATCCAAAGGAAAAATTCAAAATCCATTCTTTCATTACAGCCTTTTGTAATGCTTTCCCTTGACCTGCCTTTATATTCCAAGTTGCGCTGAAACGCCTGTTTCATACAAACAAAGCGGTTATAGCAGAGAATTATTATCATATCAGCCTGACTGAGGCGTTCGGGCTGATAAAATTCGCTGTAATTTCCGTCTATAACCCAGTTTTCATTTTGCATAAAATCAGAAACGATTTTTCTGCCCTCTTCCCTATCCCGTATCTGCCAGTTTTCTTTAAAATTGACAGTATCAAGATACAAAAGAGGTATGCCGTATTTCCCGGCAAGTAGTTTTGCCAGAGTGGATTTTCCGCTTCCGCTGTAGCCCATAACTGCTATTTTCATAGTAAAATCCTTTCTGACTGAGACACATAACTATTATAAATTTAAACGGCGCTTATGTCAATTTTTTCTGAAAATATCAAGCATATGCATTGAAAGACCGACACAGTCTTCCCTTTCACATATTGAATTAAGAAATTTCATATATTCTGCAAATTCGCGCTTATTAAGCCTGTTTAATTTATTGTCATATAGATAGGAAAGCATATCGACCCCCACAAAATGCAGGCGCTCAACATTATAATTTTTCATAAGTTCGTCTATCTCAGGCTTTTTGTAAAGGCAAAACACCTCGTTTGGGTTTGAAACGGCATGATAATCATCGCCTATCTTATATTTATCAACATATTCAAGAATACGCCTTTTATAAAACATTTTATACATAGTAGTATCGCTGTTACAGTATGCGGCAAAGATAACGCCGCCTTTCTTTGCAACGCGTATTGCCTCGCTGAGCGCGCGGTGCTTATCTTCCAATGTAAAAAGATGATACATAGGGCCAAGCAGCAAAACAATATCATATGTATTACTTTCAAGAAAAGAAAGGTTAACAGCATTGCCTTTAAATATTTTAATATCATGATTTGGTTCTACCTTTCTTTTCATAATATTTATATTATGCTCAACAAGTTCGACTGCTGTAACAGGGTAGCCTTTTTCAGCAAGCGCAACAGAATATCTGCCGGTACCGGCGCCAATCTCCGCAATTTTTGCACCGGGTGAAAGATATTTTTCAATATATTTCATAGTAATCAGATACTCCGGCAGGTGATTTTTAGATGTAAGGCGTTTATCCTCGTCATACTTCGAGTAAAATTCTTCAATAAAATTCATAAGTTATCACCCTCATTCAAAAATAAAAAAAGCACTGAGAAACGAAATATCGTTCATCAGTGCTTAAAATATAACCAAGTAATTACTACAACACCAAATGAACGCACGCTGAATAAGCCCATACATACTGCATAGGCTGATGTGCGTTATTTGATTTTACGCAAAAATTAAACATAACAATTACCTCTTTTCCATAAAATAACATAAAATTAACAAACAGTCAAGAAAAAAAAGCCGGCGAATGCCGGCTCGTAAATTAGATATTTATTCACTTACGCTCTGATAAACAAGTTGCGGAGTTGAAATATCTGAAATTGAAAAATGAAAATCAACGCCGGTGGATTTTGACGCTCTTGCTATAACATCAAGAAATTCATTAATTTCATCTTTACTGCCTGCAAACATATCAAGCGCGGAGTCAACAAAAACATCCGTTAAATCGTAATCACTTGCACAAAGCCCCATCAAGAAGCCGCTTAAAGATGAAATGCAGTCAATTTCATAATCCCGTGCGTTGATAAGGCGGATAGAGCGCGGAAGTTCACTAGTTAACTTATTTGTGCAGTCAACATAAACAACATTGCCGCCGCTTGTTTGGGCAGTTGACACCGCCGTTTCCGCCATAATTTTTGATTTACCTATACCATTAATTCCTGTTATGTATTCTACCATAAACAGCACCCCTTAAAAATTATATATCGGTTACTTCCGATATATTCATCATAACGGATAATTATAGATATGTATATAACAAAATGTAAATCTTAGGTAAACTAATTTTGAACAAGCAAAAGCGACAAAATATTTACAAAATTCAAAAACATATAAAATTAAGGAAAAGAGGATAAAAAAAGAGCCTCACTCAATAAGAGTGAGGCAAGTGTCAGCGTCGACCTATTTTCCCGGGCG
>CALWID010000028.1 GCA_944380635.1 uncultured Eubacterium sp. | reverse complement strand
GGATTTCGCATTTGACGGATTGTAGGCGTACAGAGGTACGGTAAATCCGGCAAAGGCGGAAAGCGCAAATGCCGCACCTTTGTGCGGCATTTCTGTTTTAAGTTCTGACTTAATGAATTTATGATTTAAATATTACGATTTATTTATTTTTTATGATAGTTCGCCATATTTTTAGTTACGCGCGGTGCAACCGACTTTATCGACTGCCTGAGCCCCGCTTTCGCGGGGCGTACTTAAAGCCGTTTAACTGTTTATTCGATTAAAATTTTATATAAATAAAAGCGCCGGGGGTTATTTATCCTCCGGCGTTTCTTTATTAAATATGCCGTACAGCAAAACATTTATCAGCCTTGAGTAAAAATCAAGCAGGTCGTCGCTTAGTTTTTTAGCATAAGTTTCATATCCGTTTCTTTGGGTGATGATTATTTTGTAAAGGTCTTTAATAAACATACTTTCAAAAACGGATTTTATAACATCAAACAATTCGCTGTCTGAAATTTTTTTCTCAAAATTTACTGTGTGAATCATTTCCATTGTTTTGTACTGAAGCGTAGAGCGGTATTGCTCCAAAAGCGGAACAAACTGCTTTTTATATTCATAATCATGATTTGTAAGAATATCGTACAAAATCATAAAATAATCAGAATGAGAAATCCAGAATTTTATTCTTTGAGAATAATAATCCTTAAAATTCTCTTCTATTGTTTTGTCAGAGGAAACATTATAACTTTCTATATCTTTGCAAAGTTCGCTTATAATATAATTTGTCGATACTTTAAAAAGTTCGTCTTTAGATGAGAAATAATGGTAAAATTTGCCCTTGGAAATATTGTTTTCACGGCAAAGTTCGTTTAAAGAAATTTCGGGGCCGCCCGCATAGGCGTAAAGTTTTATGGCGGCGTTTATTATTTGTATTCTGCTTTTTTTATTTTTTTCTGCTTGTTTCAACTATACGCCCTCCCGCAATTATAAAATGATACTATAAATTAAATTATAACATTCGCTTTCATATTTTGCAAATTAATTTTCAGTTTATTTTTGCTTTGTGCTAAATAAATCTATTTGCTGTTTTCGCCGCTTTCGCCGTTTATTGCGTTTTCAATCTTTTTACATGTCTGGGCAAATCTGCGCTGGCTTATCATAAACACAAGCGAGTCGCCCGCTTTAAGTTCGGTATTTCCTTTCGGTGTTATCGGCGTTTCGCCGCGCTCAACAGAAACTATAACGCTGTGCTTGCCCCAGTCCAGTTCAGCAATGGTTTTTCCGCTTGCCGGGCTGCCCGTTGGTATAACATATGTTTTCAGCACTTTTTCGCTCTTTTTTACTTCCGCTTTGGCGTTGCCGCCCTGCTCAATTCTTTCAACAAGCGCGGTGTAAAACGGGGTGCTGCCCAGCGCGTCCGCCACGGCGTATGAAATAAGGCTTACCGCCGCAAGGGGCAGCAGGGTGTTAATATTGCCCGTTATCTCAAACACAAGTATAATCCCCGTAACAGGCGCGCGCACTATGGAGGCAAAAAGTCCCGCCATTCCAAGCACGGCAAAATCCTGCCAAAGTGCGGAGTCCATACCGAATAAAGCAATTGCCGCCTGTGCAAAAGCCGCGCCGCCGTATGCGCCTAAAACGCACATCGGGTAAAGCGTGCCGCCCGGCGCTCCGGAGCAAAAACTGAACGCGCCGAATATGAATTTGGCAGCAAACAGCCCCAGCACTATCATTATCCCGGGGCGTTCTGCTATAAGCAGTTGAACCATGCTGTGCCCGCCGCAAAGCACCTGCGGCAGGAAAAGCCCCACTATTCCGCTTACGGCAAATACAAATGCGAATTTTACCCACTGCGGTATTTTCTTTATTTTTGCAAATAAATCGCGGCAGGCAATCATAAAGGTGTTGTAAAATGCCCCGAACAACCCTGAAATTATACCGAAAATTATAAGCAGCCAGTACCATTTAAGCGGAATTGTTTCGGACTGATAACTGAAAACCGTATCCTGCCCGAAAAACAGTTTTGAAATGAAATCCGCAACAACCGCCGCAACAATAGCCATGCAAAGCACAGCCTTGTCAAAAGTTTTATATATTTCTTCCAGCACAAACATAACGCCCGCAAGCGGCGCGTTAAATGCCGCGGAAAGACCTGCGCCCGCTCCGGCGCTCAGCATGCGAAGTTCCGTTGTTTTATCCGCCCGGGTGATTTTTGCCGCCCCCTTTGCCGCCATTGCGCCAAACTGAATACTCGGGCCTTCTCTGCCGAGGCTCAGTCCGGAAAATACGGAAACGGTGCTGCCGAAAAGTTTTGCTATTATAACTTTCCACCATTTCGGGGAAATAATTCCTCTTATCTCCGCCGTTACCTGCGGTATGCCGCTGCTGCCGGAATCAGGCTCTATTTTTATTATCAGGGAAACAGCAATTCCCAAAACGGCAAGCGCTGCTATCCAAAGTGCGGATTTTAAAGGGCTTTCCTTTACGGCGTTTATAATGATATACAAATATTCCTCCGCCTTTGAAAGCAAAAAGCGAAACAGCACGCACACAAGCCCTGCGGCAATACCTGTTTCTATCCCTCTTATAATCAGCAAAAAGCCTTCGTAATTTTTATGCTTAAGTTTTCTTAAAGTGCTTTTTTCTTTTTTATCCATAATGTTTCCTCTGAAACCCGATGCTGTTTTTTGTAATTATATCATATTTCAATTTTAACACATAAAGCGCTGATTGCAATAATAAACTTAAAACGCGGCGTTTAAAAAGAAAGGGCGGCGGTTATTGCATTTCATAAATTTTATAATAATTTTAAAAAAATGTTGAAAAAGTGTTTCAAATAGGTTATTATTATATGGCAAGGGGGAATTTCAGCATGAAAGCAAAATCAAAACTTGGTAACTTTAATAAATTTTTAGCCGTATTGTTGGTAATTGCTTTGGTTTTTTTGGTACTTACTGTTACTGTAATTAAACCCGGCGGAGCCTATGTGGCTGCTCCCGTAGACGCAGACGCCGCGGGCGACGCTGATGTTGCAACTATTGATGAATTTGTTCCCGATACTTACGGCGGCATTGAATTCAATACTGTTGAAGATGTTGTTAACTATTATATTCAGTGCTATAACTATACAAAAACACTTACCGCTCAGTATAATGATAACGGCACAACAGCCACTTATTATAAACTGCTTGGTATGGAAGATTTAACTATTGAAAATCTTTTGGTTGAAGGCAAATCAAACGATGTTGTAAATAAACTTGTTCCGTCTATTCTCGGCAGCGTATTTAAAGGTGGAGTTAAAGGTCTTCCGCCCTGCGGCAATATCAGCCCCACTGCCGATAAAGTCGGAGACGGCATAGATGTTACAAAATCACTTCTTACGGCAGACGATGTGCTTATGGCAAATGTTGTTGATAACGGGGACGGCACAATAAATATCACAATTCAGCCTAAAGGCGTTGTTCTTTCAATGCCCGGCTCGGATGCACAGGGCCATTTCTTCAACACCCTCGGCGATATTACCTCAACCGTTGAATCAATCAGCGTTCTTTCATTCTCTTCCGGCACAATCAGTGAAAACTTTGTTGTTGATTACAAAGGCGGTTCCGGCACCGTAACAATCAACACCGCAACAGGCGAGATTGTTTCCGGCGAATACACAATGAGAGTTCACATTGATGTTCAGCATGCCGATGTAGCTATTCTTAAAGACAAGAGCGCTTCTCTTGATATAGTTTATAAAAATACTTTCCCGGCAACTGCTGAGCAGCTTACCGAAAAAGGTATAACAGCGGCATAAAATAAAGATTAAAAGCGGCAATTCAGGTTGCCGCTTATTTTTTACCCTCTGATAAATATATCGTTTTCTGCGTTTTGGAATAAAATGAACTTTACAAATAATTACCATAATATTTATTGTCAATTCATTATCAACAGAATACGGATATTAATGTTTATAATATTTAAATGTAAATATTGTAAAATTAATTAAGCCTCTTGCTTGAAATAAAATACAAAAAATAAAATTCTTTCATAATTATAAAACAAAATAAAGGGTATAATGCTAAAAAGTTCCAAAAGAATGACAAATAATGCACAAAGTTATGAAAACGGCTTAACAGCGTACTTTTTACCGTTTTTTAACCGTTTCAAAATGCACGAAAAAACAGTTTTTAAAGCGATAATTTTATTATGTTTGCCGAAAATTTGTTAAATTATTGACAATCGTAATTTACTATATTATTATATTAGCAAGGTTTGAAACCCGCCCCGTTATTCGGGGTGCAAATAATGAATGTGAGGTAATAATTATGTCAAGAAAAGTAGTTCTTGCCGGCGCGTGCCGTACTGCTATCGGCACAATGGGCGGCACTCTCAGCACAACTCCCGCTGTTGACCTCGGCGCAATCGTTATTAAAAACGCTCTTGAAAGAGCAGGCGTTCCTGCCGAGCAGGTGGACCATGTTTATATGGGCTGTGTTATTCAGGCAGGTTTGGGCCAGAATGTTGCGCGCCAGGCTTCTCTTAAAGCAGGTCTTCCTATAGAGGCTCCTGCCGTAACGGTTAATGTTGTATGCGGTTCAGGTCTTAACTGCGTAAATCTTGCCGCTCAGATGATTCAGGCGGGCGACGCTGATATTGTTGTTGCCGGCGGTATGGAAAATATGAGCATGGCTCCCTATGCTCTTATGCAGGGCCGTTACGGTTATCGTATGGGCCACGCTCAGGCTATTGATACTATGATTAAAGATGCTCTTTGGGACGCGTTCAATGATTATCATATGGGTATCACCGCGGAAAATGTTTGTGAAAAATACGGCATTACCCGTGAGGAACTTGACGAGTTTTCCGCAAACAGCCAGCAGAAATGCCAGAAAGCCCGTGAAGAGGGTAAATTTAAGGATGAAATCGTTCCTGTTGAAGTTAAGAAAAAGAAAGAAACAATTGTGTTTGACACTGATGAAGGCCCAAGAGCCGGCGTTACCGCGGAAAGCCTTGCAAGACTTCGCCCCGCTTTCAAGAAAGACGGTATTGTTACTGCCGGTAACTCCTCAGGCATTAATGACGGCGCTGCCGCAATAGTTGTTATGAGTGAGGAAAAGGCTAAGGAACTCGGCGTTAAGCCTATGGCAACATGGGTTGGCGGCGCGCTTGCCGGCGTAGACCCCAAGATTATGGGTATCGGCCCCGTTGCGGCAACAAACAAACTAATGAAGAAAATCGGCATGACCGTTGATGATATGGACCTTATTGAGGCAAACGAGGCGTTTGCCGCTCAGTCAATCGCCGTTGCAAGAGACCTTAAGTTTGACGAGTCCAAACTCAATGTAAACGGCGGCGCTATTGCTCTCGGCCATCCTGTAGGCGCTTCAGGCTGCCGTATCCTTGTAACTCTTCTTCATGAAATGCAAAAGAGAGACGCAAAGAAAGGTCTTGCTACTCTTTGCATCGGCGGCGGTATGGGCTGCGCAACAGTTGTTGAAAGAGATTAATTTTTAACTTGATATAAGAGGACTTAAAGATGGAATTTATCAATTATGAAGTTGAAGGTGCGGTTGCGGTACTTACTATAAACCGTCCCAAAGCGCTTAATGCTTTAAACAGCGCGGTGCTTGATGAACTTAATGAAACGCTTGACGCTGTTGATTTAAATGAAGTTCGCGCGCTTATCATCACCGGCGCGGGTGAAAAATCTTTCGTTGCCGGCGCGGATATCGGCGAAATGAGCACCCTTACAAAGGCTCAGGGCGAGGCTTTCGGAAAAAAAGGCAATGATGTTTTCAGAAAGATTGAAACTCTGCCGATTCCCGTTATTGCTGCCGTAAACGGTTTTGCACTCGGCGGCGGATGTGAAATTTCACTTGCGTGCGATATAAGAATCTGCTCTGAAAACGCCGTGTTCGGCCAGCCTGAAGTCGGCCTTGGAATTACGCCCGGTTTCGGCGGCACTCAGCGCCTTGCGCGCACGGTCGGCGTAGGTATGGCTAAACAACTTATCTATACCGCAAGAAATATCAAGGCGCCGGAGGCTCTCAGAATCGGCCTTGTAAATGCCGTTTACCCGATTGAAGAACTTATGGGCGCGGCTAAGAAAATGGCGTCAATTATTGCGTCAAACGCTCCTATTGCGGTAAGAAACTGCAAAAAGGCTATTAACGACGGCTTGCAGACGGATATTGAAAGCGGCGTTCAGATTGAGGAAAAACTCTTCGGCGACTGCTTTGAAACGGAAGACCAGAGATACGGAATGGCATTCTTCCTGGACAGAAATAAGGATAAGGTTAAAGAGCCTTTTAAAAATAAATAATTAGGGAGGAAATATATAATGAAAGTTGGAATTATAGGCGCCGGCACAATGGGTTCCGGTATTGCGCAGGCATTTGCGCAGGTAGACGGATATGAAGTTATCCTTTGCGATATTAACGATGAACTTGCAGCAAAAGGCAAGGAAAAGATTGCAAAAGGCTTTGAAAGAAGAATTGCAAAGGGCAAGATGGATCAGGCCGCTGCGGACGCTGTTCTTGCAAAAATTACAACAGGCACTAAAGATATTTGCACAGACTGCGACCTTATTGTTGAGGCTGCGCTTGAGGTTATGGATGTTAAAAAGCAGACTTTTAAAGAACTTCAGGATATTGTTAAGCCGGATTGTATGTTTGCCACGAACACTTCTTCACTTTCCATTACGGAAATCGGCGCAGGGCTTGACAGACCGCTTATCGGTATGCACTTCTTTAACCCCGCTCCCGTTATGAAACTTATTGAGGTTATCGCCGGCGCAAACACCCCGGCTGAAATGGTAGAAAAAATAAAGGCTATTGCTGTTGAAATCGGCAAGACCCCGGTTGAGGTTAAAGAGGCTCCCGGATTTGTTGTAAACAGAATCCTTATTCCTCTTATCAATGAGGGCATTACGGTTTATGAAATGGGTATTGCAAGCGTAGAGGATATTGATACTGCCATGAAACTCGGCGCAAATCACCCGATGGGCCCGCTTGAACTCGGCGACTATGTTGGTCTTGATATTGTGCTTGCTATTATGGAAACAATATACACCGAAACGGGCGATCCGAAATACCGCCCTGCTACTCTTCTTAAAAAGATGGTTCGCGCAGGCAAACTCGGCCGCAAAACAGGCGTTGGTTTCTACGATTACCGCAAGTAATCAACAATAAATATAAAGGCTTTCGCCTGCAGCAGGGCGAAAGCCTTTAGGCTGTAGAGGGCAACCGCCCCGCGGTATATATGATGTAAAATTAATACGGAGGATATTTTAATGGATTTCACATTAAGCAAAGAGCAAGAAATGGCAAGAAAACTTTTTGCCGATTTTACTGAAAATGAAGTAAAGCCCCTTGCTATCGAAACCGATGAAACCGAACAGTTTCCGAGAGAAACTGTAACTAAAATGCAGAAACTCGGTTTCTTTGGAATTCCGATTCCAAAGGAGTACGGCGGTCAGGGCTGCGACCCGCTTACATATGTTATGTGCGTGGAGGAACTTGCAAAGGCGTGCGCCACAACAAGCGTTATCGTTTCAGCGCACACATCGCTTTGCTGCGACCCTATCTTAACTTACGGCACTGAAGAGCAAAAGCAGAAATTCTTAAAGCCCCTTGCAAGCGGCGAACTTCTCGGCGCTTTCGCGCTTACAGAGCCGGGCGCCGGTACAGACGCTCAGGGAGCCCAGACCAAGGCTGTGCTTGACGGCGACGAGTGGGTTCTTAACGGCTCAAAATGCTTTATCACAAACGGCAAAGAGGCTGATATTTATATCGTTATAGCAGTAACTGATGTTGTTGAGGATAAAAGAGGCAGAAAGAAAAAACTTTTCTCCGCTTTCATAGTACCCAAAACTGCTCCCGGTTTCCTTTTCGGTACTAAAGAAAAGAAAATGGGTATTCGCGGCTCTTCAACTTATGAACTTATTTTCCAGGATTGCAGAATCCCCAAGGATAATCTTTTGGGCGCAAGAGGCAAGGGCTTCGGTATTGCTATGCACACTCTTGACGGCGGCCGTATCGGTATTGCCGCTCAGGCTCTCGGAATTGCGGAGGGCGCTTTGGACAGAGTAATTGATTATGTTAAGGAAAGAAAGCAGTTTGGCAGGTCAATCAGCGCATTCCAGAACACTCAGTTCCAACTTGCCAACCTTGCTACTGAGGTTGAGGCTGCTAAACTTCTTGTTTATAAAGCCGCTATGGCAAAGGCAACTCAGAAAACTTATTCCGTTGAGGCCGCAAAGGCAAAACTTTTTGCCGCTGAAACCGCAATGGATGTTACAACAAAGGTAGTTCAACTTTTCGGCGGCTACGGATATATCAGAGAATATGAAGTTGAGCGCATGATGAGAGACGCTAAGATAACTGAAATTTACGAGGGCACTTCTGAAGTTCAGCGTATGGTTATCAGCGGAAGTCTGCTCAAATAAGGAGGGTTAAGAATGAATATAGTAGTTTGTATTAAGCAGGTGCCGGATACAAAGGGCGGAGTTCAGTTTAACCCTGACGGTACTTTGAACAGAGCGGCAATGCTTTCAATTATGAATCCGGACGATAAAGCAGGTCTTGAAGCCGCGCTTCGTATAAAAGATGAAACAGGCGCGCATGTAACGGCGCTTACAATGGGTCTTCCCAAGGCGGAAGAAGTTCTGCGCGAGGCTATGGCTATGGGCGCTGACGACGGTATTCTTGTAACAGACAGAGTTCTCGGCGGCGCCGATACTTGGGCAACTTCAACAACTATTGCCGGCGCTCTCAGAAATCTTGATTATGATATTATTATTACAGGCCGCCAGGCTATAGACGGTGATACCGCTCAGGTTGGCCCGCAGATTGCGGAGCACCTTGGTATTCCGGTAATTTCCTATGCTGATGAGATTAAACTTGACGGGGACAGCGTTATCGTTAAGCGTCAGTTTGACGACAGGTATCATATGCTTAAGGCAAAAATGCCTGTTCTTATTACTGCGCTTTCAGAACTTAATGACCCCAGATATATGACCCCCGGCGGAATTTTTGACGCTTATAAGAAAGATATTACGGTTTGGGGAAGAGCGGACCTTAAAGATGTTGACGATTCAAATCTTGGACTCAGCGGCTCGCCCACAAAGATTGCCAAGGCTTCCGATAAGGTAAGAAAAGGCGCGGGTGAGAAAGTGCAGTTTGATACTCCTCAGGAATCCGCTGATTATATCATTTCCAAACTTGAAGAAAAGCATATTATTTAAGGAGGGCTGAATAATGGTTACAGAAAATATGGAACAGTATAAAGGCGTTTTCATTTACGCCCAGCAGGTAGACGGCGAAATCAGCCCTATCGCTTTTGAACTTCTCGGAAAGGCAAAAGACCTTGCGGGCGACCTCGGCACAGATGTTACCGCTGTGCTTTTAGGCAGCAATGTTAAGGGCCTTGCCGATTCTCTTGCAGAGTACGGCGCAAACAGAGTTATCGTTGTTGATGACCCCGTTCTTGAAGTGTATAGAACAGAGCCTTACGCTCAGGCTCTTACCGCCGTTATTAACGAATACAAGCCTGAAATTATGCTTGTAGGCGCAACTGCTATCGGCCGCGACCTCGGCCCCCGTGTTTCAGCAAGGGTAGGCACGGGCTTAACTGCGGACTGCACAAAACTTGAAATAGGCGATTTCCCGCTTAATCCGCTCCCCGGCAAAGAGCAGAAACATAATCAACTGCTTATGACGCGCCCCGCTTTCGGCGGCAATACTATTGCTACTATTGCCTGCCCGGATAACCGCCCGCAGATGGCAACAGTCCGTCCCGGCGTTATGCAGAAGATTGAGCCGGTTAAAGGCGCAAAAGCAGAAGTAGTTGAATTCAAGCCCGAACTGAAAGAAAATAACTGCTATGTAGAGATTCTTGATATTGTTAAGGAAGTTGCTCAGGTTGCCGATATTCAGCAGGCAAAAATTCTTGTTTCCGGCGGCAGAGGCGTTGGCAGCAAAGAAAACTTCCAAATTCTTCAGGACCTTGCAGACGCTCTCGGCGGTGTTGTTTCCTGCTCAAGAGCGGTAGTAGATAACGGCTGGATGCCCAAGGACCTTCAGGTAGGTCAAACGGGTAAGACCGTTCGCCCGAATGTTTATTTTGCAATCGGTATAAGCGGCGCTATTCAGCATACTGCCGGTATGGAAGAATCAGATATAATTATCGCTATTAACAAGGACGAATCCGCCCCCATTTTTGATGTTGCGGATTACGGTATCGTTGGCGATCTCAACAAGATTGTTCCGCTTATTACTCAGGCTGTTAAGGCACGCAAAAACGCATAATAGCAAAATATAGATTTACAGCGGTCCGGGTAAATGCACTCGGGCCGTTTGCAGATTAAAGGTGCCCGATATGGATTTTATTCAAAAAAGGTTTGAGGAATTATCCTCCCGCGCGGCTTTGAGGTACTATACAACCTTTTCCGATTTCCTTAATATGGAGGAACAGAGCGAACTGCTTGCCCTGCGCCTTGAAACGCCGTTTAAATTATTCGGCGGGTATGACGGCGCGGAACGCTGCGTTGCCGCTTTCGGCGATGATTGTGAAAGCGCTGTTTTCCCCATTTCTTACATAAAAATTGAGCCTGCGGCAAAAAAATTTGCGGATAAACTTACTCACCGTGATTTTTTAGGTTCGCTTATGGGGCTCGGCATAAAGCGCGAAACTCTTGGCGATATAATTATAAAGGACAACACCGGATATTTGATGTGCCTTAATTCGGTTGCGGATTATATTGTTAGCAACCTTAGCAAAGTTAAGCACACCGGCGTAAAGTGCAGTGCCGTTTCTCATCTGCCGCAGGGCGTGCAAAGCGAGCCGGCAGAACAGCAGGAAATAGTGGCGTCGCTCAGAATAGATGTGCTTACGGCGGCTGTTTATAATCTTTCCCGCAGCGCTGTAAAGGAACTTTTTACAGAAAGAAAAATATTTGTTAATTCCGCGCTTTGCGAGAATTTTTCGCTTATACCCAAAGAGGGCGATATAATTTCCGTGCGCGGCAAAGGCAGATTCAAATTCACGGAGATACTTGGCAAAACGAAAAAAGGCAGGCTCGTGGTAAGTTTGTCAGTTTATAAATGAGCAGGGATAAAATATGAAAATAGGAATAATAACTTGGTACGGAAATTTAAATTACGGGTCGGCGCTCCAATCCTTTGCTTTGCAAAAATATCTTAAAGATAATTTTGCGGCAGATGTGGAACTGATTGATTATGAATGCCTTAGCGGTGATATAGTCTGTAATTCTCAGAAAAAAGCGGAACATTTCGTATATAAAACCCTTGAAAAGATTGAACGCCTGTTTCATAAAAATAAATATAATTATGAAAATCGTTTAAAAGGCGAATTTGCAAATTATTATGAAAAGAAACGGATTAATTTCAACAAAGTACTGACTGAGATTAAATTTACCGAGCATATAAGCAGTCAGGCGGATTTTGCAAAGTTAAAAGATTTTGATATGCTAATCTGCGGAAGCGACCAAATATGGAATCCTCAACTTTTAGATATGAATTATTTTCTGGCATTTGGGCAGAATGTGAGGAAAATTGCCTATGCTGCAAGTTTCGGTATTAATTATATTCCTAAATATTCTCAAAGTTATATAAAAGAATGGCTGAAAGATTTTAAAGGCGTTGGATTAAGGGAAAATACCTGCCTTGCACAACTGAAAGAGATAACCGGCAGGAATGATATAACAACTGTTTGCGATCCCTGCTTACTATATACGGCGTCTGAATGGGAGTCTTTTTTAAGCACAGACCTTAAGCGTAAAAATTATTTCGTTTCATATTTTCTCGGCGTTAATAAACTCGGATATTATGCGGAAAACAAACTCAAAAACAAATTATCAATCCCAAATGTTGTTTTGCCGGCAACCTCGAAAGGGCTTGATGATTGTGAAAAGGAAAATATCACTTACGGCCCTGCTGAATTTATTTATCTTATAAAAAATTCGGAATTTGTAGTTACTGATTCTTTCCACGCCGTTGTGTTCAGTATTATTTTTGAAAAGGATTTTTGCGTTGTTTATAAGCATAAAAAAACAAATCCTTTTAATCAGAATAGCAGAATAGATTTTATTCTAAACACCTTCGGCTTAAGCAGCCGAATTGCAGAAAATGAAAAAGATGTGGAAAGAATTATAAACACAAAAATTGATTATTCTTTATGCAGGCATAAGATTGCGGATTTTATAAAACATTCCAAGGAGTTTTTGAAGGACAATATACTAAAGCAAAAGCCCGAATATATATGCGAAAGTAATAAATGCACGGGTTGCTCCGCCTGTGTAAGTGTGTGCCCTGCAGGTTGCATTGAAATTAAAGCAGCGGATAATCTTTGCGAACGCGCGGTTATTGACAGTTCAAAATGTATCGGCTGCAACAGGTGTGTAAATGTTTGCCCGGCTAATAATCCCTGCAAACTGAATTATCCGGTTAAAGCGATTGCAGCCAGAAGAAAAAATGTTGACAAACTGCAAAATTCAACTTCAGGTGGAATTGCCGCAGTTATAAGCGAAAAAATTGTAGAAAACGGCGGCGTTGTGTATTCTACGATTATTGATAAAGATTTGCGCGCAAAAATTGTGCGTTGCAGCAGCAGTGAAGATTTAGAAAAATTTAAAGGCTCAAAATATGTATACAGCATGCCTCTTGATAGTTTTAAGGGTATTGTGCAGGACTTAAAGGAAAATAAAATTGTTTTATTTGTTGGAACCCCGTGCCAAGTTTCAGGGCTTAAAAAGGTTGTCAGTTTGAATAATTGTGAAGAAAATCTTTTTACGATTGATTTGATTTGCCACGGAGTACCTTCGCAGGAAGTTTTTCTTCAGTATTCAAAGTATATATTAAAAGATAATTATGAAAAAGCGGTATACTGCAAATTTAGAAACAATAAGGATTATGTGCTTACTTATTTAGATAAAAGCGGCAAAACAATATGGTCAGAAAGCGACAGAAAATCGCTTTATGTATATAATTTCTTAGACGGATTCAGTTTGCGTAAAAACTGCCACGCCTGTAGTTATGCTCAGCCCAACAGGAGCGGTGATATTACGCTGGGAGATGTAAAAAATACAACAGGCGATTTTGATACTGAGCGTTACGGACTTAACAGCGTTTTAATAAACAGCCAAAAAGGATTAAGACTTTTTGATTCTGTAAAAAATGAAACCGATTATTTTGAGCGCGGAATTGATACTGCGGTAAAAGAAAATAATCAGTTAAACAATCCTTGTAAGGAAACAAAAGCAAGCATTAAATTTGAATTGTGGTGCAAAAAGGGAAATGCTGTTTTGGCTATGAAAAAAGCAGCCCCTAAAAAATATTTTATGTCAAAACTGAGGAAGTACATAAACAGCAGCCGAGTGCTGAAAAATACGCTCATGAAGATAAATTTTTTTAAAAACAAAATATAAGTTAATTACAAAAAATAACTCCGATACAAAATGTATCGGAGTGTTTTTATATGTGCTGCTTTTATAAAAATCAGTCTATTTTGATTTCGTGAACCCAGCCTTCGGGACCTTCAATTGTGCCCATTTGGATACCGGTAAGAGTATCATAAAGTTTCTTAATAACGGGGCCCATTTCTTCCATTCCGCTCGGGAAGCAGATTTCCTTGCCGTGGTCAACAATCTTGCCAACAGGGCTGATAACCGCGGCGGTACCGCAAAGTCCGCACTCTGCAAAATCTTTAACTTCCTCAAGGGCAACCTGCCTGTGCTCAACTTTCATTCCAAGCATATGCTCTGCAACATAGCAAAGAGAACGCCTTGTGATAGAAGGAAGTATAGAGCCTGATTTAGGAGTAACAACAGTGCCGTCCTTTGTTACAAACAGGAAGTTCGCGCCGCCTGTTTCCTCAACATAAGTTCTTGTTGCCGGGTCAAGGTACAGATTTTCGTCATAGCCCTCTTTGTGCGCCTCAACTATTGCGTGAAGGCTCATTGCATAGTTAAGTCCCGCTTTGATATGGCCTGTGCCGTGCGGTGCGGCTCTGTCATAATCAGAAACACGGATTGTTATAGGCTTTGCGCCTCCCTTAAAGTAAGGGCCAACAGGTGTGCAGAACATTCTGAACTGATATTCATCTGCGGGCTTAACACCGATAACGGCGTTTGAGCCAAACATATACGGGCGGATATAAAGCGTTGCGCCGGAGCCGTAAGGCGGTACCCATGCGTAGTTTGCCTTAACAACCTTGTCAACCGCCTCAACAAATTTATCCTCCGGATAAACAGGCATTTCAAGCCTTTCGGCAGATGCTTTAAGGCGCGCCGCGTTAAGGTCAGGGCGGAAACAAACTGTTCTGCCGTCTGCCGTTGTATAAGCCTTAAGGCCTTCAAAAACGGACTGGGAATACTGCAAAACGCCCGCGCACTCGTTTAATGTAATATTCGGGTCGGAAGTAAGGGTGCCGTCGTCCCATTTACCGTCCTTGTAATTTGATACGAATCTTGCGTCGGTAGGAATATAGCCGAAGTCAAGATTAGACCAGTCAATATTTTTCTTTTCCATAAAAAAGACTTCTTTCCTTTTATTTTTTATTGTAATAATTTTACTACCATTAGCACGCAATGTCAATAAAACGCGGCGAAAAAAAGAAACTTAAAGCGGAAAAACAAAACGCTTAAAAAATCGCGATTAATTTTCTAACTTTTTAAAAAAATGTTGAGATTTCCTTGCTGATATATTATTATATATCTAAGAATTTTAACAGATATAAATTTCAAGGAGGATATTTGATTTTATGAAGAATTTTTCAGACAGTGTAAAATATATCGGCGCTGATGATAAAGACCTTGACCTTTTTGAAAGTCAGTACCCGATTCCAAACGGTGTTTCATATAATTCATATGTTATTATTGATGAGAAAATTGCCGTTATGGATACCATAGACGCCCGCAAAACGGATGAATGGCTCGCAAATCTTGAAAGGGAACTCGGCGGCAGAACTCCCGATTATCTTGTTATTTCTCATCTTGAGCCGGACCATGCCGCAAATATTAAAACTTTTACGGATAAATATCCGTCTGCGGCGCTTGTAGGTAGCGCAAAAACCTTTGCAATGCTGCCCCAGTTTTTTGATATTGATGATTCGGTTGAGAAGATTGCAGTTAAAGAGGGGGATACTCTTTCACTCGGCAGTCATGAACTCACCTTTATTATGGCGCCTATGGTGCACTGGCCGGAAGTTATGGTTGAATATGAAAAAAGCGAGAAGATACTTTTCTCCGCTGACGCTTTCGGCAAGTTCGGCGCTCTTGATACTGACGAGGATTGGGCGTGCGAGGCAAGGCGTTATTATTTCAATATAGTGGGAAAATACGGCGGTCCTGTTCAAACTTTGCTTAAAAAAGCCGCAGCGCTTGATATTAAAACCATATGCCCGCTCCACGGCCCGGTGCTCACCGAAAACCTTGGTTATTATATTGACCTTTATAACACCTGGTCATCTTATAAACCTGAAACAGACGGCGTATTTATTGCCTGCGCTTCTGTTTACGGCAACACAAAGAACGCCGCGCTTAAACTTAAGGAAATCCTTGAGAGCAGGGGCGTTAAAGTTGCGTTTTCCGATATTACAAGAGATGATATGGCGGAGGCTGTTGAGGACGCGTTTAAATACTCAAAAACAGTTCTTGCCGCTTCAAGTTATGACGGCGGTGTGTTCCCGCCTATGGAAACATTGCTCTGCCACCTTAAGGCAAAGGCTTTTCAAAACAGAAAGATAGGCATTATTGAAAACGGCTCCTGGGCGCCTTGCGCCGCGCGCGTAATGAAGGCGGCGGTTGAGGGTATGAAAAATATCTCTGTTTGTGAAAATACCGTAACGGTTAAATCTGCATTTAAAGAGAGTGATATTCCTGCTCTTGAGGCGCTTGCAGATGAACTTTTAAGCGATTGATAAAATCGTTTTGAGGGGAATGCGGCGGGATTCTGCTTTGCTTGCGCATAACAAGATACAGTAAACCGTAAAAGAAGGCGATGTGCAAAATTATGAACCGGGAAAATAAAATTCAGCTTTGCGGGCTTGATTTAGACGGCACTTTGCTTAAAAATGATAAAACTATAAGTGAATTTACAAAGCAGTCGCTAATATCCGCAGCGCGCAGGGGCATACGCCTTGTGCCTGTTACGGGCAGACCCCTTTCCGGTATTCCGCAGTGCGTTACCGGGCTTGGTGTTTGTGATTATGCCATAACAACAAACGGCGCCGTGATTACAGACCTTAAAACGGGCAGGCGGGTATACAGCGCTCCTATCGGACACGAAAAGACTGTTTTACTTATGAAAACGCTTGATGAAAGCGGCATATTTTACGAGGCGTTTGCAGACGGATTCGGCTATCTTAAACCCGAACTTATGGCGCGTTATAATGAAAAATACGGTAATACGCCTATCGGCGAATACATATGCGCTTCAAGGAAAGTGGCTCAAGACCCGCTTAAGGAATTCACAAGCGGCTCAAAGTGCGCAGATGAGATATTTATTTCGTGCTCCGGCAGGCAGGAAAGAGACGCTCTTGCCGGTCGGTTCGGCGCGGACGGCGATATTCAGCTTTGCCTTCTTGAAGATACTTTTCTTGAAATTACGCGCCGCGGTACGGATAAGGGCGCGGCGTTTCTGCACCTTTGCTCAATGCTTGGCATTAATCGGGAAAACACCGCCGCTTTCGGTGATAATTCAAATGATGTTACCCTTGCCCGTGCGGCAGGCGTTTTTGTTGCAATGGGTAACGCCGCGGATGATTTTAAGGCGCGCGCCGATATAGTTGCCCCCTCAAATGAAAATGACGGAGTTGCTGAAATACTCAACAAATTTTGACAAATTATTTTATGCAAGTTGCCCAAAAACGCACTTTAACTTTTTAAATTATAGCGGCAATTTGTAGATTATACCTAAAAATTATTGACTTTTTTATGCAAAAATACTAACATATCTCTGTAAAGCGATTTACTTTACCTAATTATAATTTTATTATTGTTTGGAAAGGAATTTAGTTATGGCTGCAAAAAAGAATGATGTTAAATCAGCTGCTGAAAAAGCAGTTAAAAAAGAAACAGCGGCTCCTGTAAAAGCCGTTAAAGAAGAGAAACCCGCCGAGGTAAAGGCAGAGGTTAAAAAGGCAGAAGCAAAGGCTGAAAAGAAAGTTGAAAAAGCCCCTGCAAAGGCTGCTAAAGAAGAGAAAACGGCAAAGAAGGCCCCCGCTAAAAAGCCTGCTAAAAAGGCTGAAAAGGCAGCGGCTGAAGTTTATTTTGAATTTGCAGGAAAGCAGATTAACGCCGCTGATGTTACAAAGGCAGTTGAGGCTGCGTGCAAGGCAAACGGCGTTAAGAGCGCTGATGTAAAAGGCGTTAAGGTTTATGTTAAGGCAGAGGACAGCGCCGCTTACTATGTGCTTGCAAACGGTGAATCCGGTAAAGTAGACCTGTAATTTAATACTTAACAGCCCGCGGCAAACCCGTGTATTTTAAGCGGAATGCCGCATTGTTGTAAAAAATTTTATGTTTAAAGCGGTACGGCGTTTGCTGTGCCGCTTTTTGTCTGCCGACTTCGCCGGAAATTCATATGCTCCGATAAAAAACATTGATTTCGGCTCTTTTGTATGTTAAAAAAAATAGATATAGTAAGATAATTATATGTTTTTTATATTTTTTTGTTTTACGAAAGGGTCTTGGCAGATGATGGCAAGAACTTATGCTGCGTTTTTTATACGGCGCAAGGTGTTTCGGGCTTACCGGCAACAATATGTTTAAAAATGATAAAGGCGCGTTTCGCCTGCATTAATGCGGGCGGGGCTGTGCCTTTTTGTTTTAAAATAAAAATATACAAACAGAAAGGATGAAAAAAATGAAAATCAAACGGTGGATATGTGCTTTTCTGTGCGCGCTGCTTTGCGTTGGACTGATTCCGGCAAATGTGTTTGCTCAGGACAGCATAGACACTTGGGACGGAACTTTTGACACTTCCTGGTACAGCAGTGAAAGCACGGAGTTTCACATCACAACAGCGGAGCAGTTGGCAGGGCTTGCAAAATTAGTAAACAATGATGTTACATTTGCAGGCGCAACCGTATATCTGGATAGCGATCTTGATTTATCCGGACATGAATGGGTTTCAATCGGTGATGGCTCTAACACGCTCGACGGCTCATTCCAGGGCATTTTTGAAGGCGGTCGCCACACAATTTACAATTTGTATTCTCACGCAGGCGTATTCACGCCGGGAAATACACCTGAAAATGAAGAAAACAATTTATACAGATGCGGTTTGTTCGGATGTATCAACAATGCAGAGATACATAACCTCGGCATAGAAAACGCGGATATAATCATGCCAGATGAAGATCACTCCACATACGGAAAAGGTATTATAGTGGACTGGATGAATAACAGTACCATTACCGGCTGCTATACCACAGGCTCTATTACCGGTAATGGTTATTTGGAAAAATATATTGGCGGCATTGCAGGTTTCCTTTGCGGCAACAATACAGTAAGCGGCTGTTATTCTACTGCGCATATTACAGGCAATTATGACGGCAGTGGTTATGAAGACCCCGCCGTTGCCGCAGGGTTCTGGGATGCGCTCGGCGGCATAGTCGGCGCTTCATACAGCGGAATTGTAACAATCAGCGATTGTTGGTTCGGTGGCAAAATAACCGTTAATTCAATACAGGCTCCCGTTGGAGGAATTATAGGTTTCGCAAGCGGAGTTACAATTAAAAACTGTATGGTTACCACTTCCGATTTAGAATCAGACGAATACGGCAATACCCTTTGGCTTGGTTACACCGCTGATTATACGGACGCTCAAAACTGCTTCTGGCCGGCGGATGACAAATATATTGCCAGCCTTTCCAACTATATGAACGGCACTTCAGCGGGCAGAGGAATTCAGGATTTCAGAGAAGCTTCCGTTTTGACCGGGCTTCAGGCAAATGCCGCCGAGGGCGTAGTGTGGGTATCAGGAATGGAACACCCAACATTTGAATGGGATGATAATAATATTTTGGCGGATTATACAGCGGTTAACGAGGCGATAGAGAGAGCCGAATCTTTTGACGCGCAACTTTATTCTAATTACGATGATGTAACTGCCGCTGTTGACGCTGTTGATTTTAAAATGAGCAAGGCGCAGCAGGCGGAACTTGACGCTGCGGCTCAGGCAATAAATGACGCTGTTGACGCTTTGGAATACAAACCGGCGGACTATACGGCTGTTGACGCGGCAATAGCGAAGGTTGATTCTTTAAACCCTGATGATTACACTGATTTTTCAGCGGTTGAAGCCGCGGTAAATGCCGTTGTCAGAGATAAAAATATAACTGAACAGGCGGCGGTAGACGCTATGGCAAAAGCCATTGAGGACGCTGTTTCAGCCCTTGAAATGAAAGAAACTCAAAACGATACAGGCACAGCAGCCGAAACTCAGGGCGCGCAAAGCGGCGAAACCAGCCCCTATACGGGAACGAATTTCAGTTTTGCATTGTGGTTTGCAATGCTTGCCACATCAGCGGCGGCAGTTTGCGCCTTTGTACTTTGCGGCAAAAAGCGCCGCGGCGCAAAATAAATAATTTAAAATGATTCAGCGCAGGGCGTGCAGCCCTGCGCTGCTTTTGTATAGGCAATCGTTTTTTATAATCGCTGCTTTTGTTTTGGCAATCTATATTCTTGCTAATATGTTATATTTATGATAAAATATAAAAAAATACTGAAAGATGTGCTTATATGGATAATTCAAACAGAAAAAAACTTGCGGGCGTAATAGTGCCCGTTGTAATTGCGGTGCTTGTTATATGCGGCTTTGCCGTAAGCGGCCATATCACTAAAAATATGGATAGTGAAATGCCCACCTCTCAAACCACTTCGGAAACTACCACCCAGGCAACCACCAACTCCGTTTCAAGCGTTTCGCTCGTTGCCGTCGGTGATAATCTTATACATAATACGCTTATTGCCGCCGGTGAGCAGGAGGACGGCTCCCTTAATTACACTTCATTTTATAAAAATATCAAAAATGATATTTCATCCGCTGATATTGCCGTTATAAATCAGGAAACTATTTTGGGCGGCAGTGAATTTGAATACACCGGCTACCCCACTTTTAATTCGCCGTGGGAAATAGGCACTGCGGCTATTGACGCGGGATTTGATATTTTTACCTGCGCCACAAACCACGCGCTTGATAAGGGCTATGCAGGCATAGAGCAGGAATGTGCGTTTTTTGACCAGCACCCGGAAGTAGTTCATGTTGGCACGAATGACAGTGAAGAGGATTATAATTCAGTAGTTTATTATGAAAAGAACGGTATTCGTTTTGCCATTCTTAATTATACTTACAGCACAAACGATATTCCTATTCCCGAAAGCACCCCGTGGTGCGTTAATATGATGGATAAGGACAAAATCACCGCAGATGTGAACGCCGCAAAGGAAAATGCGGATGTTGTAATTGTTTTCCCCCACTGGGGCACTGAAAACAGCACTTCTGTTTCGGACTATCAGCGCGAATATGTAAAACTTTTTTCAGACCTCGGCGTCGATATTGTTATAGGCACCCACCCGCATGTGCTTCAGCCTGTTGAATGGGTGGAAAATGAAACTACCGGCAAAAGAATGCTCGTTTATTATTCGCTCGGCAATTTTATTTCTCACCAAACAAGCCTGAATCAACTTTGCGGCGGAATGGCTGAAATAAGAATAGAAAAAAGAAATAATGAAATTTCCATAACATCGGCAAAACTCACCCCCGTTGTGTGCTGGTACAGTTCTTCCGGCGGAAATTATGAGTTTTCCGTGTATAAACTTTCCGATTATACGGACTCCCTCGGCGAATCACACGCCCAAAGCGGCGCAACTCCCGAGTATTTTACGGATTATGCAAAGGATATAGTAAGCGAGGAATTTTTGAATATTGGATGATTGTTGAAAATGCACAAATGAACAGATTTATTCTTGTGTAAAAATTACAACTCAAACAAAAATAAGAAAAACGGTTGACTTTTTCAGCACAGAAAAATATAATGGTATTGTATTCAGAACAAAGGCGTTCCGGAGTTTATTCGGAATGCCTTTTTATATTTTTAAAAGGAGTATATGTTTTATGAGCAAGCTTACCAAAGAGGACATTTTAAGGGACGCAAAGGAAAAAAATGTTGAATTCGTAAGACTTCAGTTTACTGATGTATTCGGTCTTATGAAAAATGTAGCCGTAACTGTTTCACAGTTGGAGAAAGCACTTGATAACGATTGTATGTTTGACGGCTCTTCCATTGACGGCTTTGTAAGAATTGATGAATCCGATATGTATCTTCATCCGGACCTCGATTCATGGGCAATCTTCCCGTGGAGAACTTTCGGCGGCAAAACAACAGGCCGTCTTATCTGCTCCGTTTATATGGCGGATAATAAGACTCCGTTTATGGGCGACCCCAAAAATGTACTTAAAAAAGTTATTGAAGAGGCAAATGAAATGGGCTTTGGATTTAATGTAGGCCCTGAACTTGAATTTTTCCTTTTCAAGCGTGATGAAAACGGCAACCCAACTACTGAACTTACAGACGCCGGCGGATATTTTGACCTTAATCCTAATGACGCGGGCGAAAACTGCCGCCGCGATATTTGCCTTGCCCTTGAGGATATGGGATATGAGATTGAGGCTTCTCACCACGAAGTTGCGGAATCACAGCATGAAATTGATTTCAGATTTGATGATGTTATGACTACTGCTGATAGAGTTATGACTTTCAAGCATGTTGTTAAAACCTATGCCACAAAGCACGGCCTGCACGCAACATTTATGCCAAAACCGATTTTCGGTATCAACGGCTCAGGTATGCACACAAATATGAGCCTTTTCAATCTTAAAGACGGCTCAAACGCTTTTGATGACCCGTCTGATGAAATCGGACTTTCAAAGACCGCTTATCAGTTTATTGCCGGCATTATGGAGCATGTTAAGGGCATTGCGGTATTCTCAAACCCAACTGTTAACTCTTATAAAAGGCTTGTTCCCGGATATGAGGCTCCGTGCTATCTTACATGGTCTGCTTCAAACCGTTCATGCCTTGTAAGAATCCCCGCCGCTCGTGGCAAGGGCACCCGTGTTGAACTCCGCTGCCCGGACCCAACCTGCAATCCGTATCTTGAAATGGCGCTTTGCCTTGCCGCCGGCCTTGACGGTATTAAAAGAAACCTTACTCCTCCGGAGCCTGTTGATTATAATGTATTCGGCCTTGATTCTCAGGCTATTGAAGAAGAGCATATTGAATGCCTGCCCGGCAGCCTGATTGAGGCTGTTTATGAGGCTGAAAAAGACCCGTTTATCAAAGAAACTGTTGGCGACCATGTTTTCAATGCCTATATCGAGGGCAAGAAGAGCGAGTGGGATGAGTATAGAACTCAGGTTTCTCAGTGGGAAGTAAACAGATACCTCAAAAAATAATTTACCCTCTCTTTGGCAGCAATGCCGTAAAGGTCGGCGCGGAATATCCGCGTCGGCCGTATAAAAGCACAACGGGGAGCACCGCACAGCGGCACGCCCCGTTTTTTGTTTTTTGAAGTTTGATTTGTGTTATACTTGCCGCCCTGCGGAATACATTATATCGGGATAATCGGTCATAATGCAGTCGGCGCCTATGGAGCAAAGATATTCAAAATCTTCTTCGTCGTTTATTGTCCAGTACTGCACGGCAAGGTTGTGCTCGTGCGCGTAATTTACAACCTGCGCAGTGCCCAGGTTTGCTATCAGGCGAAACGGCATGCTGTAAGGTATTTGCAAGGCGGTGTATTCCGGCTCAAAATCTTTATCGTCGGTTATTGCGGCGGAGTAGAATTCAAGCACTTCTTTAATTGTTGCGCTGCGGTTTAAATCAGGATAATTTTCGTCTGCGTGAATTGAAACTTCCTCATTAAATGTGCCGAAAATAACGCGGCTCAGCAGATTTTTTCAAATAGTACATTGTAGAGCACATCAAGCGCTTTTTTGCCGAGTTCGCCGCCGTTTTTGATTTCAATAATATAACTGTATTTTCCGCCGCCAACACTTTCAAGGTAGTCAAGCACATCGTCAACACGAACAATTTTTAAATCATCAGGCACTTCGTCCCCGCTGAGTTCAGCGTAAGGTTTTTCACCGTTTTCATTTTCAAAATCAGCGCCCATATTCAGCGTTCGCAGTTCATCATATGTTTTGTTTTCCGGGCGAACATCTTTTTCCCCGAAAACAGTTTCACTGTCAGAAGTTCTGTCAAGCGTATCATCGTGCAGCAGCACAAGCACATTATCTTTTGTTATATGTAAGTCAAATTCAAACCAGTCAACGGAAAAATCCGGATTTTCGGCGCAGTTTTTAAAAGCCATCATCGTTTCTTCCGGCATTATTCCGCCGCCGCTGCGGTGGGCGCTTATCTGCGTAATTCCGTCTGCGGCAATATATGGATTTGTTGTGTTGAAAGTTTCAACTTTTTCAGGGTCGGAATGGTAGCCGTATGATATTAATTCCGCCGCCGCTATAACGCAAATTACGCAAATTATTGCTATCAGCGCTTTAACTGCGCGCGGCAATTTTTTCCTTTTTCCTGTTGATGAGTTCTTTGCCATAAAATTCACCGCTTTCCATAAAATTTTTTATAAAAATTAATATATAAAATTATAAATTTAAATATTCTTTTAGTCAAATGTAAAAAAATCAGTTTTCTGCCATTATTGCTGCTTGTATTGCAACGCTGATTTATTTATTTTTACTAAATTGCTTCGATTTATATTCCGTTTATTAATTATTTATTGTTAAAAGTTTACAAAGAAATTTTAATTTTGTGAATTATTCTATATATGGGGCTTTGTATCGCCTTATTTTTTTATAAAATGATGAAATTGTATTGTTTTCATTGTAAAAATTGCTTTAAAGCCGTATAATTGCAGTGTAAAAAGGCTTCTGAAGGAGGAGTTTTAATGCTTAAAGAGGGTCAGGTAAGAATCCCGTCCGGCTGTGCTATTGCAGCAATAATAGACCGCAAGGGCGGAAAAATCAACGGCTCCGAAATAATTAAATCAATCGCGCTTATGCATGACCGTTCAAACGGCCTGGGCGGCGGCTTTGCCGCTTACGGTATTTATCCGGACCATGCGGACGATTATGCGTTTCATGTTTTTTATGATAATGCAAAAGCAAAAAGCGAGTGCGAGGACTTTTTGTTTAAGCACTTTAATGTTGATGTTTCAGAAAAGATACCCACCAAAAAGGTGGAATCTATTGCGATAGGCCCCGATATTTGGCGCTATTTTGCCAAGCCGAATAAGGTTAGAATGAGGGAATCACGCATGGACGAGGAAGAGTATACCGTTCAGTGCGTAATGCGTGTAAATCAGCATATTGACGGCGCTTTCATCTTTTCCAGCGGTAAAAATATGGGCTGTTTTAAAGCCGTAGGTTACCCGGAAGATGTGGGCGAGTTTTATATGCTGGATCAGTATAATGCTTATCTTTGGACGGCTCACGGCAGGTTCCCCACAAATACTCCCGGCTGGTGGGGCGGCTCTCACCCGTTTAATATTCTTGACTGGTCAATCGTTCACAACGGTGAAATTTCTTCTTATGACGCAAACAGGCGCTATATTGAGCAATTCGGTTATGTTTGCACAATGCAGACCGATACGGAGGTCATTACATATCTTTTTGACCACCTTATCCGCCACCACGGACTGCCTATTGAGGTTGCGGCTGATGTTTTAACTGCTCCCGAGTGGGATGAGATAGACAGAATGGACGCGGACAGAAAAGAGTATTTTACTACTTTGCGCTCAATTTACAGCGCGGCGCTTGTAAACGGCCCGTTTTCCGTTATTCTCGGCTCAAACAAAGGGCTTTTAGCAATTAACGACCGCCTTAAACTCCGTTCGCTCACCGCGGCAACAAAAGGCACAAGGGCGTATTTTGCGTCAGAGGAATCCGCTATCAGAATAATCTGCCCGGACCCGGAAAAAGTCTGGTCCGTAAGCGGCGCGGAGCCTGTTTTCGTTCCGCTTGAACTTGATGAAGAGGAGGGCGGCTCAAAATGATAAATTATATTCCAAGAAGATTTAATATAGTAAGAGACAGGGATTTGTGCATAAACTGCGGCTGCTGCGTGAGGCAGTGCGCCAATGAATGTCATTTTTATTCTCCTAAGGACGGCGAAACAGTAGTTTCAAAATCCGATAACTGCGTTGCGTGCCACAGGTGCGTGGACCTTTGCCCGACCGGCGCTTTAAGAATAGAAAAGTATGTGTGCGATTACAGGGAAAACGCAAACTGGACTCCTGATTATCAGCAGGAGATATGCCGCCAGGCAAACACCGGCTCAACCCTGCTTTCCGCTATGGGAAATCCAAAGCCGTACCCGATTTACTGGGATAAAATCCTGCTTAACGCGTCCCAGGTAACAAATCCCTCCATAGACCCGCTCACGGATTACGTGCGAGACGAGGATCTGGAGTGGTCGGCCCGCATGGCCTGCGCGCTGGACGCCATGGTGGAAAAGAACGATCTCACCGCGCTGGCGTATTACTACAAGGGCGAGGGCGGCAACCTGTACGAGCGCATGGGCGCAGCGCTGATCCTGGGCAATACGCTGCTTACTTCCTCGGGCATCC
>CALWID010000027.1 GCA_944380635.1 uncultured Eubacterium sp. | reverse complement strand
TCGTGTCGGAATACTTTCTTGCCGCCTTCCGATTTGCCCGGGCGGGTACGCCATTACCGTGACGCACGACGGATATTAAACTTATTTGCTTAATGCTATTTCATTATACTAAGCATATTTGCTTTTGTCAAGCGGTTTACGAGATAATATTAAACTTTTTTGTTTTATTTTCTCTTGACTTTTCCTAAGCATATCTGCTATACTATGTGCAGATACATAAGCGAGGAGTGTAAACACTATGGCGATTGGTGAGAGAATCCATTTTTTCAGGCTTCTGCGTGGTATGACGCAAAAATATCTCGGTACGGCTGTCGGCTTCCCCGAAAGGAGCGCCGATGTACGCTTGGCACAATATGAAAACGGCTCCCGCAAACCAAAGGCGGATTTAACGGCTGCACTGGCGCAGGTGCTTGATGTTTCCCCGCAGGCTCTTGATGTTCCTGACATTGACAGTCAGATCGGTCTTATGCACACCTTATTTACCCTTGAAGATGTGTATGGGCTGACCGTCAGCGAAGCAGACGGAGAGGTTTGCCTGAAGGTCAACAAGGATAAGGGCAAAGAGGCTTACGAGCTGCTGCAAATGCTCCATGCGTGGAAAGAGCAGGCGGACAAGCTCTCTGCCAGCGAAATCGGCAAGGACGATTACGACCGCTGGCGTTACTACTATCCGAAATACGATACCACGCAGCTCTGGGCGAAAGTCCCTTCGCAAGAGTTAAGCGATACGCTGGTGGAAGCGTTTCAGGACAAGCTCAAAAAAGACGAATAAGAACGACAAAAAGCCCTTAGCTATGAGTGCTTACCCACAGCTAAGGGCTTTCTAATATGGATTTCTTCTGCCACACAACCGCTTGTCAATTATTCCGTAACCCATAAACCACTGGGCTGCAAGAATAATGGCTCTCGTATGGCTGTTATCAAATTGTTATCAAAAGACTTCTCCGAACGCCGCAAACCCGCATAAATACTGGATTTTTACGGCGTTTCGTTTTATTCCCACTCGACGGTGCCGGGGGGTTTGGAGGTTATGTCATAGACTACGCGGTTGACATGCTCTACTTCATTTGTGATACGGTTTGATACTTTTGCAAGGATGTCATAAGGTATCTTTGCCCAATCGGCGGTCATAAAATCATCCGTTGTAACGGCTCTGATTGCTATAAGGTGGTCATAAGTTCTATGATCGCCCATTACGCCGACTGTTTTTACATTCGGAAGGACGCAGAAAAACTGCGCGAGATTCTTTTCATAGCCGTTTTTCTTCATTTCATCCCGCAGCACCCAATCCGCTTCCTGCAAGACTTTGATTTTATCCGCGGTGAGTTCACCGATTACGCGCACGCCGAGGCCGGGGCCCGGGAACGGCTGGCGCCACACAAGTTCCTTTGGAATTCCGAGCATTTCGCCCACGCGGCGCACTTCATCTTTAAACAGATTGCCAAGCGGCTCTATTACACCGAGAAATTTTACATCTTCAGGCGGTTTTGCCATATTATGGTGCGTTTTTATAACGGCGCTGTTTGCTTTATCACCTGAGGCGCCGGCGCCGCTTTCAATTCTGTCAGGATAAATAGTACCCTGAGCAAAAAAGGCGTTTCCGTCCGCTAATTTTCTTATCTCATCCCAAAAAACATTGAAAAACTCCGCGCCGATAATTTTTCTTTTTTTCTCTGGGTCCGTAACGCCTTTAAGAGCGGCAAAAAATCTATCCGCACAATTTACTCGGATAAAATTCATATCAAACATAGTTGTGAAAGTTTTTTCAACAAAATCGCCCTCATCTTTTCTCATAAGGCCCTGGTCTACAAAAACGCAGGTTAACTGCTTGCCGACCGCCTTTGAGAGCAGACCTGCGGCAACGGACGAATCAACGCCGCCGGAAAGGCCGAGAATTACTTTTTTATCCCCTATTTTAGCACGCAGTTTTTCAACAGTGGTATCTATAAAATCATCCATTACCCAATCGCCGGAGCAACCGCAAATATCATAGAGGAAATTTTTCATAATCTGCTTGCCGTACTCACTGTGAGTAACCTCTGGGTGGAACTGAACGGCATAAATCTTTTTTTGTGTATTTTGCATTGCGGCGCAGGGGCAATTATCAGTATTGCCGACAACTTCAAAGCCCTGCGGCGGCTCGGAAATATAATCAGTATGGCTCATCCAAACCGTGCTGCTTTCCGGCACATCTTTAAACAGCGGGGATTCTTTGGCGTGAAATTCAATTTTGCCGTACTCGGAAACGGGCGCGGTTTCCACCTTGCCGCCGAGCATCCAGGAAATAAGTTGGCAGCCGTAACAGATACCAAGCACAGGAACACCGAGTTCGAGTATATCCGGCGAATAGTGCGGAGACGACATATCATAAACGGAATTAGGGCCGCCTGTAAAGATTATGCCTTTATAGCCGCCTGCTTTGATATCCTCAAGTTTAGCGGTATATGGCAGAATCTCGGCATAAACATTATTATCACGCACGCGGCGCGCGATAAGTTGATTATACTGGCCGCCGAAATCAAGAACAAGAATTTTTTCCATAAGAGACCTCCCTGTTAAGTATTTATTTTGAAATATTATTATATACAATTTGCGCTGCTATTGCAAGATGAAAATAAGGCAAAATACAAAACCCCGCCGTTTTCAGCAGCGGAGTTTTATATGATTATTTATTTCTGTAAATTATAGCCTCGCGCTCCGGGCCGTTTGAAACCATGGTGATAGGATGACCGATTTCTTTTTCTATAAACTCTACATAATCCTTTGTTTCCTGCGGAAGGTCATCATAATTTCTTATGCCCCTTATATCGCAGTGCCAGCCCTTTAAGGTTTTATATACCGGCTTACACTTTTTAAGCGACGGAGTTGTGGGGAAGTACTTAATTACCTCCGAGTTTAACTCATAACCCACGCACACCTTGATTTCCTCAAGATAAGAAAGGCAGTCAAGAGCGGTCATAACAACCTGAGTTGCGCCCTGGCACTCAACGCCGTAACGGGTTGCAACGCAGTCAAACCAGCCAACGCGGCGAGGTCTGCCGGTAGTAGCGCCGAATTCGCCCTTATCCCCGCCGTGAACACGGAGTTCCTGAGCCTCATCCTCATCAAGTATTTCAGAAACGAATTCCCCTGCGCCGACTGCGCTTGAATAAGCCTTTGTAACAACAACAATATCTTTTATCTCATTTGCGGGAATACCTGCGCCAACGCAGCCGTAACCTGCAAGAGTGGAAGAAGAAGTAACCATCGGATAGATACCGAAATCCGGGTCTTTAAGCGTTCCGAGTTGACCCTCAAGCAGAATTTCCTTGCCCTCTTTAAGCGCATTTTGAATATATGTATGAGTATCGCACACAAACGGCTCTATCTCTTTTTTATATTCCATACAGATATTATAAAGTTCCTCTTCATCAAGCAGAGGCTTATTATAAACATATTTAAGGGTTAAATTTTTAAGGGTGCATATATTCTTTAGTTTTGCTTTTAGCAAATCATCGTCAAAAAGTTCGTTTACCTGAATACCGATTTTTGAATATTTATCAGAAAAGAACGGCGCAATACCGCTTTTTGTTGAGCCGAAAGCGGCTTTGCCGAGGCGCTCTTCCTCATATTCATCAAGTTTGATATGATAGGGCATAAGAATCTGGCAGCGCTCTGAAACAAGAAGTTTTGGATTAAGCCCTGCTTTTTTAATATCATTAAGTTCGTGGATAAATTTATTAATATCAAGCGCAACGCCGTTTCCGATTATGCACACGGTGTTTTCATTAAATATACCGCTCGGCAAAAGATGCAGCGCGAATCTACCGTGCTCGTTTATAATTGTGTGGCCCGCATTGGCGCCGCCCTGAAAACGGATAACTATATCCGCCTTTTGCGCGAACATATCGGTAATTTTACCTTTACCCTCATCGCCCCAGTTGGCGCCTACTATTGCTCTAACCATAATTCAAATTCTCCTATCACTTAAAATAAAAAAGCATATGCTTTTTAATTAACTGCGCACAAAACGGGAACGGGGCTGCTGCTCCATTCCCTGTTTGATTATATCCTATATTAAAAATCAAGTCAATAAATAAGGTTTAATTAAGCGGACTTTTTTCCGTATCCTGCGGTTTACCGACAGTTACGGTGTTTTTATTAAGGTGCATTATGGGTATCATAAGCCCGGGAAGCCCTGTTAATGAAGCGGCGTTATTTACAGTCATACGCAGGAACGGAAACAACTGGTCAAAAGACTGGGTATGAATATCCGGCTTTTCATCGCCGTCATCAAAAGAAAACTCAGCCGCCATTTCAAGCCGCATTTCAAACGGATTCAAATCAGAATCCGTTATTCTGAATTCAACTATGCCAACGCATCTTTTAGCGTCATCCATATAATTCACATTATATTTTACCTGATTTTGAAGTTTAAGTTGAGTACCAGGTTTAACCCTGTTTTCAACCTCAAGTTTATTTAATTTGTAACCCCTTAACTGTACCAAGATTATACCTCCGTTTTAAAAATTTTCCGGTACCTGCCGGTATAAACGGATTTTTGCCTTTTCCGCGCAAAAATCCGCGCACTTAATTAAAAGAACTGTATATCTGCCCGTTTTGCATTTCAACATCATTATAATAGGCAAGTTCCGCAATATTTACAAGTTGATAACCGCGCTTAACAAGTTCCGGCACAAATTTTTGAACAGCCTGCGCGCTTGTTTTATAAATATCATGCATAAGTATGATGTCCCCGTCTTCAGCATTATCAAGAACATATTTTGCAATTCTGTCCGCGTCTTTATATTTCCAGTCATTAGTATCCACGCTCCAAAGGCAGATAGGCGCTGAGGCACTTCTTTTTATTTCATCAGAAAGATAGCCGCCGGTTGGTCTGAATGCAGACGGTGTATAGCCTGTTGCGTCCTTTATAGCGTTTATTCCGTTTGTTATATCCGCGGCGGTAACATCCTTGCCGTAATGTTTATGGTCATATGTATGATTACCGAGTTGGCAGCCGATTTCCACCATTTTTTTGGCGCAGTCAGCGTTGCTCTGGCGGGAAAGGCGGTTTGAAACTATAAAGAATGTTGCAGAGGCGTTATTCTGCTGAAGAGTATCAAGAATAACCGAAGTGGTTTTACTGTTTGGCCCGTCATCAAAAGAAAGCGCAATCATAGGCTTTGAAGAATCAAGGTCTGTTCTTATATAGTACGGCGCCTCTTCAACGGTTACTTTACAGGTTGCCGTTTTACCGTTATAGGTTTTTGCGGTAACGGTGGCTTCCCCTGCCGAAACCGGAATAAAAGTTGAGCCGTCTGTTTTTAGCACTGCGGTATTGTCTGATTCAATTGAAATCATCTTTGACGCGCTGCCGGACGGAATGCTGGGGCTTACATTTTTTTCAGTGCCGAGATAAATAGTTTTTTCAGAAGACGGAAAACTGATTGAATCCGGCGCTGAAAGCACATTGACTTTTGTGCTTGCGGACAAACCGTTATAACTCTTAACACTGAGGTCTGCGCTGCCGTTTGCAACGCCAATAACATTACCTACGCTGTCAACGCCGAGAACATCGGGATTTGAAGAAGAAAACTCAAAACCCGTATTGAGTTCGCTGCCCTCAACGCTTAGAGCCGGCGTATAGCGCTCGCCCACGCCTATTGAAAATTCGCTTTCCGGAAAAGAAAGCGCGGTAGGGGCGTCCTCCACATAAACGGTTATTTCAGAAGTGCCGACTTTTACAAGGGCGGAGCCCTTTGCTACAGCCTTGAAAACGCCGTGAGAATCAACCGTTACAACATCTTTATTATAACTTTTAAAATGCACAAGCGCGTCATTTGTAGGGTATTCATATTCCTGACCGACGCCGAGTATCATGGCTTTGCCGTTTACATAAACAGTATTAGCGCGGATATTCCTGTCCACAATAACGGCGATTAACGATATTATGAGCAGAACTGCCAAAAAAACTGCAGCGCTTTTTATGCTGACTGATTTTTTTCTGCCCGCAAACATCTGTCAATTCTGCCTCCTTACAATCTCATACTCGCCGCCGTCAGGGCAGAAATATTTGCATTTACCCATAGTTAAACTATGGGTAAGTTCAGCATACTCGTCCTCATCAAGAAGAGCGTTGCAAAATTCCTCCCCGCTGTCCTCATCACACATAAACCAGCGGCAGTTTTCACACAAAAAATCCAAGTTTTATTTCATCTCCGTAAAAAATCGGATAATAAATTATATTACCTGCAATGATTATTATACATTGATGATTCGGCAATATCAATAAGCATTTGTGTCATATTTTTAACAAATTCGTTAATATTTTTGTATATTTTTTAAACATGGTAAAACAAGGAAGAAAACGGTCAGACAAAGCATAAAAAATGTTATAAAAACAGACAAAGAAAAGAAAAAGCGCGCTGCATAAAGCAGCGCGCGAATTCATTTGATTATTTATCAAGATTTGCCTTAACTCTGTCAAGTTCATCCTCAAGTTCTTTCGGAAGAGCGTCGCCGAATTTAGCGTAAAGTTCCTCAACACCCTTGAGTTCTTCTTTCCAGGCGTCCTTATCAACATCAAGAATCTTTTCAAGATCTTCTTTAGTCATATCAAGACCTTCAAGGTTGATATCGTCTGCCTTCGGAAGATAGCCGATAGGAGTTTCAACAGCGTCTACCTTGCCCTCGCAGCGGTCAATAATCCAGTCAAGAACACGAAGATTATCGCCGAATCCGGGCCAGAGGAAGTGACCCTCATCATCTTTGCGGAACCAGTTTACATTGAAAATCTTAGGCGCTTTATCAGGGTCAAGAGTTTCGCCGATTTCAATCCAGTGCTTCCAATAATCGCCCATATTATAGCCGCAGAACGGAAGCATAGCCATCGGGTCGCGGCGAACAACGCCTACTGCGCCTGTTGCGGCAGCAGTTGTTTCAGAGCCCATAATAGAACCTACGAACACACCGTGATTCCAACTTGTTGACTGATATACAAGCGGAGTAAGTTTAGCACGGCGGCCGCCGAATACGAATGCTGAAATCGGAACACCCTGCGGATTTTCAAATTCAGAAGAAATGCAGGGGCAGTTAACTGCGGGAGCAGTAAATCTTGAGTTGGGGTGAGCGCCCTTTTCATCAGATTCTTTGCCGTTCCAGGGTTCGCCTTTCCAGTTGATTGCATTTGTGGGCGGATTATCATTAAGACCTTCCCACCAAACGGTGTTATTATCAAGGTCGTGGCAAACATTTGTGAAGATAGTGCCTTTCTTTGTAGCGGCAAGAGCATTCGGATTTGATTTTTCATTTGTGCCGGGAGCAACGCCGAAGAAACCGTTTTCCGGGTTAATGGCATAAAGTCTGCCGTCCTTGCCTTTTCTTATCCAAGCGATGTCATCGCCTACGCACCATACTTTATAGCCCTTCTTTTTATATCCCTCGGGAGGAATAAGCATTGCAAGGTTTGTTTTGCCGCACGCGCTCGGGAAAGCGGCGCAGATATATTTGATTTCGCCGTCCGGCCTCTCAACGCCGAGGATAAGCATATGCTCTGCCTGCCACATCTCTTTTTTACCGAGATAAGACGCAATACGAAGAGCAAAGCACTTTTTGCCGAGAAGAACATTTCCGCCGTAAGCGGAGTTTACTGAAATAATGGTATCGTCCTCAGGGAACTGGCATATCCATCTCTTTTCAGGGTCAACATTGCACTTGCAGTGCATACCGCGTACCCAGTCGTCGGAATCGCCGAGAGTATCAAGCACTGCTTTGCCGACTCTTGTCATGATATTCATATTAAGAACAACATAAATAGAATCAGTAATCTCAATACCTATTTTTGAGAACGGTGAGCCAACAGGGCCCATTGAATAAGGAATGATATACATTGTTCTGCCCTTATATGAATCTCTTGCGATATCATAGAGCATTTTATATGCTTTTTTCGGCTCCATCCAGTGGTTTGTGGGGCCTGCGTCCCTTTCCTCACGAGAGCAGATAAGAGTTCTGTCCTCAACGCGGGCAACATCGTTTACCGCAGTTCTGTGAAGATAGCAATCAGGAAGCAAATCCTCGTTAAGTTTAATCATTTCGCCGGTTTCAACAGCCTCCGCCTTAAGGGCGTCAATCTGCTCTTTAGAACCGTCAATCCACATAATCTTTGATGGCTTAAGAAGTTCTACTTTTTCATCAAGCCACGCAAGGAGTGATGGATTTTTAGTAAGATTAGTTTCCATATTTTATTCTCCTTTATAAAATATTAACTGTAAATTATTACGGGCAAAATTGCCGGTTGCCATTTTGCCATTAATATTATAACAATTTTTTTCCAAAATTCAATAGTGATAACATACTAATTAACTAAAAATTAATGCTGTCAATTGGCATATTTGCATAAGCATTCAGGTTTGACGAGGCTCTTACCCCGCTTTTAAACTCATAATACCCCTGCGCCGCGACCATTGCGCCGTTATCCCCGCAATATTTAAGTTGGGGCTTATAAAGTTTTATTGAGTGCTTTCTGCACATTTTTTCACAATTTGCCCTAAGCAGTGAATTTGCGGAAACGCCGCCGGCGAGCACTATTTTTTTATACCTGTAATTAACAGCCGCCTTTTCAAGATTATCAACAAGACATTCAACAACGGCTTTCTGATAAGACGCCGCCAAATCCGCGGTATTTATTTTAATTCCTTTTTGAGAGGCGTTATGAATGGTATTTATGACGGAAGTTTTAAGCCCGCTGAAAGAAAAGTCATAAGGGGCGCCGTCTATTTTTGGGTGAGGAAAAGAATACGCGTCTGCGTTGCCCAGGGGGCTTATCTTATCAATGCTTACGCCTCCGGGATAAGGCAGCCCCATTGCCCTGCCGGCTTTATCAAGCGCCTCGCCTGCCGCGTCATCACGCGTTTTGCCTATTATTTTATAATCAGTATAACCGTTTACGGCAACTATATGCGAATGTCCGCCGCTTACAACAAGGCTTAAAAACGGCGGCTCAACATCCGAAGTAAGGTAATTTGCGGCAATATGCGAACGCAGATGATGCACGGGAACAAGCGGTTTTCCTGCGGATACCGCAAGGCCCTTTGCAAAACTTACGCCCACAAGCAGAGCCCCGATAAGACCCGGAGCAAAAGTTACAGCAACGGCGTCTATATCCTGTATTTCACAGCCGGCATCGCTGAGCGCCTGAGAAACAACGCCGCTTATAGCCTCCGCATGACGGCGGGACGCTATTTCCGGCACTACGCCGCCGTAAAGTTTATGCTCTTCAAGTGAAGACGCTATTACATTTGATTTAACCGTTCTGCCGTTTTCAACAACAGCGGCGGCAGTTTCATCACAAGATGATTCAATTCCCAGAATCAGCAACGGCACTACCTCCCCTGACGGCGTCTCTTTTCATAAGCACAGCATTTTCCTCCGGCTCTGAATAATAATTTTTGCGCACGCCGGTATCATAAAATCCCAAAGAGCGGTAAAGCGATATTGCCGGGGCATTACTTTCCCTAACATCAAGAAAAACATCGCCGTCCACATTTTCAAGGCTTTTTTTAAGCACCGCGCGCGCTATTCCGCGGTTTCTGTATTGCGGCAAAACGCCGACGCGGACTATATCCGCCTCACCCGAGAGCGCGTACAGTCCCACAAATCCGACCGCTTTACCGTCTTCAACCGCAACATAAAAACGCGAAAATTCATTTTTCAGTTCGGCGGCTATTGAAATTTCATTCCATGGCTTTGAAAAGCAGGCTTTTTCAATATCCGCAACATCTTTAATATATTCCTGTGATAATTTTTTTATTTCCATAACTAAAAATCAATGAGAATCATACCAAGTTCTGCCTGTTTTCCCGTCCGCCAAAAGGCGCACTTTCAGATTGCAGGCATTTTCCATTTCATTTGTAACTATTTTAAGCGCTTTTTCCGCCTCTTCAAGCGGAGATTCAACAATAAGTTCATCATGCACCTGAAGAATAAGGCGCGATTTCATATTTTCCTTTTCAAGCCGCTCATCAACACGGATCATGGCAATCTTGATTATATCTGCCGCAGTGCCTTGAATGGGCATATTTCTTGCCACTCTTTCACCGAAAGCCCTTAACATTCTGTTTGACGACTGAAGTTCCGGCAGATACCTTCTGCGGTGAAAAAGAGTTTCGGCATAGCCGTTTTCTTTTGCGGTTTCTATCATTTTATCCATATAATCAGCAACGCCGCTGAAATGGTGAAGATAGCCGTCTATATAATCCTTTGCCTCTTTAACGGAAACGCCTATATCTTTTGCAAGGCTGAATGCGCCTATGCCGTAAACAATTCCGAAATTTACCGCCTTGGCGCGTGAGCGCAGAAGCGGAGTTACCATTTCCGGCGGCAGATTAAACACCTGCGCGGCGGTGGTTTTATGGATATCCTCCCCGTTATTGAAAGCGTTTATCATATTTTCATCATTTGCAAGGGCGGCAAGCACACGAAGTTCTATCTGGCTGTAATCCGCGTCTATAAGGGTTGAGCCGCCGCCGGCAACAAAAAAGCGGCGCATTTCCCTGCCGAGTTCGGTTCTTATGGGAATATTCTGAAGATTAGGCTCAAGAGATGATATTCTGCCTGTACGGGTTTCCACTTGATTGAAGAAAGTGTGAATTCTGCCGTCCGGCTGAATAACTTTAAGAAGTCCGTCGCAATAAGTTGATTTAAGTTTGGTAAGACTTCTGTATTCAAGTATCAGTTTAACAATCGGGTAATCTGGAGCAAGTTCCTCCAGCACCTCCGCTTTTGTGGAATAGCCGCTTTTTGTCTTTTTTTTGCACGGTATTTTCATTTCTTCAAAAAGCACTACGCCGAGTTGCTTCGGCGAATTTATATTAAATTCCCTGCCGGCGAGTTCGTATATCCGGCCCACAAGTTCATCTATTCTGCCGGCGAGGCGGGCCGAGAAATCCTCTATGCCTTTTTTATCCACGGCAAAACCTGCAATTTCCATTTTTGCAAGCACGCGGGCAAGCGGAAGTTCAATATCATTAAGAAGTGATAACTGATCAGCCTCTTTGAGCAATAAATCGGTTTTTTCAAAAAGTTTTTTCAGCGCCGCCGCGTAAAGCGCGTTTTGGCTTACATTCTCATCATCGCTTTCTGGCAGTGCAATGCCGTATTCAAGGCAGAGGTGGTCTATATCGTAATTACTGTCTGACGGTCGCAGAAGATACGCGGAAAGCATAAGGTCGCCGCACACATTAACGCAGTTTATACCGAGTTCGGCGGCGCGGCGGTGCAGATATTTGGTGTTGTAAGAAAATTTGCGGCAATTACTTTCAAAAAGTTTTTTAACAAAATCATCAAACCGGTCAGAGCCGCAGTCAATTATATCCACATTATTTTCCCGCGCGAAATAAAAGCGCTGTATGGCGTTATTTTCAATATCAAAAGTAAAATAAACATCATTTTCAAGATTAAGCGAATCAGGCGAATCAAGCGCCCTTACCTGCACCTTGATTTTCTTTTCCTGAAAATCAGGAGCGGCGGCCTGCTGCGCGTTAAGCCCGAATTTATCTATAAGGCTGAAAAGTTCATATTTTGAAAGCAGCGCGGCTGCGCCGGAATTGCCGCCGGGAATATATGAATTGATATTTGTATCAACAGGAGCGTTAGTGCGTATAGTGCCCAAATCAAGGGAAAGATAAGCCTTGTCCTTATCACGGATAAGTTTTTCGCGAACGCCTTTTTTTATATCTATATCATCAATATTTTCATAAATATAATCAATGGTATGAAATCTTTGAATAAGGTCAAGAGCAGTTTTTGCGCCGACTCCCGCAACGCCCGGGATATTATCGCTTGAATCGCCCTGAAGCGCCTTTACCTGAATCAGTTCGGCGGGAGTTACGCCGTACTCCTCAAAAACAGTATTTTCATCATAAATATCGGTAACCGGTCTGCCCGCTTTGGTGTGGGCAAGTAAAACTTTCACTCCGCCGTGGGCAAGTTGGAGAGAATCACGATCCCCCGTTGCAATAAAACATTCATTTCCGGCGCTGCGGCAAGCCTCTGCAAGAGTGCCCAGAATATCATCAGCCTCCCAGCCTTCACATTCAACCGTTTTAATGCCCAAAGAGCCGAGAATTTCCTTTAAAATGGGCATCTGCATACGCAGTTCCTCCGGCATGGCATGCCTGCCCGCCTTATATTCCGCATATTTATTATGCCTGAATGTGGGGGCGTGAACATCAAAAGCAACGCAGACAGCGTCCGGCTGAGATATTTCTTTTAATTTCAGCAAAATATTTAAAAAGCCGTAAACAGCGTTTGTGTAAATACCGCTTTTGGTTGAAAGCAGTTTTATGCCGTAAAAAGCGCGGTTAACGATACTGTTTCCGTCCAGCACAAGAAGTTTCACAATCTATCACCTGTTAAAATCAATTTTATTTTCAGCCTTTAAAAAGCCGGCTTTCATTAGGATACCCAGTGAAAGCCGGCAACGCAACTAAACCAAATAAATTATTCTGTAATGCCGCTGGCGCCCTCTTTATCAAACATACAGCACGCCTCTATCATAATTGATATGCCCGCTTCAATGGCTTCCGGCCTAAGATTTTCCGGATTGTCAAGACGGGTATGATAATATCTTGGCGGGGCAGGGTCCATAGCGGCAAATCCCGTTGCGGGAATTCCGCGCTGGGTGAACGCCGCGGCGTCAGAACCGCCTATGTAAATTGATTCATATTTAACATCAAAACCGCAGTTTGCGCTGGCGTCGTGCATAAGCACTTTTGAGCCGTCATGATGTTTAAGGGTACCAGAAAGGTCTTTATGGTATACCGCCATTGTTTCAAGATCTCTGAAAGTATCTATTGCAACAACGCATGTGGGTATTTCCTTAAGTTCTTTCTCATGCGCTTTCGCAAACGCCTTAGCGCCGCGAAGACCTGCTTCCTCAGAGCCTGAGCAAACAAGCATAACCTCAGTATTTTCAAAGCGAACGCCCGCCTCTGCAAGCGCCTTTATAGTTGCCATGCCTACATAGCAGCCGGAAAGGTTATCAGACGCGCCGGGGACGGATTTAGTCCAACTTTGGAAAAAGAGAAACGCAAATTCAAACGGAATAAATATACAGGAAATAACGAAAAATGTGATGAAAAACCACTTTGCGCTTTCAATATCCATAGCGGCGGAGCCTTTGCCGACGATAATGCACACAAGCGCAAAAATAGTATCCACAACAAGACCCACAACGGCAGGAATCTCAACAAAAAGTTTTGCCTGAAGACCGCCGATGAGATAATTAAGAGTCCATTCAAACTGAGAATCGGAATGGCCTACCATTACAAATCTTTTTTTAACCTCGCCGGACGGCTTTCTGATTGCAACCATATTATGCGAAGTCTGCTTTGGGAAAAGAAAATCATCAAACTGCTTATACATAAGGAATTCAAACACAAGCGGAATAAATGCCAGAATGCAGAGAATAAACGCCGCTATCGGGCTTGCAAACCAGTTTACAAACACGCTTGCTATGCCGCATACAACGGTAAACGGTATAAAGCCCATAAAGCCTTGGCGGTGAACGGTGAAATCCTCAATTCTTGTTTCCTCGCAGTAGTTTTTCATATCTTTCTGAAACCACTGCTGAGCGCGGAATTCTTCCGGTGAGCCGGGTTTTCTGGGCCCTATTTTGTTACAGATTTTTGTGATTCCTTTTACGGCATATTCAGTTTGACGCTTGACATCAAAATCCTTGCCGTATTCAAGTGCGACTTTCATAATGAATACTCCTAAAAAATATGATACTTAATTTTACCATATTAAACCGCGATTTACAACTTTATTTATAAACAAATTATAAAACAAAATAATTGTATATGTTATGAAAGATGATGAATAAATATACCGGAAAGCAGTTTTGGCTCAAACCAGGTTGATTTCGGCGGCATTATCTCCCCCGCGTCCGCAATCGCCATAAGTTCCCCCACTGTTGTGGGAAACATTGAAAAGGCGAGTTTCATATCCGTATTCACTCTTCTTTCAAGTTCTTTAAGCCCTCGTATGCCGCCTATAAAATCAATGCGGTCATCATTTTTCGGGTCTTTGATACCCAAAACAGGCTCAAGCAGATTATTCTGCAAAACGGAAACATCAAGCGAATCAACGGGATTTCGGTCATTGATAATCTTATCTTTTGCGGCAAGAGAATACCACTGCGAATCAAGATACATTCCGAAAGTGTGCTTTTGCTGCGGCGAATAAGGCCTGCTCTGCTTTTTAACTTCAAAAGAATCTGATATTCTGCCGATAAACTCAGACGGCGTAAAGCCGTTTAAATCTTTTACCACCCTGTTATAATCCATAATACGCAAATCAGAATCGGGAAACGCCACCGCAAGAAAAAAGTTAAATTCCTCATTGCCGGTGCATCCGCTGTTTTCATACCTTTTCATTTGACCGACGCGCACTGCGGATTCGCACCTGTGATGACCGTCCGCAATATAAAACGCTTTTACCGAGGCGAAAAGTTTGCCGAGGCGGGAAATAATATCGTCATCATCAATAACCCAAACCGTTTGCAGAGCGCCCGCAGCCTCAAAATTATAAACGGGCTTATGACTTCCGGCAAAATCGTTTATTATTTTTGAAATTTCTTCATTTTTGCGGTAAGTAAGAAAAATAGGGCCGGTATTTGCGTTTGTGGCGCTTACATGGCGAATTCTGTCCGCCTCTTTTTTGGCAAGTGTTTTTTCATGTTTTTTTATAACATTATTCAAATAATCGTCTATGGACGCGCATCCCGCAAGACCCGTTTGCGCCCTGCCGTTCATTTCCTGCCTGTAAATATAAAAGCAGGGTTTATCATCCTGAATAAGCGCACCGCTATGCTCAAGATTTAATAAATTTTCATTTGCTTTTTCATACACGGCTTTTTCATAAGGGCTTGTTCCGGGCGGAAAATCTATCTCCGCTCTGTCAACATGCAAAAACGAAAGCGGATTTCCGCGCACGGCCTCGCGCGCCTCTTCACTGCTCATAACATCATACGGCAGCGCGGGAATAAGACGCTGATATTTTTCTGCCGGCCTGAATGCTTTAAACGCTCTGAATACAGCCAAAATACTGCCTCCTGATTACTTTTGATTTTTTTCGTAAATAATTCTGAGACCCTCAAGCAGCAAATCATCATCTACTATAACGGGTATTCTGATTTCTTTCGCGATTGACTTTCCGAGCCCGCCCGTTATAACAACGGTGGCTTTTTCGCCGAGTGCTTCCTCAAACCTGGCAACCATGCCCTCTATAAGCGCGGCAGTGCCTATAACTGAGCCGCATTTCATTGCGTCTATCGTGTTTGTGGCAATAACTTTTGCCGGCGCGGAAATATCTATCTGCGGCAATTGTGCCGTGCCGCTTGAAAGAGCGTTAATAGCCGTTTTCACGCCGCATATGATTGCGCCGCCGAGATGAGCGCCGTTTTTATCTATAACCGACGCCGTTGTTGCCGTGCCTATATCAAACAGAATTGCCGGAAGCGGATATTTGTTTATAACGGCAACATCGCCTGCAACAAGGTCCGCGCCCATTTCAACAGGGTTGTCAAGTTTTATATCAAGCCCTGTTTTAATACCCGGGCCTACAACAAGAAGTTGTGCGCCGCAAACTATTTGAGCGGCTTTTTTTATTGTGCGCACAAGCGCCGGAACAACGCTTGATATAACGCCGCCCGTGATAGCGCCAACATTATTTAATTCCAGAAAAGTTTTCAGTTTCATGGCAAACTCAATAACGGTTTCCCCGGTATTTGTTGAAAGCCTGCCGCTGCAAACGAGTTTCTTATCATCCCAAACGCCGAGAACGGTATTTGTGTTTCCAACATCTGCAACAAGAATCATAACAGCCTGCCTTTCCGCGCCGCAATGCGCATACATTAATAAAATTTATTATATTATACTTTTGGCTTAAAGTAAAGAAAAAGCATTAACATGGCATAAAAAAACGACCCGGCGCATATTGCGCCGAGCCGTATAAAACCTCTTATCTGAAAAGTACATAAAAATAAGTGTGCCCCACGGCATTCATCCGCGGGTATTCACGCTCCACGATGGGCGAAATCGGCGAAGTTGCCACAAAATTACTGCCGGATAAATATATGCCGGACGAACTGCCCCTCGGCGCCGTAAAAGCCATATAACTGTAACTGGATTTATTATCAAAATCCGTCTGCTGCGGCGGACTGCTTATGCAGTAAACAAAGCCGAAAGCCGGCTCAAACGGGCAGTTTGTAACAATAGTCTGATTTTCCTCGCCGTTGCCGAAATAAACTCCGCAAAAATACGGCATATCAAATTTTTCCCTGTCCGTCTGCGAAAGATGGCTCTGCAAATCCGCCGTGTGTTCAGAGGCAAATTCGTCTATTTTTTCATTATCAGCGTTAAAATCCGCTCTTTGCGGCTTATCGCTGCCAATCCAACTTGAAAGCCCTAAAAAAGAAGTTTTATTTGTTGAACTCATATTTCACCATAGCCTTTCAGGCTGCAAAACAATATTTTTAAATCATTAACACCCCATTGCAGCCCGATAAGGCGTTAACGGTGTTTTCAGCCGTATCAAATTATGCCTTTCGGCAAATTTTGAGGGCGTAATATAAATAACCTGTTTGGTAAATTGCGCGCTGTCGGCCGCCTTTGCGCCGCTTGCATTGCGGCGCGGAGCGAGCACTGCGCTAATCTTCCTCCGCTCCGAGTTTTTCCCATATATAAAACGGCAGGTTTAGTTCCTCTATCTCAAACCATCTGCAGCCGAGCGATTCCAAAAAATCAAAAGTAAGCCCCGCGCCGGTAAATTCAGGCGCAAAAAAAGCGGGATAATAATTATAGTAAAGTTCGGAAAAAGCCGAAAGCGTATCCTTATTTACAGGGGAAATATTCACCTTTTCATGAAGTATATTAACTGAATAATTATAACCCGGCGTATTGTCTTCCTCATTTCTGAATTCCTGAGCGCTCATAAGATATAAGCCCTTAGAAAGGCGCTCTTTTATCATTTCTTTTGCCGCCTGCGGCGTTTGGTAATCTGAAATATTAAGCAGGTCGCAATACATAAGAATACCTTTTTCGCCCATTGTATCAATAAACGCCTCCGAAAGCGACTCTTCCACCCGGGCGGCGGCCAAAGAAACCGCTGCCGCATATGCTCTTATTTCTGCCCGCTGATTATCTCCCTCTTCCCCGCCGAGACCGACTGTTTGAAGAAGAGAAAGCAGCCTGCTGTAAACCGTGTTATTCATATATATCCACCTGCACATCGCTCAAAACAAGATATTCACCGGTGCCGCAGGTGATAACGCCCTCATAGGACGGCTGAGCGGACACCTCCGCAAGCCTGACATTTTCAACAGAACTTACTTCCGACGCAATAGTCGAAACGGCTATCTGCCTGCCTATTCTCTGCTCGGAACAAACCGATTTGATACGCTCTTCAACCTCCGCCGCAATTTTTTCCTTGTCGGCGCCGCTCATAACTTTTACTGCGGCGTAAACAGAAAAATCTCTTTCATCTGCAAGCGTAACGGCGTAAGATGAGCCGCACAATTCTATAATTCCGAGTTTGTCATATATTTGGGACATAACACTTTTGTTCGGGTACACGCCGTTTTCCGTGCGTATCCATAATGTATACACGCCGTTTTCAGGGTCCATAGCGTAAAGAGCGTCTTTAATAGTATCAATAGTAAGCGCAATTTCCGTAAGTGTTTTTGCGTTTACGCCGTTGCTTATGCCGGAGTAAGAATCCATTATCCTGCTCCTCAGCGCCTCGTCGGTTTCCTCGTCCGAACCTTGCGAGAACGCCTCTCCGTTCGTAACATCAATCACATATTCCGGAGGATTTACCATAACCCTTATACTGCCCGGCGCGGCGTTAAACCTATCCCCCTGAGCAAGCGAAGTTGCCGCCACCTGAACGGTATAATTACCCGCGGTAATAACCGCGCTTTCATCAGTTGAAAACTGAATAAGCGGTTCGCCTTTTACAGAACAGATTGTGCCTTTGGGGATATTCACATCATTTTCAAGTAACTGAGGCACTGAAAAAATAAGAGTACCCTTGGCGTAAGACGCTTTTTTGCGCTCAATGCCGCGCATTTCGGCATGTTTGTCAAGATATTCGCCTTCAGCGGTCTGCACAAACGCCTGCCGTAAAGCGTAATCCGCGGCGGTAAACGCTGCGTAAATCTCGCTTGCGACCGCCCTGAAACGCAACTCGGTTTCAGGATAATTTTCTGCGTATTCGCCGCACTCGCTTAAAAATTCGGTTTCCATAGTTTCAAGTATATCATCATAAGTTGTGTTCAAAGCGAAACGCTCACCTGCCTTTCCTTGCCGTTTAGTAAAACGGTAAAATTATAGCCCGTATCCGTCTGCTGTGCGGAAACAGGATAAATTCCGTCCTCCCGTGCAAGCGCGCGGCGGGCGGCGCAAAGCGCGTAAAGCGCCCGAGGCTCTTTTGAGATTTTATGTAAATCACTGCCATAATCACTTAAGGGATAAAAATCACCCCTGCGCGTCTTAACGGCTCTTGCCGCCATTTCAATCAGCATTGATTCATATTCGCTTTCACTGTTATATATCAGCGTCTGCCTTCACCTCTCTTCAATATTTCCGTCCCTGTCTATAACAAGGGAATTTATAACTACACTGCCATCATTTTTAAGCACAATCCTTGCGCCGCCGAGGGAGCATATTTCCACCTCGCCCTGCTGAAGAGTGTTGCCGCTCATCTTTGAGCCTGCAACAGCCGCGCCGGACGCTGAGTTAACAATCAGCACTTCTTCCCCTACGGGCAGGCGGAAAGAATAGCCGTAAGGCGCATAACATTCGGAAGTTCTTGACGGCAGCGACGAATTTGCCTCCGTAACGCCGTTTGCACTCATGGTTATAACGCCTGTTTCGGCGGCATTTTGCACGCCGCTTTTAAAATTCCTGCTCAGCCACATAATTTATCAACTCCCCGTCAATTTCTTTTCTTAAAGTAAGAGTAGTCTTAATTCCGCCGGAATTTTTGGAGCGGATAATTGAGCAGACTGTAAACACGCCACTTACGCCGAGCCGTTCAAGGCTGAGGCTGACTCTGTCCGCAAGGCTGAGTTCGGTATCAGCGGCAAGAGAAACGGTAACGGTATAATAATTTTCAAGCGAGTCTGTAATCTGCCTGTGCGCCTCCGCCTCCCTCTGCCACACCGGCAGGGATGAAAGATTTATAAGTTTTCTTGAGGCAATACCGTTTTCCTGAGCAAAACGGCTTTCAAGGCGGTAAACATATTTTTCGGCAGAATTAACTTTATAATCTATCCTGCCGATAACGCTGCTTTTATCCACCGTTGCCCGCGCGCTTATTATATTCTGCGTATCAAGCCGCTTAACCTCATCTGAAGTTTCAAAAGCGCGAATCTCGTTTTCAGGCGTAACATAAATTCTTTTGCCGCAAGAATACTGCATAAATTTATCTATGGCGCCAAAGCAACTCTGCCCTTTGCTGACTACATATTCAGACTGGGAAAACACCTCCGGCAGACCGAACGAAAAGCCAAAGGGCTTTGCGTGAAAATACCAAAGTTGGCGCGATGTGGGGCATTCATACTGCCCGGGATACGCCTCATTATCAACAAGCACCGCGGCGCTTGAACGGGCGTATATAAAAACAGTGTAGCCGCTCGAATCCTCGCTAAACTGAAGTTTATCAGTAAAACCGTAAAATATTTTTTTATCGTTTTGAAAAGCGCACACCGTTTTAACATCGCTTATAACTTTTTCACTGTAAAGATAAAGCCTTAATCCATCGCACGCGGCGGCAGTTTCGCTTGAAAGTTCATAGGACTCAATTTTAAAATCCTTAACCGCTCCGCCCGCAGAATCATATAATTCAAACCTCATTTAATCCTCACCCTCTGCCCTTCACTAAGTTCAAACGGCGTTTTAAATCCGTTAAGTTCCATAATTTTTTCAATTTTAACGGAATTAGCGGCGGCTATATCAAAGCAGTTTTCGCCACTTTCGGCAAACACAAACATACGCTTTCTTTTATAAGTTTTGCCGCATATATTCTCTGTAAATCCAAGTTCGTATTCAACCGAGTTTTCGGCGGCGTTGCGATTTATGCGGATATATGAAAAATACGCGCTGAAAAATTCGCCGTCCGGCAGTATCAGCGCTCCTGCGCCGGGGTCATCATGAAGCGCGGTAAGTTTTGCCGCCGCTTCGTCGCTCTGCCTGCCGTAAAATTTGCCGCTGACCGTTATTTTAGCGGCCTTTTCTGCAATTTCCTCAACAGCGCTCCCCGCCGACGGCAGGGAACGCTCGCTTATGTCCTTAGATTTTTCAACGCTGATTGCGGCGGGATTCTGAGGAAATTCAAAATCCTTGTATTTAAGCCTTATCATCATCTTTTACTCACCGCCGATTGAAGAATCGTACCTTTTTGAATCAAGCCTTAAATATTCGGAAAGTTCATAAATATCATCGTATTCATTCATAATTCATCACCGTATCAGTCATTATTAAAAACAAACATATCTGAAAAGGTTACCGTAAGGCGCATAACAAAACATTCGGAATCATCATCTGCCCGAATTGCCTCTGCGCCTATTGAGGCGGGCACCTGCTTACAAAGGGTGCTGAAAATTTCCGCCGCGATCTGCTGAAAATCAAAGCCGCGCAAATCAAACGGAACATATATATCGGCAAAGGCAGTTATCTGCCCCTCCTGAATATTCTCGCCGAGGGCGGCGGTTTGCGCGCTTGCCTGCAATATTCCGCAGATAACGGCAGGTTTTTGAGGTACAGTCGGTTTTTGCAGAGGCTCAAACGCTGAAAAAAGGCTGAAATCATTAAAAAAATCATTTGCCCTTATGCGTTCAATCATCTGACTGATAATTTTGCAAAAATCAATCATCGCCGTTCCCCCAAACTTTTCTCAGAATACCCCAGTAAAACAATTTTTCACCGCCTGCCGAAACCTCTTCTTTCTTTTTAAAAATAAATTCCTCGTTTCCGAGCAGCACACGGGCGTCCTCAGAAAGCGAAATAATATTATGGTCATAAGGCCCTATAAAAGTAAAGTAATCTTTGCTTACCCTGCCCGCCGCCGTGCGCCCAAATTCAAAATTTGATCTGTTGCTGCGCCACTTTTGCGCCACTACGGCAAAAAACGGGGCGGAAAGCCATTCTCCGTCTTTCAGATAAATCTGCTTTCCCGCTTTTATAAGGCCGTTTTTAATTTTAAGCGCTCTGTTCATTTATACACTCTTAAAAGCAAAGGCGCCGCTTTCAACAAGACCTGCCGCATTTTCGCGGGCGGCGGCAAGAATTTCTTTTGCCGCCGAATCACTTCCCGAACCTCCGCCGAAAGACACATCACCGGCTGTAAAGGTGTCAAAATCCCCGCTCTGCTGAGAACCACAGCATATCAGGTAATTTGCCTGAGCCGCCGCAAGAAATACCGCGCGGCTGTCCGTTTCATACGCCTCATCTTTTAAGCGGGCGGAAACACTGCTGCACGCAAAATCAATTATTGCGCCGTAACTTTCCGGATTTTCACCGGATAGGCCGAGTTCTTTTAAGCACTCCAAAACGCCTGCTCTGTCTATCATCGCCCGCGCTCCTTTCCTGATTACTCGCCGAATTCAACAAACTTGCACGCATCCGGGAATATCTTTGAGAATCCCGCAATGGTGGTAACTGTTGCCCTTTCAAGTTGCCTGTCAATAAGTTTGTCATATTCGGTTACAACGCCGCCGGCGCATACTTTTTCAAGAGCCGCGTTTTTATCAAGCGCAATAATCTTGTCGCCGCCGAGTTCATTGCATTTAACTATCTCCGAGCCGAGCGGAGTTATCATCCTGCCCGTTCCGTGGAAATTCTGACCCGCAACGGAATCCTTAAATTCCGTCATATTAAGCAGAGCGGAAATGCTGGGCACGCCTGCGATAACCGTTGTCATATTATAAGGCGAAAGTTTTGCCCAGAGATTGATAAGGTCATTATATGTAACGGTATCGCCGGAAGCGGTTATAACCTCTGAAGTACCGTCGTCAAGCGCCTCAATAGCGTCCGCAAACTGAGAGCGCGCTATATAAGAACCTATCTGCTTAAGGGTTACGGTAAAGAGGTCAAGTTTCTGAAATTTAATTGCCTCATATGACGCAACCAACATTCTGCCCCTTTTATAAAGGCGGGTAAGTTTATCCTTTGCCCTGATAGTTGTTTCGGGAATAAAAGCGCCCTCGCCTACCGCGGCAAGTTCCTTTTCATCTTCTGAAGGCACGCTTTCCACTGAGCGGTAATCAAGGGAATCAACCTCAGTAGTGGTTGCGATTATTTTTGAAAGAAGGTCTGTTTCTTCTATTCCCTGCTGCACCGCTCTGCTTACATATTCGGGGAAAAGAACAGCAGAATCGCTTGTTTGAAAGAATTTTGAAACACTGTCAGACCCGGCGCCGGAAACTTTAATATCAAATCTTTTAAGTTGGCGCTGATATGCGTCCAGCCCCTCCAGTTCCGTGCCGATATAATTTTCTGACGGGTCTGCCGCCTCAAGTGAAGCGGTAAAGCCTTTTGAAGAGGAATAAAGCCCCTTATCCAGCCTGATATTATCAAATGCCATTAAAAGCCCCTCCTAAATTAAAGAATTACGCCGATAGTTTTATTATCGGTATCTATCTCAACAACAAGGCGCGCCTTTTTGCCTGAAGCCGCAATCTTAACTCCGCCGTTTCCGTCCGCAGTCAGATACTGCCAGCCGCACTTGGGCGTGCCTGCGCTGTAAGAAAGTTTTGTGTAGCCGCTAATCATAACAGGCGCGAATTTTTCGCCGCCCTGGGTTGCTATACCCGCAAACTCATCATCGGCGGCGCTGTTTGAAATAAGTCCCGTATCCGCAACGGTAACGGGATAACCGGCAGTGATATTGCTTGCGGCAAGGAAAGTGAGCACCTGCTCTTTAAATCCTTTAAATCCAACTCTCATATAAGTTCCTCCTAAATTCTAAATTCGCTGAGCACGCCCTTTATGCCCTGCTCTTTCTGCTTTGCAAGTTGCGGAGAGGGCTTTTCGCGCTGGGCGCGCTGCTTTTCAAACGCTTCTTTAAAACTGACAAGTTCTTTTGCCGTCATAATATCGGCAAGCCTTTTAAAGACTTCTATATCAAGTTTCGGCAGTTCTTTGCTGCAAAGTTTAACAAGGTCTTTAATAAGCGTTTTTCTGTACTCTCTGCCAAGTGCGGCGTCGTCTTTAAGTTCATCGGTGAATTTAACTATATAAGCCGCCTCGGTATCCGAAACGGCAGTGCCGCCGGATTTAAGTTTTTTAAAAATATCCTCAGTCATAATACCGTCCTTTTCTTTATTAAACGCCTTTTCAACACCTGCGTTTCGCTGAGCGGGGACTGCTACAAAACTGAATTCATAAGCGTCGCTCACATCATCAAGAATAGTGTAGCAGAGTTTACCGCCGTAAGTTTCGCCGGCTCTGTGCTCGCAGTAAGCGGCGCTTTTATCCGCACCGCAGACGGAGCATATTTTGCTTTTTGCGCTGCACGAAACGGAAACTTCCTTTTTTATGCCGGCGTCAATATCATTTATGAGCGATTCGTTTTCCGGCGTGCGCACCATATACGCCTTTGCCTTAAGGGCAACATAATCCTCGCCGTCCGCCGTTTTTTTACCTTTTATTTTTTCAAGGCGGGTGTCAAAGATTCTGGCAGTCTGGTCCTCAGCCCTCATAGAATGATTTTTAATACCCGTTTTGCCTATAAAAAGTTTTTGAAGAGAGCCGAGAGCGTTTAAAGAGAATTTTTCAAAATCCCTGTCAATATCATTATCGCAAAGCGTTGCCTCAAAAACATACAGTTCGTCCTTTGAAAATTCACGGCGTGTAAATTCGTTTATCTTTTCATAATCGCCCTCATCCGGCGTATAGGCTTTTACGGTAAACAAATCAGTCATCATAGCCCTCCTTAAGTATTTTTTCCGCCTGGGCGTTATAAAGGCGGGCTTTGGCGTGCTCTGTTTCATCCTGAAGAGTTATATCCGCCCACTTAACATTAACAGGCATATAAAGCGAATTCACCTCAAGATATTTGCGCGCTATTTTTATCAGCACCGGCGTTATTATCTTTCTGTAAGCCTCAAGTTCCGTTGTAAGCATATCCGCCTGCTGCTGGCTCATACGCTCGGTTGTTGACCATGAAAGGCCAAGCATATAAGGCGGCAGCCCTGTTTTGGCGATTATCTGCTCCAAAAGTTGCTGAACGGGTATCTCGCTTGAAAGCACATTATTATCCGCGCCTATAACTTTTACGCTGACATCGCCGACGGCAACAAAATCCTTTACCGTATTCTTGCTGCTCATAGCGTCCTGCCATGCGCGGCAGATTTGATTTGCTCTGTCCCGGGCGACGCCTGCGTCAGTATCTCCGTCCGCAGGTTTATATGTTACTGCGTATCTGAGATTGCCGGCGTGCTCCCAGTTTTCGCCTATGGTGTTATAAATAGTGAGCAGCACATCTGAAATAAACGGCAATCCCCTTAAAAGGCTTGTGCCCATTATGCTGCCGGGCTCCGGATTGAGGGCGGAGAAAACAATAAGTTCCTGGTGCGGCAGTTTTTTACCGCCGTTATAGAACTCTATATCAAAATTATTCTGCGCCCGCTTTACTTCAAGCGTGTTCAGTTCGCCGTTATAAAGGGCGTAAAACCCGTTATCATCGGCAATCATTTCTCCTACGGCGCTGCCGTAAGTAAGCAAATCAGACATATAGGTTGAAACAAACGAACTTATCCCCGTTTGGTTTCCGCCTACACATACGGATTCAAAAAAGCCGTTCATATCGCTGTCTACGGCTTTATTGCCCGTTTCAAACTCAAAATCATTTAACAGCCTTATGATTTTAAGTACGGCGGCGTCAATAATAGGCACGCTTTCCCTAAGCGATTTAAAAACACGGTTATTCAGCCCCAGATTTGAAAATCCGCCCAAATGAGCGTAAGGGTGGTTTGAAAAAGCGCTTGTCTGCACCGCGGCGGCGGCAGAGCCCTTATCTTTGCCCGACTTTCTTTTGCCAAACAAGCCCAAGCTTTCACTTCCTTTCTACCGCAAATGTATATATATCGCCACTTTTACCATATAAAACGGTTGAAACAAAATAGCGTATATCATCCATTGCGTGGTCATTTTCTTTTTTCGGCGAATCCCTTTTTATATCGTTATCCCAGCGGTATACGGAAAATTCGCGGATAGTGTCCTCGCACTCGGGATAAAAATAAATATCTTCTTCCTTAAGCGCGCGGCACACAAGATTTATGCCCTTTAAAACATCGTTATCCGCCTTGATAACCCTGTATTTGCCGTGGCGGCGCACCGTTTCGGCAAAACTTGCGGCGGACGGGTCTATTATGAGCGCCTCTATTTTCCTGCCGCCGGCAAGTTTGCAAAGGTTTTCATAATATTCCTCATCCGTCAACTGAACGCCTGTATCTCTTGCACTGTGGTAGTATTCGCCGATTCTGTACCACTTTGAGCCGCTTTTTCCCCACAGGCCCAGGGAAAACGGATTTACGGTTCCGTAATCGCACGAAAGATAATACTGAGAAAAACCGCCGCTGCTTTTCTTGATATGCCGTTTCGCGCTGAACATCGGGTAAACAAGTCCGTCAGCCGCAACCCATTTTCCCTCTATGAACCGCTCATAAAAAGCGCCGGAATAAAGGTTTTTATACCTGTTTATAACTTGGCGCGAGAGGGAGGGATTGTCCTCCATTTTAAAATGAAGATAAAGCATTCTTTTTTGCTTTCTTTTTAATATCCACTCATTATAAAACCAGTGGAACGGGTGCTCCGGGTTGCAGTTAAACCAATATTTGGCGTCTTCCAAAGAGCACCTCGCAAGCGCCTGCTCAACAAAGGAGCGGGGCATAAGCGCCGCCTCGTCAAACATAACGCCGCCCAGGGTCATACCCTGAATCAAAGAGGCAGAAGATTCATCACGCCCGCCGAAAAGGTAAAAGCGGTTGCGTCTGCCGCCTCTTTCAATCTCTATAAGGTTGCGGCTTAATTTGTAGTTGCAGCCGAAGCCGAGGGAAGTTAAAACGGGTATCAGCGGAGTTATAACATTTCGCCTGAGCGACGCTATTGTTTTTCCGCAGATAGCAAATGAGGTTTCATTAAACCGGTAAAACGCCCAACTGATAAACGAAATGCTCATACAAAGCGTTTTGCCGGAGCGCACCGCGCCGTCGCAAATAATGCCGTTTTTATCCGCCGCGGGGCTGCCCGAGCACCACCAGGTTAAAACGGCTAATTGCTTTTGTGAAAAGGGGTAAAAATTACTCGCCATTATCCTCACTTAAAGCGGCGGATGCATTTTTTGCGCCCTCTTCAAGCGCCCGGTAAAAACTGAGCGGCTCTGACGAGCCTGATTCAGAAAATTCCCAGAGTTTTTCAAGCGCTTTAATCCGGTCAAAAAACTTTATTTCCATTCCGCCGCCCCTCGGCCTTTTTATTTCGCTGATATTAAAAAGATTGTATTCGGGCAGTTTTTCAAGAATTTCATCTTCCCCGGCAAAAAGAAGTGCAACAGCGTCCTGCACGGTGCCGAAAGCAAGTTGCCGGAATCCGTCGCAAATCTCCTGCTGCGGAGTTTTCTTTTTTCTTCTTCCCATATTCGCCTCCGTTTGCAAATGTGAAAGGTCCTTTCACTCTTAAGGCGGAAAACGCGGTT
>CALWID010000026.1 GCA_944380635.1 uncultured Eubacterium sp. | reverse complement strand
TTTTCGGGAAGTGATAAAGTTTGGACGGGGTTGCAAGGGTGTCCTTTTCAAAGGACAGCCCTTGCCCCTCGGAGAGCCCACGACATCTTTGCAACCGTCAGGTTGAAAGTGTCATAGTGGGTTACGCACTTTGAAAAAGGTGCGTAACTGCGCTGCCCCACAATATCGCAAAACGAAAGGAGTGATACGAATGCCGAAGGGAGATTTCAGCGTCGCCCGTGTGGGAAAACGAACGAGAGAAAGCGTTGGAAAGTTTGAAAGGCACATTGAGCGAAAAAATGAAAGCTATGAAAATATGAATGTTGATCTGTCCCGCACGCCGATGAATGTTCACTTTCAAAGCTGCGGCGAGCTGACCTACAACGAACATCTGGACAGGCTGATTGCGGATGGGACGGTATCCTTAAAGGGGCTGAAAGCGGACGCAACGGTCTTTAACGAGATGATATTGGATGTGAATACCGACTACTTCGAGAGAAACGGCGGTTATGATTTCGCCTGCCGTTTCTATGAAGAAGCGTTCCATTTTGCAGAAAAGTTGTATGGGAAAGACAATATTATTTCCGCAGTTATGCACGCTGACGAACTGAATATCGCTATGACCGAGAAATACGGAAAGCCGGTTTATCACTATCATCTGCACATTATGGCGCTGCCCGTGGTGGATAAAGAGGTGCGCTGGTCGAAGCGCTGTAAAGATCCGGCGCTGGTGGGAACAGTGAAAGAGATAATTCATCAGGTCAGTCATTCAAAGAAATGGAAATCGGAAAAAGCGTTGGACGAAAACGGAAATCCCATATTGAATAGCAACGGGAAACCTGTCTATCACACCTCGTACAGCATTTTACAAGATAAATTTTACGAATATATGAAGGACGCAGGATTTGAGGGCTTTGACCGTGGCGAGCGAGGAAGTACAGCAGAAAATCTGACTTCGCTGGGGTATAAAATCCAGCAGGACGAAAAAAGGCTGGCGGATATTGAACAAAAGATTGCTGCTGAACAAGTCCGATATAACGATAACCACAAGGCGTTTATGACCTTTGCGGAGATCGACGGCTCCGGCAAAAAGTCCTTCACGGGCAAATACACGGTATCGGCTGAGGACTACGAAAAGCTGACAACGCTGGCAAAGCGCAGTTACTCGGCGGAATCTGAAGCGCAGCGATTGAGAGAGGAAAATGGTAGACTGTCCCGTCAAATATGGTCGCTGCAAAGCGAGATTTCAAAGTTGAGAACTGCGCTGCGGGAATTGACCGAAAAGTGCAGACCGTACCTTGAGGCGTTAAAGATTGCGCCGCAAAAGGTCAAGGAGTTTATCGGCGGTATTCTTGAAAAATTCAAAAAGCAGGAAAAAAGTATTTATTATGAGCCGATTTCGGCTCGTGAACAACAGTCGCCGGAGCGTGGAAAACGCTTTAAAAATAAAGACTATGAAAGGTAGGAAAAGACAATGGCAAAGACGATTTTTGAAGAAATGGGCGGCGCTTATGTACGGCAGGGAGATTATCTTCTCCCCTGTCTGTCCTTACCCGCCGAAAAAGAAAACAAGCCCATTGGAGTATGGGGACAGCGGCACTTGGGGTATATTCGTCAGTACAAGCGGATACTTTACACCACTCTGCTCACAAGCGGTAAACTGAACAGCTACCTTGCTGATATTGACGAACAAGCGGAAGGTATGTTTCTTCGGCTGGTAGAGCAGATAGCAAATCGTGAGGGCGTGACCGAACAGCTAAAGGTGGAAAACCAGATAGAGTGGGTTAGGGCAATGAACAGTATTCAGCACAGGGTAACGGAGATTGTAAATGCAGAACTGATTTTCCGTTAATATTTTGTAGGCGGTATGACTTATGCCATACCGCCTACAATTTTAATTATTGTTTCTCATGGTAAAATACAATGTTTGATCAAATCTTCTTTCTGGCATTAGCCGATCTATATATCCCGGCTCTATGATTTGGTTTACAACATTTTTATTTAGCGCAAGATTTTGAATTCTTTCTGTAGTCACATATTTTCTCCACAATGAGCCGCCTACGGCAAACTCTTTATCTGTTTGATTGCCAAAAGCCATTTGTCGATAAATATCGACGACTCTTATCTTTCCAGATTTACTTAATTCCCATAGACACCTTGCTAATCTGGCGGAAGCTCTCATTCCTCGTCTCATGGTTTCAGCAGGTAAGGCGGAATTATCAAGGAATAAGCGAGAAAAGGCATAATCGCTCCATATCACTATATCAAATGCCTGTTCGGCCAGAATAGGAGATTGCCCTTGCGTTTTCCATAGCGTTTGCATTAACAAAGGCTTCTGATTCGTGTAGTATTTAAGCTGAAAGTTATCAATGGCTTGGCATAGAGCGGGCATTTTATGAGTCATCTCATAGTCGTTATCCCACATTTGTATAGAAGAACAAGCTTCTTCAAAAATTTCACGAATATCTCTTGAGTGCTCTTTGATTGAATCAAACATTCCAAGCGCACAATAAGAAGTGGTCGCAGAACGAACCACAATCTCTGATCCCCATTTTTCTTCTGGCAACACACTCGTCTGAGAGGTCGGGATTACAGTTAATTTAACCTCTAATGGGGAGAGATAGTTTCCTTCGGTGTCCTTTATAACTAAATCTATACCGTCGATAGGATCAAAAGAATATTGCTGATATGGCGCATATACAGACTCAAAGCTAAAATATAAGTCCTGCGGCTTTTTATCACCGCAGTTAAAGACCTCGTTTAATGAAATTTCTTGCGGTCTGACAATTAGCCGATCATTTTCGGCTGACAGCGTAATATAGATAGCCCTAATGCCGGTGTCTAACATATAACATGCCGTAGCTGTTGGAAAACTTGAATTAAAACAATTTTTCCCCCAATGATCGTCCGCAGTTCGATTGGAATGATATATTCCATATAATCCGTTCGCCATAACAAATTCCCCTATCATTGTTGACGTCAAATACTTGACGTCAACAAAATCCTGTGCTATAATAACACCGTATAATTCGTTTAATTATAGCATTTTTCATGGATTTTTTCAAGTGGAGGTTGACTATGAAAGCAGTAGATTTGTTTGCAGGCTGCGGCGGGATGTCGCTTGGCTTTCAAAACGCCGGATTTGATATAGTCGCTGCGTTTGAGTTTTGGGATATAGCTGCGGAGTGTTATGCAAAAAACTTTAGTCATCCTGTTTTTCGTACGGACTTATCGGATGTAGATTTAGCTGTTAAGCAAATTTCTGCTTTTTCTCCAGATTTAATAATTGGCGGTCCGCCCTGCCAAGATTTTTCTCATGCGGGAAAGCGCATTGAATCTTCTCGTGCAAGCCTTACGGAGTCTTATGCAAAAATAGTCAGCAATATTCATCCTAAGTATTTTGTTATGGAAAATGTAGACCGTGCAGAAAAAAGCCATGCTTTTGAAAAAGCAAGAATTGTTTTTAAGAACGCAGGTTACGGTTTGACGCAGATGGTGCTGGACGCAAGCAAATGCGGCGTTCCTCAAAAGAGAAAACGATTTTTTTGCATTGGGGCGTTGGGCAAAGAGGATGATTTTATGCGAAGCATACTCGTAAATGGAATCCAAAGTAAAGAGACTACGCTACGGGACTACTTTGGAGACACTCTTGATTTCGAGTTTTACTATCGTCATCCAAGAAATTATAACCGTAGAGCGGTGTTCTCTATTGACGAACCGGCCCCGACAATGCGGGGAGTTAATAGACCGGTTCCTAAAGGCTATCCCGGACACCCAAACGACGCCTGCCCTATATCGGATAATATCAGGGCTTTAACTACTCTTGAACGCTCTTTAATTCAGACTTTTCCCGCTACATTCAAGTGGTGCGGCAATAAAACGGAAATGGAACAAATGATTGGGAACGCAGTTCCTGTAAAATTGGCTGAATATGTAGCGTCAGCTTTGCAACAGTATATTAAATCGGAAGAACAGGTTGAAACCAACAAGGATTCTTTCGTAGATTGGTTAGTGCATTTTCAGCACTATTCTCAGCGTTCTGCAAGCGATACTCTTTCGAGAGTGCGTCGGGCGGATAAAATGTGTCGCTTAGACGGCGCTCCAAATGATTTTTACTTCTATACTTTGCAACAGACGAAGGAGTATAACGAATTATCCGTTTCCGTTCGCTCGCAAATAAAACGGGCCTTATCACTTTATAATAGTTTTATTACGCAAAGTAGCGCTTCGTTATAAATAGCGTTATTCTGCATAAGGGAAGCAAAATTATGGCGGATATGTTTGACGATAAAAAGCGCTCGGAGATAATGAGTAGGGTGCGATCTAAAAATAACAAGTCTACGGAACTTAAGTTGATACAGATTTTCAAGGAGAATGGAATAACGGGCTGGAGAAGAAATTATAAAGTTAAAGGACATCCTGATTTCGTTTTCCTTGACAAGAAAATCGCTATATTCGTAGACGGATGTTTTTGGCATGGACATGATTGTAGAAATACTCGTCCCGCAGATAACGCCGATTATTGGATTAAAAAGCGAGAACGCAACATGAAGCACGATCAGGAAATAACTGCTTTATTTGAACAGAGGGGTTGGACAGTTATTAGGATTTGGGAGTGCGAGTTTAAGAAAAAGAAGAGGGAATTACTTTTGAAAAAACTTGCCCCGTGTTCGAAAAATGTTAATAAAGTGGAGGAACAGTAGATGCAGGTGCCTTCATCAACTAAAACCGAACAAAGAGCAGTAAATGCGTTAGAAGCCATAATTGATGAACATTCAACGATGGTTCATCAGTTTAATGGTAACGATAAAGAAATGTCGTGGGATGGATATATTTGGCTGTATAAAAAGAATGATGGCGCTCAATCAAAATCAAATTTTGACGGTAGAGTGTCTGTTCAAATTAAAGGTCATAACGATCCCCAACATAAATTTTTGAATAGCGAAAAGATTTCCTATCCTGTTGAGCTTGACGATTTGAAAGCATATGCTACTGAAAAAGGCGTGCTCTATTTCCTTATTTTTTTGGATGGTAATCAAAGAGAAATATTCTACGCTTCGCTGTATCCGTCCAAAATCGCCGATTATCTTGAGGCTGCTCAGAAGAAAGGTAATTCAGGCACATATAATATTCCGTTTTTGAAGTTAGAAAAGGATGCGAAAAAATTATACATAATCGCAAAACAATTTGACGATGAAGCGAAAAAACAAGGGTCTGCTTATACTCCTTTAGTTCAGGATCGGATTAGAAACGATGATTTTGATAAAATCAAAAGTATCACATTAACAGTTGTAGGCGCTAAAGATTCATACAACGCATTATTGCGATTATCTTCCGGCGATATTTGTTTGTATGGAAAAACGGATGATGATAAGTATCCGAGACCTATGGAGTGGATTGATAAGTCTACTTTTTTTATCGGAAAAGATGTTCATCAAAAAATATCTGTGGGAGAAGAAGTGTTTTATACCCAGTATAAATGTATAGCTGATTCAAATGGCGGTATGGTTTTGGTTGTAAGTCCTAACTTAGAAATACGGCTGACAGAAAACAAGTTCAATTTTAAGATTCAGACTTCCTTAAAAGAAGTAAGTCGTGATGCTCAATTTTTATTGGGGCTTAAAAGCACCAATTCCTTTATTATCGAGGGGCATAGTTTTCAATATACGAATCTGAATATGCCCCTTGAATTTGAAAAACAGCTCAGATATATTGTTGATTTGTTCAATACATTAAAAATGATTGATTTTGATGTGAATATTAAACTTTCAGATTGTACTGATGAGCAACAAACACAATTAGTAAAACTTGTGAATTTGCGGTTAGGAGCTTATAATAGCCAATTACAGGATGGGCTGAGCAAGTACATTTGGAAGTTTGGAGATAAATGTGTTCCATTACTAATATTAAAAAAAGATAATGAAATTGAATTAGCTAATTCTGTGTATACAAATAAGTTTGCAATTTTTCTACCGTGCAGTGAGAGTAAAAACAAAGAAGGGTATCGCTTTCCGATATTTGTATATCACGATGTAGATGTTCTTGCCAATCTTTATTATTACGATTACAATGCTTTTAGGTCTCAAATAGACAACGCAGAGATAAACGAAGTTACATCCGGGGCGTTGCTGGAATGCGTGTTAATTATGATAAATGTTTATGATCGTAATTCTGACTCGCATTTTCTTGTTTTAGCTGAATATTTACTTCAGCTATTAGAACCTTTTATAACAGAGGAACTGATTCTGTTAAATCGGCTTCAAATCAAAAAAAGAACAGGTGAATTTAATAAAGACGATCTTGATCTATTGAATAAAATAGATAGCGACGAGATACATATTCTATTTGGAAAGTATGTGTTATTAGGCAATAAGATAAAAGCTCAAAAATATTTTGAGCAGTTTTCTGAAGAAGATCAATCAAGATATAAAGGATTTCCGATTTATAAATTATATGGCCAATTATGATATATTGGGGAAAAGTCATTGCCGGACGAAATAAAATCGCTTATAATTTGAATCAGCGTATTTTGCTATTATCCACAGTTGTAGAGCGAGTGTTATCAACCCCGATAACAAACTGATAACATTAGCCCATATAGGCAGGATAATATGGATACATCAAATAATCAAAAGCACCACGAATACGACAGAGAATAATCTCTAAACAAAATTGATTAGGCTTTGTCGAGTGGGAGTAGTTCCCTTTGGTTTAGATGTGCCGAAAAACCCAGTATTTATGCGCCTTTCGGGACTTGGCACTTTTTGAACAACCGTTTTTGCAACACTTTTGCAACACTTTTTTCAAAAACGTGTTTTCGGGCAGATGAAATAGTCCCCCTTGGCTTGCAACTAAACCTAAAAATCGCATAATTTTTAAGGCTTTTGCCCCGTTTTGGGCAGAAGCTTTTTTTATGAGACTATTTTGATTACCGGTAGGCACGGTTTTTAGGTTTTTGGGGTGATGTTCTCTTTGCATTTATCATAATTCTCGCTTTGTGTCCTTTACATTTGTGGAGGCTCGTGCTATATTCTCATTGAAAGGGGTGACAGCTATGGACCAAGAAAAAATCGGTAGTTTCATTGCAGAAAACCGCAAGGCAAAAGGCTTTACACAAATTGAATTTGCAGAGAAATTAGGCGTTTCAAATAAATCGGTATCTCGGTGGGAAACCGGAAAAAATATGCCGGATGTGTCTCTGTTTTTGCCTATATGCGATGCGTTGGATATTTCCGTTAACGAGTTCCTTATCGGCGAACGCATCACAACGCAAGAGAACAAAAGAGCTGATGAAATTCTTGTTGAAACAATAAAAGCCTCCAACCAAAAGCTCAAATCCGCACAAATAGTGATTTATATATTGGCTGTTTTGGTCAACGCATTATTTATGATTGGTGTGCCTCTGACCGCAACACCCTCTGACGCAATGGCGGTGCCACTCGCCGCACTTTTAGGCGGTGCAGTTTCTGCCCTGTTGTTGTCCTGCCTCAACATCAAGCCTATATGGTTGTTTATATTCATTCCGATTTCGGTAATTGAATTATTGGTAGGAAGTATAATCTATTGCGGTGAGTTGTATGACTACGGCTTACCCTATGCAACAATATTGGCTTTTGTTCAGCTTACATTATTTCTGTTGGCGATGGGTATTCGAAAAATTATAAGAAAACTTATAAAAACCAAACGCAAAAATAAATCTTCATAGCATTAGCAAAAAGAGCTATCAGATTTTGAAAGTCTGATAGCTCTTTAATTTATAGTGCAATATTTTTATATCGCACCAATTTAATATAAGGTACAAGCCACCGGGAATTATTCTTTTGCTATAATTGCAACATATTTTGCAACAGGAGTGATGATAAAGAGAATAAGACAAAGAAAAATACCTCTAAAACAGCACTAAAATGGCTTGAAATAGAGGTAAAATAGGACAAACGATAATCTAGGAAAAGAGTGGGAATAAAACAATGATTTTGATGATTTTAAAAGGCATTACCGGCGGCAAAGCCGGTAATGCCTTTTATTAACTGATTTCCTGTTCTATGTTATCAAAAATATCATCGTCAAAAAACTGTCTAATTGAGATTTCAAGGCCGTCGCAGATTTTTTGCAGAGAAACTACTCCGGGGTTTTGGCTTTTTGAGTTAAGCATACTGTAAATAGTTGAGGGATTAATTCCGCTCATATTGCCGAGCGCGTTTATTGCTATATTTTTTTCCTTGCACAAATCGGTTATCCTTTTTGCAACGGCATCTTTTATTTTCATAACTACCACCTTCTTTATGTGATAGTAAGATTGTATATAAATTTGGGATATATCGTGTGGGATATATCCCAAATTTATTATTGACAACCGGATTTGAATTATTTATAATTAAATTAGAAATTCGGCAGTTACCGAAAATCAGAGATAACCTGTTACCATTCCGAACACAGAAGTTAAACTCTTGCACCTTTTAATCTGCAAGGGCTTTTTTTGTTTAATTTAAGTTTTAACAGGGAGGAATTGTTATGCAAAAGAGTAAATTGAAACCTGCTTTAAAGGTATCGGCGGCAGTTTTAGCGGTTGTTATTATTATTGCCGGTACATTCGGCGGTTATGTGCTTTACAGATTTAACTGTAACAAGTCCGGCGCGGCACATTCATATTCAGAAATTTTCAGCAGAGAACAGGTTGTTCTTGATGTTGATGATACGGGCATTTTTAATGTGCTGCAGATAAATGATACTCATATGTTTAACGGTACCTGCGAAAACGACGCTAAAACTCTTGCCGGCATAAAAAATGTTTTAAGCGAAAATATTTATGATTTGATAATTCTTAACGGGGATATAGTGGACGGATTTAATCTTAAATCCGATTATGATAAGTACGGCGCAATATCATACCTTGCAGAGATTATTGAAGAAACCGATACTCCGTGGACTTTTGCGCCCGGTAATAATGACGGCGAAATAGACGGCGAAAATGAAGATATTATAGCCTATATGATGCAGTATGATAATTTTATCTGCGGCAACGAGGAAAATATTGACGGCTCTATGCAGGTTTATATTGAACTGAATTATAACGGCGCACTTTCTCACGGTATTGCCGTTATGGATTCAGGCTCGCGCACGGTTAAGGCTGTAGGGCCTTATGATTATATTAAAGAAAATCAGGCTCAGTGGCTGGCAGATGAAACAAATAAAAGAAATGTAAAAACCAGTGTATTTTTCCATATGCCGACTAACGCATTTGAAACCGCTTTTGATGAGGGAACGCCATATGAAGGCTATTTTATGTCAAAGGCTTACCCTTATGACGAAATTAAAAATGATACTGTTTTTGATGAAATACTTGAAGATAACGGCAATATTGCGCTTATTTCCTGCGGCCACCAGCACAGCAATAATATGTGCTCTTTTTATAACGGCAGATATTATCAACTAAGCCACACAAGCGGATATTCGGCGTCAAGAGATGATTTTATCACGCCGGCAGTAACAGAAATTTCTATAAATGTAGCGGACGGCGATATTCAGACAATGTATGAATTTAATCAGATAGATTTAGCGTAGCCCCTTATATGCAGAGGAGAAAAATTTTGAAAGATAATTTGAAGTATATGATTAAAAACTGGCTGAAATGGGATAAAAAAAGTTTGGTGTATTTTTTTATCCGTGTGCCCGCGCTTGTGCTTCAGCCGATTGTTACCGCATACATACCAAAGGCAATGATAGACGCTATAAACCAAGGTGTAACAACTGAAAGGCTGATTGTAATTATCGGCCTGTTAAGTCTGCTTTTAACATTCACCATATGGATGGATCCTTTTATGCAGGAACTTGTTCGAGGCGGAGCAAGAATTGTTCGTATGCGTTATGCTGTATTGGCGTTTGAGAAAAATTTGAAAACAGACTATGTAAATATTGAAAATCTTGAACAGCGTGAAATTCAAAAGCGTGCAGAGGATTTTTATAACGGCCGCTGGTCGGGCGGCGCTAATTTTATTGACAGGCTCAATCAGTTTTTTGTTGCCGTTGTAGGCGTAATTACTTCGGGCGCGCTTATATATAAAGTAAATATTTTTATGATTTTGCTGATAATTGCAACCTGTATTGCGCAGTTTTTCATATTAAAGCACCTTGCAAAAAAGCAAAGGCAAAATCTTACCGATGTTGCCGGGCATAACAACAGATTTAACTATTTTTATAAATTGTGTAAGGACTCAGGTGCTTCAAAAGATATAAGAATATACTCAATGAGCGATTACTTTATAAAGGCTCTTGCAAGCACTCTTTACCAAATAGAAAAAACATATTCCAAATACACTCATCAGTGCATTGCATTTGACGGAATAACGGCGCTTTTAAATCTTGTTCGTGAGGTAATTGCATACGCTTATCTTGTTTATTTAGTTACAACAGGCAGATTAACCGTATCTGATTTTGTGTTCTATTTCGGTATTATTACCGGATTTTCAAACTGGGTTTCGGGCCTTGTTTTCTCATTTAATCAAATTGAAATAAGTTGCAACGAATGCCGGGCGTACAGAGATTATATTGAAAGTGAAGATGTTGCAGATAAAGGCGCTGAATTAACTTCAAAAAATGTTGATACAATCGAATTTAAAAATGTATCATACAAATACCCGTCTGCCGATGAACCTACATTGAAAAATATTAACCTGAAATTTAAAAACGGTGAAAATATTGCAATAGTAGGTGAAAACGGCGCGGGAAAAACTACGCTTATAAAACTCCTTTGCGGTCTTTACAGCGCTGAAAACGGTGAAATTCTGCTTAACGGAACAGATGTTAACACTATTTCAAAAAGCAGTTATTTTGATTTGTTTGCTCCTATTTTTCAGGATTATTACTTTTTGCCGATGACGGTTCAGCAGAATATAACAGCAAGCCTTGATTATGATAAGGATAAACTTTACAGCGCATTTGAGAAAGCAGGAATAGCGGATAAAATAAACTCCCTGCCGCAAAAAGAAAACACCTTAATGGACAGAGAGGTTTATAAGGACGCTGTAGATTTTTCTGGCGGCGAAAAGCAAAAACTGCTGCTTGCAAAGGCGATTTATAAAGACGCTCCTGTTCTTATTCTTGACGAACCCACCGCCGCGCTTGACCCAATTGCGGAAAATGAATTATATTTAAAATATAATGAATTAACGCAGGGGAAACTGTCATTCTTTATTTCTCACAGACTTTCTTCCACCCGGTTTTGCGACAGGATTTTGTTTATGAAAGACGGGCAAATTACAGAGTCGGGAACTCACGGCGAATTAATGGCGCTTAAAGGCGCTTACTATAAAATGTACCAACTCCAAAGTTACTACTATCAGGAACAGAGGGCGGCAGTAAATGAGTAATCTGAAAATGGTATTTAAAATGTACCGTGAAATCGCAAGCCTTGATAAAAGAATTGAGCCTGTTGCGTTTTTAAACTCAATAGTTACCGCAACCAAGCCTTTTATAAATATCTATTTTACCGCGAAAATTATTGACCTTTTATCAAACGGCGCAAACTATAAAGACATAATTTTATATATCTGTATTGCAGTAATACTTAATTTTGTGCTTATGTATGCAGGCAGTTTTTTGAGCGACTTTTATCAGGTGCTGGCAAATATTCTTTTTGACAGAGAAAATTTTAAAATGGCAGAAAAAATATTTAAAAAAGAGTATGAAACTCTTGAGGACAGCCATTTCAGGGAAACGCTTCACAAGCACGAAGAAGCAGGCGCAAGCAGGTGGGCAAGATTCTCATATTTTATGTGGACAAGTCAAGTGTTTGTAAGCGGTGTTTATACAGTTGTTGTTTCTGTAATTATGATAATGCCGTTGCTCAAAATCGGCTTTACAAAAACAGGAAATACTTTTTTTGAGCGCCCCGTGTTTTTGATTTTATTGATTACTGTTATAGCGGCAATGGCGGTGTTTATGGCATTTATAGCCGTTAAAATGAATAAATCATATCTTGCCGCGAATGAAGCATACGCAACTCTGGACAGATTGTTTTATTCATTTATAGATATTTTCGGCGATTACAAAACAGGTAAGGAAATCAGGCTCTATAAAGAACAGGATTTAATAAACCATATTGCTACTGATAAAATACTTACGGACGGCGAAAAAACTTTAAAACAAATCTCAATGAGGACTGCAAAATCAAGTTCCGTTGTTGCAATTATGGGCGCAATGGTTGCTTTCGGCGTTTATGTTTTTATCGGTGTTAAGGGTAATTTCGGGCTGTTTGATATTGGCTCGCTTGTTATGTACTGCGGCGCTTTTATGCAGATAGTTAACGGAGTTATGCAGATTGCAAACACTCTCGGCAAACTTGCGGAAATTTTACCCCTTGCAAAAGTCTATTTTGAGATTATTGAAAAGAAAGATAATAAAAGTTACGGCGCAAAGGAATTTGATTCAGATAAATTTGAAATAGAATTTAAAAATGTTTCATTTAAATATCCCGGCGCCGACGATTATGCTTTAAAGAATATTAATATCAAAATTAAAAACGGCGAGCATCTTGCCGTAGTCGGCAGGAACGGCAGCGGCAAAACAACATTTATTAAACTTATGTGCCGCCTGTATGATGTAACCGACGGCGAAATTCTTATAAACGGCGTTAATATCAAGGATTACACAAAAGAAAGCATAACAAAATTATATTCCGTTGTTTTTCAGGATTTCAAAATATTTTCTATTCCGTTAAAAGATAATATCTGCGCAAATAAAGAATATGACAGGGAAAGGCTTTATTCCTGCCTTGAAAATTCCGATATATCGGACAGGGTTAAAAATATGCCGCAAAAAGAGGATACATATCTCTATAAGGATTTAGATGAAAACGGCGTGGAGATTTCAGGCGGTGAGGCGCAGAAACTTGCTCTTGCAAGAGCGCTGTATAAAGACAGCCCCGTAGTTATTCTTGACGAACCCACCGCCGCGCTTGACCCGGTGGCGGAAAATGAAATTTATAACCATTTCAATTCATTTGTTGAGAATAAAACGGCAATTTATATTTCCCACCGCCTTTCAAGCTGCGTTTTCTGCACCCGCATAGCAGTGTTTGACAATTCGCGCCTTACGGAAACGGGAACTCATCAGGAATTGCTCAGCAAGGGCGGCAGGTACAGCGAACTTTGGAATGCCCAGGCGAAATATTATGTTAATTGATTCGGCGTTAAATCAGGCAAAACGGCGGCGCGAAATTTAAGCTTTTTCAAAAATTGCTTTTAATGATGTTTTTGTAATTGCGTTTATCGGCGGCAGGCAGTATAATGAAATCGGCAGAACGCCTAAAAAACAGAGAGGAAAGCAAAAAAATGAAAAAGACTGTTTTAAAAATCGTTGCCGCGGCGGCGGCAGCAACTTTGGCGGTTACAGGGCTTTGCGGCTGCAGCAGAGTCAAAAAACCTAATGAGAAAAAAACGCTTGATTTAAGCAATATGAAACTTGTTTTTGAGGATGAGTTTGAAGGCGAACTTGATACAAGCGTTTGGGATACCGGCTGGGATATTCCGCAGCGGCGCGGCGGCTACTGGGATTCCGCTCAGTGCTTTACACAGGACGGCAATCTCATAATCCGTACAGAATATAAAGAGGACGGCGCTTACGGCGCGGGCTGGTACTCCGGCACCTGTTCCACGCGCGCGCTTAAGGAATTTACATACGGCTATTTTGAGGTGCGCTGTAAGGCGCCGGCAGCCGAGGGGCTTTGGAGCGCGTTTTGGATGCAGTCGCAGACTATGAGCGATGAAACTGAGGGCGGTAAAAACGGCGCGGAGATAGATATAATGGAATCTCCGTATTATAACGACCCGCAGATGCCGGCGGATAAATACCGCAACACAACGCTGCATACCGTTCATATTGACGGCTACGGGGACGCGCATAAGTCAAAAACCTCCGGCGAATATCTTGTGGACAAAGATATGTATAATGAGTTTAACACCTACGGCCTGCTTTGGACGGAGGATGAATATGTGTTCTACATTAACGGCAAGGAAACTTGGCGCACCGGTTTCGGCGTTTCGCAGGTGCCTGAATTTTTATGGCTTTCGGTAGAAATTGCCGGCGATACGGACAGCGCTAATCCCGATAACCCTGATAACCGGTTTACCTGGTCAGGCGATATACGCAATAATCCTGATTCGTCAATGCCTGCTGATTTTGTTGTAGATTATGTCCGCGTGTACCAGGCAGTGTAAAATTAATCGTACCGCCTCCGCGCATAAGGGGGCGGGAGCAACGAAGGCAGCCCCCAACTTATCGCCTCCCCTGCGCGAACTGCCCCTTTTTGCCTCCCCTGTATAAGGGGCAGTTTCAACTCAAGTTGCTCCTCACTCACTGCCTCCCCTGTGTAAGGGGAGGTGTCAACGGAGTTGACGGAGGGGTTGTTGTGAGGTGCTGAAATACATAAAAGCAAAAAAATATATTAACAATCCCTCAGTCAAAGCCTGTGGTTTTGGCAATTCTTAAAGGCAAAAAACGCAAATGCCGCACGATTGTGCGGCATTTGTTTTAATAATACTGAGTTTTATCATTTACCGTGATTAAGCGTTGACTTCGGCGGCAAGCGTCTTTTCCCTTATTTCGGCATAGAGTTCCTTAATCTCGTCAAAGTGGGTGTAATTTTCCGCCTGTTTCAACAGATTGCGGGCGTCAAGATACGGCTTTGCGGAACGGTTATAATTTGTGCGGTGATTTTGTTCATCGCGTATTTTTTTATTGAGTTCCCTGAAATCCGCTTTAAGAGATTTGATTTCTTCCTTTATGCGGTGAATCTCACTCTTGTTTTTGGCTTCCTGCGCCTCATAAAGACTCTTGTAAAGGCTGTCCTCTTTTTTATCGTATTGCTCTTCGGTTTCAAACAGCGCGTTGAGTTTTGTATCGTCCGGCTCAACTATATTGCCTGTGCCGTAATACTTATTCTGATATTTTCTTGCAGTAAGCCTTGTTCTTGCAAAGTGAATTGAATACTGCCTGAGTTCCTTTTCATCGTCTGTCTTTTTCGGCAGGCGTTTCGCGTCTTTAAGTTTGCGCCTGAGTTCGCTTACGCTGTGGGCGCCGAGACCTTCAAGGCCTTCATCGTATATATTTTGGGCGTCGTCAATTCGGCGTGTGCCCAGTTCGCTTTCAAATTTGGTTAATTCCTTAAGAACAAACGGGGCAAGTTTTATTTCCTGATTTTTTAAAACAGCGGCTCTGCGTTCCTCTTTTGCAAGTTTAACAGCCTCTTTTATAGCCGCTTTTCTCTCAGACTTAGCGCGTTTAACATTTGCTTTTACCTGCTCGGCGGAACCGCCTGAATTTTTCGCTTTGTCTATCGCGGCAAGCAATTTTTCGTCTGAAGCGGCTTTTTTCTTAGCCGCTTTTATTCCGTCTTTATTTATTTTAACAGGCTCTTCGTTTACAAGTTCCTTCGCTTTTTCAACCATATCAACAACTTCAACCAGGTTGTCGTCGCTAAGAGTATTGTTGCCGAAATCTTCAAAAAACGCGCGAATCTTAAGAACACGCACCATACCCTGCTGTTTAAGTTCCGTTAAATCATAGAAGAAATACGGCACAACATTGATAAACGCGCCCACCATTGAGGCAAGAATAAGTACGCCGCAGATTGTTTGCAGAATATCGCCGTCATAAAGTGAGAAGTAAGATATGCTGGAAGTGTCCGCCGCGGCAATAACATCTTTTACAACGGAACCGTTTCTGAGCGTTTTGTTCATTACATCAGAGTTTTGCATTACCTGCTCGGCGGTTTCAATGTTGATTCCGAATTTATCATAAAGCAGGTTTACAATGCCGCTGCTGGCAACGGTAACAAGGCCGCCGATAGCCGTAATGGTGGAGAACATACCGTCAATTCTTTCACCGCTTACATATTGCTGATAGTCCCTTATATCTGCGTTTACGGACGGCGTAAGTATCTGCATAAAGGCGTTCATAAGGTTGTTCATCCAGTAGCATACAACAAGCAGTATAAGCGGCAGCCAGGTGTGCAGCGCGCTTGTGCTTTCGCCAGTCATATCAATCGTTTTTATAACGGGGAACATCAAACCTATGAAAACAATGTTTAAAACATTTGTTGAGATAAGAACAAATCTTTTGCCCCACTTTCTTATTGCAAACGGAGCAAGCAGCATTCCTACAAGTCCGGCGTTCTGGCAGATAAGCGTAATAAGCGAATATGTGGCGCCGTTGCATATGCCGCCGTAGTTATACAGCCAGCCAAGAACTACCGTCATTGAAGACTCAAGGAAACCGAGCCATGTTGCCATGGCGATTACCCAGAAATATTTATTGCGTAAAACTTCACGCAGTGAATCCATAAATTTAATCTGGATAACATGCGTTTTTGCCTGAACAATCTTTTCCTTTGTATTTACATAAACAACTATGCTGAGCATTACGGAAAGAATGGCAAGCGGCGGATAAATATATCTGTAAAGCCTTATGTCATACATATTGTTGTTTGTAAAAAGTTGGGCGAAAATAGGCATCGCAAGGCTCAGAATTGACGGAGCAAGCGAATAAATTACGCCCTTTATAGTGGAAACATCCGCCCTTTCCTGCGTGTTGGGGGAAAGAACATGAATAAGGTTGTCATAAGCCTCTGAAAAGAAGTAATAAAAGAAATTCTGAATAAAATTAAGAATCAGAATAACCGTGCAGGTTACAACATAAGCCCTGTCTTTTCCAAAGAAAGTTCCCTCGCCGAAAAGCGCGCCGAACTGGCTGTAAGGAAACCAAACAAAAAGTATTGTAACAATGGCGCTGGGTATGCCCATTTTAACTATGTAAGGCCTGTATTTACCTTCTTTACTTCTTGTGTTGTCTATAATATTTGCCCTAACGCCTGAAAGGGGAATATTAACAATAACAGAAATAAAATACAATATATACATATCAATAGGCTCAACGCCAAGCGTGTTTCCTATCAATACATTAGTTGCGGAAAGAATCATGTTTGTTGCCATTACGGCAAGAAACTTAACACCTATGCCTCCGCCTGCGTAGGATACAATTTCTTTAAAAGGCATATAGCGCCCTTTTGGCGGCTCATTCCAGTGCATTTTAACATCTTTAACAAGCCCGCCGATTTTCGATTTGAGGTCTGCCAAACCCTTTACCCCCTAAATTTTGAACAGTTCAGCGCTGTTCTTAATCTTCGTTTCCTTTTATCCATTCGGTGGAAAAGGAAGCAAATTTAATTTCCCTGCATTCAGTGTCCGGCTCAAACAAAACGCCTATTTTGCCGTTTTGCATCTGCGCCGCCGCGCTGTATACAAAGTCTCCTTCTTTAATCTGCCTTGACCAGGCAAATGTTTCGCCGTCGTCCTCAGATAAACGAACGGTGCCGTTTCTGCGTTTCTGCCTGTCCGCCGGGTTTACAAAAACAACCGTCGGTTTTTCAGTGCCTCTAAGTTTTATAACGCTCATCTGGCAAATCGGCTGGGGCAGGTTATCGTCAAGCCGGTAATCATACCAACTTTCGCCGCCGTTATCGCTGTAAGCAACCGCGGCGCTGTGCCTGCCGTCATGATTTCTCATAAAATATTTAAGCCTGCCGCCCTCCTGCTCAATAATCTGGGATTCGGTCAGCATATCTTTTGCTTTAACGGTCATGCAGTTTGCCTGTTTGCCGTCTATCATTCTTGTGTTGTTCGGCGTTTCGCCCATAGTCCATGTTTCGCCGCCGTCATCGCTGTAAATAACTGTGCAGGAAAGCCTGAGCGGAAAAGTTCTTGTGCCGAAATAAACGGGCACGGCAATGCGCCCCGCGTATTTTCCGCTTTTTATCTCTATCCCGCACCCGGGGCCGGGACCGATAAAACTCATATAATCTTTTTTTACCATACTGTTAAGCGAGCGCGGAGCGCACCATGTTTCGCCGTTGTCATCGCTGTAAACCATCATAAGGTAAGAAGTGCTTTCTTCTTTAAATCTTCCGCCCGTGTAAATGTTGCCAAGTTTTTTGCCCGCCTTAAAAACATCGCCGTTTTCGTTTACGGTGTATGGCGTTTCACTTAAGTTTCTTTTGTAAAGTTTGTTTCCCTTAAGTATGTATTTTGTAAATCTTGAATTTATGTATTTATTGCCGTGTTTGTCTTCTCCGCGGCTTTTTTTGCTGTTTCTTATTCCTATTCCCGCAGGTGTGTGGGAATATATAAGTATTATTCTGCCGCTTTTTTCGCTGTATACCATAACAGGGTCAATAGCGGCGGAGGATTTCATCTGTTTTGTGCCGTGCTCTTTAACGGCTGTTGTCATTTCAGTCCATGTTTTACCGCAGTCAAAACTGCGGCGGATAACCTTGTCTATTCTGTTTGGGTTATCCATTCCGGAGCAGTAGCGCGCGTCTGCGCAGGCTATCAGAACACCGTCTTTTGCGGTTATGAGGGAGGGGATACGGTAATATTTTGACGGCCCTTTTACTTCAGGTCCGAATACGGTTTGAAATTCCATTCTGTTTCCCCCTTTTTCGGATAAATTAACACATTGAAATTATTATAGCAAAACAATTCTTTTATATCAAGAGAATTTAATATATAAAGTTCAGATTAAATTATTAAAATATTTATTTAAAACATTTGTATAAACAATTTATATAAACATATTGAACTGCGCTTGACTTTGATTTTTATATATGTTATGTTACACAATACGGCGGTTGTAAAACCGCTGTAATGTATTTTTGTGTGTTTTGGTGAAAGGAAATATTTATGGGTTCAAAGGCACTGTTTTCAAAAACGCCGCCGATTAAATTGTTTTTTATTGCCGCTTTTCCGGGAGCCGTCAGTATGCTTGCTTCCGCGCTTTATCAGATGATGGACGGTATATTTGTAGGCAGATTTTTGGGGGAAACGCCTTTTGCCGCGTTAAACCTTGCCATGCCGTTTGTAATAATAAATTTTTCTCTTGCGGATCTTATCGGCGTTGGTTCATCTGTTCCCATATCTGTAAATCTGGGCAGAAAAAAAGATAAAGAGGCAAATAATATTTTTACATGCGCCTGCCTTATGATTTTTATTGCCGGCATAGTTATGGGCGTTATCCTTTTTGCCGCCGCGCCGTTTCTTATGCGCGCTATGGGCGCAGAGGGCGATTTTGCCGATTTTGCCACGCAGTATCTGCGTGTTTACGCAATATGCTCTCCGCTTACTACAATAGTTTTTGCAATGGATAATTTCCTTAAAATATGCGGAAAAATAAACACAAGTATGTTTTTAAATATTTTTATGTCCGTTTTCAGCGTTGTGCTTGAATTTCTGTTTCTTGCCGTGTTTAAATGGGGCATTTGGGCGGCGGCTCTTGCCACTTGCACGGGTATGCTTGTCAGTGCGCTGCTGGCGCTTATCCCGTTTTTAAAGGGCAGTCTTCAACTTAAATTCTGCCGCCCGCAGTTCAGCGCTGCTATGGTAAAGCGTATAATCGCGTGCGGAAGTCCAAACTTTCTTAATAATATAGCAGGGCGCATAACTTCAATAGTAATGAATTTTATACTTGTTAAAGCAGGCGGGGAAACAGCGGTTTCCGTTTACGGAATTCTTATGTATGTTGAGGGTTTTATTCAGCCTTTGCTTTACGGTATGTGTGATTCTTTGCAGCCTGCGGTCGGCTTTAACTGGGGAGCGGGCAAGTATTCAAGAGTGCGCGCCATTGAAAAATGCTGCTTTGCCGCAAGCGCGTTAATTTCAGTGCTTTCGGTTTTCGTTATATGCTTTTTGCCGCAGCAGATTACACGCCTGTTTATGGGCAGCGGCAGTCAGGCAGTGTTTGAAATGTCCGTTTCCGCCCTGCCTGTTTTCGGCTTAACTTATATTACGCGCTGGTTTTCGTTTGCTACTCAAAGTTATATGCTGGCTGTTGAAAAACCCCTTCCCGCGTCGCTCATTTCAATAAGCACTGCGCTCATATTCCCGCTTATTCTTATATTCGCTTTGCAGTCGTTTGGGCTTACGGGCATCTGGTTTAATTTTGCAGGCACTGCAATACTTGCCGCAATAATGGCGGCGGTCATTCTTATTGTGATGCGCCGCACGCTGTCAAGGCCTGATACGCCTGAAAGGGGTGATTAGTGTGAGAAGAAAAGAAAGAGAAGTTACGGATTTAAACAGAATTTTGCAGGTGCTCGGCGAGTGTAAGGTTTGCCGCCTTGCGCTGAGTGATGAAAATGCGCCGTATGTTGTGCCGCTTAGTTTCGGCTATGAACTGAACGGCGGTTCGCTTACGCTGTATTTCCATTGCGCCGCAAACGGCAAAAAAACGGATTTAATAAAAAAATGCCCGAACGCGGGCTTTGAAACGGATAATTTCAGAGAACTTGTAACCGCAGAAAAAGCCTGCGGCTATTCGGCAAAATACTCCTCCGTTATCGGCTGGGGAAATGTAAAAACAGTTGATGACAACAGCGAAAAATTAAAAGGCTTGCTTTTAATTATGCGCCATTATACAGGCAAATCGGATTTCAGTATTCCGAATACAAGCCTCGGCTCAGTATGCGTTGTGAAACTCACCGCAAAGGAATTTACCTGCAAGGAAAATTTATAATTGAGTTTTGCGCTTTTTTAATTACCGTTTAAAAAATTACTATATAAATAAATCAGAGGCGCCGAAATTTTACGGCGCCTCAGTTTTTGTTTATTCAGGATATTTCAGCCCTTTAGGTAACCCAAGTATATAATCTGCCGAAACATTGTAATATTCGCAAAGTTTTTTTAGGTGGTAAACGGGAATTGGGTGGATTCCTCTTTCATATTTGCTGTAATATGTTTGTGTTGTGCCAAGCAGTTCTGCAATATCCTGTTGGCGCAAATCTTTATCTTCTCTAAGATTTCTTAGTCTTTCATAATATTCCATATTACCACCTGAAAAATTATATCACAGTTCACATAAGGACTATTGACAATAGGCAATATGTGGTCTATAATTTAAGTATTATTCTGATTTATAATATTTCAGGTTTATTATTATCAGCGTGTGGTATCTGAAAACAGATTTAAGTTTTATTATAAAAGGAAATTTATGCTTTCGGGTATTTGAGGCTGTTCGGCAGGCAAAGTATATAATCCGCCGAAATTCCGTAATATTTGCAAAGTGTTATCAGGTGCTCGGTCGGCAGCCCTCTTACGCCGCGCTCATATTGCGAATATGTTATTTGGCTTACATTCAGCACTTTCGCCACATCTGTTTGGGTTAAATCCCTGTCCTCTCTTAATGCTTTTAGTCTGTCCGTATATTTCAAAATTACCACCTCTGATTCAATATAAAATAATTCAATATGAATTATTGACTTTTAATTCATATTGAATTAAAATAATTTTAAATATTAAAGGTGGTGTTATTTTGAGCGAGATAGAAAATACCAAATTGAGGTTAATACAGAATCTGCCCGTTTATAATCTTCAGTATTCTTTTATAAGTTTGTGGGAAAGTGTGCCGCCGGAAAAAATTTCTGATAAATCAAGGCAGTTGTTTAAGGAACTTTGCAACAGTTTGGAATACGATTACGGCGGAAATCCTGATGACGATATAATAAGCGAGAACCTTGTGCGTATAATGCGTATAAGTAAAGATGATTCAGATAAAACCGATAATGCCCAAAAAGAGTAATAAACGGCGAAACGCTTGAATTTATAAATAAACAGTCAAATAATATACAAAAAATAAAAGACGGGTACTTTCTGAGTATCCGTCTTTTGTATTGAGCCTGATTTTAATTAAAATGATTTAAACTGTACGGCGGTTAGCAGCGTTAATGTTCAGTTATTGTGTTTGCCGTCTAATAAAAGTTTGGATTTTGCCTTTTGCAGTTCCGACGGCAAATCTTTTGCGCTCAGTTTTTTAACCGCGCTTTCACTTCCGGCATTTACGGCGGTTTCGTAATACCAGCATTTATAATTTAATACTTCAAGCGTTTCATTAAGTTCCTCAATCTGCTTTTTTACTGCTTTTCGGCGGTTTTCAAATAATTTCTGCCTTTCTTTAAGAGAGGAATCACCCATAGCCGCCATTTTTATAAATTCCTTAATTTCTTTAATGGATAGCCCGGATTTTTTCAGGCAGTTTATAAGTTTCAGCGTGGCGTAATCACCGTCCGTAAACATTCTTATGCCGCCGCTTGAGCGCTCAACAAAGGGCAAAAGCCCCTCTTTGTCATAATATCTCAGCGTAGAGGCTTTTATGCCCAGTACCTTTGCCATTTCGCCTATGGTGTAAAGCATTTTCATATTTCCCCTTTTTAAGATGTGTTTTATACTTATATTCTAAACTATGCGCCCGGGCAAGTCAATCCGCGGATTGCCGCGGCTTTCTTGGTGATAATGCACAAATTAAGCGCGTTAATTTTTATCATTATGCGCATTAATAATTTGTTAATATATTTACAAAGCAACTTACAATGTTATATAATTAAATAGGGTTTTGCCCTCAATTTTATCATTTTAAGGGGGTATTATTTTTGGAAGTTGTTGCACAAAGGGTGTTTGAGCCGTTTTATATGTGGCTTGACATTGCGTTTCTCGTTGTTTTCGCGGGTCTGCTGCTTTATAAGAAAAAATATACAACTGTTGTGGTAGGCTTTCTTGCCGGAATTTTGTATCAGGTGGTGGATTACGGAATTTTCCACCTTGCCACCCATTCCCGCTCAATATCGGAAGGGCACAGCCTTTTCTGGGTTCTTCTTTGGATGAGTATGAGTTACGGATTTACTAATTTTGCCTGGATATGGCTTTGGATTTCAAAAGATAAAAATCTTTTTGAATGGACTATCCTTATACTCGGCTGGTGGCTGTGCTGCCCGCTGCTTACCCAAACTTTCGGCCCACACGATGATTACATAACTATTCAGCGCACTACCGGCGCTTATCACGGCTGGATGGCGCTTATACTGTTTATCGGCTATCTCGGCCTGATAATTTGGAATGTAACGCGCAAAAAGAAAGAAGAGCGGGTAAACATACCGTGGCTGCTGGCAATAGGCATACTTGTTCAGTTCGGCTGGGAAGTCGGCCTTTACCTCGGCGGTATCAGAAGCGCGGAACTTTCGTCAATAGAAGAAAAAATTGCGCCGATGATAATTAATTCACTGCTTGAAACAAATCTTGGTATGCCGTATATTTTTGTTATCTTTATTGCTGTTTCCAGAAGATACAAGGAAAAATTCGGCAAGCGCAGCAGGCGCCTCGGCTTTACGGAAAGAATAGCGGAAAATAACGCGGAAAAGGTAAAAGATTACGAAAATGTATCCGAATACCTTGCGTAGAGGCGCAAAATAATATAAAATCAATGCGGCGGGTAAAATATCCGCCGCAATATTTTTTAGGGAGATAATTATGGATAATAAAACAAGAATGGAAAACGCAATGGCTTATATTGCTGATGAAACACTTGTGGAGGAAATGAAACAAAATAAAAGGCTTACCCACCTTTTTAATACAACCGACCCGTGGGAATTTGAAAAACTTGATGAAACGGCGCATAAAATATTCGGTTCACTCGGGGAAAACGCATGGATAAATCCGCCGTTTTACTGCGATTACGGCAAGCACATCTTTGCGGGGGACGGCTTTAACGCCAATTACGGCTGCGTTATACTTGATGTCGGCAGGGTGGATATAGGCAATAATGTTTTCTTTGCGCCGAATGTTTCTGTTTATACGGCAGGCCACCCGGTTCATCCCGCCGCAAGGGGCACAATGTATGAATACGGTATTCCCGTTAAAATAGGAAATGATGTTTGGGTGGGCGGAAACAGCGTTATCCTGCCCGGCGTTACTATCGGGGACGGCACCGTTATCGGCGCCGGCAGCGTGGTAACAAAAGATATTCCCGGCGGAGTTATAGCCGCCGGAAACCCCTGCCGCGTTATCCGTAAAATCACGGATGATGATTTAAAATATTATTTTAAAAACAGGGAATTTGACGATGAAGCGTTTAAAACGGTTAAAGCGGCGTATGATGAAAGAAATAAAAAATAAATCGGATTTTGAATAATTTTTTGATTATCGCTATTGATTTATAGAGCCTTATGCCTTATAATATGAAAGTACAGACGGTTGTACGCGCGTGCAGCCGTCTTGTTCTTTTTTAAGGCGTGCCAAAGAGGGAAAAGAATATGTATAAACTCGGTTTTGATAATGATAAATATTTAAAAATGCAGTCAAGCCGCATAAGGGAAAGAATATCTGAATTCGGCGGCAAACTGTATCTTGAATTCGGCGGTAAATTGTTTGATGATTATCACGCGTCCCGCGTACTGCCGGGCTTTTTGCCGGATAGTAAACTTCAAATGCTCCTGAAACTTAAAAACGAGGCTGAAATAGTTATAGTTGTAAGCGCTCAGGATATAGAAAAATGCAAAGTAAGAAGCGACCTCGGCATAACTTATGATGTGGACGCCCTGCGCCTCGTTAAGGCGTTTACGGACTGCGGACTTATGGTTGGCAGTATAGTGCTTACCAAATACGCCCCGCACCCCCGTGTGCTTGCATTTGAAAAGAAACTTGAAAAAGAGGGTATTCCTTTTTACCGCCACTATATTATAAACGGTTACCCCTCAAACATAGCAAATATAGTAAGCGATTCCGGATTCGGGCAGAATGATTATATAAAAACAACAAGAAAACTTGTTGTGGTAACTGCTCCCGGCCCCGGCAGCGGCAAAATGGCAACCTGCCTTTCCCAACTTTATCATGAGAATAAACGCGGGGTCAAAGCGGGTTACGCCAAGTTTGAAACTTTCCCTATATGGAATCTTCCGCTGCGCCACCCCGTAAATATGGCGTATGAGGCGGCAACTGCCGATTTAAATGATATTAATATGATAGACCCGTGGCACCTTGAAGCATACGGTGAAACTACTGTAAATTACAACAGAGATGTTGAAATATTCCCGGTTTTAAAGGCTATATTTGAAAAAATATACGGCAAATGCCCGTATAAATCGCCAACGGATATGGGCGTTAATATGGCGGGCAACTGTATTTTTGATGATGACGCCGTGTGCGACGCTGCACGGCAGGAAATAATACGCCGCTACTTTAACGCTGTCAGAAACGCCGCAAAAGGCGCTGAAAACAGGGACGAGATTTATAAACTTGAACTTCTGATGAAACAGGCTGATATTTCCGAAACCTCACGCAGGTGCACTGCCGCCGCGCGCGAGATTTTGGAAAAAACAGGTTTGCCCGGCGCCGCCGCCGAACTTACGGACGGCACTGTTATTACAGGTAAAACCTCAGACCTTTTAGGCTGTATATCCGCAACGCTGATAAACTGCTTAAAACATCTTGCCGGTATTGACGACGGCGTTTTGCTTATAGACCCGGATGTAATAAAACCCATTCAGGAACTTAAAGTAAAGTATCTCGGCAGTAAAAATCCGCGCCTTCATTCCGATGAAGTGCTGATAGCGCTTTCAATATCCGCGTGCAGCGATAAAAATGCCGCTGCCGCAGTTGCTCAACTCGAAAATCTTAAAAATTGTGAAATGCATTCAACCGTTCTCCTTTCTAATGTTGACGAAAATGTGCTTAAAAAACTCGGAATGCGTTTAACCTGCGAGCCTGAAAATAAATAAAATTATCAGTTTTAAAATCTATATCTGTTGATTGCAAGGAGGAATTTTTGTGAATAAGCCAAAGTATATATTTGTAACCGGCGGCGTTGTAAGCGGCCTCGGCAAAGGCATAACGGCGGCGTCCCTCGGCAGGCTTTTAAAGTCCCGCGGGCTTAAGGTAACCGCTCAGAAACTTGACCCGTATCTTAATGTTGACCCGGGCACTATGAATCCCGTTCAGCACGGCGAGGTCTTTGTTACCGACGACGGCGCCGAAACAGACCTTGACCTCGGCCATTATGAAAGATTTATTGATGAATCTCTTTCTCAGAATTCAAACCTGACTTCAGGCAGGGTGTATTGGAATGTTATTGCGGACGAGCGTAAAGGCGTTTACGGCGGGCAGACCATTCAGATAATTCCCCATGTTACAAATGAAATAAAGCGCTATATTTACAGAAACGCGGAAACAGGCGCAGATGTGTGCCTTGTGGAAATCGGCGGCACTATCGGCGATATTGAAAGCCAGCCGTTTCTTGAGGCAATCCGCCAGTTTTCAGTTGAATACGGCAGGGAAAACTGCCTGTTTATCCATGTAACGCTTGTGCCATATCTTTCCGCGTCGGCAGAACTTAAATCAAAACCCACACAGCACAGTGTAAAGGAAATGCTTGCTCTCGGCATCCATCCGGATATTATTGTTTGCCGCACGGAGCACCCGCTTACTGATGATATAAGAAATAAAATTGCGCTTTTCTGCAATGTTGAAAAGGATTGCGTAATAGAAAATAATAACTGCGATATTCTTTATGCCGTTCCCATAATGCTGCATAAAGAGGGGCTTGATAATGTTGCCGTTAAAAAACTCGGCCTTGAATGCGGCGAGCCGGAACTTGCAGACTGGAACGCAATGCTCGACGCGCTCAGAAACCCCGTGCGCACCGTAAAAATTGCCATGGTGGGCAAATATGTTGAACTGCACGACAGTTATATTTCAGTAAACGAGGCTTTAAAGCACGGCGGCATAGAAACACATTCCGCTGTTGATATTCACTGGATAGATTCTGAAACGCTTGAGCCGGAAGGCACGGATTTGGATTCCGTTTTGGGCGGTATGGACGGTATTCTTGTTCCCGGCGGTTTTGGCAGCAGGGGAATTGAGGGCAAGATAAAAGCGGCTAATTACGCCAGAACTCATAATATTCCTTATCTCGGTATATGCCTTGGCATGCAGGTTGCAATAATTGAATTTGCCAGAAATGTGCTCGGCCTTGCAGACGCTAATTCGGCAGAAATTAATCCGGAAACAACTAATCCGGTTATAGATATTATGCCGGAGCAAAAAAATGTTCAGGAAATGGGCGGCACAATGCGCCTCGGTCAGTATCCCTGCGTGCTTAATCCTGAATCAAAATCATATCAACTTTACGGTGCGTCAATGATATATGAGCGCCACCGCCACCGCTATGAGGTAAATAATGATTACAGGGAAGAATTTGTAAATCACGGCGTTATTTTTGCCGGTACTTCGCCGGATAATCATATCGTTGAAATGATGGAAATCCCGTCCCATCCGTGGTTTGTTGCCTGCCAGTTCCACCCGGAATTTAAGAGCAGACCAAACAGACCTCATCCGCTTTTCCGCGGCTTTGTTTCCGCCGCCGCAAAGCGCCACGATGAAAAGTAATTTTGATTTATGTAAAACAGGCCGTCTTAACATAAGAATGTTAAGACGGCCTTCAGGCTGTCGATAAAGTCGGTTGCACCGCGCGTAGATAAAAGCAAAACAAACAATTTTTAAAAATAAAATACAATTTACAATATTTTAGTTAAAGCATATATTAATATAGTCTAAACCTAAAAAGAAATGCCGCACAACCGTGCGGCATTTGCGCTTTCCGCCTTTGCCGGATTTACCGTACCTCTGTACGCCTACAATCCGTCAAATGCGAAATCC
>CALWID010000025.1 GCA_944380635.1 uncultured Eubacterium sp. | reverse complement strand
AGATACTATTACTCCGGAAAGCGAAATGCCTAAAACGCTTACTTCGTATTCACCCTGTTTCCGAAAGGAAAAGGGCGCCCACGGCATTGAAGAGAGAGGCGTTTACAGAATTCATCAGTTTGAAAAGCAGGAAATGATAGTTGTATGCAAGCCGGAGGAATCAAAAATGTGGTTTGATAAACTTTGGTCTTATACGGTAGAACTTTTCCGCTCGCTTGATATTCCCGTCCGCACGCTTGAATGTTGCTCGGGCGACCTGGCAGACCTCAAAGTTAAGTCAATAGATGTTGAGGCGTGGTCGCCGAGGCAGAAGAAGTATTTTGAGGTAGGCTCCTGTTCAAATCTGTCAGACGCTCAGGCGCGCCGCCTTAAAATCAGAATCAAGGGCGAAAACGGCACATATCTTGCGCATACGCTTAATAATACCGTTGTTGCTCCGCCGAGAATGCTTATAGCGTTTTTGGAAAACAATCTTCAGGCGGACGGCAGCGTGCTTATCCCCAAGGCGCTGCAGCCGTATATGGGCGGCACTCAGAAACTTATTTCCAAAAAATAATTTTCCTTTGGCATAAAAAAGGCTCCTTTGCAAAATTTTGTGTTTTGCAAGGGAAGCCGAACAATAAATTTACCTAAAATAAAAGGCAGTCTCAATAAATCGCTGAGACTGCCCTTTCTTTATTTAAGTTTTACAATTTTTTACTGTTATATAATATTGCCGTCGCGGCTGCAGGTGAGCACCAAAGATTTTTCAATCGTATTAACCGGTATGCCCATAACGGTGTATTTTATTTTAATAGTGCCCGTTGCCATTCCGCCGGATTTTTTGCAGGAAGTGCTGACGATTTTCCACTGGTTGTCATAAATTTTATAGTCAACATCCGCTTTTGTGCAGTTTACAGAACTGCCTGTGTAAGTGAAAGTTGCGGAAACCTCAAAATACCACTGAGCCACATCTTTTGAACTGTAATAGGTAATTGATTTTGTGCCGGCTTTTGCTGCTGCTCTTGTCAGAGTTTCGGAAACGGTGAACTCGGTAACAAGGTAACTGCCGTCTTCCAAATATTCAATTTCCGTATCTGTTGTTGTGTTTTCCTGCGCAAAAGCAGTAACAGGGCAGGAAACAAATAACAGGGCGCATAAAAATATTATTGATAATTTTTTCAGTTTACTCATAATAAACCTCCGTTGTATCAGTGTTTTCAAAATAATATCCGTGAGAAGCAAAATGGGCGTCCGCCGCTATAAAGCACATAACGGCGCCCCATATTAAAATTGCGGCAAAAAGCACCGCCGCGGTAGCACGCAAAACGCTGAGTTTTTGCTTTACGGCATTAACATCAATATCTTTAATATACTGCTGCACTATGGTTTCTTTTTCACCGAAATGCAAAAGTATATCGCGGAATGAAGTGTTTTCCCGCTCGTCTATAAAATCATAAATCTGCTCTTTAAGGCCGGTTATGTATTTGTTTTTTGAGTGTATGCCGCCCGGCAGTAAATATCTAATTTCGTTAAGATATTTTTTTACTTCTCTCTTTAATTCTCTTTGCATATCTGTCTGCATCACTGTCCCTGCCGAGAATTCTGCTAACGCTTTCGCACACTGTATCATAATCGTTCAAAAGCTGCAAATAGTATAGTTTGCCTTTTTCTTCCATATGATAATATCTTCTTTTGCGCTTAACGCCAACCTGCTTTATATAATCAGAAATATATCCCGCCTCACTCAGGCGAAACAGAATGTTGTAAAGCGAGCCTTCAAGAATATAATAATTACCGCCGCTTTTTTCTTTAAAAGTCTGTGTTATCTGATATCCGTACAAATCTTCTTCTTGAAGCATATGCAGAATAAGCATTTCAGCAGTGCCTCTTTTAAAATTATCTGAATTGTTCATTTCAGACACCTCCCTTGTTTTATTAACCCTATTATAACATAAATAATATTGAGGGTAAATACCTTGATTAAAAGAAGATTCAGGCGGCTGAATGCCTGAAATTAATAAAAATTAAAACAGCGCGCCGCATTTTCGGATTTAATGCGGATTTATCTTGCTTAATTAAAAAAACAGACTGCCGCGACAGCCTGTTTTATAATTTATATTTTTATCTTATTCTATATTTTTTTGCAATTTTATCTTTTTGCAAAGCAGGGATAAAATATCAATACGGCAAGAGCCTTAAAATATTTCATATCTTTCTCCTTTCGTGTTTTTTACAACTTAATTAAACACGAAAAGGCGGAAAAAATCCATAAACCCTGCTTTACAACTCAGTTTACATACTGCTTATCCTGCTTTACATCCTGCCGCCGCTGTATAAATTTTAAACGGTTTTGGGCTGCGCTCAATTATTTAAACGCCCTGAAATCCGCAAAACAGAGCGGATTTATTTTTGCAGCCTTGCCTCCAGGCGGTATATCGGCAGTCCTTGGGACGCAAAGCGGTGTTCATACTCCGTTACTATATTGCCCTCAAAGCCGCTTGCGTGCAGGTCAAGACTGACATTTGAGAGCGCAAAACCTGCCTGGGAGAGATTTTCTATTGAAAATTCAAAAAAGCGCGGATTGTCCGTTTTTTGGCAGATGACTGCGCCCGGCGCCATAAGTTCCTTGTAGATGGCAAGAAAACGGGGGTGGGTAAGGCGGTGCTTAGCGTATTTTGCCTTTGGAAACGGGCAACTGAAATTAAGATATATTTCGCTGACGCTGCCCGAGGGAATAAACCGCGGCAGGTATTCGGCGGCGCATTTCATAAAGCGCAGGTTCGGAATACCCTGAGCCATTGCGGTTTCAGCCGCCGCAACTATCACATTGCCCACCTTTTCAACCGCTATTATGTTTTTATCAGGGTTTCGCTTTGCGAATTCGCAGGCAAACGCCCCTTTGCCGCAGCCGATTTCAAGCACAAGCGGCTTGCAGCTGCCGAATATTTTTTCAATATCGTAAAGAGCCTTGTTTCCCTCTTCGTTTTCAAAATTAAGGTCTGCCGTGTCGCACGGCAAAAGATAACTTTTACATTCCTCAAGGCGGGATTCAAGATTTTTCTTTCTTCTCATTCTCATAGCGTGTTTCTCTCTTTAAAAATTAAATTATTGTTCCGCCGCCGACAACTGTTTTGCCGCTGTAAAGAACAAGCGCCTGCCCGGGGGCGGCAGCCCTCTGCGGAGAATCAAACACCACTTTTATTGTGTTTTCGTCCGGCTGATAAGCGGTTGCGGGCTGTTCTTTCATATTGTATCTTGTGCGGGCGGCAACGCGCATTCCGCCCTCTATCTTCGGCACGGCAATAAGGTTTATATCCGCTGCCGTTACCTCGCGGGAAAACAGTTCAGCCCCCTCCGTCAGAATAACACGGTTGTTTTTTATGTCTTTGGCGCACACATAAAGCGGTGCTCGGTATGATACGCCAAGACCCTTTCTCTGCCCTATGGTATAGCGGATAATGCCGCTGTGAGTGCCCACTTTCTCACCGGAAGTTGTTACAAAATCACCGGGCGGATAAACTCTGCCCGTTTGCCGCTCAATAAAGGCGGAGTAATCGCCGTCCGGCACAAAGCAAATGTCCTGGCTTTCCTTTTTGCGGGAATTTACAAATCCGTTTTGCTCGGCAATCTCCCGAATCTCGCTTTTTGTGCGTGAGCCGAGCGGAAAAACGCAGTGTGAAAGTATTTCCTGCGAAAGGGAATAAAGCACATAACTTTGGTCTTTGGCGGGGTCCGCCGCTTTTTTTATAATGTGCCTGCCGGTGCTTTTATCCTGCGCGGAAATAACATAATGCCCCGTTGCAATATAATCGCACCCAAGTTCGCGCGCCTTTTCATAAAGCGCCCCGAATTTAAGATACCTGTTGCAGTCAAGGCACGGATTCGGCGTTGCGCCGTTCTCATAAGTCTTTATAAATTTGTTTATAACCTTTTCCCTGAATTTATCCTGCAAATCAAAAACATAAAACGGAATATCAAGGCGCGCGGCAACTGCGGCGGCGTCTTTTTCGTCCTGTTCGTCAGCGCCGCCCCAAAGCCTCATCATAGCGCCGGTGCATTCATATCCGGCGTTTTTCATTAAAAGGGCGGCAACGCTGCTGTCCACGCCGCCGCTCATTGCAATAAGTGCTTTTTTGCTCATTATTTTTCCTTTCAGCCGCCGTATTCAATCATTTTATCAATACAGCGCCTTGCGTTTTTCATTATTTCCGGCTCAATTTCAATTTCCTCGCCGCCTTTGCCCAAGCAGCAAAGGTAAACTTCCGGCAAAGTTGTAAGACGCATATTTTCACATATAAGTTCTTTTGAAACAGGGTAAAATCTTTTGCCCGGGCAGTCATACTGCAAATGGGAAACAATACTGTTTTCCGTGCCTATTATAAATTCGCCGGCTCCGCTCTGCTTTGCGTATTCCATAATTCCGGCGGTTGAGCCTACATAATCGGCAAGCGCTGTAACCTCCGGTTTACATTCGGGGTGAACAAGGAAAAGCGCGCCCGGGTGAGCCGCTTTTGCTGATAAAGCGTCCTCTTTTGTTATTTTGGCGTGCTCGGGGCACCCGCCCGGCATTAAAATTATGTTTTTATCAGGGCAGTTAGCCGCCACAAATGAGCCTAAATTAATATCCGGCACGAAAATTATATCTTTTTGCGGCACAGCACAAACAACTTTTACGGCGCAGGAAGATGTTACGCAAACATCACACACGGCTTTAAGTTCTGCCGAAGTGTTTACATACGCCGCAACCGCCGCGCCGTGGTGCTTTTCCTTAAGCGCCGTAATTTCCGCGGGCGTAAACTGCTCTGCCATAGGGCAGCCTGCCTGCGGGTGGGAAAGAATAACCCTTTTTTCGGGGGATAATATCTTTACCGTTTCCGCCATAAAGCGAACGCCGCACATTAAAACGGTTTTGTTTTTAACGCTTTTTGCCTTAACGGAAAGCGCATAGGAATCGCCCGTAAAATCAGCAATCTCGCACACTTCGCGCGCCTCGTATGAATGGGCAAGTATACATATGTCATTTTCTTTTTTAAGGCGCAGTATTTCCTGCTGCATTTCGTAAAGTTTCATATTTTTTACCTTGTGTTTCCTCGTTGCCTGATATGCCGAGGGGTTGTTTTATATTGTTACGCCGTCTGCGGTGTGAACAAAACGAACGGAAAAATCATTTTTATACTGCGGATAAACCGCAAGATACTGTTCTTTAAGAAATTCGGAAACAGAGTCCTTTTTGGCGGGGTCAACAAGCGCGATTGAAGAGCCGTTAAAGCCGGCGCCGCTGAATCTGCCGCCGTAAATTCCGTCGCATTTCAGCATAATTTCATAAAGCGTTTTAAGTTCGGGAGAGCCGGTTTCCCAATTATAAATTGAGGAGTGGCCGGATTCAAACATTATTCTGCCGAATTCCGCTATATCGCCGTTTTCCCACGCCTTTGCTCCGCGCTGAACCCTTGAAAATTCGCCGTAAAAATGTTCAGCGCGCCTGCGCCACGCGGGCGGTATCTTACTTTTGTATTCGTCAAAAATCTCTTTGGGCACATCGCGCATATAACTGTCCTTAAAACTGCCGTAAGGTATCCCGGCAAAAGCCCTAAGCGCGAAAGACGCCGCTTTTGCTTCGTCCACTCTGGAATTAAAAGCGGTGTTTGCAAGTTTTCTTTCCTTGCCGGAAAAGATAACCGCAAATTCATACGGCGGCATTTTCTCGCTTTGCTCAATCAGTTTATATTCGTCCGTAAGCGTGTCCAAAAACAGCAGATGGTCTTTTTTTGAGTATACCTCGCAGCTTTGGTCCATTTTGCCTACATTCATTTCAAGGTAGTCATGCTCAGCGTAAAGCGCAAGGTCAATAAGTTCCGGCTTCGTAAGTTTAATGCCGTTTATTTTGCATATTGCGGATATATAAGAGATAAGAACGGCGGCGGAAGATGAAAGCCCGCCGACCGGCAGACTGCCGTGAATAACGCCTATCATTCCCACTTCCACACGGTGCTTGCGTTTAACCGAAACAAACGCCGCCTTTGCAAAATCGCCCCAGTCATAAGACCTTTCGGCAAGTTCGTATGCGGAAAATTCAGCCGCTCCGTCAAAATTAGCGCTGTAAAGTTTAACAGTGCCGTCGTTTGTGGGCAAAAAAGCAAGCGTAACGCCCTCGTCTATTGCAAATCCGGAAATCAGCCCGTGCTGGTAATCGGAATGAGCGCCCACGGGCGCTATGCGATAGGGGCAGTATACCGTTAAAGGCGTTTCGACAGTATCAAATTTCTGTTTGAATAAAGTTTCTGCTTCCATAATTTCACCGCTTAGTTAAAAAATTATAATTTTATTATTGAAAATTAACATTTTTATTGTATCATAAAGCAGGGCGCTTGGCAACAGAAAGTTGCCTGCCGCCGCAGTGCGGCTAAATGCTTTACGGGCGGATTTTTTCAAGGGCTGATTCGTATGTTTGTTAATTTTTAATTCTGCCCGGTAAAGATTGACAGTATTTTTGTAATAATATATAATGTAAATAATATAATTACAGAATATTATAATACGCAAGTATGCCTTAAAGGAATTTTGAATGAAAGATATTAAAGTTTCGGTAATAATACCCGTTTATAATGCTCAAAAATATCTTGAAAAGTGCCTTAACAGCGTTGTATCACAAACGCTGAAAGATATAGAGATAATCTGCGTTGACGACGGCTCTTCCGATTCCTCGCCCGATATACTCCAAAGTTTTGCAAAGAAAGATTCCCGCGTAATAATAAAGCGCCAGAAAAATCTTTTTGCCGGCGCGGCGCGAAACAACGGTATGGATACTGCCCGCGGGAAGTATTTTGTTTTTTGGGATTCAGATGATTTCTTTGAAAAAAACGCTTTGGAAGTGCTTTATAATAAATGCGAAAAAGAAAGGGCCGATATGTGCCTTTGCGCCGCTTACTGTGTGGACGGCAAAACGGGCAGGCGCGCAGTTGACGAAACTTTTTTAAAAAAGCGTTTTCTGCCGAAAGAATCTGTTTTCTCTATTGAAACCGCTCCGGAATATATATTCAATATGGCGTCCAACACGCCGTGGCAAAGAATGTTTCGCGCGGATTTCATAAGGGAGCACGGTATCAGATTTCAAAATCTGCGCCACGCTAATGACACTTATTTTTCTCTTATGGCAACCTATTATGCAAAGCGCATAACTTATACGGAAAAACCGCTTGTAAATTACAGAATAAATAACAGCGAAAGCGTTACCGGCAAAACTTCCGCCGCGCCGCTTTGCGCTTATGAGGCGTATGCCGCCGTGTTTGATGAAATTACTAAACTCGGCATTTCCGAAAAGGCAATGCAAAGTTTTTATTCAAAACTGCTTTCCGGGCTGCTGCGCGAACTTATGACTCAGACGGACGGCGACGCTATGAACGCCGTTTATTCAAAAATTAAGGAAGAGGGCGTTTCCCGTTTCGGGTTTGATTTGCACACGGACGCCGGCTACTATTATTTTAAAAATGATTTTGAGGATTTAAATTTTCTTCTGAATCATACGCTTGATGAATTTCTTATGTATAAATACAAAAAAGAGCGGGAAACGCGCCTGTTTTATAAAAACAAGGCTGAAAGAACCGTTCTTATACGCCTTGCAAGGCGCGCGGCGCGGCTGCTGCCGGCAAACAGCAGTCTTTATGATAAAGGAAAGCGCTTTTTGCGTTTTAAATAATAAGGAGTTTTAATAATGGAAAAAAAGTATGATTACCTTATAGTCGGCAGCGGACTTTTCGGCAGCGTTTTTGCTTATGAGGCTGCTAAGCGGGGCAAAAAATGCCTTGTTATAGAGCGCAGAAACCATATTGCAGGCAATATTTACTGCGAAAATGTGCACGGGATTAATGTTCACAAATACGGCGCGCATATTTTCCATACAAGCAGTAAGGAAATATGGGAATATATTAATCAGTTTGCGGAATTTAACAACTATATAAATTCACCTGTTGCCGTTTATAAGGACGAACTTTATAACCTGCCGTTTAATATGAACACCTTTTCAAAAATGTGGGGCATAAAGACCCCGGCTGAGGCAAAGGAAATAATTGAAAAGCAAAAGGCGCAGTATCATATTGAAAATCCAAAAAATTTGGAGGAGCAGGCGCTTTCCCTTGTGGGCAAAGATGTTTATGAAAAACTTGTTAAGGGCTATACCGAAAAGCAGTGGGGCAGGGCGTGCACCGAACTGCCGTCATTTATAATCAGGCGTTTGCCCGTCAGATACACATATGATAATAATTATTTTAACGACCGCTTTCAGGGAATTCCTATGGGCGGCTATACGCAGATATGCGAAAAAATGCTTAAGGATGCCGATGTTTTGCTGAACACCTCTTTTGAGGATTACAAAAAAGAGCACGATATTTCCGGTATGAAAATAGTTTATACCGGTAATGTGGACGAGTATTTCGGCTACTGCTACGGCGCCCTGCAATACAGAACGGTGCGCTTTGAAACTCAGTATATGCCGGATGTGGATAATTACCAGGGCAATGCCGTTGTTAATTATACGGACCGTGATGTGCCGTACACAAGAGTTATAGAGCACAAGCATTTTGAATTCGACACGGGCAGGGGCACGGTTGTTTCAAGGGAATATTCCTCTGAATGGAAAGTGGGTATTGAGCCTTACTACCCCATAAACAATGATGAAAACAATGCCCTTTATAAAAAGTATGAGGAACTTGCGGCAGGCGAACAGAATGTTATATTCGGCGGCAGGCTCGGTAAATATAAGTATTATGATATGGATAAGGTTATAGCCGCCGCGCTTGAAACCGTTAAGGCGGAATTTGACTGATTAAGGCAATATAAAATTCAATAATGAATTAATATTCAATATAATAACAGTCCCAAAAAGGGGGCGCGCTGCCGGTTTCGGCAGTTGCAGGAGGAAATATGGATAAAGTTGCAGTGCTGATACCTTGTTATAACGAGGCAAAAACAATAGAAAAAGTTGTTACCGATTATTTAAAAGTTTTGCCGGAGGGCGGAGTGGTATATGTTTATGATAACAATTCCACAGACGATACCGCAAAGATAGCCGAAAAAGCGGGAGCGGTGGTAAGGCAGGAGCATCAGCAGGGAAAAGGAAATGTTATCAGAAGAATGTTTCGTGAGATAGACGCCGAATGCTATATTATGGTGGACGGCGATGATACTTATCCGGCGGAAAACGCGCCGGAGATGATAAAAAAGGTGCTTGAAAACAAAGTTGATATGGTAGTCGGCGACCGCCTTTCCTCAACTTATTTTACGGAGAATAAAAGGCCGTTTCACAATTTCGGAAACAGCCTTGTAAGAAAAAGCATAAATACGCTTTTTAAAAGCGATATAAAAGATATAATGACGGGTTACCGTGCGTTCAGTTTTCAGTTTGTAAAAAGTTTTCCCGTGCTTTCAAAAGGTTTTGAAATAGAAACGGAAATGAGTATTCACGCCGTAAACACCAATATGCATATAGATAATGTTGTTATTGATTACAGGGACAGACCTGCCGGCAGCGAATCAAAACTTAATACTTTTTCAGACGGTTTTAAGGTGCTGAAAACCATATTAAAACTATTCAGGAATTATAAGCCGATGGCGTTTTTCGGCGCAATTTCCGCCGTGTTGATGATACTTGCCGTGGCGTTTTTCATACCGGTGTTTATTCAGTATCTGCAAACGGGGCTTGTGCCTAATTTCCCAACGCTTATTGTGTGCGGTTTTACCGCTGTTTCTGCAATTCAGTCTTTCTTTGCGGGGCTCACTCTGCAAACTATGTGCCAAAAAAACAGGCAGGATTTTGAGATGAATCTTATCCGCCTTGATGAAAGATATAAGCAGTTAAAAGAAAAGGAAGAAGAAAAATCTGCCGAGTAAAGTGCAGAAAAAGGTTTAATTTATGAAAAGAGACCCTAAAGTTGAACTTATGCGCATAATTGCCTGCGCAATTGTTGTGGGCACCCACACATATCTGCCGTCCGTAGTCAGCGGGCAGGCGGATATAGGGCGCGTTTTTATGTCCTGCGTTTTGGCGGACGGCGTTGCAGTTTTTTGGTTTATAAACGGATTTTTCCTGTTTAAAAATAAAAGTTACGGCTCGCTGCTGCGCCATACTCTAAAAAATATTATAGTTCCTATGGTTTGCGTTTCGCTCTTTTATTTTTATTTGGGCGGGTGGATAACGGACGGCGAAACTCTTGCCGCCAGCGTATCGCATACGCCTGATGAATATAAGAGCCTTTTAAACGGCGTTTTATCCTGGAACAATGCTGTGCCCGATACCGGTTATCTTTGGTATCTATATGTATATGTGTTTATGATGTTGCTCTACCCGGTGCTGAAAGCGTTTGCGGATTATTTAGACGGCAGCGCAAAGCGGGAAAAAGCCTTTTTGATAATATCCGCCGCGATTTTGCTTTTCAATGATATTTCCGGCAATAAATTCGGCTCTTTTTCCCACCACACGGTAAACGCGCTGCTCCCCGCGGCAATAGAGATACTTTGGGGCCACATAATTTATAAATACAGAGATCGTTTTGCCAAGAAACGCTTTATGATAATAAGCATTGCTGCTTTTTTGGTGTTCAATGTGGCAAGAACGCTTGTTCAGATGAAAAATTACAGCGCCGATACTTCGGATAAATCCGCTCTTTATTGGTATACTCTGTTCGGGCTGTTCTGCTCGCTCTCTGTTGTTGTTTTCTGCCTTGCAACAGGGCTTCAAAAAGAGCGCAGAACAAAAACAAATATAGTTATCTGCTCCGTTGCTTCTTATACTATGACGATATATCTTGTTCATATAATAGTCAGAAACTTCTTAACTCATTACGGAGTGATTGATATGCTTCAGGAAATTATAGTAGGCGGCAGGCGCGGATTTTTGTATGAGGTTGCTTATGACGCCGCTGTTATCGTTATAATATTTGCCATTTCTTTGGTAATTGCGGTGCTGATAAGGTGTTTGATAAACCTTTTCAAAAAAATATTCAGCCCGGCAGTAAAAGCCGTCGGCAAAAAAGCAGGAGAGTAGTGTGAAAAATAATATCCTGAAACTGAAAACCGCTTGGCTTCCGGTTATTGCCGGAATATTAAGTTCAATGGCGCTGTGCGTTAATGTTGCTTTTGAGGCGGATAAGTCTTTTAAAGATATGTTTGTTCAGGAAGTAAACGGTATAGGGATAACGGGCTTGGTTGTTTTTATCGCCGTTATGTTTCTCTATTTAAAATCGTGGAAGTTATTTCTTGAGCGCTCAAAGTTTATAACTCATCTGCTGGCGTTTATATTGAGCGTTTTTATGATGATAGGGCTGAGTTATTCAAAACTCGGAAATTGGGATTTCATTTTCGGCAATGCCCGTCAGTTTGTTATTGCGTGCGTATTTTTTATAGGGTTCTTTATACTTTTTGATGTGTGCATTTCCCTGCTTTACGGCGCGGATTTCACAAAAATAAAGGAAAAACTTTCATATAAGCCAAAGCATATTCCGGCGTTTATTTCAAATCATTATTTTTTGTTTGCGTTTGGAGTTATCGCCGTATGCTGGCTGCCTTATGTGATTTTCAATCTGCCGGGGTCAGTTCCTCATGACGGATATTATCAGATAAATATGGCTTTCGGCATAAATGAAATTACAAACCATCATCCGTGGGTGCTTACCGAATTTTACGGCTTGCTTATGGCAATAGGCAGAAAGATTTCTGATAATTTCGGTGTGTTTCTCATTGTTGCCGTTTCATTTGTTGTTGAGGCTTACTGCTATGCAAAAGTGTGTGAAAAAATCAGGTCATGGTCAGCGCCGTTTTTGCTCAACGCTTTAACCCTTGCGTTTTTTGCCGTTCTTCCTGTTTTCGGCGCGTATGCTCAGGCTGTTATAAAGGATGGTATTTTCACCGCGCTGTTCGCTCTTTTTATGGCGCATTATATTGACCTTTGTATTCATTATATAAGAAAGAAAAAGATTGACGGCTATTATAAAAAAATCATAGCGCTGTTTGTTGTGGGATTACTTGTGTGCCTTACAAGAAATAACGGCGTATATATGGTTGTTCCCGCCTGTATTTTGCTTTTGTTTTTCAGTGAAAAGAAAAAGAAAATATTTGCTGTTTTATTAACGGTTTGCATAATATCAGGCTATTTTGTTATAGAAAATCCTTTGGCGTCAGCGCTCAATGTTCAGGATGGCTCAATAAAAGAAATGCTCAGTATTCCTTTTCAGCAGACGGCGAGGTATATTCAGGAATATCCTGATGAAGTTACCGAAGAGGAAAAGGAAGCAATAAACAATGTTTTGTCTTACAGTACAATATCACAAAAATATAATCCGGAATTATCAGACCCGGTTAAAAACACTTTCCGCGCAAACAGCACAAATGAGGATCTTTTAAATTATTTTAAAGTATGGTTTAAGATGTTTCAGAAGCATCCCGGCGTTTATTTTGAGGCAACTTTCCACAACACATTCGGATATTACTACCCGTTTTATAACTGTGATGTAATGGGGCCTTATCAGTTTAATATTATGGTGGCTCCCGTAGCGACCGGCGATTTTGATATTCACTATGTTGTGCCGGAAAATGTCAGAAAAATTATATATGCGTATTCAGATTTTTGGCGAGAAGTTCCCGGCGCGGGGCAGATAGTGAATCCCGGCACTTATACCTGGATACTGCTTATATGCATAGGTTATCTTTGTTATAAAAAGAATTTTAAAGGAATTTTAGTAACGGCCGCACCGTTTCTTAATGTAATGGTTTGCATAGCCTCGCCGGTAAACGGGCTGTTGCGTTACGCTATGCCGCTTATGGCATGTACGCCCATGATTATATATTGGTGCTTAAGTTATAAAAACAGAACTAAATATAAATCAAAAAAACTTGCAGATGAAAATAATAATACTGATGAGCCCGGTTTAATAGCGCAGTAAAATTTTTACTTTGCAAAACAGTATGTATTTGATATAATTATAAGCCGCGGGTGTTTTGATTTGCTTATACAGGAGAAAGTTATGAAAAAAGATGTGCTTAAGATAAAAACAATATGGCTTCCGGTTATTGCCGGAATATTAAGTTCAATGGCGCTGTGCGTTAATGTTGCTTTTGAGGCGGATAAGTCTTTTAAAGATATGTTTGTTCAGGAAGTAAACGGTATAGGGATAACGGGCTTGGTTGTTTTTATCGCCGTTATGTTTCTCTATTTAAAATCGTGGAAGTTATTTCTTGAGCGCTCAAAGTTTATAACTCATCTGCTGGCGTTTATATTGAGCGTTTTTATGATGATAGGGCTGAGTTATTCAAAACTCGGAAATTGGGATTTCATTTTCGGCAATGCCCGTCAGTTTGTTATTGCGTGCGTATTTTTTATAGGGTTCTTTATACTTTTTGATGTGTGTATTTCCCTGCTTTACGGCGCGGATATCACAAAAATAAAGGAAAAACTTTCATATAAGCCAAAGCATATGCCGGCGTTGATTTCAAATCATTATTTTTTGTTTGCGTTTGGAGTTATCGCCGTATGCTGGCTGCCTTATCTTATATTTAATCTGCCCGGCTCCGTTCCGTATGACGGTTACAGGCAGTTAAATATGTTTTTCGGTATAGAGGATATTTCAAATCACCACCCGTGGGTGCTCACCGAGTTTTACGGTCTGCTTATGACGATAGGCAGGAAGATTTCTGATAATTTCGGCGTGTTTCTTGTTGTTATTGTTTCTTATATTGCTCAGGCAGTCTGCTATGCAAAAGTGTGTGAAAAAATCAGGTCTTGGTCAGCGCCGTTTTTGTTCAACGCTTTAACTCTTGCGTTTTTTGCCATTCTGCCCGCTTTCGGCTCTTATGCTCAGGCGCTTATGAAAGACGGCTTGTTTTCCGCCCTTTTCGCTCTGTTTTTCGTTTATTATATTGATTTGTGCATTGCGTATATCAGAAAGAAAGATATAGGCGATGCCCGCAAAAAATTTATTGCCCTTTTTGTTATTGAACTGCTTGTGTGCCTTACAAGAAATAACGGCATTTATATGGTTATTCCCGCCGATATTCTGCTTTTGTTCTTTACCGTTAAGAAAAAGAAAATATTTGCGGTGCTCTTAACCGTTTGCGTTGCCGTAAGTTTTACGGTTATTGAAAAGCCTGTTGCGTCGGCTCTCGGCGTAAAAGACGGTTCCCCCAAAGAAATGCTCAGCATTCCTTTTCAGCAGACGGCAAGGTATTTAAAGGAATACCCGAATGATGTTACCGAAGAGGAAAAGGACGCTATTAACGAAGTTTTGTCCTACGACACAATTGCTGAAAAATATATTCCCGAAAGGTCGGACCCTGTAAAAGATACTTACAGAAGCAGTTGTTCACGGTCAGACCTTGTTAACTATGTAAAAGCGTGGTTTTCAATGTTTTTAAGACACCCCGGTGTTTATTTTGAAGCCACTTTCCACAATACATTCGGTTATTATTATCCGTTTTATAACTGCAAGGCTCTCGGCGCATTTCAGTATTATATTCAGGGCGAGCCGCTTGCAAAAGGCAACCTTGATATTCATTTTGTTGTGCCTGATAATACAAGAAAAATTGTAAGCAGATATTCCGAATTGTGGACCAAAGTTCCCGGCGCGGCTCAGATAATGAATCCCGGCACTTACACCTGGATGATGCTTATCTGCATAGGTTATTTGTGCTATAAAAAGAAAATTAAAGGCAATCTTGCTTTGCTTGCGCCGTTCCTCAATATACTTGTGTGCATTGTATCGCCCGTAAACGGGTATCTGCGTTACGCGCTGCCTCTTATGGCGTGCGCTCCCATGATTATATACTGGTGCTTATGTTACAAAAACAGAACTAAGCATAAATCAAAAAAACTTGCAGAGGATAACGATAAAAATACTGATGATACCCGCCTAATCGGGCAGTAAAAGGAGCGCTTATGCCGGAAAAAAAAGATATATTTGACAGAATTATGAGCCTTAAGTGCTTTAAATTCATTCAGCCGTTTTATATAAAATATAAAGAAATACTGCTGTATCTTCTTTTCGGCGGCCTTACTTTTGTGGTCAGCATAGGTTCGTTCGCTCTTTTTGAGCAGGTGCTTAAAATGAGCCCACTGATTGCAAATATCTTTTCGTGGATACTTGCGGTTGCTTTTGCTTATATCACAAACAGAATTTGGGTGTTTAAAGATGTTGCCCACGGCGCCGCCGGAATAATAAAAGAAATATTCGCTTTTTTCGCCGGCAGGGCGGCAACACTTGCCCTTGAGGAACTGATACTGTATATCGGCATTACGCTTATGGGCTTTCCGAGTATTGCCGTTAAAGTGGTGGGGCAGGTAGTAGTTATTGTTTCAAATTATTTTATAAGCAAAATAATAGTTTTCAAAAGCAAAAAATAAGGCTTTTTGTTTTTCCGCGTTAAAACGATGTGGCGCTTTGGCAGGCTGCGGCAGGGCGTTAATGATTTTAATTTATTTTTGCAGCCTGAAAGGCAATGGTGATGAATATGGCAAAAGTATCATTGATAGTGCCGGCTTATAATGTTGAGCCGTATCTTGTTGAGTGTATGGAAAGTATCACTCGGCAGACCCTCAGCGATATAGAAATTATCTGTATAAACGACGGCTCTACGGACGGCACTTTGGAAATCCTTAAAAGATACGCCGAAAAAGACCCCCGTATAGTTTTGATAGATAAGGAAAACGGCGGCTACGGCATAGGTATGAATATAGGGCTTGATATTGCCACGGGCGAGTATATCGGCATAGTTGAGCCGGATGATTTTGTGCCCGTAAATATGTTCGGCGACCTTTATGAAATAGCAAAGGAAAATGACCTTGATTTTGTAAAGGCGGATTTTTACAGGTTTGAGCGAGCTTCAAACGGCGATATGTTTCTTACTTATAATCATCTGGACCGTAAAAACGAGCATTATAATCAGGTGTTTGACCCCAGCCATACGCCGGAGGCCATCCGCTTTATAATGAATACCTGGAGCGGAATTTACAGAAAATCTTTTTTGGATGAATACCATATCCGCCATAATGAAACCCCCGGTGCCTCTTTTCAGGACAACGGCTTTTGGTTTCAGACTTTTGCCTTTGCAAAACGCGGCATGATAATAGACAAGCCTTATTATATGAACAGGCGTGATAACCCCAACAGTTCCGTTAAAAATGTGCAAAAAATTTACTGTATAAACGCGGAGTATGACCATATTCGTGATGTGCTTATGGAACATCCGGAAACTTGGGAAAGATTTAAAACATATTACACTTTAAAGCGCTTTCACAACAGCGTTGCCACTTTAAGGCGTATTTCAAATGAATTTAAGCGCGATTATGTTGAAAGATTTTCAAAAGAAATGAAGCGCGCCAGGGAACTCGGTGAAATGGATGAGGAACTCTTTACCGCCGCCGAGCGTGATAATCTGCATTTGCTTATCAATCAGCCCATGGTGTATTATAAATTAAAGGCGCTGCCAATGAATAACGGCTCATCAAGTTTCAATAATAACTTTAAACAGGTAAAGGCGGAACTTGATAAGATTAAGCGCTCAAAATCTTTCCGTATCGGCAGGGCTATAATGTATGTTCCCATAAGAATAAAGCGCCTTGCAAAGCGTGTATACAGAAAGATAAATAAAATGAGAAAGGGTTATCGGAAATGACAGATAATGAAGAAATAAAAGTTTCCGTCATCATCCCGGTTTATAATGTTGAAAAATATTTAAGGCAGAATCTTCAAAGCGTTGCTCAGCAAACTTTAAAGGATATTGAAATAATCTGCGTGGATGACGGTTCAACGGATTCATCATATGAAATAGTTAAAGAATTTGCCGCCGCGGATTCCCGCTTTATTCCCGTTCAGCAAAAGAATGCCGGCGCGGGAGCGGCAAGAAACAACGGGTTGCGCCGCGCGCGCGGAAAATATCTGTCTTTCCTTGACTCGGATGATTTTTTTGAGCCGGATATGCTGGAGCAGGCATATAATAAGGCAGAGGAAACAAATGCGGATTTTGTTGTTTTTAATTCAGACCAGTATTATGAGGACGAAAAGGAATTTAAGCAGGTGTCCTGGGTTGTAAGATACGCAGAATTGCCGCCGTATCAGCCGTTCGGCAGGCGCTCTATGACGGATAATATATTTAAAGTGTTCGTCGGCTGGGCGTGGGATAAACTCTTTAACCGCAAATGGGTGCTTGAAAATGATTTGTGGTTTCAGGAGCAGCGAACAAGCAATGATATGCTGTTTGTCTTTTCCGCCGTTGCAATCGCAAAGCGCATTGCGTATGTTGAAAAAGGCAAGGTGCTTGCGCACCAGCGCCGTAATAATAAATCCTCGCTTTCAAACACGCGCGAAAAATCGTGGGATTGCTTTTATAATGCCTTAACGGCGCTTAGGGACCGGCTTAAAAAAGAGGGTATTTACAGGGAAGTTGAAAAGGATTATATCAATTACGCCCTGCATTTTGCGCTCTGGAATCTGAATACGCTTGCCGAGCCTACTCACCAAAAACTTTTTGATAAACTCAAAAACGAATGGTGGAAGGACTTGGGCGTGGAGGGCAAAACACGCGATTATTTCTATAATAAAAAAGAATTTGAGCAGTACGAAAAATTGTTTAAATAATTTTCTCATCAAAACACCGCTCGGGGTTTTGTTCCCGGGCGGTATTTTTCTGCTTTTACAATCTTGTGTTTAGAGCGCAGTTAGTTTTTTACGAGTTTGTATTGTTAAATTTCTAAAAGCGCGCTTGAAAATCCTTTTATAAGAAAACCAACGGAAAAACAATTAATAATATATTTTTATAACAAAAGCCCCGGATTTTCCGGGGCTTTTGTATGTATATCTGAATTAAAGTTTGAATGTTTTGTAAAAATCTTTTTTAGTGGCGAGCACAAGAATTGTTTCGCCTGCGTTGAAAACGGTGTCCGGTGAAAGCGTTATATCAAGTCTGCCGTTTTGTTTTTTGCCGATTATATTTATATGGTGGCGGCGGCGTATATCAAGTTCGCCTATGGTTCTGCCCACCCACATATCGGGCACATCAACTTCATAAAGGGCAAAATCCCCGCCAAGGTCCATAAAATCAAGGATATGCTCTGAACTGCATTTTATTGCCGCCCAGTCCGCAACCTGCTTTTCCGGGTAAAAAATCTGGTCTGCGCCGTTTCTGAGCAGGAATTTGGCGTGCACATCGTTTGACGCTCTGGCAACAACAAGTTTGCCGCCCATTTCCTTAACAAGCGAAGTGGTTTCAAGCGAGTCCTGAAAATTATCGCCTATTGTGATAAAGCAAACATCATAATCCTCAATTCCAAGCGTTTCAAGAAATTCGGCTGAAGAAGCGTCGCCGATTTGGGCGCTCGTGCAGTAAGGCAGAATATGGTCTACTCTCTCTTCCTGCGAATCAACCGCCATTATTTCGTGCCCGAGTTCATTGAGTTTTTTGGCAAGATGAACTCCAAACTGACCTGCGCCGATAAGTAAAATAGATTTCATAGCATAATTCCTCTTTATATTATTTTAACCCACATTAACATTTTCCTGCGGGAATTTAACATATTTCTTTGAATTGTTTGATACCGCTGCAAAAATCAGCGTAAGCCCGCCGACTCTGCCGAAGTACATAAGCAGAATAAGTATTATTTTTGATGCCGCCGTAAGACCGGGGGTGATTCCCAAAGTAAGACCTACCGTGCCGATTGCGGACGCAGTTTCGTAAAAGCAGTCCAAAATAGGCAGTTGCTCTATCTGAGAAATTGTCATTCCGCCAAGCAGAAACAGCACAAGATACATTGCCATAACGGCGGAGGCGTTTCTTACGCTGGCAAGGCTTATGCGCCTGCGGAAAGCCTCTGCGTCGCTCTTGCGCTTGAATACGGAAAGCATAGAAGATATAACAACGGCAAAAGTAGTTGTTTTCATACCGCCGGCAGTTGAGCCCGGCGAACCGCCTATCAGCATAAGAATTATCATAATAGTTTGGCTAACTTCGGTCATAGCGTTCAGGTCAACCGTGTTAAACCCGGCAGTTCTCGGCGTTACGGACTGAAATAAAGACGCTAAAATTTTATCGCCTACGGTAAGGTCATTCCACACCGGGCGTGAAAATTCAAAGCAGTAAAAGAATACTGCCGGCACAATTATTAAAAACGCCGTTGTAATAAGCGCTATTTTGCTTTGCAGGCGGTATTTTTTAAATTTAATACCATATTTATGCATATCGTCCCAAGTTAAAAATCCTATACCGCCGAATACTATCAGAAATGAAATAACCAGGTTTATAACCGGGTTGCCGTAGTATGAGGTAAGGGACGAAAACTGCTCTTTTGCGCCCATAAGGTCTATACCGGCGTTGCAGAATGCCGAAACGGAATGGAATACGGAATACCAAATGCTTTTCAGCACCCCGAATTCCTTTAAAAACACGGGGAACATACACACCGCTCCCGCGATTTCCGTTGCCGCCGTAACACTTATTATAAATTTAGTAAGTTTAATTATACTGCCAAGACTCGGCACGCCGATAGCCTCCTGCATTGTATTCCTCTGCATAAGGCTGAATCGCTTGCGCCTTGCCATAAGCCCCAGCATAATAGCAACCGTCATAACGCCCATTCCGCCTATTTGGATAAGCACAAGTATTACTATTTGCCCGAAAAGAGACCAGTAAGTGCCTGTGTCCTGCGTAATAAGCCCCGTAACGCAAACGGATGTTGTTGCCGTAAACAGTGCGTCCAGGTATGACGCCCATTTGCCGCTTCTTGTTGAAATAGGCAGGCAAAGCAAAAGGCTCCCCAGTAAAATAACACCTGCGAAGCCTATAATTATAATTTGAAATGTTGTTAAATGAAATTTTTTCTGTTTAGGTATATCGTTGCTCACTTGATTTACCCCACGGTTAAAATTAATTAGGCGGCTGAGTATGCGGTTTACATTTTTTGTGCCGCCGCAATGATTTATATTAATGCAGTTATAACGCTAAGTTAATATTTTGTCAATACTTTTTCTTAATATTTTTCTTATTTTTGACATTCAAAAGTAAATTTTAACCGTTAAAGGTACTTAAGGGGATTTTTTTAGTAATATTTTTCTTTTTATCACTGATTTTAACAATTCTTTTTTGTGCTCAAACGGAATATATTAACGCTTGTTTTTAAAATTTCCGCTGACGGTTTAATTTAAAATAGGGCGGAAAAAATTCCGCCCTAAAAATTGTTTCGTTATTTTTGTGTTTTGCCGTTATCCGAACATACCGGTGGAAAGATAACGGTCGCCGGTATCCGGCAGCAGCACAACAATGTTTTTGCCCTTAAATTCGGCGCGCTTTGAAATTTCAACAGCCGCCCATGCAGCGCAGCCGCTTGATATACCCACAAGTATTCCCTGCGTTTTGGCTATTTTTCCGCCGAATTCATACGCCGCCTCGTTTGTGCAGGTCAGCACTTCATCAAGTATGCCGGTGTTCAGGGTTTTGGGCACAAATCCCGCGCCGATACCCTGTATTTTATGCGCTCCGCCGTGCCCTTCGGTTAAAACAGGGGAAGACGCCGGCTCAACGCCGATTATTTTTATATCCGGGTTTTGTTCTTTAAGGTATTTACCTACGCCGCTTATCGTTCCGCCCGTGCCTATTCCCGCCACAAAGGCGTCTATTTTGCCCTCCGTATCCCGCCAGATTTCAGGCCCTGTTGTTTCATAATGAGCCTGCGGGTTTGCCGGGTTTTCAAACTGCCCTGCGATTACCGCGCCGTAAATGCTTTTTTTAAGTTCATTTGCCTTTTCAATTGCGCCGCTCATACCTTTTGCGCCGTCCGTAAGCACAACTTCCGCGCCGAATGCCGCCACAAGCTGCCTGCGCTCAATGCTCATTGTTTCCGGCATTGTCAGGATAACTTTATATCCTCTTGCAGTACCAACCGCCGCAAGACCTATGCCCGTGTTGCCGGAGGTTGGCTCAATTATAGTTGAACCGGGTTTAAGCGTTCCCGCTTTTTCCATTTCGGTTATCATTTTATATGCGACCCTGTCTTTTACAGAGCCTGCGGGGTTGAAATATTCAAGTTTTGCAATTATATTCGCTTTTGCGCCTGCCGCCTTTGCCAAAGCGTCAAGGCGCATCAACGGCGTGTTGCCTATCAGTTCGGTTAAGTCGTTATATATCATCTAATCACCATAGCCTTTCAGGCTATAAAAAAATATTAAAATTCATTAACACCAAATTCATTAACACCTTACTGTAGCCTGATAAGGCGTTAATGGTGAGGTTTTCCTATATATATTCTAACCGGAATTTTTGCTTTTATAGCCCTGTTATTGTTTCGGTACCGCCGTAAAAAGTACAAGTTCTTCGTCGCCGGTGTTAATAATGCCGTGGCTGCTGCCCTTTGGGCAGTAATGGCATGTTCCGGGCACAAGTATTTCTTCTTCACCGTTGCAAACGGCTTTCCCGCGGCCGCTTAAAACATAGTTTATTTCACTGCCTGCGGTGTGAGCGTGCACGCCTATAGACGCGCCTTTCGGCAGGCGGCTAATCATTATTCTGTTGCAGTCGTCCAAAAACATTTTTGATATAACTTCACCGTCGCCGCCGTTCAGGTTTTGTATGGCAACTTCTTTCATTTTTTCAAAATCTATAAGCATTTTAATCTCCCTTTTCGCTAAATTTTATTATTTTATTCAAGATTTCCTGTAAGCAGCATTATAGCGGAAATTGCCGCAACAGGCGCGGTTTGCGTTCTTAATATGCGTTTGCCCAGCGTTGCGGGCACGGCTGAATTTTCTTTTAAAAACTCAACTTCTTCCTTGTCAAATCCGCCCTCAGGCCCTATGAATACGGCGGCGCTTTTTACTCCTTTTTTTATTATTTCAGTCAGCGGCTCACCGCCGCCCTCATAAAATATTATCTTTATATCCGCGCGGCATTCTTTAACGGCGGTTTTAAGGTCCGTCATCTTTTTAACTTCGGGCACTATCCCGCGCCCGCTCTGCTGCGCTGCTTCAAGCGCAATTTTGTTGTATCTCTGCCGCTTTTTCTCAGCCTGTTTTTCCTGCGGGCGGCTAACGCACCGCTTTGTAAGTACGGGTATTATTTCATAAACTCCGAGTTCCGTGCATTTTTGTATAACATCCTCAAGTTTGTCGCCTTTCGGCACTCCCTGGTAAAGCGAAACTTTAATATCCGGCTCGCTGTCTGACGCCTGCTTGTAGCAAACGGAAAGCACAACGCCGTCTTTTGAAATATCGTCTATCATACAGCCGTAATCATTGCCGTCGCCGGTGCAAACGGTTATCATATCGCCCTTTTTCATTCTGAGGCTGCGGGCAATGTGGCGGCTCTGCTCCTCATCAAGATAGATTTTATCGGAAACGCCGTCATAATCAGTAAAAAGTTTTTGCATATCCGCACCGCCTTATAAATTGTTGCGCGCCCAATGGAAAAGATACTGCTGCGCAATGCCCTCGTAGCCTTTAAAACATTCGGGCAGTCCGTTCGGGTAGTATTGAAGCACTCTTTTCATCCATACATCAACGGGAAAACAGCGTATAAACTGAAAGCCGAAAAGCAGCGCGCAGTTTGCAACTTTCTCTCCAACGCCGTAAATAGAAAGCAGCGCTTTTTTGGCGTCGTCAAGGTCCATTGCCTTAATTGCGGCAAGGTCAATTTTTCCGCTTTCAACATCATCGGCAAGTTTTTTAACATATTTTGCCCGGTAGCCCAGCCCTATTGCCTCAAAGTCGCTGATTGTAAGCGAACTTAGCACTTTACTGCTCGGAAAAGCGTGCCACCCCGGGCGGATTTGAGCGCCGTATGTGTCGCAAAGCCGCTTTATTATGCCTTTTATGCGCTTTATGTTGTTTTGCTGGCTTATAACAAAAGAAACAAGCGCCTCCCACGGCTCCTGATTTAAAATTCTTATTCCGTAGTATTCGTCTATCGTTTCACGCACAAGCGGGTCTTCTTTAAGTTTTTCGCAAATGGCGGCGTAATCGCGGTCAAGGTCAAAATAATTGCGCCACACATCTTCAAAGTCTTTCCTGTTTGCGCCGTTTAGTATAAAATTAGAGTTTTCCTCTTTAATATTAAGAAATTTACCGTAAGCAACGCCGCTCCAGGAGCCGTCCTCCTGCTCTTCCCAGCGGAAAGCCTCCCCGCAGTCAAGGGTCAGCGGCAGGCTCAGGCATTTAACTCCTTTTAAAACAATGCCGTTATCTGTATCTTCAATTATCATTATCTGTATAATTTCTCCTCGTTTTATTCACAAAAATTATATCATATTATACTCGTTTTCGGAATATCAAAATCAGCAAAATTACTAAAAAAATCTGTAATAATTTGTAACTTTACAAAATGTTGAAAACTCTGTGTAAATTATTGAAAATCGCCTGAATTTTACTTTTCAACAGCAAAATCCCACCTAAACAAGCCGTTTTTAAGCATACTTTTTAACATTTTCAACATCGTTTTAAACATTTTTATAATGTAAACGGGTATATACTTCTTGTTATCAACTGCGATTGTCAAGCATTATTTTATTGCATTTTTAACCAAAAATCAATATTCAGATAATTGTATAAATCAGGGTAAAAAATCCAACACTATTTGTATAAAAAATGAAAGGAAAAGAATGATGATAAAAGGCGTAAATAAACAGGTGCTTGAGGTTACGAACACCGAAAATCCTTATTTTGAAAAAATTATTTTTTTTGTTAAACCGGAATATGTAAATTCAGACAGGGAAAAATTAAAAAAAGAGGCGCGCCTGCTGGCAAAATCAGCAAATAAACCGCCGAGGGCGCGCAAAACAAAGCGTGAAATACGCTATATCTGTATTCAGAGCGCGCTTTGCGTTGGCGCGGGGATAGCAATAACATTCCTGCTCAATTATTTTACCTGATTAATCAGCGCAAAACCGCGCCGTTAAAACTAATAAAAATCCGCCTCGGCGGGAAAGGATATGTTTTTAATGACTGTATATAAGGCTTTCAGGAATTTTTATATTTTTCTTATTGCCGTTGCCGTTGCGCTCGGCGCCGTCGGCGGCGGAGTGCTTGCGTATGAGTTGTGCTATCCCGATTCGGGGGACGCCGCTTATGTTCTTTCCAAATACGGCTCAACCGGCAGCGAGGTCAGAACTCTTCAGCAAAAGTTAAAGGATTTGGGGTTTTACAACGGCAGTGTAGACGGAGTTTTCGGCACTCAGACCCAAACCGCCGTGCGTAATTTTCAGCGCAGCGTAGGTATTACGGCAGACGGAATTGCCGGCCCCACAACTTTGCTTTATCTCGGGCTTGATACCGGCTCTTCAACGCCGTCAACGCAGTATTCAAGTTCTGATGTGCAACTGCTTGCCAAGGTTATCTCAGCAGAGGCAAGGGGCGAAAGTTACGAAGGTCAGGTTGCGGTAGGCGCGGTAGTGCTTAATCGTGTGGCGCACCCGTCTTTTCCGGATAGTATCAGCGGCGTAGTGTATCAGGCGGGGGCGTTTTCCTGCGTGTATGACAGTAACTGGAGCGAGCCCGTTGCCGAATCCGCAAAACGCGCGGCAATAGACGCCATAAACGGCTGGGACCCAACCGGCGGCGCTATATTCTATTTTAATCCTGATAAAACTAACGACCAGTTTATGCATTCGCGTCCGGTAATCACTATTATAGGTAATCACCGTTTTTGCAGTTAACGCCGCGGAAAATTAAATATACAAAAATCAGCGGAAATCCTCGTCGGGGTTTCCGCTTTTTGCCGCGCCGTCTTAAGCGGCCGCGAATTGTGCGCCGGTATACGAAAAATATTTAATGCGCCGCTTAATTTTCAGGGCTGCTGCCATTATTATTTTCTTTCCAAAGCGCAAGGAAATCCTCAATTGCGGGGGATAAAAATTTGCTTTTGTGGCGGATTATATTTAAATCTCGGTTTATCTGCGGTTTCAGCGGCAGTTCACTAAGGGCGCCGCTTTCAATGCGCTCTTTAGCAAGCATATAAGGCAAAATTGAAATACCTATGCCTTTTTCCGCCGCGTTCAAAAGCGCCTCAGTGCCCGTGCTTTCCATAACGGGTGATATGCTAAGCCCGCAAACGGCAAAATAAGCGTCCGTTATATCCCTTACAGCGCTGCCTTTTTCACGGGTTAAAAACGGCTCGGCGGCAAGTTCCTGCGGCGAAACGCTTTCCATTTTTGCAAGCGGGCAGTTCGGCGCGCAAACGGCGCAAAGTCTGTCTTTCCCGAATGAATCGGCAATTATTTCCGCGCTCTCAGGCTGTTTTTCCGTAAATCCCACATCAATTTCGTTTGCCAGCACCTTTCTTTCAATTTCGTCCGAGTTGCCTATTATGGCTTTAACTGTTATCTCAGGGCGTGTTTTTTTATACCTGTTTATAATATCGGGCAATAGTATTGTGCCCGTGGCTATGCTTGCGCCTATTCTTATCTCGCCCAGAGCGTCCGGGTTTTTAACGCTCCTGTTTGCCTCGTCAAAAAGCCCGCATATTTTAAGCGCGTAGTCATAAAGCCGCCTGCCGGTTTGGGTGGGGTATATCCTTCTGCCTATTCGGTCAAACAGTTTTGCGCCGTAAAATTCCTCAAGTTCCTTTATCGCAAGGCTTGCGGACGGCTGCGCTATTCTCAGTTCCCGTGCGGCCTTTGTTACCGAGCCGTTTTGAAATACGCTTAAAAATATTTTTATGTGCCTTAAAGTCATTGCGCTCACCCTTATAATTTTAATATATAATAAAATCATTATGTAAAATATATAATAATACTATTTTACTTATAATTCAAGCAGGCGTATAATAGTTTCGCAGGAAAGGAAGTGCGCCGCTTGAACGAAAATAATAATGAAAATAATAATAGCGAAAATAACATTAATGAAAATAATAAAAGAAAACTCCGCACCGTTTTGCCAAAGTTGTTTTTCTCAACTCTTTATATCAGCGCATTTACATTCGGCGGCGGATATGTTATAGTTACGCTTTTTAAGAAAAAATTTGTTGATGACTATAAGTGGATAGACGAAAAGGAAATGATAGACCTTGTTGCCATAGCCCAGTCCGCTCCCGGCGCTATCGCCGTAAACGGCGCGATTGTAACGGGCTATAAACTTGCGGGAATAATCGGCGCCGCGGTGGCGGCTTTTGCAACTATAATTCCGCCGTTTGCCGTAATCTCAATAATTTCTGTTTTTTATGAGGCGTTCAGAAGCAATGCCGTTGTTGCCGCAATGCTTACGGGTATGCAGGCGGGCGTAGGCGCCGTAATAGCAAGCGTTGTTTATGATATGGCGCTGGATATTTTTAAGCAAAAGAGCGCCGGTTCCGTTGTTATAATGGTATGCGCTTTTGCCGCGTCGTGCTTTTTTAATGTTAATGTTGTGTATATTATTCTTGTCTGCGCCGCCGTCGGCGTCATTAAGGCTCTTGTAAAGCGCAAAAAGGGGAGGGCGCAAAAATGATTTATCTTGAATTGTTTTTAAGTTTTCTTCAGATAGGCGTTTTAAGTTTCGGCGGCGGGTACGCCTCTTTGCGGCTCATTCAGGAGCAGGTTGTTACTCAAAATCAGTGGCTCACTATGAGCGAGTTTACAGACCTTATCACTATTTCGCAAATGACTCCGGGGCCTATTGCCGTAAATTCCGCCACTTTCGTGGGAATAAAAATTGCGGGGATAGGCGGCGCCGTGTGCGCCACCGCGGGCTGTATCCTGCCAAGTTGTATTATAGTAACTATCCTTGCAAAACTTTATTTTAAGTATAGGAACCTTTCGGTTATGAGCGATGTGCTATCTGCTCTGCGCCCCGCCGTTGTGGCAATGATAGCGGCGGCAGGCGTTTCAGTGCTTGTTTCCGCTTTTTGGGGCGGCGGCGCCGTCAGCCTTGCTTCCACAAAATGGGTGCTTGTTGCGGCGTTTGCCGTGTGTTTTGTGCTTTTGCGAAAAACAAAACTCAATCCGGTTTGGGTAATGCTCATCGCCGGCGTTATAAATACTGCCTATACCCTCATTTCCTCCGCCGCCGCGCAGGGGTAGAGTTTAAAACTATGCTAAAGAGTGTTTATATATTGCACGGCTTATATATAAACCTTTGAAAAATAAAAAAGCAGCCGCTTGCACGCAGCTGCCTGAAACAGTGTATATTGTTAAGCCGCAGAAACATCTCAAAATTATTGTAATCTATAAAATCTGTTTAAAGATGTTTAACATTTACTATGCGGCATTAATGGTTAGTAAAACATTACAGGTGGTTCGTAAGACCATGGAACGATGCTATTTGGAAAGCTGTTTATAAAATTGTTGCTTTCAACAGCAGCTTTAAAATCATCTTTATAATTTTCCAGCCTTCCGCCAAAGAACACACCATATGTATAAATATACCCCGGTGTACCGGTTATATCTTGGGAATAATATTTTTCAAAAAACATTCTTGCTCTTTCTTGTTCAATATTGGTTTCGTCAATAAAATATATACCTATACTGCTGAAAAAGCTGTTTTCAAAATCAACGGCATAATAAATTTTTTCAGAATAGTTGAGCGAATTTGAAACAAGATTTTCATCTACAGGCAGATGAAGAAAGATGCTTAAGGTGCTGCCTTGCGCATAAAGGTCAGCGCTTGGGCAGATGCTTGTTACTTTTTGTATAATATCATCGCTTAAAAAATCAGTATGCAAGGCAAAATCGTTTTCAGTTGGAATATTGCCAAAACGGTCCGGATTAAACTGATATGATTCTATATATAATTCAGTATAATAATCTGCGTTTACAAAAATGCTGGTGATGAAATTATATATATATTCGTAATCATTGTTAAGCGGAATGTAAGAAATATTCCCGTTTAAATCGCAAACGCTGTTAAAAGAAATTGTACCGTTTTCTGTGTCAATATTATTTGCAGACGCACATAAAAACGGATAATCTCCCGCATAAAAATAAATATTTTTATCGGCACTTTCGTTTAAAGAATCGCTAAATTGCTCCAATTCTTCTTTATAGTTTGAATAGTATTCATTTATTGAAATGGTGATTTTGAATTCTGAACTTCCGCTTGTCCTTGTTACCGAGAAATCATAAGGAAACGAATATTCATTTAAACCGCTTTTTATAGTGAAATTATTAGGCTGGCACAAAAGGTTTATTATTTGCAAACTTAATTTTTGCGGCTCTGCTTTAATTATAAATAAAGAATCGTTTTCTGTTTTATAATTGCCAAAGGCATAGGGGATATCCAAAGAATCCAGCCTTCGTTTTAAAATTTTTTCAATATCGGTTTTATCTCCTTCAGACAATTCTGATTGAGCAGATAAACTAAATGTTACAGAACCGCTTTTAAACTCGTTTGCATTGCACTGATTTTCGCCTGCCTGCACTTCATCAATATTTTCCCATTGAGTTTCTGATTCAATATCAACAACAAAATTGAAATTATCAGCCAAAGCGTCATTAGTTAAGTTAAATTCATAAAGATTAATAAAATTTTCTTCAAGGTCATTGTTAAGTAAATAAACTGTTTTTCCGTCAGCCTGCAAAACGGCGTTAACATAAAAATATTCATCTGAATCTATGTCCTGCGCAACAGCAAATTTATCTCCGAAACTTTCAATAGTATTTTTATTGTTATTTATAAATTCGTCTTTAAACGAAACAATAAAATATTTAAATTTTGCGGTAGTTATTCCGTAATCACCGGCATTTACACCGGCTATAGGCCCGTCTGCCACTTCAACACTTTCAATATTATCTCTGTCAACATAAATTGAATTTGATTTATTGTTCTCATTAGGATTAACTAAGTAAAGTTTGGCGGAGCGGGAGATGTAAGCGCGCAAAACATATTCGATTTCCTTGCCGTGGAACTGCTCTTTGGGCAGATATAACTGTATCTGATTATCTTCAATATCAACTGCATATTTGCTGCCGTTGCTGAAAATTTTAGCCCTTTGCTTAATTATTTGCGCGGAAGTTTCAAAATCCTGCCGGCTCATATCAGCCGGAGCGGTCAGTGTTATATGGCAGATATTTTCACCGGTTTTAAATGAATAATTGTTTGCAAAAAATACACCTGCCAAAACAGCTATAACCAAAATTGCAGATATAACAATAAGCGCAATTTTTATTTTGCTTAGCTTTTTAGATTTAGTGATTTTTGGCTTTTGCGAATTACTTTCATCCTTGCTTGTTTTTGTTCCGGCAGCGCCGTTTAATTCATTTTCTGTTGAATTTTCATTGTTGCTTTTGGGTTTGGGAGTGTTTTTTGACGCGCTGTTGCTAATTGTTCCGTCCGTAAATGTTTTAACCGATTCCAAAACCTTCTTCATATCTTCAGAAGTTTCATCAATTTTTCTGACGGGAATAACCTGGAAATCAGAAAGATAAAATTCAATAGCTGAATTCATTTCAACATCTTCAAGTTTAATCGGAATAATAACCTTATTGTAATTTATTGCGCGTTCAAGTTCTTTGCGGACCCAGCGGGAGTTTTGGGCGGCGTCAGTAAAAATAAACGCAAGGCAGGAGCAGTCTTTAAGCGCGTCGTTAATAACGGCTGCGTATTCAAAACCTCCCGGTATGTCATACGGCGCCATCCAGGTTTTTATTCCGTTTCTGTTAAATAAATCCTTAATAGCGTCAGCTGCTTGTTGATGTTTTGTGCTGTAACTAATAAATACATATCCCATTATTTGCTCCTAATCTGTTTATAAGATAAATTATAAGCGAATTTTAATCAACAAAATTAAAATCTTCGCTGAATTTCTGCTTGAATATCTCAAACACACAATTAAGCACATTTTCATCTTCAACGCTTATATAATCTTCTGTTTCTGAATCCGCGCCGGGTATAACCTGTAGAATTACTACTTCCGCCGCGTCTTCGGATTCATCCTTCGGCAGTAAAACTACAAAACGCCCGCCCCTGTATTCAACAAGGTCAAGGAATTCAAATTCCGCTGCGTTTCCGTCCTCATCATAAAGAGTTATAGCATTTGTAATTTCATCATTTATATTATTGTTTTCCATTGTGATTTCCCTTTCTTTTAATATTTGTTATATTTTAATAAAGGCGTGCCCGCAAAGCTTCTGCTTTATCTTTAAAACCATGCTTTTCGTATATTCCCGCCAGTTCTTTTATTATTTTTTCGCTTAGTTCGGCGCCGCATTCTGCTATTTCATCACAGATACTTAATGCCTTTTCGTAATTGCCGGCGGCATTGTATGCTTTGGCAAGATTTGAATAAGTGTTCAGCGTTGCGGCGGATGTTTCGCCATGTACTTTTTTACATAAACTGAAACACTTTTCAAATAATTCAACCGAAATATCATATTCCCCAATCTCACAATAACTGTAAGCAAGGTTGTTTAAAGTAGTCAGCGTATCGGGGTGTTCTTCGCCGAGTATTTTGCAGCGCAGTTCATAAGCCTTTATATTAAGTTCAAGCGCTTTTTCATATTGCCCTAATTTGCTGTATGTACCTGCCAAATTGTTAAGAGAAGTCAGAGTATCGGGGTGTTCTTCGCCGAGTACTTTACAGCGCAGTTCATAAGCCTTTGTTTTAAGTTCGAGCGCTTTTTTGTGTTGACCCAATTCGCCATATGTAAGCGCTAAATTATTAAGAGAAGTCAGCGTTTTGGGATGTTCATCGCCGAGTATTTTGCAGCGCAGTTTATATAACTTTTCTTCCAACTCTGCTTCTTTTCTAAAGTTACCCAATTCGCCATATGTAAGCGCTAAATTGTTAAGAGAAGTCAGCGTTTTGGGATGTTCATCGCCGAGTATTTTGCAGCGCAGTTCATAAGCCTTTATATTAAGTTCAAGCGCTTTTTCATATTGCCCTAATTTGCTGTATGTACCTGCCAAATTGTTAAGAGAAGTCAGCGCATCGGGATGTTCCTCACCGAGTACTTTACAGTGCAGTTCATAAGCCTTTGTATTAAGTTCAAGCGCTTTTTTATATTGACCTAAGTCTCCATATGTAAGCGCTAAATTGTTAAGAGAATTAAGCGTATCGGGATGTTCCTCACCGAGTACTTTACAGCGCAGTTCATAAGCCTTTTCATTCAGTTCAAGAGCCTTTTCATATTTTCCTAAGTTTCTGTATGTAAGCGCTAAATTGTTAAGAGAAATCAGCGTATCGGGATGTTCCTCGCCGAGCACTTTACAGTGCAGTTCATAAGCCTTTGTATTAAGTTCAAGCGCTTTTTTGTGTTGACCTAATTTACCATATGTACTGGCTAAATTACTTAAAGAAGCCAGCGTTTGGGGGTGTTCCTCGCCGAGTACTTTACAGTGCAGTTCATAAGCCTTTGTATTAAGTTCAAGCGCTTTTTCATATTGCCCTAATTTGCTGTATGTATCTGCTAAATTGTTAAGAGAAGTAATTGTATCTGGATGTTCCTCACCGAGTACTTTGCAGCGCAGTTCATAAGCCTTA
>CALWID010000024.1 GCA_944380635.1 uncultured Eubacterium sp. | reverse complement strand
CAGCATAATGCCAACAAGAATATTAAGGCATTAGCGGAGAAACGCTGAATAAATAACTGAAGTTCCTTTATTTTCTGCTCATTTTTCTTATTTTGGTCCCTCATCTGGCGCTGGCGCATTTGAGTATATTCATACCAGAAATCATAGTTTCCGGCGTACATTTGAATTTTGCCGAAATCAACATCGCAGATATGTGTGCAGACTTTATTAAGGAAATGCCTGTCGTGCGAAACAACGATAACGGTGTTTTCAAAATCCAGCAAAAAGTTTTCAAGCCAGCGGATAGCGGAAAGGTCAAGGTGGTTTGTCGGCTCATCAAGGAGAAGAATATCCGGATTGCCGAAAAGCGCTTTAGCAAGCAGAACTTTTACTTTAAGGTCTGACGAAAGTTCGCTCATTTTCATATAGTGATACTCGTCTGTTACGCCGAGTTTATTGAGCATAAATTCAGCGTCGCTCTCCGCGTTCCAACCGTCAAGGTCGGCAAATTCCGCCTCAAGTTCGCCGGCGCGGATACCGTCCTCTTCAGAAAAATCGGGTTTTGCGTAAAGAGCGTCCTTTTCATCCATTATCTCTATAAGGCGGGGATTGCCCATAAGAACAGTACGCACAACTTCATACTCATCATACTTAAAATGGTCCTGCTCAAGAACGGAAAGACGCTCGCCGGGAGTAATAACAACCTCGCCCTTCTGCGGCTCAAGTTCCCCGCTGAGGACTTTTAAAAAGGTTGATTTTCCCGCGCCGTTAGCGCCTATAATTCCATAACAGTTGCCTGCGGAAAACACAATATTTACATGCTCAAAAAGCGCTTTTCCGCCAAACTGAACGGTAATATTATTAGCCTGTATCATAACTAATGACCCCCGAAAAAATCTTGATTTACTGTTTTATTTTATATTTTGCTCTTTTAATCTGATATATTTTACTACACTTGTAATATAATTACAAGTATTATTTAATTTATAATAAAGGTTGATTTTAAACGGCCGCAAATGTATAATACTTTAAAAGGCTAAATACTTTTATTGCGGTGATTTTACCGCAGGAGGCATATATGGAAATTAAAATTGCACCGTCCGTTTTAGCGGCTGATTACGCAAATCTTGAAAAAGAACTAAAAAAATGCAGTGATGCGCAGTATATCCACCTTGATGTTATGGACGGCCATTTTGTGCCGAACATTTCTATAGGCGCTCCGGTAATTAAAGCAATAAGGGCAGTAACTGAAGTGCCGTTTGATGTGCACCTTATGATTTCCGAGCCGCTCAGATACATTGAGGATTTTGCCGCCGCCGGCGCGGACATTATCTGCTTTCATATTGAGAGCGAGAGCGATACCGAAAAAACCATAAACAAAATTCTTGAATCCGGTTGCAAAGCGGCGCTTGCGATTAAGCCGAATACGCCGGCAAGCGCGGTACTTAAATATTTAAGCAAACTTTCAATGGTGCTTGTTATGACGGTTGAGCCGGGATTCGGCGGGCAGAGTTTTATGGCTGATATGATGCCGAAAATAGAAGAAATAAGAGCCGCCGCGCCGGATATTGATATTGAGGTGGACGGCGGTATAAACGCAAAAACAATAAAAACCGCGGCAAAAGCCGGAGCAAATGTATTTGTTGCGGGCAGCGCGGTATTTAAAAGCGAAAATCCGCAGGAAACAATTTCCATGCTTAAAGAAAACGCAAAGAGTGTGAAATAATAATGAAGAAGAAACGCTTTTACAAAAATGTAAAGCGCAACACAAAATGGACTGAAGAAGAAAAAGGATATCCTATTGATTTTGCTGACAAGTATGTTTCAGACGAGGGTATTTATTCTGATAAGTTTGACTATATGCGCCCAAAAATCAAAAAAAAGCGCAAACACAAAGCCAGAGCGCGCACGCTTATAAAACGGCTTGGCATATTTGTGCTTTGCCTTTTGATAGTGGGAGTCGGCTACACCGGTATGGATGTATTTATGATGAGAAACGGTATGCCGCAAATGAGCGCTGAAACAGACGCCCCCGCGGGGGACGCGATAAACGAGGTTAAACTTGACCTGCACTGCTCATATGTGGAAAGCATTTCAATGGATAATTCCGTTATTCTTGATTCCGTTATAACAAACCTTACTGACGGCGCCTACAACAGTGTTGCGATAGACATTAAAAGAAACGACGGCACAATAGGCTACCGCAGCGCGCTTGCAACGGTGGACACATACAGCGCGGGTGCATTTGAGGCAACGGACCTGAAAAATTCGGCGGCAAAACTGAGCGAACAGGATATACTTACCGTTGGAATAGTTTATTGCTATCTTGATAATCTTGTGCCAAGGCAGGATCGTTCCGTGGCGCTGCTTGATGAAAACGGCGTGCCGTATGAAGATTCACGCGGAAATACTTATCTTAACCCAAATTCCCAAACGGTGTATAAATATATTAAAGACATTATTGCCGAGGCGGCGGAAATGGGCGTTACGGTATTTGTGCTGCGCGGAGTGGATATTCCGGAAAGCGCAGGCAGCGGTTTTTCAGACGGGTTTGAAAATCTTTCCGCCCGGCTGTATGAAGATATAGGCACAAATATTAAACTGCTTGAAGGCGTTGAAGTTGATATTGACGAATCGCTTGTAAGGGCTGTTTCGGGTGAAGAGGAGAACAGCACGGCTCAGGACGAAACCGTAGACGAAACCGAAGCCGAATCCGCTGATGAAACCGCACAAGAGGAAACCTCAGCGGCGGAGCAGACTGCAAGCGAAAGAATTCTGAGCCTGTTTAATACAGACCTCGGAAACGATAAAATATATATGGTTGAAGTGGGCGAAAACGCGCCCCAAATAAAAAATATTTTGGAGGAAGGCGGAACAGAATCATTTATTCTGATGCAGGCGGGATAGATAAAACAGTTTATCCCAAACGCTTAACGCCGATTATTTATGAAAAAGATATTACCTGCTTTATTATGCCTGATATGTTTGATAAGCGGCTGTATTTTTGCAAATGCCGCCGAGGCGCCTATTCAAAACGCGCCTTATCTTGAAAGCATAACTTTTTCTAACGCCGATATTGACGGCGGATTTAAAACGGGTGAAACTTATTTTACCCTAACTCTTCAGAATCCGAATCAAAGCGCTGCGCTGCAAAGTTACAAAATAAACGGCAGCGCGAATGTGATTGCCGCATACACTTATGATAACACAAACCGGCAGACGGGAATTACCGTTACACTTGAATTTGACAGCGGCAGCGTTATTTACACTTTTACATATTCAAACGCGCCTGAATATGAGGTCAATTCAAACGCAAATCTTGCCGGAATCAACTGCGAATACACCGAGGTGCGCCCGGAGATAAACAGCAAGGACACGGCATACAAACTTTATGTGCCGAGCGATATGACTCAAATAAACATAACCCCCGTAACGCAGGATATAAACGCCACGGCGTCATCAACACCCGTTATGCTGCGGGAAGGGCAGGAAACGGAAATTCCTATTACCGTTACCGCGTCTGACGGCACAACAAAGAAATACACTTTTGAAATTATACGGGTAAGCAAAACCACCGAACAGGTAAAGGCAGAAATGGCGCAGCCGGGATATGTTTCTTTTGTTGACGGCGAGCGGTTTTACGAACAGCCTGTATTTGCCGTAACTGCCGGTGCGGTTGTAGGCGGAATTATAGTAATTGTTATTATTGCGGCAATAGTAAAGCGGGTTGCCGCAAACCCATACGATGAGGACGAAAAGGAATTTTACTCAACCGATGAATAAAAACGCCTGAATTGAGCGCTTTGAAATAAAATCCGAAAGGATGTGAGCTCTTGGAACTTGAAGAAATGCTGGAGTATACCGATAAACTGCATGAAGAAAAAAATATACGGGAATTAAAAAAGTTTCTCAACGAGCTTAATCCTGCGGATATAGCGCAATTACTTGAATCAATAAATAACGAAAAAAAGCGTATGTTTCTTTTCAGGATGCTTACAAAAGAAAACGCCGCTGAAACTTTTGTTGAATTTGACGGCGATACGCAGGAAAATCTTATACGCTCTTTTTCCGATTCCGAACTTAAAGAAGTTCTTGATGAACTTTACATTGACGACGCGGCGGATATAGTTGAGGAAATGCCCGCGTCCGTAGTAAAAAGAATTCTGAAAAATACAGACCACGAAACACGGGAGGCAATAAACTCCATTCTGAAATATCCCGAGGATTCCGCCGGCTCTATAATGACTCCGGAATTTGTTGACCTTAAGCGGAATATGACGGTTGAGGACGCTTTTAAAAGAATAAGGCGCACGGGTGTTGACAAGGAAACAATTTATACCTGCTATGTAACGGACGAATCAAGACACCTGCTCGGTGTTACCTCTGTTAAGGAACTTTTACTGCATGACGCCGACGATGAAATAGAAGACCTTATGGAAACGAATGTAATATCCGTAAACACGCTTGACGACCAGGAAAAGGCGTCCGCTCTGCTTTCAAAATACGATTTTCTTGCGCTGCCCGTTGTTGATATGGAAAACAGGCTTGTGGGCATTATAACGGTTGACGATGTTATTGATGTTCTTCAGGAAGAGAATACGGAAGACATTCAGAAAATGGCGGCTATCGTTCCCACGGACACACCGTATCTTAAGACAAGCGTTACCGAAACTTTCAAAAAACGCATACCATGGCTTTTGCTGCTGATGATTTCCGCAACAATTACAAGCCAGATTCTGACTAATTTTGAAAAAAAACTTGCTTCCGTAGCAACACTTATAGCCTTTATCCCTATGCTTATGGGCACGGGCGGAAATTCCGGCGGGCAATCAAGCGTTACGATAGTACGCGCGCTTTCACTTGGGGAAATCTCTCTTAAGGATATATTTAAAGTTATATGGAAAGAAGTGCGCGTCGGCGCAGTTTGCGGAATTGTGCTTGCGGCAGTATGTTTTGTTAAACTGCTGCTGTTTGACAAATATGTTCTCGGCAACAGTGAAATAACCGTTATGATAGCACTGGTTGTCAGCCTTACAATAGTTGTTGAAGTTGTTTTTTCAAAAGTTATAGGCTGCTGTCTGCCGATAATCGCAAAAAAATGCGGATTTGACCCCGCCGTTATGGCAAACCCGTTTATAACAACAATAACAGACGCCGTTTCACTGCTGATATACATTTTGTTTGCGTCTGTTCTGCTTGGCATTTAATTAAAATTCGTTTTGCTTAAAAATTAAATAAAAATCAAGCGCGCAGCACAAAAGGTGCCGCGCGCTTTTCTTTGCAATATAATTTGCAATATAATAATCAATATGTAATATTATCAGTTGTAATATACTCTACGCCGAGCGAGGCAAGTCTGTCCACAACAGCAGGGTCGTCAACAGTCCACGCGCCTACTGTAAGTCCGGAATCAACGCATTTTTTAATAACTTCATCCGTATTATCATCTTTGGCGTAATTAAAATCAATACCGCAATCGCCGCCTATGGCAAGCGCATTATCAATATCTTCATCAGTAATGGTCTGCACAAGATACCAGCATGGAGCGTCTGTAAGGGCGCGCATAGCGATAAGGTCCTCATAATGGAAAGAGATAAACACAGGCTTTAAATCCGGATAATCTGAAAGAATATCAACAATTTCGCCGTAATACTCGGTATTATTTGCGCTTTTAAGTTCAATTACGGGCACCATTTGATATTGGCTGCAAATATCAAGATACTCCTCTAAAGTGCACATTTTAAGAGAATCATAATCATCTATATTTGAGCCGTTATCAACCGTTTCGCTCATAAGTTCATCATATGTTTTATTTTCAATGGTGCTCATACCGTCCGTCATACGGTAAGTATTGAAATCGTGGTGAATAACCCACACACCGTCCGCCGTGCGGTAAACATCGCACTCAGCGCCGTAATACCCTGCCTTGCCTGCCTCTTCAAACGCAGGGGCGGTATTTTCGGGCGCAACAGCCCTGAAACCTCGGTGAGCAACAAGTTCTACATCCTGAGAAGTTTGGTAAACGGTATAATCAGGCGTTTTACAATACCAATTCAGCGCTATAAGACCTGCCGCCACAGCAAGAATTATAAGCGCGAGCAGCACCGAAAGCACGATTATAACTATCTTTTTCTTTTTGCTCATTTTCTTTTTTACGGTTTCACTCATCAGTATTTTCCCCCTTTTGATTTTCTTCACTGCGCTGCGGGAATTTAAGTATACGCTGCGAATCCACAACAAATTCGCCGTTTTTCCACTCCCCTTTTATGCCTTTCGCGCTCATACCGAGTTGAAAATGCAACTGCGCAATTCCGAAATCAATACTTTTATCAGAATACGGGTCGCTCACGCTTGCCGTAATCTTGCCGTTTTCATATCTGAACTTAACCGGTCTGCGGTTTACGGAACTCGGCGCTTTCTCCACCAAACGCATTGCGAACACAACCTCATCAGGCAATTTGGAATCGCATACCTCAAACATCTTTTGATACGGCTTGCTTTTTTTGTGGGTGGTATTATACATTATTTTCTCTTTTAAACTTTTATTCGGCGATACATTTCCCAAAGCGATAACGCAATACAGCCTTACGCCTTTGGGAAGATCAAGTTTTTCAAGCACTTTATTTTCATTGTAAGTGCCTACCCAGCAAGTGCCTATTGAGTGAAAAGCACACTGCAAAACAATCGTTTCGCCCCAATAACCGCATGCTTCCCTTGCCGGAATAGTGTCCTCACCGCAGACGGCGATAAGACTTGTCATACCCGAATGGAGATTAAAGGCAAAACGCCCGTCCTCCATAAACACAAAATTGAGATTGGCTTTTTTATTAACATAATCCACAAGGTCTTTAATAACCTGCACCGTATCATTATCCAAAGGGCGGTTTTTGAAAGTGCGCCTTGAAGAGCGCATATCAATAGCCTTTAAATAATCCTCGTTAGTCATATGCTATTTCCCCCAGTTATCTATAACTGACATAAGTTTTGAATATTCCTTAGTTGTAATATTATCCGGCTGAGTAACAAGCATTCGTTTCATTTCAAATGTTGAATTAACAGTCCACACAGAAAGTTTATATCCGTTTTCGTGAAGCAGGTTTGAAAGTGTGGCGCAGGCATATTTATAATTGCAGTTTATACCTACGGCGCCCGTTTCCTTAAGTAAATCCAATATTTTCACCTTATAATCATCGGTAAAAATTTTTATGCGCGAGGGCTGGCAGTTTAAATAATAATCCATATCGGCGCAGGATGATTCCTTAACGGCGTTTACATTAAGTTGGTCTATACCGGTTAAAAACGCCCTGCTCAAAAGATTATACTCAACAAGCATATCGTGAAGAGCATTTAAAGTTCTTGTTTCCTTAATATCAAGATTTATAAGGCAGTCATCCTGCTGCAAGAGAGTAAAAACATCAGAAAGCGGGGTGCCCTCGTTATTCATAACTACTATATCGTGGCTGATAACAAGCGTTTTATCCGGACGCTGGCGTATATCTATTTCAACTATCTGAACATTATTTTCTATTGCCGCCTCAATGGATTCGATTGAATTTTCAGGTGTGTCAAACGCGCCGGTATGCGCCGTTACTGTAAATCCCTGCACGAAGTTCAAAGTCCTTTCATCATAACTTTTATTTACGGCATAAGCCGTAACGCCTATAACAAGGCACACGGAAAGAATAAAGGATATAACCTGATAACTGAAATGCTTTGCCCAGGTGGGGGTCATATTCCTTTTTAGAAACTTTTTAAATTTCTGCCATCTGGTAATCTTTTCAGCCATTAAAAACCCTCTTATCAAAAAAGGGCATTAAACGAAACCGTTTAACGCCCCTCCTGCTTAAAAATCAATCCTGCCTGCTGCCGGAATAGTTAGGAGCCTCTTTTGTGATATATACATCATGCGGGTGGCTTTCAACAAGTCCGGCGCCTGTAATCTTTATAAATTTGGCATTTGTGCGAAGTTCTTTAATATTGTGGCAGCCGACATAGCCCATACCTGAGCGCAGACCGCCCATCATCTGATAAACCGTATCTCCTACCGGTCCCTTATAAGGAACCCTGCCCTCTACGCCTTCGGGAACAAATTTCTTTGAGCCTGTTTGGAAATATCTGTCCGCAGAGCCTTTATTCATTGCGCCGAGAGAACCCATGCCGCGGTAAACTTTAAACTGACGGCCCTGATAAATTTCCGTTTCGCCGGGAGATTCCTCGCAGCCCGCAACAAGCGAGCCGACCATAACAACGCTGCCGCCCGCGGCGATTGCCTTAACGATTTCACCGCTGTATTTAATACCGCCGTCCGCAATAATGGGAATGCCGTATTTATCCGCCATTTCAGCGCTGTCATAAATAGCGGTAATCTGAGGCACGCCTATACCGGCAACAACACGGGTGGTACAGATAGAACCGGGGCCTATACCTACCTTAACAGCGTCCGCGCCCGCCTTGATAAGAGCCTCCGTTGCCTCTGCGGTTGCCACATTGCCGGCAATGAGGGAAACCTGCGGAAACGCATTTTTAACGGTATTTACCGCTTTCATTATATTCTTTGAATGTCCGTGAGCGGAATCAAGCACAAGCGCGTCTACATGAGCGTCAACAAGCGCTTTGGCACGATCGAGCATATCGCTTGTAATACCGATTGCCGCCGCGCAGAGAAGTCTGTCCTGCGAATCGCGGGCGGTATTCGGATACTTAAGGCTTTTTTCAATATCCTTAATAGTAACAAGGCCGGTAAGTTTGCCGTTTTTATCAATAAGGGGAAGTTTTTCCACCTTGGAAGCCATAAGAATCTTTTTTGCCTCTTCAAGGGTTGTGCCGCTCATTGCGGTAACAAGTTTTTCCTTGGGGGTCATAACATCCGCGATTTTAACCGAATAATCGGTCATAAAACGCATATCGCGGTTTGTAAGAATACCAACAAGAGTTCCGTCTTCCTCACAAATAGGCACGCCGCTTATCTTATACTTACGCATAAGATTTTCAGCGTCCTGCGCAGTGTTTTGTGGATAAAGGAAAAACGGGTCCGTAATAACGCCGTTTTCAGACCTTTTAACCTTATCTACTTCGGTAGCCTGGTCCTCAATAGTCATATTTTTATGTATTACGCCGATGCCGCCTTCGCGCGCAATGGCAATTGCCATTGTGGATTCCGTTACGGTATCCATGGCAGAAGTCATAAGAGGAATATTGAGTTTTATATTTTTAGTTAAGTGAGTTGAAAGGTCCACCTCATTAGGAAGCACATCGCTTTCAGCCGGGATAAGAAGAACATCATCAAAAGTAAGCCCTTCTTTTACAAATTTAGCGCCGTATTCGCTCATTTAATCATCCTCCTTAAAATTAATATTATATTTAATCTATAATATCATAAACCGGCATATATAATCAAGAGTTATTTTCGCACACATCAACAATTTCCGCCACGGTATCGTCTATTGTATTACCGTCGCAATCAATAACATAATCAGCATATTTTTCGTAAAGCGGTCGGCGCTCGTTATACATATCAAGCAGTGTTTCTCCGTTTTCAAGCACAATTCCGCGGGTGGAAAGATTTTTAATGCGGTTTTTCATTTCCTCATAACTTAAATGCATATAGATGATTTTGCCCATACTTTTCAGATGAGCCATTGCTTTTTGGCTGTAAACAACGCTTCCTCCCGTGGCAATAACGGTGCCTTTTATATCAAGCGAAAGCACTGCCGCCTCCTCCGCTTTTTTAAATTCTGCGGCGCCCTTTTCGTTTATTATCTGCTGAAGGCGTTTGTTTTCCATACTTTGGATAAGCAAATCCGTATCAAAAAAATTCTTTAAAAGTATTTTTGCCGCAAGCACGCCGCATGTTGATTTACCTGCTCCCGGCATACCTATCAAAATTATATTTTCTTCGTTTATCAACGGCTGTTTCATTTTTTTACTCCTGTTTGTCTGCATATTTCTTTCATTTTGCACTCATTGCATTTCGGCTTTCTTGCCGTGCACACATCACGCCCGAAAAGCACTATTCTGTGGCAGAAATCTGAGCCTTCGGCGGGAGGAATTATTTTTTTAAGCGCAAATTCTATTTTTTTAGGGTCTTTTTCCGAAACAAGACCTATGCGGTTTGTAATTCTTATGCAGTGGGTATCAACAACTATTGCTTCCTTGCCATAAATATCGCCTACTATAAGATTTGCCGTTTTTCTGCCTACTCCGGGCAGAGTTATCAAATCATCTATATTATCGGGCACGGTGCCGCCGAAATCGCTGAGTATCTTTTGGGCCATACCGACTATGGACTGCGCCTTGCTTTTATAAAATCCGCAGGAATGTATGTATTTCTCAACTTCCGAAACATCAGCCTCGGCAAAATCCTGCATTGTTTTATAGCGTTCAAACAAAGCGGGGGTTACAAGATTTACCCTGGCGTCCGTACACTGCGCCGAAAGGCGCACTGCAACAAGAAGTTGGAACGGGTTTTTATAATTAAGAGAGCAGACCGCCTCGGGATAAAGTTCCTTTAAAATTTCAACCGCTTTGAGCGCTCTTTCTTTTTTAGTCATAAATTCTCCTCTAAAGATTGTTACTTTCCGCCTTTTATCTTATCCCAGTAAGCCTTAAAAGCCTGTTCGTTTTTATTCTTTCCGGGGATATAATACCTGGCGTTTTTTATTTCATCAGGCAGGTACTGCTGCTTTACCCAGTTATTATCAAAATTATGAGGATAAAGATAAAACTGGCCTTTTACCGCTGCGTCCTCGCCGTCATAATGCTTATTTTGCAGCGCACGCGGAATAGCGCCGTAATTACCTTTTTCAACATCTGCCATAGCGGCGTCTATTGCAGCCTCACCCGCATTGCTCTTTGGCGATAAGGCAACAAGTATAACAGCGTCCGCAAGCGGTATTCGAGCCTCCGGCAAACCAACCGCCATAGCAGTATCAACAGCGGCTTTAACGATGGGAATTATCTGCGGATACGCAAGACCTACATCCTCACAGGCGCACACAAGAAGGCGGCGGCAGGCAGACGGCAGGTCCCCCGCCTCAAGCAGTCTTGCAAGATAGTGCAAAGCGGCGTTAGGGTCTGACCCGCGCATACTTTTCTGATAAGCGGAAATAATATCGTAATGCTCATCGCCCTCACGGTCATACTTAACGGAACTTGACTGAGTTAACTGAGCGGCTGTTTCAAGCGTAATATGCTTTTCACCGTTTTCGGCGGGAGTAACATAAAAGCAGTTTTCGGCGGAATTTAGAGCCTTGCGCACATCGCCGGAACACCCGCGTGCAATTTTCTCCAAAGCGTCATCATCGGCAGTTACTTTAACGCCGTTTTCTTCGCCTAAAATCCTGAAACCACGCTTCACAGCGGGCACAACATCCTGCCAGTCAACACTCTTAAACTCAAAAACTGTTGAGCGGGAAAGCACGGCGGGATAAATATAAAAATAAGGATTTTCCGTTGTTGACGCAATCAGCGTAATCTTTCCGTTTTCTATGTATTCAAGCAGGCTTTGCTGCTGGCGTTTATTAAAATACTGAATCTCATCAAGATACAGTAAAACGCCGTTTACCGTTTCAAAAGTATCAAGTTCAGAAACAATGTCCTTTATATCTTTTGTTGAGGCGTTTGTGCCGTTTAAACGGCGCAGCGCCCTGTTTGTTTTTTTTGCGATTATTGAGGCAACGGTGGTTTTGCCTGTGCCTGACGGGCCGTAAAAAATAAGATTCGGAATATTACCGCTTTCAATAAGATTATAAAGCGGTTTGCCCGGCGCAAGCAGATGGCGCTGACCCACAACATCAGAAAGTTGAGCCGGCCTTATTCTTGCCGCAAGGGGGTCATTCATAATTTTTCTCCTTTTCCTCTGAGGCTTTTTTAGAAAAAGCGCAGCCACAGAAATTTTGGCGGTAAAGTTCATACTGCCGTGAAAGTTCTATTGAGCGCTTATAGCCCTCTTTTTTCTTAAAATCCGACGGCAGCCATAAAACACCGTATTTTTCGGCAATCTCATAACCTATCTCGTTTATTTTTTGAGCATTTTTAAGCGGACTGATTGAAAGTGTGGTACAGAAATAATCAAAACCTTTTTCCTTTGCAAGGTGAGCAGTTTCCTCAAGACGCAGACGATAACATTTAAAACATCTTTCGCCGCCCTCCGGGCAGTTTTCAAGCCCCTTTGCAATATTCAGAAATTCCGAATAATCATAATGCCCCTCAATAATATCCACCTTGTTTTCAAAAGGCATACTTAAAAGAAGCCGTTTTTCCTCCTGAAGCCTTTTATCAAACTCCGCCTTTGGTGAAATATTAGGGTTATAATAAAATACCGTGATTTTGAAATATTTATTCAGATATTCAAGGCAGGCGCTGGAACACGGCGCGCAGCACGCATGAATTAAAAGAGAGGGCATAATATGCTCTCTCCTGTTTTTTTCTATAATTGATTCTGTTTTTTTACTGTAATTTATCTTATTCATAATTTATTTGCTTAAATAATTTTTTGGATTTATTCTTGTGCCGCCGACTCTTATTTCAAAATGGCAGTGCGGGCCGGTTGAATTGCCCGTTGAGCCGGATTTTGCAATTTGCTGACCTTTATAAACGGAATCGCCGGGGGAAACAAGTATCTCTGAATTATGGGCATAAAGGGTAAACACCTTATCTCCGTTTGAATCAGTGCCGTGATAGATAAGCACATAATATCCGTAACTGTAATCAAGGCGCTTAACGCCGGCAACAACGCCTTTTTGAGCGGCAACTACTTTAGTGCCTGTGGGGCACGGAAAATCTATGCCGCCGTGATATGAGCCGTTGCTGTAATTCGGGAAACCGGCTGATACCGTGTAATGCCCGGGCACGGGATAAGTCATATTATAAACGCCGTCCGATTTATTATAAACATCAGTATTATTATATACAACAGTGGGTTTATCATTTCTGTCCCCGGTTGTAAAATCTGATATTTCATCAGGGTCTATAATGCCGTTCATAAGGTCTTCTATTTCCTGCTCCGCCGCTTCTGAAAGTTCTTTATCCTCATTTCTGTATTCCGTATACATACCTGTTTCGGCGGTAAGTTGGGCAAAAAGCTGGTCGCTTTCAGCCTTATCCTGAGCCAGAGTTATTTTTTTAGACGCAATATCTTCCTGAGTCTGTGTGAGCGAATCCTGCTTATATTTTAACTCGTTTTGCTGAGAAAGCAGAGTCAAATTCATATCGTTAAGCGCTGTCTTTTTTTCATTTAAATCGGACTCGCGCTCTAATATTTTTTCAGTTTGCTCCTGAATATCCTGCATCAATTCAGCGTCGCTTTTTGACACCGCTTTAATCATTTCATATCGGGTAAGCAAACTTGAAATATCATTGCAGGTAAGCAGAGCGGTAAGCAGATTATAATTGCCGGATATGTAAATCGCGCGCATACGCAGGCAATACGCGTCATATTTTGCCTGAAATTTCTCATTAAGGTCATCAAGTTCAGCCTGAACTTTATCCACTTCCTGCTGAAGCGTATTCACCTGCTTTTGGTTTTCATCTATGCTTGACTGAAGAACTTTTATATCCTCCTCATAATCAAGAACCTGCTCGTCAAGAACTGTAAGCTGCTGATTTATAATGCCTATTTTTTCATCAAGAGCGTTGATATATTCCTCTGTATTTTTGGAATCCGCGGCAAGCGCCGATATGCGCTGCTCAACGGCTTGTAAATCCGCGTCCAGCACGGCTTTCTGCGCCTCAAGTTTTTTCCTTGCCTCTTCGCGCAGTTCCTCCTGAGTTTTTTGAGGTGCCGTAGTGCTTTCCTGCTCTGACGACGCCGAGTCCGCCGCGAAAGCGGGGACAACGCTTGCGGAAAGCGGAGTTACAGCCATAACGACTGCCAAAATCGCAGACAATAATTTTAATGATTTAATGTGCTTCATTATATTTTCAGCAACCTTTGAATAAATTTTTACCCTTATAAATTACACACTGCTTTTACGGTAAGTAAAGAGCAGGATTTTTACATGATGAATAACTTGAACTTGGGGTGCGCACCTCAAAATGGCAGTGCGGCCCTGTTGAATTTCCGGTTGAGCCTGATTTTGCAATCTGCTGGCCCTTTTCAACATGCTGGCCCTCTGAAACAAGCCTTTCGGAATTATGGGCGTAAAGCGTATAAACAGTATCCCCGGAGGCGGTTTTTTTATCGTGCATAATAACGATATATCTGCCGTAACTTCTGTAAGAGCCGTCCGCATTTTTAAGGTCTGCTGAAATAATTACGGTGCCTGATTCGGCCGCAACTACCTTTGAGCCGGTGGGGCAACTGAAATCAGCGCCGCTGTGGCCGGAATACTCGCCGTAACCGCAAGTGATTGTTGTTTGCGAAGGAACGGGATATGTTAGGCTAATATACTTGCTGCTCGAACTGCCGGAAGTGGTGCCCGTGCTGCCGGAACCGCCCGATGAACCGCCTGAACTCGGTTTTTCCGTTTCCGGCTCAGTGGTTGACGGGGTTTGATTCTGGTATTTATTTTCAGCGGCCTCAATTGCGGCGTCTACTTCCGCCATAGCCGCTTTATTATCCTCTAAATACTCGGTATAATTACCGGTTTCGTCATTTAACTGCTTTAAAAGTGAATTAGCGTCTGAACGCTCTTTATCAAGTTCGGATTTTTTATCCTGAAGTTCCTGCTGCTTTTTTTCAAGTTCGGGAATAGCCGCCTCAAGCGAGGCTTTGGTGTTTTGAAGAGTAACCTGAGTTACCTGAAGTTCAGCGCGCTTTTTTGTGATTTCATCGCGGGTGGTATTTATCTCATCAATTTCCGTATTAATGGATTCAAGCAATTCGCCGTCCATCTGAGAAATGCGCTTAACCATTTCAAGCCTGGTTAAAAACTGAGAAATATCGTTGCTGGTAATAAGGAAAACAAGCATATTTGTTTCCCCGCTGATATACATTGCGCGCATACGCTTTGAAAACGCCTGATATGTGCCTGAAAACTCTTCCTCTGCGGCGGCGCAGTCCTTTTCCAACTGCTCTATATCGCTGCCTATGGAATCTATTTCCTTTTCATTATCTGCATAAGTGGTTTTTAAGACCTCTACCTGGTTTTTATCTTCATCAACTTCGCTGCTTACGAGTTCATACTGCCTGTCAAGATAAGATATTTTATCGGTTAAAGTATCAAAATACTCCTGAGTGCTGGCAGACTGATTCTCCAAATCACGCAGTTTATTTTCCGCCTCTTTTATGCGCTGCTCAAGCTGCGCCTTTTCCTGCTGGGGAGTAAGTTCCTCGGCATAAACGCTTACAGCGCGCGGCAAAGGATAAAAAGTAAATAAAAAAACAAACAGTGAAGTCAATAAAACGCACACACTTCTTTTGAGTATACATGAATGTTTCATTGACTCCACTTCCCATTATATAATAAATTAAAGCAACTGTAAATATTATTTACAATCTTTTTATATGTATTAAATTTTTAACATCAAAAATTAAAGATAACTCATCGGGTTTACTCTTGTGCCGTTTAACCTGACCTCAAAATGAACATGAGGGCCTGTTGCGTTGCCCGACTCGCCCGAATATGCGATTATCTGGCCTTTTGAAACTTTATCGCCGACGCTTACCACAAGTGAAGAGTTGTGCGCGTAAAGTGTTGACAGCCCGTTGCCGTGGTCAATAAGAATATACTGACCGTAACTGTAAGTAAGTTTTTTGGCAATTACAACTACGCCTGAATCAGCCGCGTGAACCGCAGTACCTGTTGGGCACGGCCAGTCTACGCCGCCGTGGTAAGAACCGTTTCTGTAATTAGGATAACCGGCGGAAATAGTTCTGTAACTTGTTGGATAAGCAAGTTGACCGGTGCCGGGGTTGTAATTATCACTGCCCGGCTTATTGCTGCCGGAACCGCTGAGGGCATTATTGATTTCAGCCTCCAACTGCCTTTTCTGCTCCTCATTTGTATCAATGGTTTCCTTAACTTCAGACTGCTTATCACTCAAAGACTTAAGAGCGGCGTTGCACTCCTCCACCTCTGCGTTGAGTTCTGCTTTTGAAGCGTTATAATCGTCAATTGACGCCTGAAGTTCCTGCTTGCGGGAATTAAGGCTGTCCTTATCCTCACCGAGTTGGATTTTCTTATCCGCAAGTTCCTGGCGCTCTTTATTTATCTCTTCCATTTTAGTCATAAGTTCATCAAGAGTAGCGCTGTCCTGCTCTGAAACAGATTTTACCATTTCAGCACGGGTCAGGATAGAACTTATATCGCCGCTTTCAAGCAGCACCTCAAGCATTGAAACATTGCCGGAGATATACATTGCGCGCAGCCTTTGGCAATACTCTTCGTAAACGCCGTCAAACTCCTGCTCCTTAGCCTCTACCTCTTTTTCGGCTTTATCTATCTCAACCTGAGTTTCGTCTATTCTTTTCTGAACGGCGTCTATTTGCGCTTGAAGTTCATCACGGTTGCTCTCAAGAGCGTCAAGTTTATCCTGAAGGAGGTCTACTTTTTTCATCAGGGTATCTGCATACGCTTTTTTATCCGCAACCTGGTCTTCAAGGGAATCAAGTTCCTTTTCAGCCTCTGCTATATCTTCGTTTATCTTATCAAGTTTGCTTTGCGTGCTTGATTTTGCCTGAGCGGTAAACGCAGTGGAAAAAACAAGCATTGCGCTTAACACAAGGCATAGAATCCTAAATAAACCTTTTGAACCAGTTTTATACCGCACTTATCTCACTACCTTCCTTATTCAGATATCTGCCCATAGAAATCAGGGCGCCGCCTACGCCGGTTACAATGCCTATTGCAATGAAGATGCCGAGCATCGGCAGAGCAAAATCCGCAAAATTCAGCGCCTCAAGTTGAAGTGAGGACAAAAGATCGCTGAACTGATGAATAGCAAATTCATAAAACGCCCACACAAGGCCGAGCGACACAACGCCGGAAATAATTCCTAGAATCATACCCTCTACCACAAACGGCAGACGGACGAAACTGTTTGTTGCGCCTACCGATTTCATAATGCTTATCTCAAGCCTTCTTGAGTAAACCGTGAGTTTAATTGTGTTTGAAATAATGAACACGCTTATTGCAAGAAGGACTGCAACGATAACTATTGAAATTACTTCCACGCCGTGGCGTATTGTAACAAGTTTTTCAGCAAGGTCTTTATTTTCCCTGATTGTATCAATATGGTCAAATTTTTCTATCTGCTGCACCGTTTGGTCAAAATAAGTAAGGTCATCAACCGTAACTTTAAATGCGTCCGGCAGCGGTATATCCGAACTTATTTCCGTAAAGAACTGAGCCTGAGCATCATCCATTGTAGCAAGCTGCTCCGCCCAAGCGTCCTCTTTTGGAACAAATTCAACTTCTTTAACATTACTTGTATTTTTAAGTTCGGTTTCCATAGTATTTATGTCATTATCAGTAGTATCGTCTTTAAGATATACCATAACAACATTTTCTTCCTCTATTCTGCCGAGCAGGGATTCAATATTAAGGAATATCATTGAAGCGCAGCCTATAAGAACAAGGCAACTCATAAGAACGCAGATAGAGGCAATGCTCATCATTCTGTTTGACCATGTATTCCTGAAGCCCTCTTTGAAGAGGTACCTGAAACTTGAAGCCGTCATCAGTCCTCACCTCCGTTTTTTGCGTCTTCTTTTTCGGCGGGTGAAGAACCGTCGTCAATATTTTCAAAAATATCTTCTATTTCGCTTCCGAGTTTAACATCCTCGTTAAAGAAATACATATCCGTTGATTTTTCCGGCTGAGCCGATTCAAACTGAGCGTGAGTCGGATCCGGCGTATCGGAAACAACTTCACCGTTTTTGATAACGATAACGCGGCGCGGGAACGCTTTAACAAGCGTATGTTCGTGCGTAACCATTATAACGGTAGTGCCGTTATTGTTTATCTTGGTAAGCATTTCAACAATCTCGTGGCTCATTTCAGGGTCTACATTACCGGTAGGCTCGTCCGCAATTATGAGTTTAGGATTATTGACAAGCGCCCTTGCGAGAGAAACCCTCTGCTGCTCGCCGCCCGAAAGTTCATTCGGCATTGAGCGGGCTTTATGAGAAAGGCCGACAAGTTGAAGAATATAAGGAACTCTTTTTCTTATTTCCTTTTCCTTGGCGCCTATAACGCGCATTGCGAAAGCAACATTATCATACACGCTCATTTTAGGAATGAGCCTGAAATCCTGAAATACTATGCCCATAGTTCTTCTGTAATAGGGCACCTGTTTTTTCTTTAAAGTATCAGAACGGTAATCGCCTACTATAACGACGCCTTCAGTCGGCTTTTCCTCGTGCATTATGAGTTTGAGGAAAGTACTTTTACCTGCGCCGGAAGCGCCGACTACGAAAACAAATTCACCGTCTTCGATTTTTATATTTACATTGTTGAGCGCCTTGGTGCCGTTACTGCCGTACACCTTGGTAACATCACGAAATTCAATCACTTTTAATTTCCCTCTTTGATTTTAAAATCAGCGGAGATTAAACGCCTCATAATTTAAGCGGATTTCCCCGGCAACATACACTAAATTAAGTTTTAAACTTTACCACTTATATATAATAAAGCAATTCACATTATAAATCAAGTTAAAAATGTTTCTATTTTGTAAATTATGTAATGAATTTGTAACAGAATGGGTCAACCACGCAGTTTTTAAAGATAGAAAAATTCGGCAACACATAAGTATTGCCGAAAAAATCTTAAATTAATATTTAACAGGGCTGGACTCAAGATACTTATTAACCATAAGAGCAACCTTGAAAACGATAGCGTCGTCAAACTCCCTAAGGTCAAGGCCCGTAATCTTTTTGATTTTCTCAAGCCTGTAAACAAGCGTATTTCTGTGAACAAAAAGTTTACGGCTTGTTTCAGACACATTAAGGTTATTTTCAAAAAACTTTTGAATAGTAAACAGCGTTTCCTGATCAAGCGAATCTATTGAGCCTGACTTGAACACCTCTTTAAGATACATTTCGCAAAGGGTGGTGGGAAGTTGGTAAATCAGGCGGGCAATGCCAAGATTTTCATAACTTGCGATAGGCTGCTCAGTATCAAAAACTTTGCCCACTTCAAGCGATACCTGCGCCTCTTTAAACGAACGGGCAAGGTCTTTTACGCCGGTAACGCAGGTGCCTATTCCCACAACCGCCGTGCAGTAAAATTCGGTTGAAAGAGTATCGCAAATTGAGCGCGCGAGTTTTTCAAGGTCTTTCATCTCTACATTCGGGCGCACTTCCTTAACGAGCGCTATATCCGTTTCATTTACATTGATAACAAAATCTTTTGCCTTATCAGGGAAGAAATTCTGAATAACATCAAAAACGGAAACATCTGTTTTTTGCGGAACACGAATTATAAATACTACTCTTGTGGCGTCATTATTAAAATGCAGTTCGCGGCTCTTTATATATATATCTCCGGGAAGAATGTTATCAAGGATTACATTTTTAACGAAATTAGACCTGTCAAACTTTTCATCATTTGTTTGCTTTATCTGATTAAACGCTATTGCGATAATATCAGCATAATGCTTGCTTAAATCATCAGTATTATCCACAAACACGGCATACTCCGGATGAACGGAATTGCCGAAGGCTTTATAAGTGCAGCCGTCCACGCAGGTTTGGAGCCCTGCGAACACGCCGGCTGAAACAACACCTTTTCTGATTTCGCCTATTTGGCCGAGTTCCGAGCAGGCAATAACCGTGCCGCTTTCATCCACTACGCCCAAATCACGGTCCATTGTATCCCTCATTTGATTTACGAGGCTCTGAAACAATCTGTTAGGCAAAATAACTCCTCCTTAATAAATAAACCGCTGAAATTTTGCACAAAAGCAATTGCTTTATCTTGTTCATATTATACAAGGGCGTTCAACATTTTGCAAGCATTTTACCAAAATTTTTATATTTTTTTGTTAAACTTGCATAAACAGACCGGCATTTTCACCAAAAACCACAATATATAGTGTTTTTTAGCGAAAATCCCCCATATTGTGAGCGGATTTCACAAGAGAAAGTTCATCTTTGCTTATATATTTAGCCTGCCCGGGGGCAAGATTTTTATCAAGTTGGAGCGCGCCCATAGCAACGCGTTTAAGTTCCAAAACAGTAATACCGTGCTTTTTAAACATTCTTTTTATCTGGTGATACATACCCTGTTTTAAAACGATTTTTGCCTTGGTATTATCCCCGCAGGCACTTTCAAGCAGGGCGGGCATACATTTTTTGCCGTTTAATTCCATACCGTTTTCAAAATCATAAACAACGGAAGAATCAAAAGGCTTGTCCAACTGAGCAATATAAGTTTTTTCAATATGATTTTTAGGGCTTAAAATATCGTGGGCAAACGCGCCGTCATCCGTTATCAGCACAAAGCCGGTTGTATCCTTGTCCAGCCTGCCGGCGGGGAAAAGATTTTTCCTTTTCATCTCAGCCGGCAGAATATCAACAACCGTTTTTTCGCCGGTTTTGCGCCCGTCCGACGAAGATATAACGCCTTTAGGCTTATTCATCATAATATACACAAACTTATTATATGTAATTTCGTTTCCGTTTACGAAAACGCAATCCGAATCCGTATTAATTTTCATATCAGCAAATCGCGCGGGAGCGGAATTTACCAAAACGGCGCCCGATTTTATAAGCGATTTTGATTCGCTACGCGTTATATTAAGTTCGCGGGATAAAAATTTATCAAGTCTTTCCATAATTTTTGCCGTTTAATTATTCCTTCTGGAGTCCCTGTATAAATCCGTCGGACAGGGATGTTGAGCATATATCGCCGCCTATGAGCACATTGCCGCACACAAGCAGATTTGCGTATACGCAGTCTCTGTTTTCATACCCGGCGTAATTAGTGATATTATAAGTATAGACCGTTGCCGTCTGACCCTTGTACTTTTCAAGGTCAAAGCCCTGCGCTTTCTGAATTTCATTATACTGCGTATATGTATCGTTAAATTCCTGCGGAATCTGAACTTCCTTTTGCTCGCACGGAGTTTTAAACTCCCAGCCGAGCGAAGTCAGATACTCCTCCCTTTGGGAATCCGTTTCAAGCGTTACCTCGCTTGCCGCCGGTCTGCTGAGCGCGGCGTGATTTGAAAAGAAAGTTATTGAAATAACGATAATGCCCGCAAGTATAAGAATTAGGCCAAAAATAGTTTTCGGTTTCAGCCTGAGCGTAAACATTTTCATAAAACCACCTCATAATGATTTTATGAATCGGCAGACTGAAATATTATCATTGTTTATAAAATATACTCGCTTATTTTATCAAGATAAGACGCGTCTGCAAAAGCGTCTATTTTTATACCGGAATCCGTATATTCCTGAGATATAACTTCACCGCGCTGCCTTATTTCATTTAAAATACCGCCGTGAGAAAACGGAACAAGCAAGGTTACCCTGCGCCTTGAAACAGGCAGTGCCTTTGCCACGGCGTTTAAAAGTTCGTCTATTCCGTAGCCCGTTTTGGCGCTTATTCTTACATTCAGCCCGATTGCGGGATAATCAAGCATTTCAGGCGCTAAATCGCACTTATTGAGCACATTGATAACAGGTTTGCCCTCACACCCCAGGGAAGAAAGCAGATCGTTCGTTACCCTTATATGCTCTGCACATTCGGGATTTGAAACATCACACACATTTAGGATAACATCCGCCCAAAGCGCCTCCTCCAAAGTAGAGCGGAAAGCGTCCACAAGTTGATGAGGCAGACGGCGCACAAGGCCGACGGTATCTACAAGCATTATCTGCCTGCCATCCGGCAAAACAAGTTTTCTTGCAGTGGGGTCAAGCGTTGCAAAAAGTTTATCTTCCGCCAAAACGCCGGCGTTGGTAAGCCTGTTCATCAGGGTGGATTTGCCCGCATTAGTGTAGCCGACTATAACAGCCGAAAGAGCGGCGTTTTTCTGCCTGCGCGTATGCGTTGCAAGGCGGCGCTTTCTGATTTTTTCAAGACTTTCGTTCAGGTGCTCTATTCTGCGCCTGATATGGCGTTTATCAGTTTCAAGTTTAGTTTCGCCGGGGCCTCTTGTGCCGATACCGCCGCCGAGCCTTGAAAGGCTTTTTCCCTGCCCCGAAAGGCGGGGAAGTAGATATTTTAACTGCGCAAGTTCAACCTGTATTTTGCCTTCCGCGCTTCTTGCCCGCGCGGCAAAAATATCAAGTATAAGCGCAGTTCTGTCCACCGTTCTGACCGAGCAGGCGTCCTCTATATTTCTAACCTGAACGGGTGAAAGTTCACCGTCCGCTATTATAATATCGACCTCATTATTCCGGCAAAACTCTACAAGTTGAGCGAGCCTGCCGGAACCTATATATGACGACGGCGACGGCGCCTCACGCCTTTGAACGATTGCGGCGAGCACCTCAGCGCCCGCCGTTTTCGCAAGTTCCTCTAATTCGTTTATTGACGCGTCTGCGTCAAAATCACCTGTATCAACGGATATAAGCACCGCTTTTTCGGGCGCGGTATCCGCCTGTATCTCAGAAAATTCCAAATAATCAGTTCCTTAAATTTAACTTTCGCTGTCAACTATCGCGTTGAGCACTTTTCTTGCCATCGGGCCTGCCGTCTGTGAGCCGGAATTACCATGCTCCGCAACCACAACAAAGGCGTAAGGATGTTCCTCATCATCCATAAAGCCAACAAACCAGGCGGTGTTATGAGCGTCCACATCATCTATCTGAGCAGTACCTGATTTAGCGCATAGGTTAAGACCCTTGTATCTGCTTTCGCCGTACTGCGTTTTAACATTATTGCGCATAAGCGACTTCATCTGAGAAGCAATATCCGAACTGAGCACCTGAGTTTCAGTGCTTGTGTAGCCTATATCAACAAGGTCGCCGGAAGAATTTGAAAATCTGTCCACAATATTAAACGAAACGGCTTTTCCGTCATTTGCGATGGCGCACATAAGGCGAAGCATAGCCGCGGGAGTAACAAGCGTATCGCCCTGACCGATACCGGTCCAGCCTGTATAAGCGTCCGCGTCGCCCGCCTCAAGGAAAAATCTGCTTTCAGCCGAGTTTATAACTCCGCTGACCGTTACAGGCTGGGTTAACCCGAGCGAATCAACTGTTGCGGCAAGTTTTTCCGGCCCTAATTCAATTGCAATTTTACCGAATGTGATATTGCAACTCTTTGCAAAAGCGTTTTCAAAACTTATAGTACCGTGGTGTGCGTTGCATATAATATTATCTTCCTCAATTCCGTCCACATCATACACACGGTCGCAGCGCCAAGTTCTGTCATAAATATCGCTGCCGATATTCTGGAGCGCACTGATTGCCGTTACCACCTTAAAAGTTGAGCCGGGAGTATAAAGGCCGGTAAGAAATCTGTTTATATAAACGCCCTCATACTCTTCTGAAGAATTAATATCGGACGGAACATTATTTACATCATAAGTGGGGGTGGAAACCATACAAATAATATCCCCGGTTTTATAGTTTACAACGCCTATTGTGCCCTTATAATCGCCAAGAGCCTCCAGGGCAACTTTATTTATTTCGCTGTCTATGGTAAGGGTAAGATCGTTGCCGCCGGAATTCTTTTTGATTTGATACACTCCGTCCACAACATTATATCCCACAAGTTGTGATTTAAACTGAGTCTGCACGCCTGTTGAGATAAATCCCCTTGTATCGCCCACAACATGAAGGGTTGAAAGGCGTGTTTCCTTATCATCGCTGTATACCCTTTCGCCGTCCTCCGATTCAGAAAGCACAACGCCGTTTTTATCTTTAATAGCGCCTGCGGCTGTAAGTTGGCCGTCATTATAAACATGGCGGTTATATGTTTTCATCACCCAGTCAGAACCCTCTGTAACAAGGCTGAAAGTTAAAAAGCCTATGCCTGCAATAAAAAGGAAACATAATATCCAGAGGAATATTCCCCTTTTTGTTATCATTTTCATTTCTTTTTAACGCCTCCCAGGTAATTGTATGTTCTGACATCTGACGCTTTAATATAAGCGAGCACCGCCCAGCAACTTATCATTGAAGAGCCGCCCTGACTTACAAACGGCAGCGTAACGCCCGTAAGCGGGAGCACATCCGTTATGCCGAATATATTAAGAGCCGTTTGGAAAAGCAAAAGCCCCGCCGCCGCAACTGCCGCTATGGAATAAAATGTTGAGCGCGCCGCAATTGAATTTACAAGCGCCGAAACGGCTATTGCAACAAAGGCAAGCACAAGAATTATGCCGAATATATAGCCCCATTCTTCGCATATAACGCCGAAAATAAGGTCTGTTGTTGAGGCATACACCGTGCGTGTATATCCATTGCCTATGCCAAGGCCGAACAGCCCTCCGGAAGCCAGACCCACCAGAGTTCTTGTTTGCTGATAACCGCTTGAATTGTAATAATCGGACTCCCAAACATGCCGGTAAACGGAAAAGCGCGCCATTACATAGGAGCGGTATTTAAGCACTATTCCCGCACCGAGCACTGCTGAGGCTATGGCAAGAATAATGGTTTTTATATCGCCGGAAGTCATAAAGGCGATAATAAGGAAAGTTACAAAGAATATCAGCGCCGTGCCGAAATCTTTAATAAGTATCAGCGAGCCTACGCAGGCAACCGAAAATCCTATAAATGCAAAAATATTTTTACTTGTTTGTATTTTTTCAAGGGTGGCGGCGCCTACAAATATAAACGCCACTTTAACAAATTCAGACGGCTGAATCATTATTCCTGATTCCGCGCCGCCTATTCTTATCCAGTTTCTTGCGCCGTTTGTTGTTTCCGCTATTATAAGATTGACAAGCAGCAGCAAAAGCGCGGCGATTGCCACGGGCAGCCTTAATTTCATACACAAATCAACATTGCCCAGCAGAAAAACCATAACGATATAAACTATAACGCCCGCCACTATCATAATGCACTGCTTAAGCGCCGCGGACGGGCTTACCGAGCCGATAACGGAAATTCCCGTTGCGCACAGGAAAAACGCAATCATCTCCAACTCAAAATTACGGCGGTGCATAATGGTGTAAAACGCCACAAGGTATATCCATTCAACCGCTATCAGTATGCCCATGGCTGCAATAGTCTGATACTGAATTCCCTCCTCCGCCGAATAAGCGGCGGAAAAAGAAGTTACAACTTCAAACAAAGTTAAAAACGCCATAAGCACAAAATTGTTTATGGGTTTTATTTTAGGCATTTTTTTCTTTTTAACCGCCTTTTTGCCTTTTGCCATAGGGCTCACCTCACTTCTCATAGAAAATAAACACCCTGTCCCCGAAAGTAATGGTATCCTCATCAAAAATAAGTTGGGTTTGGGTAAGGTATCTGCCGTTTAACTTGGTGCCGTTATGCGAATCCAGATCGCACAGCGCCCAGCCTCGGGTAGTTTTATATATCCTTGCGTGCTCTGACGAAACCGTGTCAGACAATATACGAATATCGCACTGCTCTCCCCTGCCTATAAGCACATCGTTTCTTTTAAGATAAACGGGTTTGCGGCTTTTAACATCCACAAGCACGGCATAGGCAACTGTATGCCCGGCATTTTTTCTTATCTGCTTTTTTGTTGAACTTGAAATTGCGTCCGCGCACTCAAATCTGAGCGGCACGGTGCCGATTGTGATAACATCGCCGTCCTCAATAACGGCCTTTCCGTCTATTTTTTTGCCGTTTACAAGTATACCTTTTCTTGAAAAAGTATCGGTTACCACCCAGTCCCTGCTCTTTTTGGCTATAACCGCGTGAAAGCGGGACACGCTGGGCAGGGGCAAAACAATATCGTTTGCCTTTGATTTGCCTATTGAAGTTTCCCAGTGGTTTATTTCTATTACCGAATCATTGTTTTCATCAGTTAACTGCGCCATTTTATGCACCCTGGGTCTGTTTCTGAAAAGCGATACAACGCAGGTGAGTATAACAATAACTGCTGAAACAGGCAGGGCGTAACGCATTACGGAAGTGAGCATATCCATAAATTCCTGCATAAAAAACACCTCTTTAAAAAAATCGGCAAATGCCTAAAATTAAAATTCCTCAGTATAAGAATATATTTGATAAATTAAAATGTCAAGATTATATTGAATTTATTTACAATTAGGGTTATACTCGATACATAATATAAAATATAAATTATGAGGTGCAGTTATGAGTATAACCAAAAAATTTTTCGGTAAAGTTAAAGACGAAAGTGTTGACCTTTACACTATTACAAATAAAAACGGCGCAAGCGTTTCAATACAAACTTTCGGCGCCGGAATTCAGGCACTAAATATGCCGGACAGATACGGAAAAATGGGCGATGTTGTGCTTGGATTTGACAAACCTGAATATTACGCCGACCCTGATTTAGGATACCAGGGGCTTGTTGTGGGCAGAGTTGCAAACAGGATAAGGGATGCCAAATTCGTTATGGACGGCAAAGAATACCACACGCCGAACAATCAGGGCACCTGGACGCTGCACGGCGGCGGAAGATTCAGTTTTTCCGTTTGGGAAGTTGCACAAACAAGCGATAATTCCATAACTCTTAAAAAATTCTCACCCGATATGGAAGACGGATTTCCCGGCAACTTTACAATGAAGGTTAAATACACGCTTACGCAGGACAATACCCTGCGCATTGAATATTCCGTGGTGAGCGATAAAAAGACCGTGGCAAACCCCACCAACCACGCTTATTTTAATCTTAGCGCGAAGCCGGGAAAAAGAATAGAAGACCATATGCTGAAAATAAACGCGGACAAATTTACCGAAACGGACGGCGACCAACTGCCGACAGGAGAACTCGGCGAAGTTGCTGGGACTATGATGGATTTTACGGATATGCACAAGATTGGCGATAAAATTGACGAGCCTTTCAGGGCGATAATTGACGGCATAGGATATGACAACAATTACTGCCTGAGAAATACAAGCGGAAAAATTGACGAAGCGGCAGTTCTTTATGACGAGGAAAGCGGCAGAAAAATGAGCGTGTGGACAGATATGCCCGGAATTCAGGTATACTGCGGCGGCTGGCTTGCGAAAGACGGCAATCCCGGCAAGGCTAACGGAGCCGTAACATACAGACGCGGAGTGGCTCTTGAAACTCAGTTTTACCCGGACAGCGTTAACCACGCCGATAAATTTCCGTTTTCTTACATTGAGCCAAACAAAGAATTTAAAACCGTAACAGAATTCAGATTTACAGTTGAATAACAATAAAACTGCGGTTTAGTTTACAAAATGCAACCAAAAGTTGCGTAATTTCAAACCAGAATTGGTAGTGTGCAACCGAATCCGTCTGATACAATTAGGTTGACGGGAAGCAAAAAGCACACCTGAGCAGGATAACCCGGGCAGGTAATTCTAAAGCCGTCTGCCAACTTAATTCAAGGCAGTTAGAAAATCAAACCGGCGATTATTTGCCGTCAAACTATTACATTCGGCATTATTTTGAGACGGCTGTAATCACTGCACGCGTCTTATACGGCTGCAATAAGGCGCATATGATTTTCGGTTTACTATTTGCAGCCTGAAAGGCTATGGTGATTAAATGAATATCGAAACCGCAAAAAGACTTTATGAATACAGAAAAGCGCACGGATTTTCCCAGGAAGAACTTGCCGCTAAAATAGGAGTATCAAGGCAGGCGATTTCAAAGTGGGAAAGAAGCGAAAGCAGCCCCGATACAGATAATCTGATTGCGCTGGCACAACTTTACGGCGTATCTCTTGATACGCTGCTTATGGGCGAAAACGAGCCTAAAAAAGAAAACAGCAAAGAAGAACCAAAGGCGGAAGAAAACGCCGAAAGCGACAGCAATACAAATAAAGAAGACGCCGAAACAGAAACAAGCGCAGATAACGGCAGTGAAAACGATGCGCCTGACAAAATCGACGGCACAAACACAAATGAAAATGAAACCGAAAATCCGGCGCAGTCCGTTCCCGTCGCTGTACCTGCCGCCGCACCGGAAAATTACAATACAAACAATGCTTACCCAGAAAATCAGTTTGCCGCAAACACTTCATATTACACGCCTGCTGCAAAGAAAAAACTGAGCATGGGCGCAAAGATAGCAATAGGCGCTGCTGCTGCGGCAATACTTTTGATAATTGCCGCGGCAATCGGTATAAACATTTATGACGAAGTGATGGACGAACGCGAAGATATGAACCAGTACACCACTGAAACAACAACTATGCCGAATTCAAACGGCTCAGGCACAAGTCAGAATCAATCCCAAACTGCTCAGCAGGGAGTGTATACTGTTGACCCGGCGGCAGTAAACCATATATCAGTGGAATGGGGCGCGGGCAATGTAAATGTTGCATATTATGACGGCGAGCAGATACAGTTCAGCGACTCCGTTGAAGAAAACAGCGAAAACGCCCTTGTTAGCAGGATTGAGGGCAGAGAACTGAAAATCTATTTTTGCCAAAATATGAGGGGCTCGGGAACTTCAGACCCTAAAGACCTGCAAATTAACATTCCAAAATCAATGACGCTTACGGAATTTGATATTGAAAGTTCATCTGCAAACATTACGGTGGAAAATATTATTGCCGATAAAATGGAACTTCATTCAAATTCAGGCGAAATCAACGCTGCGGGTGAATTTGCGTCCCTTGATATTGAAACAAATTCTTCTAACGCTCAGGTAACCAACACCGCGCAACTGATAAGGCAGATAGACGCGAATACCAGAAGCGGCGGTATTACCGTAACAATTCCGCAGAGCATAGACGGCTTTTATATGGAATATGAAACCGTTTCCGGCTCAGTAAGCACTGATTTCAGCACGCAGTCAAGCGGTTCAGCCCGCCGAGGAGTTTTGAATTACGGCAACAGTTCAACTCAAATAGAGGTTGAAACCACCAGCGGTAATTTTGCTCTTAAAGCCGCTCAATAAAGGCGCGCCCTGCATTATTAAATAATTCGGCGAAACAGTTATTATCCAAAAAAAATAATATGTTATTAAATATTAAAACTCCGCGGCAGTTAATACCGCGGAGTTTTTCACTTTTTAAAATATTCAGAAATTAAAAATCAGTTTTTAAAACTTTTAATAAACAACAAAAAAAAGCGGAGCCTTAAAGACTCCGCCTGATTTTTACAGTTGCGGCTTAGCCGAGTTCTGAGAAGTACTTGATAGTACGAACCATCTGTGAAGTATAGCTGTTTTCATTATCATACCATGAAACAACCTGAACTTCATACTGATCCTCAGCGATTTTAAGAACCATTGTCTGAGTAGCATCAAAGAGTGAGCCGTAACGCATACCAACAATATCGGAAGAAACGATTTCATCAGTATTGTAGCCGAAACTTTCGTTTGAAGCAGCCTTCATAGCAGCATTGATGCCCTCAACAGTGATATCCTTGCCCTTAACAACAGCAGTAAGAATTGTTGTTGAGCCTGTTGGGGTAGGAACACGCTGAGCAGAACCGATAAGTTTGCCGTTAAGTTCCGGAATAACAAGGCCGATTGCCTTAGCAGCGCCTGTTGAGTTAGGAACGATATTAACAGCGGCAGCACGAGAACGGCGAAGGTCGCCTTTTCTCTGAGGGCCGTCAAGAGTCATCTGGTCGCCGGTATAAGCGTGAATAGTTACCATGATACCGCTTTCGATTTCAGCGTAATCATTAAGAGCCTTAGCCATAGGAGCAAGGCAGTTTGTTGTGCAGGAAGCGGCTGAAATAACAGTATCTTCCGGCTTAAGAGTTTCATGGTTTACATTGTAAACGATAGTGGGAAGGTCATTGCCTGCGGGAGCGGAAATAACAACCTTGCGAGCACCAGCCTTAATGTGTGCCATTGATTTTTCCTTAGAGGTGTAGAAACCTGTGCACTCAAGAACAACATCTACGCCAAGTTCGCCCCAAGGAAGATTGGAAGCGTCAGCCTCTTTATAGATTTTGATTTCCTGACCGTCAACGATGATAGAATCGTCTGTTGCCTCTACCTTATCGGCAAGAGCATATTTACCCTGAGATGAATCATACTTAAGAAGATGAGCAAGCATCTTGGGGCTTGTAAGGTCGTTGATAGCAACAACTTCATAGCCATCCGCGCCGAACATCTGGCGGAATGCAAGACGGCCGATACGGCCGAAACCGTTAATAGCAACTTTTACCATTGGATTTTACCTCCGTAAATTTAGATTTTAAAATATTGGATTGTCAATATTTTATCGATATATATTTTATACTGTTTTACTGCGAATATCAAGCATTTTTTTCCATTTCAAAAAGTTTGTTAAATCTAAACAAAAGAGCGCGGAAAAGCGGCTGCGATTATATGGATTTTTTGCTTTTTTCCGTTTTAAGAAGCACGATTATCGGTATAAGGGCAAATACCGCCACCGCCGCCGAAGCAAGAAAGATATTTGCCGTGGGTATGGTTTTAACAGTTCCGAGTTCAACATAAGTCTGATTATTATTTGCTATTACAGCCGCGCCGATATACGGACCGGTAACCATGGGAATAAGCACCTGAAAAACAATTCTTACCCCCTGAAACAATCCGACTTTATCAGTTGGCGTATAATCCCTGATTGTGCCGCAGATACAGGCTGACGCAACAAGATAAGCGCCCATCATAACCGTGCCGAAAGCCATAAGCACCGGCAGATTATCGCCCTTTGCGAAGTACATAAGCACAAATCCTATAACAAGCACAACTGCCGCCGGCAGCAGGCAGCGAACCTTGCCTACTTTATCAATAACGCGCCCGAAAAGCACGGAGATAACCGCGGAAAGAATCAGAATAACGCCGAGCGGAATGGCATAATCGGTTATTCCGAGTGTTTTTTCAAGATAAATAATTATATACGGCATAAACACCTGATACGCAATGCTGAATATGCAAAACGCGGCAAAAGCGATATAAAGCCTTGGATTCTTTTTAACGGTGGACGGGCGGAAACCGTAAATAATATTTTTAAAATAATTTTCCTGATTTGCCTTTATTCCGGGCTTATCCTTAAGGAAAAATATACCCAGAATTCCGCACACCGTTGTAGCAATACCTACAATCAGAAAGAAAGTTTGCCACTCTCCCCTTTGCTTAAATCCATCCAGCACGCCGAAAACAATTATCATTGCAACAAGCGGCAGCGCCTGCAAAACCGTTTCCGCCCTGCCGCGGTTTGTATCGTCAGTAACATCGGTTACCCAACTGTTAAAAGCGGCGTCAAACGCGGTTGAGCCGAAGAAAGTCATAACGCAGTCCATAATTATAACAAGCATTGCTGCCGCCGCGGCGGCGTTTGCGGCATGAAATATCTTTTCAGTGTTATCAACGGTTATAAAGCCGAAAGACGCCGTTACAATACCCCAAATTATGTAGCCCGTTACAATAAACACCTTTCGTTTGCCTATTTTATCAGACAAAGCGCCCATAATAAGGGTTGTAACTGCGGCAGTAACGGCAGACGCGGCTACCATTGCGGCAATATCGTTTGCCGTGCCGCCGACAGCGTCAAACAGGTAAACATTGAAATACATATTTTCAATTACCCACGCAAGTTGACCTATAAGCCCGAAGAAAACAATACTAACCCATATTTTTGCGCCGAGTTTTGCGGCTTTATTTTCCTTGATTTTCACACTATCACCCCTTTAATTTAATTATGGCACAAAATATAAAATCGGTCAACAATAATAAAAATAAAATTCTGCTTAAACCGCGGGGCGGGCAGAACTGTTTTATCAAAAGAAAAAGGCCGCCTTAACATTCTTATGTTAAGACGGCCATCAGCGTGTTGAAAAAAGGTCTACTGTTAAAAGAAACCCTACCTGACACGCTGGGAGGCTGCCGAGAAATCGAGTTGGATTTCGCATTTGACGGATTGTAGGCGTACAGAGGTACGGTAAA
>CALWID010000023.1 GCA_944380635.1 uncultured Eubacterium sp. | reverse complement strand
AAATGCGAAATCCAACTCGATTTCTCGGCAGCCTCCCAGCGTGTCGGGAAAGACTTATTTTCTCAATAAAACCTTTTCGACACGCTGAAAGGCGCTGCTTTTGCTTTGCAGCGCCTTTTTGATATATTGATATACATTTTTGCAAATTGCCGCCGTTTAATTAATAATCTTCCGGACGGTAATTTTTTTTGCCCTCCGGCGTATCTCTGTAATACTGAGTAAACGGTTTGAAACGGGCTGTTTCTTCCCATATCTCTTTTGCTTTCGGCGCCCACTTCTTGGCATATTCGTCGCACTTTGAGCAGAGTTCGTCGGCGCTTTCCGCTTTTATAAGATTTGTGGATTTAGCGCCGCTGCGCTTAACCATTTTGCGAAGCGCCTGCGGATTTTCAAGCATAGGGCAGGGGCGCAGCATATTTTTGTTGAAAGGCTGGCCTTTGTAATACTCTTTGAAAAGCGGTGAGTTAAGACATTCCAAAATAGATTTTTCCCTGATATTTGAATCGGAATAATGAATGAAAACGCACGGCTCAACATCACCCTCTGAATTAACATGAAAATAGTTTCTGCCGCCGGCAATACAGCCGCCTACAAATTCCGCGTCATTCTGAAAATCAACTGTAAATATCGGCTTTCCTGTTTTTGAATTTCTCTTTTCCCTGATAGCGCGGTAAACATGCTCCCTCTGCTGCGGTGTAAGCAGCAGGTTTGTGTCGGCATTGTCGCCTACCGGCATATAGTGGAAATACCACATATAGCGCGCTCCCGCCTCTATCATTTCATCATAAAATTCATCGCTCGTAACAGCCTCATAATTTTGGCTTGTGTAGCATATTGAAGTGCCGAAAAGGCAGCCGTGCTTTTTAAGCATTTTCATAGCGTTCATAGTAGTTCTATAAGCGCCTTCACCACGCCTGCCGTCGTTCGTTTCCTCGGTTCCCTCAATGGAAAGTGCAAGGCCAAAGTTGCCGCATTCAATAAGTTGTTCGCAAAACTTATCGTCAATAAGCGTAGCGTTTGTATAGGCAAGGAAAATGCAGTCCTGATTTTCTTTTGCAAGCGTTATCAAATCATTTTTTCTGATAAGCGGCTCGCCGCCCGTAAACATAAAGAAATGTGTTCCGAGTTCCTTGCTTTCATTTATTATCCTGCGCATTTCATCAAGCGTTAAGTTTGATTTGTATCCGTATTCGGCGGCCCAGCAGCCCTTGCACTTAAGGTTGCAGGCAGAAGTGGGGTCAAGCAGCACTACCCACGGAATGTTGCATTTAAATTCCTCTCTCTTTTTCCTTATGGTAGATGTGCCTATTAATCCCAAATCAATGCCGAAAGTCAGTACGGCTTTTCGCAGAAAATCGGAATTAACCTCTTTAATACCCCTGAAAAGAAATTGATGCCAGATATTTGTTTCGTCTGATATAATTTCTATCGGCTTTGTAAAAGTGCTTTCCGGGTACATTCTGCCGGCAAAAGTTTTGCCCATTTTAACAAGCCTCAGCATATTGCGCTTCGGATTTTTATAAATATATTTGAATATCCCGTTTCCTATTGCATGAAGCGTTTTGCTTTTTAATGATGGCATATTCTTGCTCCTTACATTGTTTCGGGCGCCGAAATCTTGAGCATTCCCAGGATGTTTTTAATGGTTTCCTTAACCGTAACGCAAAGGTAAAGCCTTGCCTGCATAAGTCCCTCGTCATCCGCTATAACACGGTGAGCGTTATAAAATTTATGGAAAAGCGTTGCAAGTTCTATAACAAAATGAGTTATTTTAGCCGGGTCATACGCCTTTGCCGCCGCAACAATCTCATCTGTAAGTGAGGAAAGGTGGCGGATAAGGTCTTTTTCCTCTTCTGAATTGAGCATATCAAGTTCTTCGTCAGTCGGCGTGCGCATAGTTATTCCGTCCGCTTTTGCTTTTTTAATTATTGAGCATATCCGCGCGTGAGCGTATTGAACATAATATACGGGATTTTCGCTTGTTTTCTGAGCCGCAAGGTCCAGGTCAAAATCAAAATGTGAATTCGGCTCACGCAGATTAAAGAAAAATCTGGCGGCGTCAATAGGAATTTCCTCTAACAAAGTGTTAAGGGTTATCGCCTTGCCTGAACGCTTGGAAAGTTTAATAGTCTCTCCGTTTCTTACAAGCCTAACCATCTGCATTATAACGCAGTCAAGTCTGTCTGCGTCAAGCCCCAAAGCAGTAAGAGCCGCTTTCATTCTGGGCACATATCCGTGGTGGTCAGCGCCGAGCACATCAACCGCCTTGTCAAATCCGCGGGTTACAAGTTTGTTGTAGTGATATGCTATATCCGGCACTATATAGGTTGGTATGCCGTTTGCGCGCACAAGCACAACATCTTTGTCATTTCCGAAATCGCTTGCCTTAAACCACAAAGCGCCGTCCTGCTCATAAGTAACGCCCAGTTCTTTAAATCTGTTGATAATTCTGTCCACAGAGCCGTCTTTGTGCAAAGTGCTCTCTTTAAACCATTTGTCATATTTTATGCGGTATTCAAGCAGGTCTTTTTCAAGCCCTTCTATGTTTTTCGGCAGGGCATAGGCAACAAGCGCGTCGCGCCTTTCCTTAGAGTCGGCGTCAACATATCTGTCCCCGTATTCCGCGGCAAAATTCTTTGCGTGCTCGGTAATATCGGCGCCCTTGTACGCGTCTTCCGGCAGTTCAATGCCGTCTTTGTAAAGTTGAAGATAGCGTACTTCAAGCGAGGTTGCGAATTTTTCTATCTGATTGCCGGCGTCATTTACATAAAATTCACGGCTTACATTGTATCCCGCCCATTCAAGTACGGAGGCAAGGCAGTCGCCTATTGCGCCGCCTCTTGCGTTTCCTATATGCATAGGCCCCGTGGGGTTTGCGGAAACAAATTCAACAAGAACTTTCTTTCCGCCGCCGTAATTTGATTTGCCGTAATCTTCGCCTTTAGACATAATACCTTTAAGTATTTCGCCGTAATAGCGCTGCGAAAGATAAAAGTTTAAAAATCCCGGGCCGGCTATCTCGCACCTTTCAAAAAGAGTGCCGTTAAGGTCCAGATTATTCACAATGCTTTCCGCAATCTTTCTCGGCGCGCATTTAAACGCCTTTGCGCCCGCAAGCGCAACATTTGCGGAAAGGTCGCCGTTTTTGCTGTTCGCCGGTTTTTCAATGTTGAAATCCGGAATAGGCTCAGCCGGCAGTTTGCCGCTTGCTACGGCTCTGCCCAGAGCGTCAATTATTTTTGTTCTCAGTTCTTTTTGCGTTTCTTTAACTATTATGGACATTTTTACCTTCCCCGAAAATAAAAAATATATCAGTATTTATTCCGCCGTAACGCGGTTTAATCAGCAGCCTTTGAAAAACTAAGCCTAACCTTGTTTTGCGAGGCGACTGCGCCGTTAAAATCAATATCGTATTCAAAATTAAAGCGCCCGTTTTCAATATCCGCCTCAATATCACGCCCGTAAATTCCCATCAGCAAATCGCCGAATTCGGTGCCGTAATTGCAAAGGTGGCGCTTGGATTTTTCTATAAGCAGGCTTGAGTGCGTTTTGCCGAGGCGCGTCATCTCAACCGCGCTTTCGTCTTTGTTTACCCTTACGGTTACCGTAACACTTTCGCCCGGCTCTTCAAGTTCTTCTTTGTATCTTATAATATAGGCAACGCCGTCGTCCCTTATAGTGCCGAAAGTGGTAAGTTCGGTAACATCGGTATCCCTGCCGTATCGCTGGGTGCCTTTAACTTCAATTAAAATTCTCTCCATCGAACCGCCTCTGAAATAATACGATATATTTTATCATATTAAATAATTAAATTCAACATAAAAAACGCAAAATAAAACGGTGTTAAAATACTGTTTTGCATAAATTCAAAAATTTTTAATGACAAATGCTTTTGTAAATGATATAATACTGAAATATAAAGCCTTGCAGGCATTTAAAGTGTAAACAGGAGTTGTTATAATGGAACTTGCAGAAGCTTATAGATTAATGGACAAAACTTTAAGCGAAAACATAAAAGAACTTGAATTCAAAAAGATGAAAACAGGAGAAAATGAACTCGGATATAAAAGCGAAAAAGGGCTGTTTCGCGTTGTGTATGACGCTAAATCAAATATAATGAGCCTTGATGTTTCTTATGAGGATAAGGGCGAAGACACGGCTTATGAAACTATCTCCAAATCTCTGTTTGAACTTGAACTCGCAGATGAAAAAGAGTGCCGCTCGTTTGCAAATGAAATATCTGATGAAATTCATTCCCTTTTCGCCGCAAGAAAAAAGGTAAATCTTGATAAGATAAAAATGCCTAAGGCAGTTTCACGCTCAAAGGCAAAAAACGGCGTTATCAGTTATGATGTGGATTCCCTCGCAAACCGTTTCGGCGTTTTGTATCCTGACCTTAAAGACGCTATAAAGCAGAATATTTCCGATTACGGCGAATTTCTGCCCGAAACATTCTTTGCTGAAACGGGCAATAAGCGCGTGATGGATGTTATTAAAAACGGCTCCGAAGCAGAGCGCAAAAAACTCTTTAAAATGCTTAATGAGATATATGAGGACGGCACTAATGAGGTGCAGGATATAATCGGCGTAACGATTTTGGGCGAGATGAAAAATGACCCTGCCATGATGGAAGTTGCGGATAAATATATGATAGATTATATGGCAGGCCCGGTTCACGAGATAAATAAAATTACAGGAAAGAAAAACAGGTATACCAAAAAACTTGCAAATCCGCCGGCGTATAAGCCTAAGAAAAAGAAAACGGGCGTTTTGCAAAACGCTCTTAATCAGCAGCAAAATTAACAGGCTCGGATTTTGCGCATATAATATTAAGTGTAAGTCATACGGCAGTGCAAAGAACTCCGTATGACTTTTTGCTTTATAAACACAATTAAATTAGAAAACAATGTTAAAAGATTAACAAAGTGTGTGCATTTTCAACAAAGTTTTGCGAAAATCATTGACAAAAAAATAAACATCTCTATAATAGAAATCACGGTTGTTTTTTTAAAGACTGTTATTTTGTATTTTCAGATTTGAAAGAGAGGCATTTTTTTATGGCAAGAGTTTATAATTTCAGCGCAGGTCCGTCAACCCTGCCGGTATCTGTTTTGGAGCAGGCAGGCGCGGAGATACTTGATTATCACGGCAGCGGTCAGTCCGTTATGGAAATGAGCCACCGCTCAAAAGTATTTGATGATATTATCAAAAGCGCGGAAAAACTTATGAGGGAACTTTATAAAGTACCTGATAATTACAAGATTCTTTTCCTGCAGGGCGGCGCGTCCGCGCAGTTTTCCGCAATACCGCTCAATTTTATGAACGGCAGCGGCAAAGCGGATTATATAATCACCGGTCAGTGGGCTAAAAAGGCTTATCAGGAAGCGCAGAAGTACGGCGATGTCAGGGAAGCCGCGTCATCTGCGGATAAAACTTTCAGTTATATCCCTAAAACAAAACCGGAAGATTTCCGCGAGGATGCCGATTATGTTTATATTTGTATGAATAACACAATTTACGGCACTAAGTTTAAGGAACTTCCGCCCGTAGGAGATAAAGTGCTTATTGCGGATATTTCTTCCTGCGCGCTTTCCGAGCCGCTTGATATTTCTAAATTCGGTATGGTTTATTTCGGCGCTCAAAAGAATGTTGCGCCGGCAGGCCTTGTTGTTGTTATCGTGCGTGAGGATCTTCTCGGCAACGCAAGGGATATTACCCCCGTTATGATGAATTATAAAGTTCAGGCGGACGCTGATTCGCTCTATAATACTCCTCCGTGCTGGACTATTTATATCTGCAAACTTGTTCTTGAATGGATAAAGGATACTTTCGGCGACCTTGAGGGTATGAAAGCCCATAATGAGAAAAAAGCAAAAATTCTTTACGATTTCCTTGACCAAAGCAAAATGTTCCACGGCACCGTAGTGCCCGAAGACCGTTCGCTTATGAATGTTCCTTTTGTTACGGACAGCGACGAACTCAACGCCAAATTTATCAAGGAGGCAACCGACGCCGGCTTTGTTAACCTTAAAGGGCACAGAACCGTAGGCGGTATGCGCGCGTCTATTTATAATGCAATGCCGATTGAGGGCGTTGAAAAACTTGTTGAGTTTATGAAGAAGTTTGAGGAGGAAAACAAATAATGTTTAATATAAAAACATTGAATAAAATATCTCCGGTGGGTCTTTCAAAGTTTGACCCCGCCAAATATACTTACGGCGATGATGTCCAGAATCCGGATGCCATTATGGTTCGTTCCGCCGCTATGCATGATATGGAACTGCCCCAGTCATTGCTTGCCATTGCAAGGGCGGGCGCCGGCGTAAATAATATTCCCATAGAAAAATGCACTCAAAAGGGAATTGCCGTGTTTAACACCCCGGGCGCTAACGCTAATGCGGTTAAAGAACTTGTAATTTGCGCTCTTTTGCTTTCAAGCCGCAAGATAACCAAGGCTATTGAATGGTGCAAAACCATAAAAGATGATGAAAATGTAAGCAAATCAGTTGAAAAAGGCAAATCCGCTTTTTCCGGTCCGGAGATTAAGGGCAAAACTCTTGCCGTTATCGGCCTCGGCGCTATCGGCAGGCTTGTTGCCAATGCGGCGGTAGACCTCGGTATGAATGTAATAGGCTATGACCCGTTTCTTTCCGAAGAATCGGCAGAGGCGCTTAAAAGGGAAGTAAAGGTTGAAAATGACCTTGATAAGATATTCCCCGAGGCGGATTATTTAACTGTTCATGTTCCGCTTACTCCTGATACAAAAGAGATGATTCGCGCCGAAAATATTGAAAAGATGAAAGATACAGTGCGTGTAATTAATCTTGCAAGGGGCGACCTTGCCAATTCAGCAGATATTGTTGCTGCTCTTGAGGACGGAAAAATGGCGGCGTATGTAACCGATTTCCCGTCTGCCGAACTTATCGGGGTGGACGGCGTTATCGCTCTTCCTCATCTCGGTGCGTCAACACCGGAAAGCGAAGAAAACTGCGCGTCAATGGGCGCTCTTGAACTTATAGATTATCTTGAAAACGGAAATATCAGAAATTCCGTAAATCTTCCCGCCGCGTCAATAGAAAAAAGCGGCGCCGCAAGAATTACAGTTATCCATAAGAATCAGCCGAATATGATTGCCACTATTACCGATACTATCAGCAGGGACGGAATTAATATCGCCAATTTTGTTGATAAAAACCGCGGAGAGGTTGCATACAGCATTATTGATGTTGATTCAGAGGTTTCCGCAAATGTTGTTGAGGATATTAAAAAGATAGCCGGCGTTACAAGAGTAAGAGTTATAAAATAATTATTAATAATTTATCTGAGCGGGTCGGGTGTAAATCCGGCCCGCTTTTTGCGCTGTTTGCTTTGTTTTTTCAGGTATTTTTTTCTTGACAAAGTTTTGCCGCTTTGTTATAATAGCACTAATCCGCTTTAAAGCATAAACACTTTAAAGCAACAAAGCAATAAAGGGAGGATATACTATGGCGCCGAGAAAAGGCAATATGATGACGGTAAGAAACGATGTTAAAGTGCTTGACGCAACTATAAGGGACGGCGGTCTTTGCAATAATTTTGAGTTTACAGATGAGTTTGTTACGGAACTTTATAAAACTAATATTAAAAGCGGTGTGGATTATATGGAATTCGGTTACCGCGCGTCCAAAAAAATGTTTGACCCAAATGAATTCGGCAAATGGAAATTTTGCGATGAGGAAGATATTAGAAAAATAGTGGGCGATAATATTTCAGATATGAAAATATCCGTTATGGCGGATGTAGGCAGATGTGATTTTAAAGAGGATTTCATTCCTAAGAGCGAATCGGTAATTGATATGGTGCGTGTTGCGTGCTATATTCATCAGATTCCCGCCGCGGTAGAGATGGTGGAGCATTTTCATAACCTCGGCTATGAAACCACCTGTAATATAATGGCTGTCAGCCAGGCTAATACAGAGCAGGTTGAGGAGGCGCTTGAAATGCTCGGAAATTCAAGCGTTGATGTTATTTATCTTGTTGATTCATACGGCTCTCTGTATCCCGAAACGGCGGAGGAACTTGCCAAGAAATACCTTGAGGCGGGGGAAAAATACGGCAAGTCAATCGGTTTCCACGCTCATAACAACCAAAATCTTGCTTTTGCAAATACTATTGAAACAATGTCTTACGGCGTTTCTTATCTTGACGCCACCGCAATGGGCATGGGCAGGGGAGCAGGCAACTGCGCTATGGAACTTCTGCTCGGATTTCTTAAAAATCCCAAGTATAATTTATACAGCCTGCTCACTTTTATTGAAAAATATATGGTGCCGCTTAAGGAAAGCGGTATAAAGTGGGGATATGATATTCAGTATATGCTTACGGGTCAGTTAAACCGCCACCCGAGGGAGGCAATGGCGTTTACTGCTGAAAACCGTAAAGATTACTGTGAATTTTATAAGTCTTTGCTTGAAAACTTTTAGTTTTGCCGTTTTTATTTATAATTATGTTTGCGCGGGCGTTTTGCCCGCGCTTTTTATGTGTTGGCACTGTAGTTTTTATGTGTTGACAATGTGCGCTTTTAGAATTAAAATAAAAGCACATAAGCGCAAGCGGTTTTATCCGCCGTGCGCTGATATGAAAATGAGGTGAAATTATGGAGATAGTTGCAGATAATTCAATGAAAAATATGCGTTTTATAAGAAAACTCCCGATTCCTAAAGAAGTAAAGGAACTTTACCCGCTCAGCGAAAAAGGCGCCGCCGTAAAGGCGCAGAGGGATGAGGAAATAGCAAAAGTCCTTAAGGGCGAAAGCAGTAAATTTCTGCTCATAATCGGCCCGTGTTCCGCTGATAAAGAGGACAGCGTGCTCGATTATGTCAGCCGCCTTGCAAGAATTCAGGAGGAAGTTAAGGATAAAATAATAATTATTCCCCGAATTTATACAGGTAAGCCGCGCACTACCGGCGCCGGATATAAGGGCATGCTTCATCAGCCGGACCCGGACGGCGTTCCCGATATGTACGCGGGTATTCTTGCCGTTCGCTCAATCCATACAAAGGCAATTGAGCAACTTGGGCTTTCCGCGGCGGATGAAATGCTTTATCCCGCAAATTACAGGTATCTTTCTGATTTGCTTTCTTATGTAGCGGTAGGTGCAAGAAGTGTTGAAAATCAGGACCACCGCCTTACGGCAAGCGGTATGGATGTGCCGTGCGGTATGAAAAACGCCACCAGCGGTGATTATTCCGTTATGCTTAACGCTATTACCGCGGCTCAGAGCGGCCATACATTCGTTTACCGCGGCTGGGAAGTTGAAACAAAAGGAAATGAACTTGCCCACGCTATCCTGCGCGGCGGCGTTAATAAGCACGGAATTACTCACCCGAATTATCATTATGAGGATCTTATTACGCTTTACAATATGTACGCCGCAAAAGAGCAGTTTAAAAATCCTGCCGTTATTGTTGATACCAATCATTCAAACAGCGGTAAAAAGTATTTGGAGCAGGTAAGAATTGCAAATGAGGTGCTTCATTCAATGCGCCACAGCGCAGATATTAAAAAATTCGTTAAGGGCTTTATGATTGAATCCTATATTGAGGACGGAAACCAAAAGGTGGACGGCGGCGTTTACGGCAAATCAATTACCGACCCGTGCCTCGGCTGGGAAAAATCAAAGGAACTTATCTATTCAATAGCGGACCAACTTTAATATCTCAAAATGCACAAAATTCAAACTTAATATTTGTTTATTACTACAAAAAGACTGCCGGGCAATTTATTTTGTTTGACAGTCTTTCTTTTTTGTGATATTATAACTGTATAATCACTTTATCACTTAAAAGCGCCAACGCTTAAAAGCGGCAGAGTGAACTATTTTTAAGGAGAAATACATATGAACAAAACAGTTAAAAGAATTTTGGCGTTAGGCCTTTCGGCAGTGCTTGTAGGTTCTGTTTTCGCGGGCTGTGCGGCAGAGGAAACCGGCAAATATAAAATCGGCATTCTTCAGTCTGTTCAGCATAATGCGCTTGATGAGGCAACACGAGGATTCCAGGATGCCGTTATAGAGGCGCTCGGCGAGGAAAATGTAGAGATAGACCTTCAGAATGCCGGCGGCGATTCACCGACTTGCGCAACAATAGCAAACCAGTTTGTTGCTTCAGGCGTTGACCTTATTATGGCAAATGCCACTCAGGCTCTTCAGGCTTCTGTTTCGGCAACGGCGGATATTCCGATAGTTGCCACTTCAATTACGGATTATGCAAGCGCGCTTGAAATTGACCAGGCTAATTGGACCGGTTCAACAAATATAAATGTTACAGGCACTTCAGACCTTGCTCCGCTTGAACAGCAGGCGGCTATGGTTCAGGAACTTTGCCCTGACGCGCAGACCGTTGGTATTCTTTACTGTTCTGCTGAATCAAATTCACAGTATCAGGCAGATGTAATTACAGAAAGCCTTACTTCTCTCGGATATGAAGTAAATACTTATACTTGCGCCGATACAAATGAAATCGCAACCGCAACTACTCAGGCTTGCCAGGAAGTTGATGTTATTTATATCCCAACAGATAATACAATCGCTTCCGCAACTTCTGCAGTAGACCAAATTGCCGGCCCTGCCGGAATCCCTGTAATCGCCGGTGAAGAGGGCATATGCGAAGGCTGCGGCGTAGCAACGCTTTCAATCAGTTATTATGATATAGGCGTTAAAGCAGGCCAAATGGCTGTTGAAATTCTTCAAAACGGTTCCGACCCCGCCGATATGCCTATTGAATACGCAGATAATCTTACCAAAAAGTATGTTCCGTCTCGTGCTCAGGCTCTCGGTATTACTGTTCCGTCTGACTATGTAGCGATTGAAGAAACAGAGGAATAAGCCTTTGCTATTGACTAAAGCGTGATATTTTGATAACATAAAAGGCGGCGGGTTTAGGCTCGCCGCTTTTATAATTATAATCGGAGGAATTTTTGTTATGATGTCATTTTTATCCGCTCTTCCCGGAGCGGCCGCTCAGGGCATCATCTGGGGCCTGATGGCGATAGGCGTTTATATCACTTTCAGGGTTCTTGATGTTGCGGACCTTACGGTCGACGGCTCTATGGGCACGGGCGGCGCGGTTCTTGTTATGTGCGCCACAAGCGGCATGAATATTTATGTTTCAATGATAATTGCGTTTTTGGCAGGCTGTATTGCCGGCCTTGCCACGGGAATATTCCACACCGTGTTCGGTATTCCGGCAATTCTTTCCGGTATCCTTACACAACTTGCGCTGTATTCAATAAACCTCAGAATTTTGGGCAATAAAGCGAACCAGTCTATAAATGTTATGAATTATGATCTTGTTGTTTCGCTTCGTAATATAACTCAGTCTATTATTGTTGGGCTTGTTATAGTGTTTATCTTTATTGCCGTTCTTTATTGGTTTTTCGGCACGGAACTCGGCCATTCTATCCGCGCAACGGGCAATAATCAGGCTATGGCGCGCGCAAACGGCATAAATACAAATGTAAATAAAATAATCGGTCTTGTTATTTCAAACGGTATCGTTGCCCTTTCGGGCGCTCTGCTTTCCCAGTATCAGGGCTTTGCGGATGTTAATATGGGCAGGGGCGCTATCGTTATCGGCCTTGCGGCAGTAATTATCGGCGAGGTAATTTTCGGCAAAATATTCAAGAATTTTGCGCTCAAACTTGTTGCCTGCGTTGTCGGCGGAGTTATCTACTATGTTGTTATTACATTTGTACTTCGCCTCGGCCTTAATGCAAACGACCTTAAGTTGTTCTCCGCGCTTGTTGTTGCGCTCTTCCTTGGCGTGCCTTATTGGAAAAATAAGATTGCCGCTAAAAAGGTAAAGAAAAACGGAGGTGCCGCAAATGCTTGAGATAAAAGATGTTTATAAAACTTTTAACCCCGGCACCGTAAATGAAAAGCATGCGTTAAACGGCATAGACCTTGTGCTAAATGAGGGCGATTTTGTAACCGTTATAGGCGGCAACGGAGCGGGTAAATCCACACTTCTTAATATGATTGCCGGCGTTTACCCGGTGAACAGCGGTTCTATCATTATAGACGGGCAAGATGTTACCAAACTTCCGGAGCATAAAAGGGCAAAATTCCTCGGCAGAGTGTTTCAAGACCCTATGACGGGTACTGCCGCCGATATGCAGATTGTTGAAAATCTGGCTCTTGCGTCCCGCCGCGGAAAATTCAGAACTCTTGCGCCGGGCGTTACCAAAAAAGAAAAAGAGCATTATAAAGAAATTTTAAGTTCACTTGATTTAGGGCTTGAAAACCGCCTTACTTCAAAAGTAGGTCTCCTTTCCGGCGGACAGAGGCAGGCGATTACGCTGCTTATGGCAACGCTCAAAAAGCCTAAAGTGCTGCTGCTTGACGAGCATACAGCCGCTCTTGACCCTAAAACGGCGCATAAGGTGCTTGAACTCACCACCAAGATTGTGTCAGAGCATAACCTTACAACTATTATGATAACCCATAATATGAAAGACGCTATTGCCATAGGAAACAGACTTATTATGATGAACGACGGTAAAATCATCTATGATGTTTCGGGTGAGGAAAAGAAAAATCTTACCACTGCCGACCTGCTTGAAAAATTCAAGATAACAAGCGGCGAGGAACTTGATAATGACCGTATGATTCTTTCCGAATAAACAAAAAGACCTGATTGCAAGAAGCAATCAGGTCTTTTTATATCAGTATGAGTTATTTGTTGAATCTGTATCCTTTACCCCACACGGTGTGAATAAAATCTATTGACGGGTCAATTTCCTTTATTTTATCCCTTATTCTGTTTACATGAACCGTTATGGTGGAAGTTTCGCCTATTGAATCATAATTCCATATTTTGCTGAAAAGTTCCTCTTTGCTGTAAACAGTATCCGGACTTGAGGCAAGAAAATAGAGCAGGTCAAATTCTTTGTTTGTAAGCACAAGTTCTTTTCCGTTTACAAAGGCTCTGCGTGATTTTCCGTCCAGTTTAAGTCCGCCGGTTTCAATAGTTTTGGCGTCATTGTTTTCGCTTTTTGCGGTCAGCCGTTCATATCGGCTTATGTGCGCTATTACTCTTGCCACAAGTTCTTTTGGTGAAAACGGTTTAACTATATAATCGTCCGCGCCGTATCCTAATCCCGTAATTTTATCAAGGTCTTCTTTTTTTGCGCTAACCAGCAGAATAGGAATGTCTTTCTTTTCCCTTATTTTTTTGCATACTTCCATACCGTCCAACCCGGGCAGCATAATATCAAGCAAAATCAGGTCAAAATCCTCACTAAGCGCCGCTTTAAGCCCCTCGTTGCCGTCCGCCGCCGATGATACCTTGAATCCGTTTGCCTCAAGATAATCTTTTTCAAGCATACAAATGTTTGCGTCATCTTCAATTATCAGTATCTTTTTCATTTTCGGTTTCCTCCGGTTTTTCCGTTTTAGGCAGTGATATAAATATTGAAAGTCCGTTTTCGGAGTTTGTCTGCGCCCATATCATTCCGCCGTGCTGTTCAACTATCTGTTTGCACACCGCAAGCCCAAGTCCGCTTCCGTCGCTTACATTAGTGCGGGCTTTGTCCGCCCTGTAAAGCGTGTCAAATATGCGCTCAAGGCTTTTTCTGTCAACTCCCATTCCGTTGTCCGCTATCTCAAATATAACGGAATGTTCATATTCGGAAATTGTAAGTTTTATTTTGCCGCGCACATTTTTGCGTCTGTATTTAATGCTGTTTGAAATAATATTGTCCACAACTCTTGCAAATCTGTCCGTATCAATAAAAAGAACGGGGTCTGATTTTGTGTTGTTTATCGTTTCAAAGTCAAAATCTTTCTTCTTAAGTTCCTCGCCTATTTCATCAGCAAATGAAATAAAATCAGAGGTGCGGACTTTTTCTCGGTTCAGTGTAATTGTTCCGAGTTCAAGTTTTGAGAGAGTCAGCAGGTCGTTGAGCATTTTTTCCATTGAAACAGCGGAATCGTATATCGTTTGAAGGTATCTTTCACGCTTTTCGGGAGTGTCCGCTACACCGTCTTTAATTCCCTCAAGGTAGCCTTTAATCGAGGTCAGCGGCGTGCGTAAATCGTGCGCAATACCTGCTATCATCTCTTTTTGCTGTTGGTCCGCTCTGTTTTTACTGTTTATGGATTCCTTAACCCTAAGGCGCATATGGTTAAAACTTCTTGCAAGTTGACCGAGTTCGTTTGTGGATTGATAATCTATTTCATAATCAAGATTGCCTTTTGCTATTTCGTTTGCGCCTTTCGTAATCTTTTCAATAGGCCCTATTATCGTTTTTGAAGTGAGCAGGGAAATTACTATAATCGCCGCCACAAAGGTAAAAACACATACGCCCAAAACAACCGCCGCGTTGTTTGTTAGGCTTAAAATAATATGCTGCGGGGCGTTGTTTACTCCGCTTTCCTGAGCGGCATAGTTGCTGTTTGCCGTTATAATTGTATAATTTCCGCTCTCATCCGCTGCCGTGCTTACTATAACAATTCCCGATTCGCCGTAATAGTAGGAATTAACATTCTTATTTATCGGCGCTATTGCGCCCGCCGCTTTCAGAGCCTCTTGAGGCTCGATTGTTGAATAATACGGCTCGCCGTTTTTTTCTATGTATATAATAGAGCCAAAATCCTCAAGTTTTTCCGCCGTTTCTTTAATTTGCTCAAGTTTTTCGCTTTCGCTGTCGCCGCCGGTCAGTACGGATGAAATATTGCTTACCGTTTGAGTCCACTGTATCTGATTAATAACATTGTAACTTTGCGTGTTTACGGAGGAAAAATCATATCTGTTAAGCGAAGTGGCAACAAATATTCCCGCCGCAAGCGTAAGTATAATTATGGGTATCACAATAGCAAGCACCGATGTGATTATTATTCGTGTGTTTATTTTGAAATTTCTTGTTTTCTGCGGAATTATTTTTTTGCCTATTCCTGCCATTTGCAACCCCCGAACAAGTCCCAAAGCGTATTTTCTTGTTTATTATAATAACATAGATTTGTGCTTTGTTCAACATTTACAGTAATTAATCGCTTTATTGTAAACCCAAAATAATTAAAATGGTTGACAAATAAACTTTTATGAAGTATAACATTATGTATACCTAACTTTAAATCAGAAATTTATACGGCAAAGGAATAAAATTATGAAAAGCAACAGTAAAAAAGGTTTTAAAACAACGGATATTGTTTATATCGGCGTTTTCGCGGCAGTTATAGCCGTCTGCTCTTGGATACAGATTCCGCTCACGGTGCCTATTACTCTTCAGACTTTCGCCGTTTGCGCCGCGGCCGGGCTGCTCGGACTCAGAAACGGATTTCTCACCGTAATTGTTTATATACTCATAGGGCTGATAGGCGTGCCCGTATTCTCAAATTTTCAAGCCGGTCCCGGAGTCCTGTTAGGCGTTACGGGCGGTTATATAATCGGTTTTATTTTTACCGCGCTGACGGTAGGCGGCGCTGTAAAACTTTTCGGTAAAAAAATGATTGTGTATATTCTTTCTATGATAATCGGCGTGGCGGTGTGTTATGCTTTCGGCACTGCGTGGTTTGTGATTTGGTCAGCGGATAACGGCTCGACAACAACTATAGGCGCGGCGCTTATGTCCTGCGTGGTTCCGTTTATTGTTCCTGATTTGGTGAAGATAGCGGCAGCCGCCGTGTTGTGTTCAAAACTCTCTAAACACATCAAAGTGTAAAAGTATAAAAATAACCTAAAAATATATTGATAATTTTTTAATTATTCTTGTAAAATCCTTCCGCATTTAGTATAATGATAACTGAAATATATTAGTATACACTTTACGGAGGGTGAATTATGTCTAATTGGCTTGACGGAAAAACCTGTATAGTAACCGGTGCTTCCGGCGGTATGGGCGCAGGCATTGCCGCAACGCTCATTAAAAAACACGGTTGCCGTGTAATCGGTATCGCAAGAAGCGAGCCGAAAATGCTTAAGTTTATAGAGGAACTCGGCCCCACATACGCCCAGCAGTTTTCTTATAAACTTTTTGATGTTTCCAAAAATGAAAATTGGATAAATCTTGTTTCCGAACTTGAAGAAAATAATATTCAGGTAGATGTTCTTGTAAACAATGCCGGTATTCTTCCTAAGTTTAAGAGATTTGACCGATATGATATGAGTGAAATAGAAAACGCTATCAATATTAATTTTTATTCCTGCGTTTATTCTATTAAAGCGCTGCTGCCTATGCTTATGAAGAGCAGCGACCCGGGTATAATCAATATAGATTCTTCCGCTGCGCTTATGAGCCTTGCCGGCACAAGTATGTATTCAGCGTCAAAAGCCGCTCTTAAAGGCTTTACGGAATCTTTAAGGGAAGAATTCAGAGGCAAAGTTTATGTTGGTCTTGTTTGCCCCGGATTTACAAAAACGGATATTTTCCGCGACCAGAAAAACGCCGGCGGCAAAGGTCAAAAGGTTATCAATATGATTTCAACGGACTGCGACCTTATGGTTAAAATGATTATGTTCGGCATAGAGCATAAGCAGGCGCTTCAGGTTCACGGAGTAGACGCGCATGCTATGAACATCTTTGGCAAACTGCTGCCGGTAAACGGTTCGCGCCTCTTCAGCGCTGTTATGAAAGCGGCGGATATAGATTTGTTCAGCGAAGTATTTAAGGATTAATTTTATCGCAAAGGAGCGGGATAATGCAACAAGGCATTATTTCGCCCTTTTGTATTTTTAAGCGGGTACGGCGTTTTTTATCAAATTTTCACTCTTTCGCCGCCCGGGTTGATACTAAAGGAGAATTTTATGAGCGCTAATACCGATGTTACAACTCAAAAACATATGAAATTCAAAGAAGTGCTTGCTTATTCCCTCGGCTTGTTCGGCTTTCAGGCAATAGTAGGTCTTCTCAATTCTTATCAGGCGGAGTTTGACGCGTCTGTTCTCGGCGCGGATATTGCCGTTGTGGGTATTCTTATTCTTGTTGCAAAAATAGTTTCCGCCGTGTTTGACCCCGTTGTGGGCAACCTTATAGACCGCTCAAAAAGCAAAAGAGGCAAATTCAAGTCAATGATTCTTTATTCACTTCTGCCTTTGCTTGTAATGACGGCGGTAGTGTTCGTCAATGTTCCTTTTAAAGATAATAAAATCGCAATTTATATCTGGATTTTTGTTACATACCTTATCTGGAGCCTTGCAATGACTTTGGGCGATGTTCCGTCCCAGGGTATTGCTTCCGTGCTTACTCCAAATCCCACGGAGCGCACAAATGTTGTTTCAATTTCAAATACATTTAAGCAGATAGGTTTTTCCGCCTGCGTAGTTATAGTGCCTGTTGTATGCCTTATAATTCCGGGCGGCTCAAAAGTATTTGTTTCCTCCGGCGAAACCGATACGCCCATGATTTCATCTGAATATTTCTGGACTGCCGTTCTCACCGCGGTTCTCGGCTGCCTGCTTTTCGCGCTTATTCCGATGATTAATAAAGAGCGTGTGCCCTATGTTTCCGGCGAAAAAACAACTTTCAGGGATATGATTTCAGCGCTTAAAAACAATAAGCCGTTTTTGCTCGTTATAATATCCTATTTCCTCGGCTTCGGCAGGCAGATGGCAATGGGTATTCAGGTGCAGGCGGCAAATGTTTTGCTCGGCTCTCAGAATCTTGTGGCCGTTCTCGGTATCGTAACCGCAGTCGGCTCAATGATAAGTATGGCTGTCTGCCCGATTTTGATTAAAAAAATGGGCGAAAGAAATGTTTATCTGCTTATGTCTTTCTACGGTTTCGGGGTTTCTGTATTATCGTTTGTTATAGGCCATTTTTGGTTCTTAAATCCCGGTAATATGGTTCTCACAATTCTGTTTTATATAAGCCTGTTCCTTATAGGCCTTCAGTTTGCGGCAGTAACCCTTATGCCTATGATAATGACTGCCGACTGCGTTGATTATTATGAATATGAAACAGGTAAAAGAATGGAGGGCGCCGCGTATTCGGTGCTTACCCTCACCATTAAAGTCTGCCTTGCTCTCGGCACGGCGCTCGGCCTTGTGTTCATTCAGTTTTCCGGCTATTCGGATACGGTTGCTCAGATTACGGCAGGTTCCGTTACCGGATTTGACACTAAAACAAAAGATATAGTTTTCTTTGCTTATACCGTTATGCCCGGAATTCTTGCCCTTCTTTCCACTATTCCTATGTTTAAGTATGATATAGTCGGCAAAAAGAAGGCGGAAATTTCTAAGGCTCTTGCAAGCAGACGCGAAAAGAAACAGTAAAAAGTAAAATTCAGTATTAATCTAAAAATATCGTGCCGCCCGGATTTTTATTCGGGCGGTTTTTTACGCATAACTTTTTTTACGCATAAAATGTAAAAAAATTATAAATATTTTTCAATTTCCTTTATTTTGATTTTTCTTTGCGCTAATATATTAAAAAATTTTATTAAGGCGGTATTCATATGAAAGCAAAAATGACTTTGGCGCGCGAGTTTAAAATAGGCGATATTGATAAAAGAATATACGGCTCATTTATAGAACACCTCGGCAGAGCGGTTTACGGCGGCATTTATGAGCCCGGCCACCCCACGGCGGATGAAAACGGCTTCAGGGGCGATGTTTTGGAACTTGTAAAAAAACTAAATGTTCCCATAGTTCGTTATCCCGGCGGAAATTTTGTTTCCGGCTATAATTGGGAAGACGGGGTAGGCCCGGTTGAAAAAAGGCCTAAAAAACTTGACCTTGCCTGGGGCACAACTGAGCCGAACACTTTCGGCACAAATGAATTTATGAAATGGTGCAAAAAAGCGGATACAGAATGTATGATGGCCGTTAACCTCGGCACCCGCGGAGCCGATGAGGCGCGCAATCTTGTTGAATACTGCAATCATAAGAGCGGCACCTATTGGTCAGACCTCAGAATATCACACGGCGTTAAAGAGCCGCATAATATAAAATTGTGGTGCCTCGGCAATGAAATGGACGGAGCCTGGCAGATGGGCGCTAAAACAGCCGTTGAATACGGAAGAGCAGCGCTTGAGGCGTCAAAAGTTATGAAATGGACCGACCCTTCAATAGAAACAGTGCTTTGCGGTTCGTCAAGCAGAAATTCCAAAACTTTCGGCGAATGGGAAGTCCAAAGCCTTGATATTGCATATGACAGCGTTGATTATGTTTCGCTTCATCAGTATTACGATAATAAAACGGATGATGTTCAGAGTTTTCTTGCCAAAACTCTTGAACTTGATGAGTTTATTTATTCCGTTATCTGCGCGTGTGATTATGTTAAGGCTAAAAAGCGTTCAAAGAAAACAATTAACCTTTCTTTTGACGAGTGGAATGTTTGGTATCATTCAAATAACGCGCCGTTTGAGAAATGGAGCGTTGCGCCCCCGCTGCTTGAGGATATTTATAATTTTGAGGACGCGCTTATGGTTGGCTCAATGCTCATAACTCTTCTGCGCCATTGCGACAGAATAAAAGTTGCCTGCCTTGCTCAACTTGTAAATGTTATTGCGCCGATATTCACTAAAACAGGCGGCGGCGTTGTTGAGCAGACTATATTTTATCCGTTTATGCATCTTTCTAATTACGGCCGCGGCTCGGCGCTTTTGCCTCTTATAGACTGCCCAAAATATGACTGCCGCGAATTTACCGATGTTCCTTATCTTGAGGCTGTAGCTACATATAATGAGGAGCAGGAAGAGGCTGTAATATTCTGCGTTAATAAAAGCCTTGATGAAAATGTTGTGCTCAGCGTTGACCTTATGGATTTTGACGGCTACAAACCGGCGGAATTTATTTCTATGGACGGATATGATAAGAAAACAGAAAACACACTTGCCTGCGCTCCTGTAAAGCCGCACAAAAACGAACTTCCTTTAATGGACGGCGGCGTTTTGACCGCAAATCTCAAGCCGTTCAGTTGGAATGTTATAAGGCTCAAAAAGGTAAATGCGTGATTTGCCGCTCACAAAATTAAAGTCAAAATAACCGAAAAAATTAAAAAATTGCCGCCGTTTTAGTACAAATGATGAGAAAAAATTTCATTTGCTTGTTATCGGCGGCATTTTGAATTATAATCTTATAAAATATAAAAAATGCACTATAATATATGTTTTGAATATGTTAAATCTTTTGCAAACGGAGAGGGTTTGTATGTATAAGATACTTAAAAAAGAAAAACTTAATGACAGCGTTACACGAATGGTGATAAAGGCGCCGTTTGTTGCCAAAAAGGCACAGCCCGGTCAGTTTATCATTCTGCGTGTGGATAAGGACGGTGAACGCATTCCCTTTACTATTGCGGATTATGACAGGGAAAATGAAACCGTTACCATAATTTTTCAGGTGGTAGGCGCTGAAACAACGCTTCTTAATCTCAAAAACGAGGGTGATTATATAGAGGATTTCGTCGGCCCGCTCGGCAATCCCACAAAAACAGAAGGGTATCATAAGGTTGCAATTGTAGGCGGCGGCGTCGGCACCGCTATCGCTTATCCCGTTGCCAAAAAGTTTAAGCAGCAGGGCGCGGTTGTTCATTCTATAGTCGGCTTCAGAAATAAAGAACTTGTTATTCTTAAAGATGAGTTTGAATCGGTTTCGGATAAATATGTTCTTATAAGCGATGACGGCTCAACCGGCAAAAAAGGCTTTGTTACGGACGCTTTGAAAGAACTTATTGATTCCGGTGAAAAATATGACCTTGTAATGGCTATCGGCCCTATTCCGATGATGAAATTTGTTTCAAAACTTACTAAGGAATACGGCATTAAAACCATAGTTTCAATGAATCCCATTATGATAGACGGCACGGGAATGTGCGGCGGCTGCCGCCTTACCGTCGGCGGGGAAACAAAATTTGCCTGCGTTGACGGCCCTGAGTTTGACGGTCATCTTGTTGATTTTGACGAGGCTATGGAACGCGGCGCAATGTATAAGAAATTTGAGCGCAGCGAAGAATGCCGCCTGTTCGGCAAGGAGGTGCAGTAAAGTGGATATCAATAAAAAGCATCCTATGCCGTGCCGTGACCCTCTTGTGAGAAACAAGGATTTTAACGAGGTCGCACTCGGCTATGATGAGAAAACCGCTGTTGAAGAGGCAAAACGCTGCCTTCATTGTAAAAACCGCCCGTGTGTTTCGGGTTGCCCGGTCAATATTGCTATTCCTGATTTTATTGCTCTTGTTGCCCAGGGTAAGTTTGAAGAGGCATATCAGGTAATTGCCAAAACTTCTGCGCTCCCCGCCGTGTGCGGCAGAGTATGCCCGCAGGAAAGGCAGTGCGAATCAAAATGTGTTCGCGGAATAAAAGGCGAGGCAGTCGGTATCGGCAGGCTTGAAAGATTTGTTGCTGATTATCATAATTCGCATACGCCGCTTGAAAAAGCGGAAATTGCCAAAAACGGCAAAAGCGTGGCAATAGTCGGCTCCGGCCCGAGTTCGCTTACATGCGCGGGCGACCTTGCCAAAATGGGATATGCAGTAACTATTTTTGAAGCGCTTCATATTGCCGGAGGCGTGCTTGTTTACGGTATTCCCGAATTCAGGCTCCCGAAAGCGATTGTTGCCCGAGAGGTAGAAGGCCTCAAGGCAATGGGCGTTGATGTTGAAACTAATGTTGTAATCGGAAGAAGTATCTCTGTTGACGATATGCTGCAAAAGTATGACGCCGTATTTATCGGTTCAGGCGCCGGTCTGCCCCGCTTTATGGGTATTGACGGCGAAAATCTTAAAGGCGTTTATTCCGCAAATGAGTTTTTAACAAGAATAAATCTTATGAAAGCATATAGGGAAGACAGCAGAACTCCCGTTCAGCACGGAAAGCGAGTTGCCGTTGTAGGCGGCGGAAATGTTGCTATGGACGCGGCAAGATGCGCAAAGCGTCTGGGAGCGGAAGAAGTGTGCATAATATACCGCCGTTCTATGGAGGAAATTCCTGCCAGAGCGGAAGAGGTTGAAAACGCTCAGGAAGAGCAGATAGAATTTAAAACCCTTATGAATCCAACCCGTATTCTCGGCGATGATGACGGAAATGTTGTTGGCATAGAGTGCGTTGATATGAAACTCGGCGAGCCTGATGAATCAGGCAGAAGACGGCCGGTTGCAATTAAGGGCAGCGAACATATTATTGATGTGGACAGCGTTATTATAGCAATAGGCACTTCGCCTAATCCGCTTATTAAATCCACAACCGCCGGCCTTGAAGTTGATAAAAGAGGCTGTATTGTTGCTGATGAAAACGGCAAAACTTCGCGCGACGGTGTTTTCGCCGGCGGAGATACCGTAACAGGCGCCGCTACCGTTATTAAAGCAATGGGAGCCGGCAAGGCGGCGGCAAAGGCTATTGACGAGTATATTAAAAGCAAAAATTAAACAAAAAATTTAAGTTTAATATTTTTTCTCAATTAACGGAAAGAATAAAAATGCGCTATGTATTTTTATTCTTTCTTTTTTTACGCTTTTTCATAAAGTTATAAAAGAATAAACTGCGGCTGCTTTTTGCTCATTTTAATTACCGTTATTATTAAAACGGTCAAAATCGGTCATTTATCAGGTCTTGTATTGTGCAAAAAGACATAAAATATCGTTTTTGATTGTTCAAATGAACGAAAATGAATGAAAAAGATTGACTATTATTTAACAAATTGTTAAAATTTAATTGCAACAGGTTGTTAAAACCTCCCGGAGGAAATATGTTAAACCAGGAAAGAAAGAATAGAATTCTTCAAATTATTGAGGAAAAAGGAGCCGTCAGCGTCTCGCAGTTAACAAAAATGCTCGGCGCTTCAGAATCAACTATAAGGCGGGATTTAATAGAACTTTCAAAAAAGGGCAACATTAATAAGGTACACGGCGGCGCAACGCTTACAAACAGGCAGTTTATTGCGCTTGAGGCGGATGTCAGCGCAAAGGAAACGGAAAATATTTCTCAAAAGAAAAAAATTGCCCGTTACTGTGCTGCGCAGCTTCAGGATGATGATTTTGTTTATATAGACGCCGGCACTACCACCCTTTTTATGATAGATTATATTGACCCTGCCTGTACCGCAAGTTTCGTTACAAACGGAATAATGCACGCAAAGCGAATGGCGGACAGAGGCCTTAATGTGTATGTTTTGGGCGGTAAACTCAAAAAAACCACTCAGGCGGTGGTTGGGCTCATTGCGGCGCGCAGTATTCACAATTTTAATTTTACAAAGGCTTTTGTGGGCACAAACGGAGTTTCGGATACAGGCGGTTTTACCACTCCCGATACGGAAGAGGCGTTTGTTAAAGCCGCCGCTATGGAAAATGCGTTTGTTTCTTATGTGCTTGCGGATTCCTCAAAGTTTGGCAAGATTTCTTCAGTCCGCTTTGCCGCTCTTGATACCGCCTGTATCATTACGGATAGTGAGCCTGAAGAGATTTATAAGAACAAAACTGTTGTAAAAGTTCTTGATTAGCAGAATTCTCAAATCCAAAGGGGCGATAATATGATATATACCGTAACCTTTAATCCGGCGCTTGATTATGTTATGAAAGTTGAAAAACTCAGGTTTGACGACATCAACCGCACATACGGGGAAGAACTGAATTACGGCGGCAAAGGCATTAATGTTTCTGTTATTCTCTCCCGGCTCGGGGTGGATAATACAGCGCTCGGGTTCAAAGCGGGTTTTACCGGCGATAAACTTGAGGAACTTTTGAGGGCGGACGGAATTAATACCGATTTCATTGCTCTTAAAAACGGAATGACGCGCATTAATGTTAAGATAAAATCGGAGAGCGAACTTGATATAAATGCCGTCGGCCCGCCGATTGAAGAGGACGAAGTTGAAAAACTTTTTGATAAGGTTAAAACTCTTAAAGAGGGCGATGTTATCGTTCTTGCGGGCAGCGTTCCCGGTGCTTTGCCGCCCGATATTTATGAAAGAATATTATCTTTCACTTCAAAAGCCGGCGTTGAGGCAGTTGTGGATTCAACCGGCGAACTGCTGCTCAATGTTCTTAAATATCATCCGTTTCTTATTAAACCTAATAATTTTGAACTCGGGGATCTTTTCGGCGTCAAAATAAACGGTGAGGCGGATATAGAAAAATATGCGAAACTCCTTCAGGAAAAGGGCGCAAGAAATGTGCTTGTTTCAAGAGGCAAAGAGGGGGCAACGCTTATAACCGAACACGGCGATGTTCACACCATAGGCATTATACCGGGCAAGCCTTTAAACTCTGTTGGCTGCGGAGATTCAATGGTTGCGGGATTCGTTGCCGGTTATATGAATAAGCGTGATTACGCTTATGCTCTAAAATTGGGCTCAGCCTGCTCAAACGCAACTGCGTTTAGTTACGGCCTTGCTGACAGGGCCGGAATAGACGACGCTTTCAGCAGGTTATAATTAAATTATCTGATTAAAACGGAGGGTTAAATTTATGAGAATCATTGATTTGCTAAAGCCCGAAGCTATAACTTTGGGGCTGGACATTTCAACGAAGGACGATGCGATAAATGCCCTTGTCGGGCTCCACGCAGCGGCCGGAAATCTTAAGGATAAAGACGCGTATAAAGAGGCTATCCTTGCAAGGGAGGCTCAGGGCACTACCGCTATAGGTGAAGGAATTGCGGTTCCTCACGCAAAAACAAGCGCTGTAAAAGCGCCCGCTCTTGCCGCTATAACAGTGCCGAAAGGCGTTGATTACGGCGCGCCGGACGGTAAACCGTCAGACCTCTTCTTTATGATTGCCGCCACAGAGGACGGAGATGTTCATCTTGAAATACTCTCCCGCCTTATGGTTATGCTTATGGATTCTGATTTTGCCGCAAATCTCAGAGCGGCTAAAACACCGGCGGAATTTCTTGATATTATAAATGAGCAGGAAAAGATAAAATATCCCGATGACGCGCCGAAAGAGGAAGAAAAGAAACCGGAGGGATACAGAATCCTTGCCGTTACAGCGTGCCCTACGGGTATTGCTCACACATATATGGCGGCAGAGGCGCTTGAAAAAGCGGGCGAAAAACTCGGTTACACCATTAAGTGTGAAACGGACGGCTCCGGCGGCGTTAAAAACAGGCTCACTAAAAAAGAAATAGACGAGTGCGACGGAATTATCGTTGCCGCCGATAAAAATGTTGAAATGGCTCGTTTTGACGGTAAAAAAGTTCTTAAAACTTCTGTTTCTTCCGGCATTAACAAGCCTGAGGAACTGATAAATAAAGTCATTTCCGGCAATATTCCTGTTTATCATACTGACTCAGCGTCAGATACATCAGATGAATACAGCGAAGAAAAGGAAAGTTTCGGCAGAAAAGTTTATAAGCACCTTATGAACGGCGTTTCGCATATGCTTCCGTTCGTTGTAGGCGGCGGTGTTCTTATTGCACTCGGCTTCCTTATTGATACTATTGCAGGTACTCCCGCCGGACCCACTCTCGGTTACACAAATCCGGTTGCGGCAATTATATTCTGGATAGGTAAAGCCGCGTTCGCGCTTATGCTTCCCGTGCTTTCCGGTTATATCGCAAGTTCTATTGCGGACCGACCGGGTCTTCTTCCCGGATTTATCGGCGGCGTGTTCGCCTCAAGCGGTTATACTTTTAACAGCCTTATTGAGAATCAAAACCTTGTAGGCGATGATAAAGCGGTTTCAGGTTTCCTCGGCGCTCTTATTGCAGGTTTCGTTGCAGGCCTTATTATGCTGCTGCTTAAAAAGGTATTCTCTTTCCTGCCCAAGAGTATGGACGGCATTAAACCCGTATTCCTTTATCCGCTGTTCGGCACACTCCTGATGGGTCTGTTTATGTGCATCATCAACCCGGTAGTGGGCTTGCTCAATACAGCGCTTTCAAACGGCCTTACCGCTCTTGGCGAAACCAGCAGAATCCTGCTTTCAATCGTGCTTGCGGCAATGATGGCTATTGATATGGGCGGCCCGTTCAACAAGGCGGCTTATGTATTCGGCACGGCTATGCTTACTGACGCTACTACCGCTAATGACTGGACTATGGCGGCAGTTCTTATCGGCGGTATGGTTCCGCCAATCGCTATTGCGCTTGCCACAACATTCTTTAAAAACAGATGGACTGAAGAGGAACTTAAGAGCGGTCCTGTAAACTATGTAATGGGTCTTTGCTTTATTACTGAAGGCGCAATTCCTTATGCCGCCGCGGACCCGTTGCGCGTAATACCGTCCTGTATGGTAGGCTCCGCAGTTGCCGGCGCAGTATCAGCGCTGTTTAAATGTTCTCTTCCGGCGCCTCACGGCGGAATATTCGTTTTCCCGGTTGTTGAGAATGTAGGCGGATATATTGTTGCTCTTGTAGCAGGTTCAGTAGTCGGCTGCCTTATGCTTGCTCTTCTCAAAAAGAAAAGAATTCCGGCGGAAAAAGAAGCAAAAGCAAAATAATTGATTTTTTTCGGAGGTGTGAATTATGGTAAGTAAAACGGTTAAAGTTGTTGATAAAATGGGATTTCATATGCGCCCGGCAAATGTGTTTGTCAGCGAAATGGCAAAATATAAGTCTGATATAACGCTTCAGGACGGCGATAAGGAAATCAACGGTAAAAGCATTATGAATATAATGGCGGCGTGTATTAAATACGGCACTCAGTTAACAATTAAATGCAGCGGCCCGGACGAGGCAGAAATGCTTGAAAAAGCCGCTTCTATGATAGAAAACGGAATGGACTGATATGGGAATTTCTAAAACTTATAAGGGAACGGCGGTTTCCGAGGGTTACGGAATAGGAAAAGCCGTTGTAATAAAAGAGGCGGAACTTGATTATTCCGGTGTGAAATTTTCCGGCGCGGATAATGAGTGCAAAAGGCTTGATGACGCCGTAAACCGTTACACCGGCGAAACAAAGGCTCTCATAGAATCATTAAAAAAAGAGGCGGGCGAAAAAAACGCCGAAATTCTTGAAGGTCATCTTGTAATGCTTGCCGATCCGTTTATGATAGGGCAGATGAAAGAGAATATTACTTCATCTTCCATGACTGCCGAAAAAGCGGTTGCAGAAGTGTGCGGTATGTTTTACACAATGTTTTCTTCAACGGATGACGAACTTACCAGGCAGCGCGCCACCGATGTAAATGATATTAAAAATAGTCTGTTAAAGATTTTGCTCGGGATAGAAGAAGTTGATATAGCCCGCGTGCCTAAAGGCTCCGTGCTTATAGCGTCAGATTTTACACCGAGTATGACTTCTAAAATAGATTCTCAGAATGTAGAGGCTATTATAGGCGAAGTGGGGGGAGTTACCTCCCACAGCGCCATTATCGCCAGGGCAATGGGTATTCCCTGTATACTCGGCGTTAAAGACGCGGATAATGTTTTTACTTCCGGCGAAAGCCTTGTTGTTGACGCGGTTAAAGGTGTTGTTATTGCCTGCCCGTCTGAAGATGAAATAAAAAAATACACTGAACTCAAGGAGCAGGAAAAGCAGGAAAGGCTTTTGCTCAAAGAGTACATTAATAAGCCGACCGTTACAAAAAACGGTATAACAAAAGCCGTTTACGCAAATATCGCTAAGGCGGAGGATGTTCATTCCGCGGTTGTGAACGGAGCGGAGGGAATCGGGCTGTTCCGCACGGAATTTCTTTATATGGACAGAACTGAAGCCCCCTCAGAGGATGAGCAGTTTGAGGCTTACAGCACCGTTGCTAAGGCTATGGGCGGCAAGGAAGTAATTATCCGCACGCTTGATGTGGGCGGTGATAAGCATATTCCTTATCTTCAGATAGAAAAAGAAGATAACCCGTTTATGGGTCTTAGGGCAATAAGATACTGCCTGAAAAATACCGAACTCTTTAAAACTCAACTCAGAGCGCTGCTGCGTGCCGCCTGTTTCGGAAATATCAAAATAATGCTTCCGCTTGTATGTACGGTGGACGAAGTACTGCGCGCAAAAATGCTTCTCGGCGAATGTAAGGCAGAACTTGAGTCAAAAGGCGTTCAGTTTAAAAAGGATATAAAACTCGGCATTATGGTTGAAACACCCGCGGCAGTATTTGTTTCGGATGAACTTGCCGCAGTAACCGATTTCTTCAGTATAGGCACAAATGACTTAACCGGCTATACTATGGCGGCAGACAGGGGCAACAGAGAAGTTTCTTATCTTTATGATTCAAATAACCCGGCCGTTTTAAAAGCGATAGAAACGGTAATAAAAAATGCCAAAAACGCAGGTATTCCTGTTGGAATGTGCGGCGAGGCGGCGGCAGATGCGGATATGATACCGCGCCTTATAAAATGGGGCCTTGATGAATTTTCCGTATCGTCATCTGCTATCCTCAAAACACGCAAAATAATCTGCGAATACGAATAAAATCAATTAATGCTTAAAGCGCCCCGCAAATTCGGAGCGCTTTAAGTCATATATAATTATTATATTTAAGGAGGAATTTTTTATGTTAAAAGATTTAGGAGTAAAGCCGTATCTGTTTCCTATGCCGGTACTTATGATTGCAACCTATTGTCCGGACGGCAGTGTGGATGTAATGAATATGGCGTGGGGCGGTATTTGTGATGAAAATATGGTTGCGCTCAATATTACCGAATCACATAAAACATCGCAGAATATAAAAGAACGAATGGCTTTCACACTCAGTATTGCTGATATTGACCATATTGAGGCGGCTGATTTCTTCGGCATTGCAACAGGTAATAAAATGGGCGATAAATTTGAGCGTTCAGGTCTTCACGCTCAAAAAAGCAGCCGTGTAGACGCGCCCGTTATAACAGATTTTCCGCTTACTCTTGAGTGCAAAGTTAAGGAACTCCAGCATTCGGATTCCGGTTTCCGCGTTGTGGGCGAGATTGTTAATGTGCTTGCAGATGAAAAGGTGCTTGATGATAAGGGCAGGGTAGACCCCACAAAACTTAACGCCTTTGCTTTTGACCAGTTTCAGAGCGGATATTACGCAATAGGCGAAAAAGTAGGTCAGGCGTGGAAAACAGGCGCCGGCCTTATGAAAAAAGACTGATAATTCCCTGAAACAAAAAACGCAGCCTTTACGGCTGCGTTTTGCGCTTTTAGAGTTTGCTGTATTCCTCGTCAGTAACCGGCTCGCACCATTCGTTGGCAGTGTCCTCGCCGGGAACTTCAACGGCAAGGTGTGAAAACCAACTGTCTTTCTTTGCACCGTGCCAGTGCTTAACATTTGCCGGAATAACAACTACATCACCGGGTTTCAGGCTCTGCGCCGCTTTGCCCTCTTCCTGATACCAGCCTTCGCCGCCGGTTGCAAGCAGTATCTGACCGCCGCCTTTTGACGCGTGGTGAATATGCCAGTTGTTGCGGCAGGCAGGCTCAAAAGTAACATTGCCTATTGATACTCCGCTCGTTGTAAGCATTTTAAGATAACTCTGCCCTATAAAATACTGCGCAAAAGCGTCGTTCGGTTCGCCCGTTTCAAAAACGGCGCCGCCGCCGAGCGCTTTTTTTATGTCCTTATCATTCATTTTAATCTCTCCTTTAATATTATTATTTAACTTAATTATATATCTTAAAGTGTACTTTAAGTCAAGCGATTTTTTTCAAATTATATGTTAATACGGCTTTTTTATAAAAATAATATAAATACGCTTGTTTTTATGCGTAATATTTAATATAATTAAACAGTAAAGAAAATTTTTGTTTAATTTGCCGATATTGCAGCCGTGTTTTATTAGAATAAATTTAGTATTTTAAACAAAAATAATATGATTTAACACGGCAGAATTTTTCTGCGGCGAATAAAACACAAGTTTTGAAAAACAATAATTATAAGTTTATAGTGTTAGGCGAGCCGCTATGGCTATCGGAAACGAGGTATTTTTATGAAAGAAAAAGCAGTAAAACCTTTCGGAATAAAAGATAAGATAGGCTATATGTTCGGCGATTTCGGCAATGATTTTACTTTTTTGCTGTCCTCAACATTCCTTCTTAAATTTTATACCGATGTTATGGCGGTAGACGCTTATGTTGTAGGCATCGTAATGATGGTGGCAAGAATTGTGGACGCCTTTACCGATATAGGTATGGGCAGAATATGCGACAGAAGTAAAAGCACAAAAAACGGAAAATTTAAGCCGTGGATATTAAGAATGTGCGGCCCTGTTGCTATTTTTTCATTTTTAATGTATCAAAGCGCGTTGGCAAATATTCCGTACGCCGCCAAAATAGCGTATCTTTTTGTAACATATATTCTTTGGGGCTCAGTATTTTATACAGCAGTCAATATCCCTTATGGCTCAATGGCGTCTGCCATTTCGTCAGACCCGGGGGACAGACAGTCCCTTTCCACATTCAGAACTATGGGCGGCGCGCTTGCCGGCGCTGTTGTAACCGCTGGTATTCCGCTTATAGCGTATGATAAAATCGGCGGCAATGATGTTTTAAACGGCCCCCGTTTTACAGTTATTGCCGGCGTGTGTTCCGTTTTCGCCATAATCTGCTATCTGCTCTGCTTTAATATGTGCACGGAGCGCGTTAAAACGGTTGTAACCGAAGAGCAGCTCAAACGGAATAACATAGGCGTTATGTTTAAAAACGCTTTTAAAAACCGCGCTTTGATTTCGCTTATAGTAGCATCTATTCTTATGCTTATTGCTCAGTTATCATTGCAGCAGATGGCTAATTATATCTTCCCGAATTATTACGGAAACGCAAAGGCGCAAACACTTTCTATGGTAATGATGGGCGTTGGAATGGTAATCGCCGCTTTTGCTGCAAAACCTCTTTCAAAAAGATTCGGCAAGGCGGAAATAGGCGCAGTTTCCAATTTTGCCGCAGGTATCATCTGTATTGTTTTGTATTTCCTGCGCCCGCAGAATGTATTTGTTTACGCCGCTTTTCAAATGATTAGTTGGATAGGTCTCGGCGTATTCCAGATTGTTGCCTGGGCGCTTGTAACTGATGTTATAGATTATTCGGAAATTAAAAACGGTATCCGAGAGGACGGCGCTGTCTACGGTCTGTATTCATTTGCCCGCAAAATGGGGCAGGCGGCAACCTCAGGGCTTGTAGGTTCATTGCTTTCTCTGATAGGATATGATAATCAAACCGCGTTTGAGCCGCAGGTAAAAGAAGGCATATTTGATATTGCCACTCTTGTACCGGCTGTTGGATTCATTCTTCTTGCCGTTGTTTTGTGGTTTTGGTATCCTCTTCATAAAAAACAGGTGGAAGAGGATGTCCGTATCCTTAAAGAAAAGCACGGTTCTTCTAATTAAAGCAAATCAATTATAAACAAACTGATTATACCTTTACAGTTAAATTATGGTCAATTAAAAGCGGCTCGGATTTTTCCGAGCCGCTTCTTGTTCGTTATTAAAAAGTAAATTCAATAGTTTTCGTTTCGCCTGCGGCCAATGTTACGCTTTGGGTTTCGCCGCCAAACCCCCAGGAAATTTCAATAGTCTGCTCAGTATCAGATGTAACAGTAACGCTTGCCGTACCGCTTGCGGCATCCCATGTAAGGTCGTTTATAAGCGCTCTTGTTCTTGCGCGCAGTCCTTTTATCTGCCCTGAGTCAAATCCGCTTGTAGGCAGGCAGGGCAGTATCTCTATAACGCCCGTGTCTGAAAATACAAGGCTTTCGCTTATTATTCCGAGATAGCCTATAGCAAAGTCCGTGCAGTAGCAACTGCCCCTGTCATAATCATGATTAGTCATAAGGGAATTATAATAAATTTTGTTGCTCATCAGGTCAACCAGCGCGCTGCTGAGCGCGTCTCTGTCTTTAAGCCTTGCGGCAATAAGACTTCTGTGCACAAGCGCATGGCTTGCCTCGTTTTCCGATTCCCTGTTTTCAACTGCTTGCAGGCAGGCGTTTCGCAGCTGCTCATCATCCTGCGTTTCCATCATAGGCCATGCGCAGTAAAGGTGGCTGAGGTGCCTGTGTTCGTTGTTTTCCTCAAACTGATTGCACGCCCACTCTTTCAGCGCGCCTGTTTCATCATAGAGATACGGCGGCAGTTTTTCCTTTAATTCTTCCCATTTGCCGGTGTCCGCGTTCGGGTCAATGCTTTTCATAATATCTATAAGCATTTGCAGGTTGCTGTTGCACGCAGATATGTCTATGGCGCAGTTAGCGGTTGATGGGCTCGGGTAATTTGCGGGGTTGTTCTCCGGCGAATAACTCGGCAGTATGCAGTAATATTCGTCATCCGCAAGTTGCGTTTTTCCGCTTTCATAATGAATATCGCCGTTTGAGTCGGTGTAATAATCAGGCGAAAGCATCTGATCCCAGTAATTAGCGGCTTTAGTAAGCAGGGGTAAAAGTATCTCCGTCCTTAAGTCAAGATAGCCTTTCTCCTTTATAGCCTCAATATCGCTGTCCGTAAGGTCATCAGCCGTAACCGAAAGCACGCTTTTGAGTGAATCAAGGTCGAATTCATCACTCAGCGGTATCTGTATATCGCCGCAGCATTGCAGCGTTTCATAAAGCGGGTAAAGCATCCATGCCGTGCCTGCGTTCCAGTATCTGAATGGATACGGATAAGCGGTTTCGGAAATAACTGCTTTATCGCCGTCCGTGTTTACCGGCGCCTGAATCGCATCCGTATAGCCGTGAGTGGCAAGCGCGTTTTCTTCCCAGTCTGGCATCTGCCTCAGCAGAAAATATGTATAGCCTATCGGTGCGCTGGCTATATTGCCCGTATTCATTGAAGATATCTGCAAATTAACATTTGCGTCCATCGTGTATTTGCTGCCCCAGTCTGCGGCCCATTCTCCTACCCACATTCCGTAGAGCCTGCTTGTTGAATAGCCTGCGCAGCAAAGATATGCGTATCTGCCGCTGTAAAACGCTCTTTGAGCAAGCGCGCTGTTTATTTCGTCTTTGCCCCTTGCCTCTTTAATCAGCGTTTCGTTTGATTTATCAGTAGTGCCGCCGTTCAGAGAAAGAGTAACGGAGTCAAAAAGCGGCTGATGTATTGCCGTGTGGGCGCTTAAGGCTTCGTCATAATTAAATGTGTCGTTTTCACTGTAATTCTGCGCCACCGTTTCGCATCTTTCTTGAAGTTCATCAAGCAGAGCGTAATTATCAGCGCCTGCAAAATCCTCAAACGCTCCCATATCGTATGTGCGGTCTGAAACGGTAATAAGATAAACATTATCCGCGCCGCTTATCTGTATCTGCGGATTGTCCTCCGCGGCATATTGTTCGTCCTTAACGGTATCTCCGTTTATCCTGCTCTTTGTGCCGCCCTCGGCTATTACATATGTCAGAGTTGCATAGCCGCCGTCTTTAAGTTCGCTGTTTTCGTAATTCGGGTAATGCGCAATAAACGCAATGTAATCACTGCTTTCCGGCACAATTTTTTTGTACTGAATATCAGTTTCGCTGCCGTCGCCGTATTTTGCAAGCACGGAAATATCATCAAAGGAAAGGGTTAAATCAACTTTAGCGCCCGTATCTGATTGAGATATTTTTGTAATCGTTACATTGTCCGCACGGGAAGTGAAAGTAGTTCTTTCCCATGTTCCGTTTTTATCTGAATATCTCACTCCCGCCTCGGCGGTTTCATAGTTTGTGTAGCGCACATAGTCGCTCTCATTTCTGCTTTTCTGAGCAATTCTGAGTTCGCCGCCCGGGTGATAACAATAAACATCATCGTAACTTGAATTATCCGTAATATCCTGCCCGTTTATAATGCTTTGCTTAACGGTTTCAAGTTCATCAGAAGTGTTTGGGCAGTAGCGTATATTTTGATTCGGCATTATAAAGTGAATGTTTTGGAAAATCAAGGTGTCGCTGTACGGCGCGCCGCTTGTTATAACGCCCTGCCTGCCGTTTCCGCTCACCATTCCCTGGCGCCAACTATCCGTTTTGTTTTCCTTGGAATCGGAAAGTTTTTTGTAAGTTGTGCAGTAGGATATTTTGTTTTCAGAGTCGAATAATTCGTTTATGTCCGCCGTTTCAGGCGTGCACGCGGCAAAAGTTGACGCTATTGCGCCTGCCAGCAGCAGGCATAAAACTTTTTTTATGCTCTTCTTTTTCATTTTTACCACCTTAAATAT
>CALWID010000022.1 GCA_944380635.1 uncultured Eubacterium sp. | reverse complement strand
GAAACCGTGAAAGACGCAATACAAGTTCGTGAATTAAAGAAAAGTTATGGCAGTCATATGGTTCTTAAGGGATTTGATTTTCAAGTTGAAAAAGGAGAAATTTTCGCTCTGCTCGGCGTAAACGGAGCAGGAAAAACAACTACGCTTGAATGTATCGAAGGGCTGAGAAAATATGACAGCGGCGCGATTACCGTAAACGGGAAAATGGGTATTCAACTGCAATCATCATCTTTGCCCGCCCATATCAAGCCAATGGAGGCTGTAAAGCTGTTTGCGAAATGGAATAAAACAAAAATTGATGATGCCATGCTTAACGGTCTTAGTATTAAAGAAATGGAAAAGAAGCAGTATATACAATTATCCACAGGGCAGAAAAGGCGGCTGCATCTTGCCCTTGCGCTTATCGGCAATCCCGATGTTATTTTTCTTGATGAGCCGACCGCGGGACTTGATGTTGAGGGAAGACTATCGCTCCACGAACAAATCCGAAAGTTCAAATCACACGGAAAAACAATCGTCTTGGCAAGCCACGATATGGCGGAGGTGGAAACCTTATGCGACCGGATTGCCATTTTGAATAACGGCAATATTGTCTTTTGCGGCACGGCTTCGGAACTGACCGATAGGGTTGGAAGAAAATATTTTATCCATATCAAGACGCAGCAAGGAGACAACACTTTTGAAACAGGCAATATTGAAGATACTTTGATTTCTTTACTGAGCAAATTAAAACAGAAAAAAATCAATGTATTAGATATTAAAGTTGATCGTGGCACGCTGGAACAGCATTTTATCGAAATGGCAAGGAGGGGAGCAGAATGAACGGCTTTTTATACGGCGTAGCATTACAGTGGAAGTTGGATATACGCAGTAAATCTTTATTGGTAACCTGCTATATCGTTCCGCTTATTTTCTTTCTGCTTATGGGCGGAATTTTCACTTCTGTTATGCCTGAAATGAGCAGCACGCTGATACAGTCTATGATTGTTATGAGCGTTTCAATGGGAGCGTTTATCGGGCTGCCGCCATCATTGATTGAAACTTACGGAAGTGATGTAAAAAAGGTTTATAAAGCAAACGGAGTACCTTTATATTTAGGCCTTGTTACAATGTTTCTTTCTGCATTTTTGCATTTGATGATTAGCTGTGCTATTATATTACTGCTTGCCCCGATACTGTTTGAGGCGGCTTTGCCGTTACAACTTCCGCTTTTCTTTCTGGCGCTTGCCATATATATCATTGTGTCGCTGAGTATAGGATGTATATTAGGATTGGCTGTAAAAAATCAGGCAAAGTTAACAATGATAGCGCAGCTTGTGTTTTTGCCATCGATTATGCTTTCGTGGATTATGTTTCCTGTTGGCTTTCTGCCCGATTTTCTCAAAGCAATAGGGTGTGTTTTTCCCGCTTCTTGGGGATACAAATTGATGTTAGATAATGGCTTTTGCTTTGAAAATCTATGGTATTTGATTTTTGTATTTTGTGCGGCAGTAATTATATGTGCAATACTTTTGAACAAGCAAAAATCCAAATAGGTATATTACAGCGGTTTAAATAAAACTAAAATGAAAAACTGCGTATCTGCGGAGATTTTATTTTCACCTTAATGCAAATTTCAGAATATTCAAAGGATAGGCAAAAATGAGTTACGCAAATTATAAAAAAGCAATGGAACTTGCAAAAGCACTGCCGGGTTATAAAATATATGACTGTTGCAGCACCAAAGCAATGGATGAACTTGAGGATTATCTTGGATTTGAACTTTCAAAACAGCACTATGATTTCTTAAGGCGGGGAGCGCTTGAGGTAAACGGAAACATTTTTTGCGCAAATTTTGATGATGCGCATTATACTTCTATGGATATAATCGCAAATTTAGAAATGAATAAAAATAATAACCTTACTGTAGAAGATAAATTTGTTCCTCTTCTTGAAGAAGAGGAGTGGATAAATTATCTGGACTATAATAAACTTACAAAAGACGGTGAGCCGACTGTTGTTTATGCGTGGCCGACTTCTGACGAATTTATTATATTTGAGCGGACTAATCAGGATCTCGGCGATTTTTTGCTTGAACTTTTTGAGGAAATAAAGCACCTTGAATTGTAAGCGCAATTGTTTTATAATCGGTGTGAAGATATTTATTTGAACACGGGGGTGTTTTTATGTATATTGATGTGAACGGTATTACTCTTTATTATGAAAAGCACGGCAGCGGCATGCCGCTTATTATGGTGCACTGCAACAGTATGACCCACAGTATTTTCAACAGAGCCGTTAAAGTGCTTAAAGACCATTTTACCGTTTATACTCTTGATTCCCGCGGGCATGGAAAAAGCACTAAGGTAAAAACACTTCATTATGAGGATATGGCTGAAGATGTTTATCAATTTATTTGCAAACTTAAAATTGAAAAGCCTATATTTTATGGGTTTAGCGACGGCGGTATAATAGGGCTTATTCTTGCTTCGGAACATCAGGATTTATTTTCCAAACTGATAGTAAGCGGCGCAAGCCTTTCACCCGAAAGCACAAAAGAGTACGCAATGAAATTCTTTAAATTCTGGAGCCATATTGACAGAAGTGATAAAATGCAGATTATGATGCGCGAGCCGAATATAACCGATGATATGCTTGAAAAAATTTCCGTGCCAACATATATAACCTGCGGCACAAGGGATTTGATTAAACAAAGCCATACAAATCATATTGCGGAAAAAATAAAGGGCTCAAAGTTAAAAATATTCAGCGGCGAAAGCCACAGCAGTTATATATCAAACAGCAGAAAAATAGCAGATTATATAATATCTGTTTGCTTATAAAAATTCAGCGCTCTGCTTGCTCCTTCCGGTGAAAAAACTGTTAAAATTGCTTTAATTTTAATGACTCTTGCATTTATGATGAAAATTATATATATTAAATCTGATTTTCATTAAAAAGTTATAGCAATTAATCAGCAAAACGGGATTTGTGAGGTTGTTTATGTTAGAAATTAAAAAAGTGAACAAAGGCACGGAATTAGCGGATAAACTAATCTGTTTTATTGAAAATATCTCATGGGAAGATGTAAAAGACCATATGTTATGCGAATTGCGGGCGTGGACATTTACAGATTGGGAAACTCCGTTTGCGGCAATAGTAAATGGTAAGATAGTAGGAACAGCCTGCATAAGAAAAGAAGACTATTATCCGCTGCCCGAAATATATCCATGGGTATCAGGCGTCTTTGTATCAGAAGATTACCGCGGGCACAGAATCAGCGAAAAATTAATTTCTTACGCAAACGATTACGCAAAGAAAAATGGATTTGATAAAACATATATCCCGTCAATACATACAGGGCTGTATGAAAAGTACGGATACCGTTATATCAGGGATATTGTTAATTACGGTAATGAAACAGACAGATTATATGTAAAAGAATTATAATAAAGAATTTGCTAACTCCATCCTGATGAAAAATTAATAAATTTTGTAAAAAAACCGATTGCTTTCTTAATGAAATTCAATCGGCTTTTCTGCTTGTTTTGGAAGTAAAAATCTAAAAATATGTTAGAAAAAGTGTTAGAAAACACAAAAAAATAACAGAGCCAAACATTAAATTTGACTCTGTTACTTGGTACGCCGGAAGGGATTCGACCCCCCGACCTTCTGGTTCGTAGGGTCTAATATGAAATACCAGTAAAAGCCGGTAAGTGTTATAAAACACCGTAAAATCTGAGTGTATGAGCCAAATTATCAATGATTATGTACATTTTCTAAAGGTATGTAATGAAGTTCAATTGAAAAAGTGTTAGAAAAAGTGTTAGAAAAATTTTATGGCAGAATTTATGCGCGCAGACTTTAGGCGAAGCGGGGTCCCCAGTTTTGGGGGCGCGCTCGCCTTGATTTGCACAAAAGATAACCGGTACAGTTACAGCCCCTATAAAATTATAGGGGCTGTTTTTATGTGTTATTATTACTCAATTCAGTAAGTTGTTCAGTCATTTTTGAAAATGCTTCAGTCATCGCTTTAATCATATCTGTAAAATCCGGATTTAATTCACTGTCTGGGTTAGTAATAATATCTTTTAATTCCCTAAGTTCTGAATTCATTGCGTCTATTTGGTTTTGGGCAGCGAATGTGTCTTTTGAAAGCCTGTTTTTTTGTAATAATATATCAGTTGGAATACCATAAAGAATTGATAATCTAACAAGTATTTCTGCCGGTGTTTCTCTTGTCCCGTTTTCATAAGTGCTGTATGTAACAGGCTTAATACCTATTAAATTGGCAATTTGCGATTGTGTTAGGCCGCTTTCTTTTCTAAAAATTCTAAGCATTTCGCCTATAAGTTCTTTTCTTTCTGAAATGTCAAATAAATTTCCGTATTTTTTTAATTCTTCTATGTTTAATTTTAAATCCATATTGTTCTTTTCCAAAGTCCTGCTCCTTAAAATGTGTAAATTTAGAAAGGGGCGCAGTGGTTAAAATGCCCACCTTGCCTTATCCAGCCTTTGCAGGCCGCTGTTGTTATTAGTGTGTTAAATTACCTGCAAAAGGCGCTGTTGTTTAAGAAGTGTAAAGGGGCATCGCCCTTGAGCGGCTAAGTAGCCCTATTGTTTAAAAAGCGCTCCCCGTTAAGTAGTGTAGCAGATTTAAATAAAAAATGCAATACAAAATGTAGAATTTACAAAAAACTATTGACTTTCTTGTTTTTATGGGATATTATGATTTTGCAACTTGTTGTAGAATATACAAAATGTAGACGCAAGAGTTAGTATTACCTCTTGCGTACAGGTGTACAGTGTACAATTATTTTGAAAGGTGGTGCATAAAATAGCACGAAAGAAATCGAGCCGAAAATTTCAACTCACAATTAATAATCCGATTGATAAAGGATATACGCACGAAACAATAAAGTTGATATTGGAACAGTTTTCGCTTGTGTATTGGTGTATGTGCGATGAAATTGGTAAAGAGGGTACATATCATACGCATATATTTTTCATTGCTAAAAGCGGTGTAATGTTTGATACAGTTCAAAATCGTTTTTACGGCGCTCATATTGAAGCGGCAAGAGGTAGTAATGAAGAAAATTATAACTATATTAGAAAAATCTGTGAGAAATATGCAGATAAGCAGGAAACTAATTTGCCTAAAACTTTTGAAGAGTCCGGAATACTTCCCGCCGACAGAAAAGCCGGTAATTCTTTAACGGCGGAAATTTTTGAAATGATTGAAAACGGAAGCAGTGATTTTGAAATATTAACTACATATCCAAGTGTTTTTAAAAGCATAGAGGCTATAAGAAAAGCAAGACAAGTTATTGAAGAAGAAAAGGTAAAGAAATGCTTTAGAAATATGAAAGTTTACTATTATTGGGGAAAAACCGGAAGCGGTAAAACACGCACAATTATGGAAAAACACGGATATGAAAATGTTTACAGAATTACGAATTATGAACACCCATTTGATAATTACAATGGTCAAAAGGTTATATTATTTGATGAATTTAGAAGCAGTATAAAAATCGGCGATATGCTTACTTATCTTGACGGCTATCCGCTTATGCTGCCTTGCAGGTATTCTAATAGAGTTGCTTTATATGATACCGTTTATTTTGCAACAAATATTCCTATTGAAAAGCAGTATGAAAATATACAGGTTTATGAGCCGGAAACATATCGTGCGTTTTTAAGACGAATAAGCGAAGTTAAAGAAATTAAGAAACAACCCTTTAATCAAAGTACAGATACTGATGATTTTATAATTATAGATGATTAAAACGATGAAAGGAGATGTAAAATGTTTGACGATTATCCCGATATTTTAACCGTGCAAGATGTAATGCGTGCTTTAGATATTGGGCGTAATAAAGCATACTATTTACTTAAAAATAAAAAAATTAAAAGTATTAAAATTGGAAGTAAATATAGAATTCCAAAAAAATATTTAGTAGAATTTGTTTATACAACTGTATCGGTTTAATCTATCTGTCGGAAAGGAGTAATAATGACAGGAAACCTGCAAATAAAAAACGGCAAATATTATGCCGTTATAAATCTTTATGTTGACGGTAAAAGAAAACAAAAATGGGTTAGTTTAAAATTGCCTAAAAAATGCACAAAAAAAGAGCGTGATAAAAAATTCAGGGAAATTTTGAGCCAGTATGAGGAAAACCCGCAGTTAAATACTTCAATTGTTTTGTTTGCCGAATATGTAAATGCTTGGCTAAAAGAAGCCAAAATAAAAGTTGATACCGTTACATATCAACATTATGAAAACGAAATCAAAAACCACATTATACCTTATTTCAAAAGAAATCAAATTAAAGTAATTGATATTAACAGGCAGATTTTGCAAAATTACTTTAATGAAAAATTTGAAAATGGCAGATTGGACGGCAAAGGAGGCTTGTCTGCAAAAACACTTAGGCATCACAAAAATATTATTCATCAAACACTTGAACTTGCGGTTTTAAATGGTATTATACCAAGCAATCCGTGCAAAAACATTACTCTTCCTAAATTAGAAAAGCATACATATGAATTTTATAACTATGAAGAAACTAAACAGTTTTTAAACGCTGTTAAAAATGAGCCTTTATATCCGTTATACCTAATTACAGCAATTTATGGATTGCGCCGAAGTGAAGTATTAGGGCTTAAATGGGATAGTATAGACTTGAACAATAAAAGACTGACAATTCAGCACACAAGGACAAGGTGCAATGAAATTATTGAAAAAGATAAAACAAAAACAAAATCAAGTTTGCGAAGTTTTCCTTTAACTGATGAAGTTGTCAATTTACTTGTAAAAATTAAGTTGCAGGAAAAGCGCAACAAAATGTTATTTGGAAAAGATTATGTTTCAAATGACTATGTTTTTAAATGGGAAGACGGCAGACCTTATTCGCCAGACTATATTACAAGTAAGTTTGCTAAAACATTAAAAAAATATGGTTTAAAACACATATCATTTCACGGATTAAGGCATAGTTGTGGCAGTCTGCTGAACGAACAGGGCTTTACGCTAAAAGACATTCAAGAATGGCTTGGACATTCTGACATTCAAACCACTGCAAATATATATTTGCATTTAGATACTAAGCGAAAAGAAAACATAGCAAAATCGATATCAAGTATATTGATTTGAAAATGTTAGAAAAAGTGTTAGAAAACATAAAAAAATAACAGAACCAAATTTAAAATTTGGCTCTGTTACTTGGTACGCCGGAAGGGATTCGAACCCCCGACCTTCTGGTTCGTAGCCAGACACTCTATCCAGCTGAGCTACCGGCGCATGCGAAACACACATAAACATACATATGTATATTTAACGCTCAAATAATATACCACATTGCAAATAAAAATGCAAGAGTTTTTTATTTAAAAGACGGCTGTAATTTACTTTTTTGTTTCGCGTTCTTTTTTCTCTATAAAATTCTCAAGTATATCCGCAGAAATTTTGCAAAGTTCGGGACACGGGCGCTTTTTATAATATTCCGGCGTGCGGGCGTCCGGGGTGGGCGGTGAAACAGCGCCTTTATCAAGCCCTAAAAGTTCACGGCATACTATTGAGCCGTTTTGCTTTTTAAATTCGTTTGCCACTTCCTGCACCATTGCGTAAACGCTTGCCTTGCCCTCGTTTCCGTATAGATTTGAAAGCACATAAGTCATTCCCGATACAGTTCCGCAAACTTCTCTGAGTCTGCCCATACCTGCTCCGAAGCCGATAGTCTGCCGCTCAACAAGCGCCGGGTCAAGCCCTATTTCATCGCAAAAAGCAAGGGCAACGGACTGCGAACAGCCCCTGCCCGTTAAGAAATATTCTTTCGCTTTATCACCCTTGCTCATTTGGCGATACCTCCCCGGTCGGCTCATTCTGGCTCGGAAGAGGCGCAAAACGCGCGGTGAGATTTCTGTTTGAGTCAACCCTTATTGTATATCTTGTTGCGGAGGCAACCTGAGCGCCGGTGTCATTATCATACCAGCCGGTAAACTGGTATCCTTCATTCGGCGTGGCAACAAGCGTAGTTCTCTTTCCCGCCTCAAAAGTTCCGTCGCCGGTAACACTGCCGTTGCCGTCAATATCAACGGAAACCGTATAGCGCGCAACGGTGGTGGTTGTGGTGGTGCGCTCGGTAGTTTCCTGAGTAGTTGATTCAGTAGTCCTTTCAGTAGTCCTGTTTCTTGTGGTTCTTTCGGTTTCTTCTTCAGTTGTGTCTGAAGCCGATGTAATAGAGGTATCGGCAGTTGTTTCCTCACCGCTGTTTGTAACCGCGGCAACGATTATGCCCACTATCATAGCAACCAAGATTACCGCAAGCACTATAATAATGATAATACTTTTTTTATTTTTTTCTTTTTCTTCTCTGTCCTCGTCTTCGTCTGTTTCATCAGGCTCGTCAAGTTTATGAGGCGGTTGATTTTCAAGGTCGTCTTCTTCCGGAACAATCTGGTCATTGTCATCAAACAGGGGAGAGCCGCAGTTTTCGCAGATGTATCTGCCCTCCTGATTATCGAATCCGCAGTTTTTGCATCTCATATTTTACATACCTTTCTTTAATATAGGTTTAACATAGCAAGTATAACACAGAAAAAACAAAATAACAACACTATAAAAGTTAAAGAAATGATAATATTTTTTGCTATTTCTGCTTTTTGGTATTGACTTTTTGTCGATTTTATAATAAATTAGAGTAGTAGCAAATTGATTATGCTTAGTTCGTACTGAAAGGGGTACCAAAGTAATGAAAAAAACAATCAAAGCAATTCTCTGTGTTGTTCTCGTTGCTGCTTTCGTGCTTTCGCTCGCAGGTTGCGCGAAACTTAATTATGTAACGAATGGAACAATTAAGGCAATCAAAGAGGTTCAGGACGGCACCTGGAATCAGACCGATGAAGGTGAAGGTGAAGACGCCGCTGCTGAAACAAGTATCGAACCGTTTGTTGCAGATACATACGGCGGAATCGAATTCGCGGACGAAGCCTCTGTGGTTGATTATTATGTTCAGGCATATAACAACACTAAATCTCAGACCGCCAACTATATAGATGCTGACGGCAATACGGTTACATATTATGCGCTCCTCGGCGATGAGGACCTTCAGATTGGCAAAGTTCTTATCGAAGGCCAGGAAAACACCGTAATCAACAATCTTGTTCCTACTATCGTAAACGGATTGTTCGCGCCCAGCACTTACGGCCTTCCTCCGTGCAACAACAGAGACCCTCAGCTTGATAACTCAAATCAGGATGCCGCAAATCCGGGTCAGTTTGATTTCAGACAGTCTTATTTCACTGCTGAAGACTGCCAGGCTTGCAATGTTGTTGATAACGGCGACGGCACTATCACAATCACAATTCAGCCTAAAGCCGGCTCAATGTCTATGCGCGGCGAAGATTCGCAGGGCAGATTCTTTGAAGTTCTCGGCGATATCGGCGCAACCGTAGATTCTATCTCCCAGCTTTCATGGGCAAGCGGTACAACAGAGGAAAACTGCCTTGTTGAATACAGCGGCGGAACAGGTACAGTAAAGATTGATACTGCTACAAACACTATTGTTGAGGCTGATTATCATATGGCTGTAAATGTTTCTGTAAATCACGCAAATGTTCTTGTTATTAAAGATAAGAGTGCATCCATTGAGATTTCTTATGATATGCATTATCCTGCATCAGATGAATATCTTATGGACGCAAGACAGATTACCAGAGCGTAAGCAAATATAGCATAATTTAATTTGAAGTGAATCCCGGACCGCCCGTTAGGGCGGTCTATTTTTATTGATTTTCGTCAGCAGGCAGACTTAAATATTATTTGATACTTAATAAATATATAATTTAACAGGCAAATAATATATTTAATTACAGTTATTGAGATTTGTTAAAAGAAAATTCAATATTATATTATTGAATAATATGCTTTGTTATGTTATGATAATCTAAATGCCGCGGCGTGCAGCCCGGCTCTTATTAAGAACAGGAGAATAAATTATGAGCGAACAGATGCCCAATATGGATTATGATGCAGATGAAGTTATAAATGACTTCAAATCAAAATTCAAATGGCCTAAAAAAGATGAAGTGGATGTTGTTGTAAAGCCTGAAAAAGTATGGCTCAGGCTGCTTATTTCCGCTGTATTAACAATAATTACCGGCGGAATAGTTTATTATATGATGCTTCCGGCGCTTAATTTTAAAGATGTTAATATGTATTTATTCGTGGTTATACTTATCGTTCTGTTTATGGTTTTCTTTGCGCTTGCCTGCAAAGCAAATAAAAAGATAGAGCGCCGCGAATATATAAAGAAAAAATCTAAAGTACCGGTAATTATAGTTGCCGTTCTTGCGGTTGTAATGGCAATCGGCTGGGTGTGCGGCGCAACTATTTTCAGAGCGTCGTCATACAGCGAACTTATGCCGGTTACTACAAGCGATTTTTCAACGGATTTTGAAAAACTCAGCGTGGACAGTGTTCCCCGCGTTGATGAATCCCGCGCGCTTACGCTTGCCGACCAGCAACTCGGCTCCCTTTCAGAATATAAAAGCCAGTATGTTGTTTCAAACACAACTACAATGATTAATTATAATAACCGCCCCGTAAGAGTTGCGTATCTTGAATATGCGGATGTGTTTAAATGGTTTAATAATACCAAAGAAGGCGTTCCGGCATATATGATAATTGACCTTATTTCCCAAAAAGTTACGGTTGTAAACTGCGTAGACCAGTTTGGCTCCTGTATTCAGTACAGCCCCACCGAACTGTTTAACGAAAAACTCATAAGGCACTTAAGATTTCAGTATCCCACCGAACTTCTTGATACGCCTAATTTTGAGATTAGCGATGACGGGCATCCTTATTGGATAACACCCGTGCTTGATAAAACAATCGGACTTTTCGGCGGTACGGATGTTAAGGGCGCTGTTATTACAGACGCTCTTAACGGCGAAAGCGTATATTATGATATTGAGCAGGTGCGTTCGGATTCCTCGCTTCAGTGGATAGATGTAGTTTATTCGGCAAATCTGCTTGTTCAGCAGTATGATTATTACGGAAAATTCCAAAATGGTTTCTGGAACTCAATTATCTTCCAAAACGATGTAAGCCAGGCTTCTCAGGGCAACGGCTATATCGCTATGGATGATGATGTTTGGATTTATACGGGCGTAACTTCTTCTGAATCAGACGCGTCTAATTTTGGTTTTATCCTTAGCAATCAGCGCACAAAGGAAACCCGCTATTATGAAAACGGCGGCGCTATTGAAACGGCGGCGCAGCAGTCGGCTGAAGACGCTGTTCAGAATTATCAGTATGCCGCAACATTCCCGATTTTGCTTGATATTGAGGGCCAGCCGACTTACTTTATGAGCCTTTACGGTTCAAGTAATACCGTTAAAGGCTACGCGCTTGTAAATCTTGCGGATAAAACAATAGTCGGCACCGGTATAGTTGATGAGATGAAGAGCGACGCCAAAGCCCTCAACGCGGCTGTTGAGAATTATATTCAGGCTCTTAAGGATAAAAATATTATCGGCACGGATATTGATGTAAATGAATATCTTGTTGATGAAACGGATGAGAATGAAGGCGGCACTGCCGCAGAGCCACCCGCAGATACAGAAAGCAACTCTGCAGAAGGCTCTTCCGCCGCGGAAAACGGCTCCCAGGTAACCGGAGAAGTAACTTCTATTCTTACCTCCGTAAATAACGGCAACACATATTATTATCTTCAGATAAACGGCACATATTATTATATCAGCGTTGCTGATTGTATGGATGTTTTGCTTGTGCAAACAGGAGATACGGTAACAGTTACCGTTGGCGATAAGGCGGACGGCGTGTTCGTTTCCGCAACCGATGTTGCAGTTTAAAAGCATAAAATAAACAGACCCGCTTGAGTGTAAACTCAGGCGGGTCATTTGTTTGTGTAGTTAAATTTGTTATTTTTTGCTTGGAATACAAAAACGCTTAAATCAGATATTGTAGGTCATAACAGTTTGAAAAAACTGCGTGTTTAAAAACTGCCTTGAATATCCCGTTTCAAATCCTGATTTTTCAAATTTCTCTATAAAGCGTTTTGAAAATGTTTCGTATACAAGCACAAAGTTTTCTTCTTCTGCTTTCTTTTTACAGTATTCAATGATATTTTCTATTTCTTTTTCAGGCACTTCGGGCGCTGAGTAAATAGTAAGCAGCCTTTTGTTGAGTTGCTCGGGCACAACTATGTTTATAATGTTTTGCACAACTTCCATATGATTCAGGATATTGTATGAATATCTGTTCATCTTTAATGAAAAACCGTGCTTACCCGGAAATTTATATATAAATAAGTTCGGGTCGGTCAAAGTTGCGGCAATGTTTTTGCTCCCCGTTTCAATAAATTCTCCGGCGGAGTTCCACCTCGGCAGGTAATAATTAAAATATTTTATAATAAAATCCGCTCGGTTTGCCTTAACAGGGCATAAAAACATAAACAGCGGGTCTTTTATAAACAGCCGCGCATATTCGCCTGGCAGCGAGGATATATTAAATTGTGAATTGCTTTTTTCCATATTATCCTCTCTTTTTAATAATAATGTTAAACACATAAAATTTGCCGCCGCAGTATCTTTGCGGCACAAATCAATAAATATATTAATACATAAAATTAAGCCTTGCAATATTATTAGAAAAAATTAACAAAATATACAAAAATAATTTTTTTTGTTAAATGAAGTCGCTTCTTTTGCGTTATATCAAAGCGGAGAGTTCAGCGAATTCCTGCATTGTGAATTTTTCGGCGCGGTCGTTTTCATTTCTTCCTATTTCTGCAAGCGCCGCTTTAACTTTCTCTTTCGGCACATTCAGCGATGATGAAAGGCTGTTGAGCGCTGTTTTTCTGCGCTGGGCAAACGCCGCTCTCACTATCCTGAAAAATCTTTCTTCGTCTGCCGGGCGCACAGGGGGCTCTTTTCTCACCGTCAGTTTTATTACAGCGCTGTCCACTTTAGGCTGGGGCATAAAACTGCCGCGCCCAACATTAAAAAGTTTTTCTATCTCGGCATAGTATTGCGCGGCAACTGTCAGCGCGCCGCTTTCTCTTGAGCCGATTTCGGCGGCAAGTCTGTCCGCCGCCTCCTTTTGCACCATAACAACAATTTCGCTTACCGGCAATTTGCTTTCTATCAGTTTCATAATTATAGGCGATGTAATATAATACGGCAGATTTGCGCATACTTTTATATCGTTTGCGCCGCTGAATTTTTCTTTTACAAGCGCGCCCAAATCCATTTTAAGCGCGTCCCCTTCAACTATTTCCGCGTTTTTGCATTCAGCAAGCGTTTCATTAAGAATAGGGAAAAGGCGGCTGTCAAGTTCAACTGAAACAACTTTGCCCGCAACGGCGCATAGTTCTTTGGTCAGCACGCCTATTCCGGGGCCTATTTCAAGCACGCCGGTTTTATCGTCCGCGCCGAGACTTTCAGCCATGGCGGGGCATATTTTTTTGTTTATAATAAAATTCTGCCCCAGCGATTTTGAAAAAGTAAAACCGTGCCTCTTAAGCAGGCTGCTTATTTCGCTGTAACTGCAAAGATCCATAAACGCCCTCCGAACAGTTAAAACATAAGCCGGCAAGGCTTTGCCGCGCCTTAAATCGTTTCGATTACGGCATATTTTATCATAAACGAGTTTTTTTTACAACCGCAAAATTTAACATATATCATCTTGATTTTAAATTTCTATAATGTTAGAATACATTTTACCGATTTTTCCCACCGGGCAGTTTCGGTCAATTCAAATCTCAGAAATTATGTTTCGGAGGAATCATTATGCTGAAAAAACTTGCGTCATATATGAAAGGGCTGTGGCATCTGGCGGCAATAAGCGCCCTCGGTATGATAGTTGAGGCGATTTGCGAATTATCGCTCCCGTCCATTGCCAGCGATATTTATGAAATGGTAAGCACGGCTTCCTCGCCTGAAACAGTGCGCAAAGATGTTATTCTGTACGGCATAGGTATGTTTGCCCTTGCCCTGCTCGGTCTTGCGGGCGGCCTTGCCACAATGAAAGCCTCGTCTGTTTGCAGCCAGAATTTTGCTTTCAGGCTCAGAAATGATATGTATAAAAAAATCAGCACATTCTCTTTTAAAAATATTGATAAATTCTCAACCGCGTCCCTTACAACAAGGCTTACAAACGATATTACAATGCTGCAAATGGTTGTAATGATGAGCCTGCGCATACTTGTAAGAGGCCCGGCTCTTTTGGTGGTTTCGTCTGCGTTTGCTGTTTCCATAAATCCAAAAATGAGCGCGCTTTTGCTGTTTATTCTGCCCGTGCTTGTAATTGTTGTTGTGTGCGTTTTGAAATTTGGATTTCCCATGTTTCAAAAAATGCAAAAAAAGATTGATAATGTAAACAGGGTAGTTCAGGAAAATCTTATCGGTATCAGAGTAGTAAAGGCTTTTGTCCGCGAGGATCACGAAAAGGATAAGTTTAAAACTGTATCCGATGACCTTGCCGCTCAGGGCGCAAGGGCCTCCGGGCTTGTGGTTACCGTTATGCCGATTATGATGCTTGTTTTAAATGCCGTAGTTGTTTTTGTTTATTACAGAGGCGGCGTGGACGCAAGCAACGGCGTTATGGATGTAAGCCAAATATCCGTTTTCGCGTCTTATATTATTCAGGTGCTTATGAACCTTATGATGATATCAATGATGCTTCTCCAACTTGCAAGGGGCAAAGCGTGCGGCGACCGTGTTGTTGAAGTCCTCAACACAAAGGTGGATATTACAAACGGAGAAAAAGATTATATTCCTGACGCCACAAGCGCAAAGGGCAAAGTTGAATTCAGGCATGTTAATTTTAAATATAATTCTTCCGATTCCGGCGATGATATTCTTCACGATATTAATTTTACAGCAGAGCCGGGGCAGGTAATAGGCGTTGTAGGCGGCACGGGCTGCGGCAAATCAAGCCTTGTAAATCTCATTCCCCGTCTTTATGATGTTACAGGCGGCGAAGTGCTTGTTGATGATGTTGATGTGCGCGATTATGATATAAAGGCGCTCAGGGATATTATCGGCGTTGTGCTCCAAAAAAATGTGCTTTTCAGCGGCACTATAAAGGATAATATCCGCTGGGGCAAGGCGGACGCTACCGATGAAGAAATAGAAAAGGCGTGCAGATACGCTCAGGCGCACGATTTTGTGCTGCGCCAGCCGCACGGCTATGATACCGACCTTTCTCAGGGCGGGCTTAATCTTTCGGGCGGCCAGAAACAGCGCCTTTGTATTGCAAGGGCAATGATAAAGCAGCCTAAAATATTAATTCTTGATGATTCCACTTCAGCGGTTGACACCGCTACGGAGGCGAAAATCAGGGATAGTTTTTATAATGAACTTAAAGATACCACCGTTTTCATAATCGCTCAGCGCGTTTCGTCCGTTAAAGACGCTGATAAGATTATCGTGCTTGATGACGGCGAAATAAAAGGTATAGGCAGGCACGATGATTTGCTTAAAACAAATGAGATTTATCAGGAAATCTATCAAACCCAGCAGAAAGGGGTGAGCGAATAATGCCGGGACCTATGGAAAATAAACACGGCTACGCAAAGCCCAAAAACGCCAAAAAAACATTCGGCAGAATACTTAAATATATGGGGAAAAGCAAGGTTTTCCTTGTAGTTGTATTTCTTTCGCTCGTTTTAAGCACAGTCTGCCAGATAGGCGCGTCTTATTGGCTGCGCCCTATTCTTAACGATATTGAAGCGTCCGTCTTAGCGGGTAATTTTATGACCCAGGGCATTAAAAAATTAATTCAAAACCTTGTAATTGTAGGCGCTCTTTACTGCGGCACTGCTCTGTTTTCGTTTATCCAAAGCCGCGTTATGGTAACTATTGCGTATAAAACCACAAATCTTATCAGAAAAGAATTGTTTAATCATATGCAGTCGCTGCCGCTCAGGTATTTTGACAGTAAAACACACGGCGAAATTATGAGCCGCTTTACAAATGATGTGGATAATGTTCAGATGATGCTTGAGCAGTCCATGGTGCAACTTGTTTCCTCCGCCTTTACTTTTGCGGGCATTATCGTAATGATGATTTATCTAAGCCCGCTGCTTTTCGGTATCGCCCTTGTATTTCTTGTAATAATGGTGATAACGGTAAGCAAAATCGGAAAGCAGTCCAGAAAATATTTCCGCGAACAGCAAAAAGAACTCGGTATTATGAACGGTAATATAGAGGAATCTGTTGAGGGGCTTAAAGTAGTTAAAGTTTTTAATCATGAGGATAAAATAAACGAAGAATTCAGAGCGTGCAATGAAAAATTCCGAAAAGCGGCCACTAACGCCAACTTCTTTGCCGGCGTAATGGGCCCGAGTTCCACGGGAATTAATAACGCCAGTTACGCCACAATCGCTCTTGTGGGCGGACTTTTGGTGCTTATTTCAAGTATTGATATAGGCACATATTTCACATTTTTAAGTTACTCAAAGCAGTTTACTCAGCCTATAAACCAAATCGCAAACCAAATGAACACGATTTTTTCGGCACTTGCGGGCGCAGAGCGCGTTTTTGAGATAATGGATATGGAGCCGGAGGTTGACGAAGGCACCGTTACGCTTGAAGAGAAGAATGAAAACGGGGAAAGAAAACTTTTCTGGAACGACGGCGGTAAACTCGTTGCGGTTGAGGGCAATGTTGTTTTCAATAATGTAAACTTCTCCTATGTTCCTGAAAAGCCTGTTCTTAAAAATATTTCACTTTATGCAAAGCACGGTCAGAAAATTGCTTTCGTAGGCTCAACGGGCGCCGGAAAAACAACTATTACAAATCTTATAAACCGCTTTTACGATATTCAGGACGGCTCTATTACTTATGACGGAATAGATGTTCGGCGGATAAAAAAAGATGACCTCAGAAAAACGCTCTCAATAGTGCTTCAGGATACGCATCTTTTCACCGGCACGGTAATGGATAATATACGCTACGGCAGGCTTGAGGCTACTGATGAGGAGTGTATTGCCGCGGCAAAACTTGCCTCCGCTCATTCGTTTATCAGAAGATTGCCGCAGGGCTATAACACCATGATTTCGGGCGACGGCGATAATCTTTCCCAGGGCCAGCGCCAACTTCTTGCAATCGCAAGGGCGGCGGTTGCAAAGCCCGTTGTGCTGATTCTTGATGAGGCAACCTCCTCCGTAGATACCCGTACGGAACTTCATATTGAGCACGGTATGGATAGGCTTATGGCGGGCAGAACGGTGTTTGTTATCGCTCACCGCCTTTCAACGGTAAGAAATTCAAATGCAATTATGGTGCTCGAACACGGCAAAATAATAGAGCGCGGCGACCATGACGACCTGCTTAAAAACCACGGCAGGTATTATGAATTGTGCACCGGAAAATCGCAGTTAACATAATTTGTAACAAAAAAATGTAACAAATTTGTAAAATATTTTTCTTCAAAACCCTTTACAAATTTAAACTTAAATGGTATAATTCAATCGTATTATATTAAAAGTGGTTTAACTATATCAATTTAATGAGGTGTTTATTATGAAAAAGTTTCTTTCAGTTCTGATTTCCGTAATCGCGGCGGTTTCAGTATGCGCTGCTTTCGCTGTTCCCGCTTCGGCTGCAATTAATGTTTACAGCCCTCAGGGTGTAGCGCTTATGCACTCCGCTAATGACCCGCTATTGAATGGCAAGGCAACAACTCAGGTTAAGGGTGCTCAGGTAAGCGCAGGCTCAAACCAACTTGTATTCACTTATTCAGGCACTGCTAAACTCAGCGGTTGGAATCTTATTGATAAAAACGGTAACGCAATTGCTCTCAGCGATGCCAGTGCTGTTTGCAGTGTTGTAAGCCAGGAAGGCAATACTCTTGTAATAGAGATTCTTGATTGGGATGCTTTTGAGTATCCGGACGGTTATACCGTAAATGCTCTTGCTGAAACTGAGGGCACAACCGGCGCAACTTCAGGCGAAACAACTACTGTTAATAAGGATGATTCTGCAACTTCACCGGATACCGGCGTTTCAGTAGCGGCGGCAGCGGTTTGCGCAGCAGGTGCAGGTGCTGCAATTCTTGCTCTCTCCAAAAAGAAAGATGCTGAATAATCCAAATTAATTGAATTTTTAAAACCTGTTCCTATGCGAGCAGGTTTTTTTAATGTAAAAGACTCTTGTAATGAACTGTATTTTTGGTTATTATTTTTAGATTGCGGTGTTTTTAATGAATGAAAATAACAACAAAAATAAAGAAAATATTGAAAAAAGCGCGGAAAATATAGAAAATAACGATAAAAAGAAAGATAAAAAAAGAATAATTCTTCTTATTCTTGCAATCATCATATTCGTATGCGCTTGTGTTTATATAGGAATTTATATTTATAATTCCATTATGGCGCAAAATGAATCAGAGTTGGTTACAACCCCTGATACAACTTCTTCTCAAAGCGGTGCTCTTGCCGATAATCCGGTTGATTTTGCTTCTCTTCAGCAGGGTAATGAAGATATCTATGCCTGGATAAAAATTGATGATACTGATGTGGATTATCCTATAGTGCAAAGCCAGAATGACGATGATTTTTATCTGCGCCACAGCGCTTATGATAAATCTTGGCTTGCAAGCGGCGCCATTTATACTCAGGGCGTAAACAGCAAGGATTTTTCAGACCCGATAACGGTGATTTACGGCCATAACGGGTATAAAGAAACTATGTTTACCTCTTTGCATAAGTTTGAGGATGAAGAATTTTTTAATTCACACGAATATTTCTATATTTATATGCCGCAAAGGAAACTTACTTATCAGGTAATTTCCGCCTTTAAGTATGACGACAGGCATATTATGAATTCCTTTAATTTTGCCGTTCCTCAGGATTTGGCTAATTTTCAGGAAACTATTACAAATCCGAGTTCCGCTCTTAAAAATGTAAGAACAGAACTTGATGTTCCAATTGATGAAAACAGCAAGATAGTAGTGCTTTCAACTTGTATTACAAATCAAAAAAGCAACAGGTATCTTGTTTGCGGAGTGTTAGTAAAAGATGAAAAGACCAATTGACCCTAATTTAGATTCTGCCGACGGAAATTTTCTCTTCCCTCAGGAGAGCGAAAGCGCGGCAAAACAGGAAAACACTAATGATGCATCGGCAGGCAAAGAGCCTGAAAATTCCGGAAGCAGTGATTTTTTGCTCACTCAGGAGCATCATCATCACCATTCTTCCGAGCATAGTTCAGGCAGCCATCATCACCACCATCATCATTCCCACCATAGGCACCATCACAGAAAAAAGCATAAACTTCCGCTTATAGTAAGGATTTTTATTGTTATTCTTGCCATAATATTCGCGGCGGTTGCAATTATCGGCGGCACCTATCTTTATTTAAGAGAAAAAGGGCATAATTCACTTGTTGTTGAGCCGGCAAATCCGAAGTATGAGGAAACTATCATATATAACGGCCACACTTATGTGTATGACCGCAATAAAGTTGCCTTTGCTTTTATAGGCGTAGACCGTGAAAGCATTACGCCGGACGCTGATACTGTTATAGGCAATTCCGGCCAGGCGGATACTGATATTGTTGGCGTTATTGATACTAATACCGGCGAGGTCAGTGTTATCACCATACCGCGTGATACAATGGTTGATATTGACCTGTATACAGTCGGCGGTGAATTTGTAAGAACGGAGAATATGCAGCTTTGCCTTGCTTATGCTTATGGGGACGGCGGTACTTCTTCCTGTGAGAATGTTACTACCGCTATAAGCCGAATTTTAGGCAATGTGCCTGTTGAAAAATATTTTGCGCTTGACCTCAGCGGTATCGCTCCGCTTAATGACGCCGTAGGCGGCGTTACGGTAACTTCTCTTTATGATTTCCCTGAGGACGGCGTTTATAAGGGCGATACTGTTACAATTCAGGGCGATTTTGCGGAGACATATGTGCGCCACAGAGATATGGATAATATAGAAGCCTCGTTAAACAGAACGGAGCGCCAAACTCAGTATATCAAGGCGTATGTTGAGCAACTCAGAAATGCTGTAACAAGTGATTTTTCCGTTATATCAGATTTGTATAATACGGCTTCCGAATACAGCCAAACAAATATTTCACTCAGCGAAGTTACTTATCTTGCAACGGTTGCGCTGTCCCACGGCGTTTCAGGCTTTACGCAGTATACTTTGGATGGTGAAATGCGGGCGTCAGATTCCGCAACGGAAGATGTTTTTGCCGAATATTATCTTGATGAGGATTCGGTTATGGAAGTTGTTGTAAACTGCTTTTATGAGCAGGTTAAATAATTCTAAAGGAGCAAGCAATGAACAGTGAAGAAAAAAGAGAACTTGAAATCTATGCCGCTCAAATAAGGCTCGGCATAATTGAAAGTACTTATAATGCCAAGGCGGGCCACCCGGGCGGCAGCCTTTCCGCCGCAGATGTAATTGCCTATCTTTACGGCAGGCAGATGAAATATGATGTTAAAAATCCCCGCGACCCGGATAGGGACAGATTTGTCCTTTCCAAAGGCCATGCCGCGCCCGCTTTATACAGCGCGCTTGCTTATAAAGGCTTTTTCCCGGTGGAGGATTTAAAAACTCTGCGCCACATTGATTCTTATCTTCAGGGCCACCCGAATATGAATACCGTCCCCGGTATTGATATGAGCACCGGCTCGCTCGGCCAGGGAATAAGCGCCGCGTGCGGAATGGCAAAGGGCGCTAAAATGCTCGGTAAAAATGATATTAAAATATACACACTTCTCGGCGACGGAGAAATAGAAGAAGGTCAGGTTTGGGAGGCAATGATGTTTGCTTCTCAGTATAAACTTGATAATCTTTGCGTTATCATTGATGTTAACGGACTTCAGATAGACGGCGCCTGTGAGGATGTTATGAGCGCTGAGCCTATTGATGATAAAGTGCGCGCTTTCGGATTTGACTGCATCGTTGTTAACGGCAACGATTTTGATGACCTTGAAAAAGCGTTTAACGCTTTTGAAAAAAGCACAAAGCCGTTTGCAATAGTTATGAAAACTGTTAAAGGCCTTGGCGTTTCTTATATGGAAAATGCTGTTGACTGGCACGGAAAGGCGCCGAATCAGCAGGAATATGAGATTGCCGTTAAAGAACTTGATGAAAAACTTGCAGAATTGGAGGCGTGATTATGGCAGATGTAAAATGTATTGCAACCCGTGAGAGTTACGGCAATGCTCTTAAAGAACTTGCTGAAAACGGCGCGGATAATATCGTTGTGCTTGACGCGGATCTTTCCGCCGCAACCAAAACCGCCATATTTAAAAAGGCATTCCCTGAGCGCCATATAAACTGCGGTATCGCGGAGTCAAATATGATGTGCGTAGCCGCCGGATTAAGCACAATGGGCTTTGTTCCGTTTGCCTCAAGTTTTGCAATGTTTGCGGCAGGCAGAGCGTTTGAACAGATTAGAAACTCAATCGGCTATCCTCATCTTAATGTTAAGATTGGCGCAACTCACGCCGGAATATCAGTAGGCGAGGACGGAGCGTCCCACCAGTGCTGCGAAGATTTTGCGCTTATGCGCTCTATTCCCGGTATGGTGGTTATATGCCCGGCAGATGATGTTGAGGCAAAACAGGCAGTAAAAGCCGCTTATTCTTACGAGGGCCCCGTTTATTTAAGATTCGGCAGGCTCGCAGTCCCCGTTTTCCACGGCGAAGATTATAAATTTGAAATCGGTAAAGGCGAACTTATAAAAGAGGGCGCAGATGTAACTATTATTGCTAACGGACTTATGGTTGCCGAGGCTATAGAAGCCGGAAAAGAACTTGAAAACTGCGGTATCAGCGCGGAAATAATCAATATGGCAACTATTAAACCGCTTGATAAAGATCTTGTTGTTGCATCCGCAAAGAAAACAGGCAGAGTTATTACTGTTGAGGAGCATAATGTTATCGGCGGCCTCGGAGAGGCAGTGTGCGCCGCTCTAAGCGCCGAATGTCCTGTTCCGGTTAAGCGTATAGGCGTTAACGATGTTTTCGGCCACAGCGGCCCTGCAAAGGATTTGTTAAAGCAGTTTGGCCTTTCAGCGGAAAATATCATTAAGGTAGCAAAAGAATTTGTAAAATAAAATACTTGTTCTAAGACCGCCCCTGCCGGGCGGTCTTTTTTAGTTTTACTTAAATTTGACGAAATTGACAGAAATTTAATATTCGCCGAAAAATCTTTCTTATTTTTGACATTTTGCAAATTGTTTCTTTATATAAATATTTCAAAATATATATATAAATTAAATAAGAAAGGAAATCAAATATGAAAAGAATTTTAAATAATGTATTTTGTATTTTGCTTGCTGCGCTCAGTATCGCCGGCGGCGCTGTACTTTTTGTTCATAATTTTCCGGAGGATCTGATATGGAATCTATCAGGCGCAGTGCTTGTTTTCGCCGGCGCGGCGGCAATAATTTCTAAAATCACACCTGTTCTGAGCAGAAGAAAGGGTAATAACGCATGAAACAAAAAATAAAAGCGTTCGTTGATAAACATTCCGAAATATGGAAGTTTATTAAATTCTCATTTACCGGTATCAGCACTTCCGTTTTGGAACTTGCGGTGTTTATGTTTTTACAGTATGTGGTGTTCAGGTCGCTCAACGAAGTGCCCGTTACGGATAATCCCGTGCTTGCGTTCCTTGGAATTGAGTATCAGGGCTATCTGTATTCATATGCCATTTCCGCCACAATCGGATACGCCGCAGCGTATATTATGAACAGAAAAATAACTTTTCAGGCGGACGCAAATCCCGTGATTTCAACAATTCTGTATGCAATAATGGTGGTTTGCACAATTGCGTTTAATACTTGGTTCGGCGCGTTTTTAGGCACACTTGTAACAAACAGCGGCTATAATAATGTGTTTGTTGAGATGCTCACTAAAGTTGTGGTTATGACCGTACCCACCCTTTGGATTTATCCTTTAAACAGATTTGTTATCCACAGAAAGAAAAAGCAGAGGATTGTTGCACAAGCGCATTAAGTTGTTTGCGGCAAAGCACGGCGAACTCTGGAAGTTTATAAAATTTAATTTTACGGTCATAGTAACTTCCGCGCTTGATATATCTGTTTATCTTGTGCTTTTGTATCTTGTGTTTGCCCCGCTTAATTCGCAGCCGCTGCCGGAAAGTGAAATTCTTTCTTTCCTCGGCATACGGTACAAGGGCTATCTTTATTCTTACCTTATTTCCACTACTGCCGGTTATGTTGCCGCTTATCTTATGAACAGAAAAATAACTTTTCACTCAAATGTGAATCCCGCATACAGTTCTTTCCTTTATCTGCTGCTGGCGGTGTTTAATATTTTGTTCAGTTCGTGGTTTGGCTCGGCAGCAGGCGCTTTTATGCTTCGCTGTTCAATTTCAAACCCGGTAACGGAAATAATTGCAAAATTTATAATAATAAATATCCCCACTCTCTGGACTTATCCGCTGGAACGGTATATAATTCAGATAAAGCGGGGTTCTTTCAGGAGAAAAGCAAATGATAATTGCAACTGATTTGGACGGCACCCTGCTGTCAAACAGCACAAGCGTCAGCCGTGAAAATCTGGATGCCGTAAAAAGGCTTTATAAAAACGGAATTTCAACCGTTATCGCAACCGGGCGCACCTTTTTTGAAATACCGCAGGAACTTCTTGAATGCAAGTATATTGATTATATAATCTATTCAAACGGTGCGGCTGTTTACAAACGGGGAAAAGGAGTTATATATTCATCTTATTTTGAGCCGCAAACGGCATACGGCGTGTTCAGAATACTTAACAACGCCAAAACATTTATTGAACTTTACGCTAAAGGTATTCCGATTGTAGATTCCGCAAAATTTAATGAAAGAGGATTTGCGCGTTACAGGATTGACCCTGATTATCTTCCTGAAATCCGCAGGAGCCGCAAACCGATTGATGATTTGGAAAGTGTTATCCGCCACCCGGGCCTTGAACTTGAAATGTTTGATGTTTTCTTTAGGGATATGCAGGAAAGGGCGGAGTGCAGGCACAGAATTAATGTTTGTTTTCCTAATCTGCAAATTACAACCTCAATGAGCAATAATTTGGAGATTATGAATAAAGGCGTTAACAAAGGTACAGGCCTTAAAAACCTTTGCAGGCTCTGCGGCATTGATGTCGGCGAAGTTGTTGCGGTTGGGGACAGTAAAAACGATATTGAACTGCTTAAGGTGGCAAGATACGGCTTTGCGGTGGCAAATGCCTGCCCCGAACTTAAAGCGGTGAGCGACGGCGTAATCTGTTCTAATGAAGAGAATATTATGTGCTGTCTTGAAGAATTTGTAGGAAAGAAAGTTTTGGTATGAACTGTATCCATTTTTTAAGCACAGGGCATTCGGATTGCATTATAATTCAAAGCGGCACTCATTTTGCAATGGTGGACGCCGGTGAGGATACCGAGTATCCGCCGGATAAACCCGCGTTGAAATATCCCGGATATGAAAAGGAAGTAGTTGACTACCTTCATAAAAACTGTATGGGTCAGGATAATTTTGTTACCCTTGATTTTGTGCTCGGCACGCATGCCCATTCAGACCATATAGGCGGTTTTGATACTGTGATTAATGACGATAAGATTATCGTTAAAAAAGCGTTTTTAAAGCCGTATAACGAAAATTCTATAAATCTTATGGAGCGCACTCAGTGGGATAACAAAGAGGTTTATACCCAAATGCGGGATGCGCTTATTAATAAGAATGTTCCGATTTATACGGAGTTTGACGGCTATTCGTTTAACCTCGGCGATTTTAAGATAACATTCTATAACGGGCGCGTTGTTCACCGGCAGCGCAAAACAGGGGAGAATGAAAATTCAGTAGTAACCCTTGTTGAGTATGACGGGCTGCGGGCGCTGCTTGCTGGCGATATGAACTGGAAATGCGGCGGCGAAAAGAAAATCGCTAAAGAAGTAGGTAAAGTTGATTTGCTTAAAGTCGGCCACCACGGTTATGAGTTTTCTTCCTCCGCTTTCTGGCTGAAAACGCTGAATCCTGATATTGCCGTTATTCTTAACTATGAAAAGAATGTGCATAAAAGCGTTATTGCAAGGATTAAAAAATTCAGCGGCGCCGCGATTTATACTTCTGCGGACAGTAACGGACTTAAAGCCGTGTTTGAAAACGGCAAAATAAATATTAAAACGAATATTATGTAATAATTAAGCCGCTGTTATGCTGTTGCATTTCAGCGGCTTTTTTGGTATATTTATTTCATATTTATGATTTTACATTTACTGTTTTAAATTCTAAAAATCGAAAGGTGATTATTGTTTATGAAAAAGGTTAAAATAACTGTTTTAAAAACTACGCTTGATAAAGAACTTGCGGCTGAATACGGCGCCGAGGGACTTACTGCCTGCCCGATGATGAAAGAGGGCGAAATTTTTTATGCAGACTACGCAAAGCCGGACGGCTTTTGTGATGAGGCGTGGAAAGCAATATATCAGTATGTGTTTGCCCTTGCCCACGGCGCGGGTAATGATGTTTTTTATTTCGGCGATTGGATAAGAAAGCCCGGGGTGGCAATATGCAGTTGTAACGACGGCTTGCGCCCCGTTATCTTTAAACTTGAATCAACAGATGAGCAGGCGAAAATAGATTATACGCCTGTAAGGTAAAAGTTTATACGGCAGAATATTATAATACAAAACGGCAGAATATAATGCAAAAGGCGGAGCGCATTGCTCCGCCTTTTACTATTCAAGATAAAGAATTATGTTTCCGCTTTGAAGCGTTTTTTTGAGGTCTATTACCCTTTGATTTTCTGAGCCGCGGAATTTGAGCGAAATGTTTTTAAGTTCCTTTTCAAATCTGCCGTCAACGAGTATATCAATGTATTTCAGCATTTCCAAAGCCGTTTTTGTTGCGGCTCTGCTTTTTTCTTTTCCCGTTATCTGCTCAAGAGTGAAACCGCTGTAGCACCACACATTTTTCATAGGGTAGCGCGATTTGAATTCTTTTAAAAGTTCCAGCATACCGTCCTGATTTTCCGGCTCAAACGGTTCGCCGCCCAAAAGTGACAGCCCGGCAATCCACGGCGGTTCGCAGGAGGATAAAATATATTCCTTAGTTTCGTTATTCCATTTTTTGCCGTAGTCAAAATCCCACGCAATATCGTTAAAGCATTCGGGGCAGTGGTGGCGGCAGCCGGAAACAAATACAGATGTGCGCACGCCTTCTCCGTTTGCAATATCATTTGTTTTAATTTCTGCAATGTTCATAGTAAAACAGAAGGGAGCGCACATTAATCAGCCGCGCTCCCGCTCCTTTTGTTTATATTGATTACAGGTGAAGAACTCTGTCCCTGATTTCCTGAGTTCTGCCCTGGTTCCAGAACTGCGTGCCTATGTATCCGCATGTGCGGCGCGCAACATTCATTTTGCTCTGGTCTTCGTTGCCGCAGTTGGGGCAGCGCCAAACAAGTTTGCCGTTTTCCTCAACTATTTTGATTTCGCCGTCATATCCGCAAACCTGGCAATAGTCGCTCTTTGTGTTGAGTTCGGCGTACATAATATGGTTGTAAATATACTGCATAACCGAAAGTACCGCCGGAATATTATCCTGCATATTAGGAACTTCAACATAACTGATTGCGCCGCCGGGTGAAAGATTCTGAAATTCAGCCTCAAATTTAAGTTTTGTGAATGCGTCAATCTTTTCTGTAACATGAACATGATAACTGTTTGTAATGTAGTTTTTGTCAGTAACGCCGGGAATCTTGCCGAAACGCTTTTGCAGGCATTTTGCAAATTTGTATGTGGTGGATTCCAGCGGAGTGCCGTAAACAGAAAAGTCAATGTTTTCTTTTGCTTTCCATTCTTTGCAGGCGTCATTAAGTTTCTGCATAACGGAAAGCGCAAATTCCTTGGCGTCCGGGTCGGTGTGGCTCTTGCCGGTCATATACTTAACACATTCATAAAGGCCTGCATAGCCGAGTGATATGGTTGAATATCCGCCGAAAAGAAGTTTGTCTATCTTTTCACCTTTCTTTAGCCTTGCAAGCGCGCCGTACTGCCAAAGGATAGGAGCAACATCACTGGGAGTGCCGAGCAGCCTGTTGTGGCGGCACATAAGTGCACGGTAGCAAAGGTCAAGCCTTTCGTCAAATATCTTCCAGAATTTAGTCATATCCCCGCCTGAAGAGCAGGCAATATCAACAAGGTTAAGAGTAACAACGCCCTGGTTAAATCTGCCGTAATATTTTGGTTTGTTTGTTTTGGGGTCAACATACGGGGTAAGGAATGAACGGCAGCCCATACAGGTGTAAACATTGCCGTTGCCGTTTTTATCTATTTTAAGTTCGCGCATTTTCTTTGCGGAAATATAATCCGGCACCATTCTCTTTGCCGTGCATTTAGCGGCAAGAACGGTAACATCCCAGTATTTAGAATCGGGGGTAATGTTGTCCTCATCAAGAACATAAATAAGTTTCGGGAACGCAGGAGTAATCCATACGCCGCTCTCGTTCTTAACGCCCTGAATTCTCTGGCGCAAAACTTCCTCGATTATAAGTTTAAGGTCATCTCTTGTCTGCCCTTCGGGAACTTCGTCAAGATACATAAATACCGTAACGAAAGGAGCCTGACCGTTTGTTGTCATCAGCGTAATTACCTGATACTGAATAGTCTGCACGCCGCGCTTTATTTCGCTCTTAACGCGCATTTCGGTAATCTTGTTAACTTCATCTTCGGTCGGGTCTATGCCTGCTTCTTCAAGTTCCGCTCTGACATCTTTTCTGAATTTCTGCCTGCTCAGGTCAACAAACGGCGCAAGATGCGCAAGGCTTATGCTCTGACCGCCGTATTGGCTGGAGGCAATCTGCGCGATTATCTGAGTGGCAATGTTGCACGCCGTAGAGAAAGTGTGCGGCTTTTCAATCATTGTGCCGCTTATAACGGTGCCGTTTTGCAGCATATCCTCAAGATTTACCAAGTCGCAGTTGTGCATATGCTGAGCAAAATAGTCCGCGTCATGAAAATGAATAAGTCCGTTTTCGTGAGCCTCAACAATATCCTGCGGCAAAAGGATCCTCTTTGTAAGGTCTTTTGATACTTCGCCCGCCATATAATCACGCTGAACGCTGTTTACGGTAGGGTTCTTGTTTGAATTTTCCTGCTTAACTTCCTCGTTGTTGCACTCGATAAGCGTAAGAATCTGCTCGTCCGTAGTGTTGGATTTTCTTATGAGCGAGCGGTTATAACGGTATTTAACATACCTTTTTGCAACCTCAAATGCTCCCTGTGCCATAATCTGGTTTTCAACAATGTCCTGAATTTCTTCAACGGAAAGGGCGCGAGATGCTTTTGTTATCTTAAATTCAACAAATTCTGCAATATCCCTTATCTGAGAGGGGGTAAGTTCTTCTTTTTCGCAAGCCGCGTTTGCCTTTGTTACAGCGGCAATGATTTTGGAAATATCAAATTCCGCTTCAGAGCCGTTTCTCTTGATAATCTTCATTACATTTCACCTCCATAAAAGTTACAATAACAGTTTAAATGGTTACAAAATTATTACATCAACTGTATGTCGCTTTTACATAATACCAAAATACGGTGTAGTTGTCAATACAAATCAGAAAAAAATCACAATATCTTGTGGATTTTTTTGAAAAAATCAAAAAAATAAACGATATGTAGATTTTGCTTTTTTTGCTGCTCTTTGCTGTTTTTTGGCTTGCAATCGTGGTATTTTGATGTATATGGGCTGTTTTTTACTCAAAAAGGTTACAATCTGCAAGTACAAAAAGTATAATTCTTTTTCCGCTTTAATTCCGCCGTTAACGGTTATTTTATTTTTCGGCAAACATTTTTTCTTTTTATTGACAAATTATGATGCCCGCATTATAATATGTATAACTTAATAAGTCAGGGGTGCCGCAAGGCTGAGATTATACCCTTCGACCTGTTCGTTAGTACGAACAGCGGAGACTGTGTAAAGCAATATCTGCGCCCCGTTCTGTTTTGAACGGGGCTTTTCTTTTGGCTTGTTGAGAATTTGGGGCGGTGTAAACGCGCCCCGGAAAGGAGTTTGAATATGGCAAAATCACGAATAAGCAATACTCAAAAAATTACCGAAACGGCTATTATGATTGCGCTTGCCACTTTGCTGTCATATGTAACTATTTTCAACGCGCCTATGGGCGGCTCCATCACCGCTTTCAGCCAGGTGCCTATTGTTATAATAGGTTATCGCTACGGAATTAAATGGGGCGCCGGCACCGGCGTTATCCACGGCATTCTTCAAATGCTGCTTCAGGGCCTCGGTAATTTCGCGTATGTTAAAGGCATTGTTGCCTACATAATTTTGATATTTGCAGATTATGTTATAGCGTTCGCCTGCCTCGGAATCGGCGGCGCGCTGTTCAGAAAAGCGGTAAAGAATCAGACTCTTGCTCTTGCTCTCGGCGCAGTGTTTGCTTCGCTTTTCAGATTTATATGCCACTTCATTTCAGGCGTAACTATCTGGGGCGAATATGCAGACGGCTGGCAGTCTGTTTGGGCATACAGTTTCGGCTATAACGGTTTTTATATGCTGTTTGAGGGTATTATTACCGTTGTCGGCGTTGTTGTTCTTTCACTTGTGCTTGATTTCAACAGCCCAACTCTTATCAGAAAGAAAAAAGCAAAGGCCGAGTAATTATCAAAATTATATCCCCTGCTTAGGCGGGGGATTTTTTTGTGCCTTAATCAAGGAGTTTTTTGCGCTTTTAATCAATGCCGGTTGAGGCGCGATTTATTTATTGTTGTAAAAAAATTCGCAGTGTTATATAATATTTTTATATCTATATTATCGGCTTTGTGGTACAGAGGGATTTATGAATAAATTTTACTGCGATAATCTTAAAATATGTGATGAATACGGCAGGCAGCGTATTTTCCGAGGGGTTAATATATGCTGTAAACTGAAAAGCGCCTCCTCGGCGGAGCAGTTGCGAAAACAATTCAAAAAATTTGAAAATGAAAATATAAGCAGCCTTAAAAACAGCGGCGTAAATCTTGTGCGCCTTGGTATTACATGGGCGGCGCTTGAAGAAAAAAGGGGAGAGTACAGCCGGGAAACAGCGTGCGTTCTTCATGATTTTGTAAAGCAGTGTGAAAAAGAAGATATTTATGTTATGCCGGATATGCACCAGGACCTTTTTTCGCATTATTTTCACGGGGACGGCGCGCCTGAATGGGCAGTGAACACCTCTTATAAAAGTAAGCGCCCGCTTGCCGTGTGGGCAGAGGGCTATTTCTATATGAACGGCGTGCAGCAGGCGTTTTCCGATTTTTGGAAAAATAAAAATAATATTCAGAGCGATTTTATAAATTGCTGGAAATTTCTTGTTTCATCGCTGGGGGATTGTTCAAATATCATCGGCTGCGATTTCTTTAATGAGCCGTATCCGCAAAGCGGCGGCAGGGAAATATTTATAAATATATTAAACGGCATTGCAAAGATTTTAGGAAAAAATATTGATTTTCACTCGTGCTTTTATCATAGCCGTGAAAAGACGGGAATGATTCTTGCCGCGCTTAAGATTGTTGCGGCAGTAAAATCCCGCTCAGGGTTTAAAAAAATTATGAAAGCAATTGATAATGAAAAGAATTTTTCTTTGGTTGTAGACGGAAAAGAGGATATTATTGCCGATTTTTCTGAAAATTATTATCAGCCGTTTTTTGAAAAAATAAGTAAAGAGGTAAATTGCGGCTTAAATGTTTTTGAGCACAGTTATTATTCAAATCTCGGAATACCGTTTTCTATTGAAGCGCCTGAAAATTCCGTCTATTCGCCTCACGCTTATGATATTTTTGTTGATTCGCCGCTTTATAATATATATTGCAGCAACAACAGGTTAAATTTTATTCTTAGCAGAATAAGGGAAAATCAACTTAAAATGAATGTGCCGGTTATTATGGGCGAATGGGGCGGAATTCAAAACGGCGCAAAAAGCATTAAGCACATTGATTTTATAATGAATGTTTTTGAAAAGTATCAGTGGAGCAGTCTTTACTGGAATATGAAGTTTGATGATAAAAAACTGCTTTCGGTGTTTAACCGCCCGTATCCCGCGGCGGTTTTCGGTGATATAAAAGATATTCATACAGACTCAAAAGAGCGCAGATTCACGCTCGTGTGGAATCAGAAAGTGCCCTGCGCCGAGGATTCCGATAATGCTAATATAATCTATATTCCCGGCAGGGGATTTTGCCGCTTTCCCGGCGCAAAAGGCGAAAACCGCCTTGAACTGAATTATTGAAGAGATATAAAAAAACGCCCGGATAATCCGAGCGTTTTATTTTTGTGCGATTAAAAATGTTTGGCTTGAAATCTCTTATTTCATAGCCTCTTCAACTGCAACTGCCGTTGCAACGGTTGCGCCAACCATCGGGTTGTTGCCCATACCGATAAGTCCCATCATCTCAACATGAGCGGGAACTGATGAAGAGCCTGCAAACTGAGCATCGCCGTGCATACGGCCCATAGAATCTGTAAGACCGTATGAAGCAGGACCTGCACCCATATTATCCGGATGAAGAGTACGGCCTGTGCCGCCGCCTGATGCAACGGAGAAATATTTCTTGCCGTTTTCAATAGCCCATTTCTTGTATGTGCCCGCAACAAGATGCTGGAAACGAACAGGATTGGTTGAGTTACCGGTAATGGAAACATCAACACCTTCGTGTTTCATTATAGCAACGCCTTCAAGCACATCATTTGCGCCGTAGCACTTAACAGCGGCTCTTTCGCCGTCTGAGAATGCTCTGGTTTCAACTATCTTAAGTTCGCCGGTGTAGAAATCATAATCAGTTTTAACATAGGTAAAACCGTTAATTCTTGAAATTATATAAGCAGCGTCTTTGCCAAGACCGTTAAGAATTACGCGAAGGGGCTCTTTGCGCACTTTGTTTGCTGTGCGTGCAATGCCGATAGCGCCTTCAGCGGCGGCAAAACTTTCATGGCCTGCAAGAAATGCAAAGCACTTTGTTTCTTCTGAAAGAAGACGAGCGCCGAGGTTGCCGTGACCAAGGCCAACATTTCTCTGCTCTGCAACAGAACCGGGAATGCAGAATGCCTGAAGACCGATACCTATTTTTTCAGCCGCCTCTGTGGCAGTTTTAACATTGCTCTTTATTGCAACTGCTGCGCCGAGAGTATATGCCCAGCTTGCGTTATCAAATGCTATGGGCTGAACGCCTTTAACGATAGCGTTTACATCTATTCCTTTTGAAAGGCACAAATCCCTTGCTTCCTCAAGACTTGAAAGACCGTATTCAGCAAGACATTTTTCAATTTTGGCCATTCTTCTCTCTTTGCCTTCGAATTTTACATCATTAGCCATTTAGCGTTCCTCCTGTCTTAATTATTCTTCGCGCGGGTCAATGTACTTAGCAGCATTATCAAATCTGCCGTAAGTGCCCTTGTTTGCCTCATATGCTTCGTTTGGTGATTTGCCGTGGCGGATATCCTCAAGCATTTTGCCGAGTTTAACAAATTCATATCCTATAACTTCGCCTTCTTCGTCAAGCGCCATGCGTGTTACATAGCCTTCCGCCATTTCCATATAGCGAACGCCCTTTGCTTTCGTTGAAAACATAGTGCCGACCTGGCTTCTGAGGCCTTTGCCGAGGTCCTCAAGAGCAGCGCCTACTACAAGACCGCCCTCTGAGAAAGCGCTCTGTGAACGGCCGTATGCAAGTTGCTTGAAAATTTCTCTCATAGCAACATTGATAGCGTCGCACACAAGGTCTGTGTTAAGGCACTCAAGCAGAGTTTTTCCCGGCAGTATTTCAGCCGCCATAGCCGCGGAATGAGTCATGCCGGAGCAGCCGATAGTTTCAACAAGCGCCTCTTCAACAATGCCGTTTTTAACATTGAGGCTGAGTTTGCAGGTGCCCTGCTGAGGAGCACACCAGCCAACGCCGTGTGAGAAACCGCTTATGTCTTTGATTTCGTAGGATTTAACCCATTTACCCTCTTCCGGAATCGGAGCAGGGCCGTGATGCGGACCTTTTTTAACGGTGCACATCTGTTCTACTTCTTGCGAATAAACCATAGTATCTACTCCCTCGCTTAAATTTAATAATTCCTAAAATTATCAATAGTTATTATAACCAATATTATCATTATCTGCAAGTATAAGAATATAAAATTTGTTATATTTCCTTATTTTTACCTAATTGCTTGAAAGGTTTTGTGCAAATTGGTATACTATAAACGAAATAAATAAAATAAATACAGAAAAAAGATAAAGGAAGAGAGTTATGAAAATTAAAGACGGATTTGTAAAAAGAAATATAGCAGGTTCTGAAATTGTTGTGCCCGTTGGCAAAACGGCATCCGAATTTAACGGAATGATAACTTTGAATGAATCGGGCGCTTTTTTCTGGGATTGCCTTCTTAAGGAAACAACCGCTGATGAGGTTGTAAAAAAAGTGCTTGATATTTATGAAGTAACGCCGGAAAAAGCAGCGGCGGATGTTGAAAAATTTATTAATATGCTGCGTGAAAACGATTTGCTTGAGGAGTGATATTACCCCGTAATGCGCCGCATTTTTATATTATTACGGCAGGTGATAACTGTTTATGAGCGTTATTTTTTGGGATTTTGACGGCACTTTGGTTAAATCAAACCCCTTGTGGAGCGGCAGTGTTTTTACTGCGCTCAGGGAAACCTGCGCCGGTCAAAATAATTCCCTCAATGTAAAATTTGAGGATATAAGGCGGTATATGGCTTTCGGCTTTACATGGCATACCCCGCAGAATGATTACACCGCTTTTAAGAATGAAAAGTGGTGGGAATTTATGAACAGGCATATTTATAAATCGTATATTTCACTCGGAGTTGACAGCGAAACTGCCGCAGCCGCAACGCAAAAAGTAAGAAGCATTATTAAAAGAACGGAAAATTATACGCTTTATGATGACGCTGTAAGTACTCTTGACGCGCTTAAAGCCTCCGGCAATAAAAATATCATTCTTTCAAATAATTATCCGGAACTTATAGAGGTAATCAGAAATTTAAAACTTGATAAATATTTTGACGCATATGTTATTTCCGCGCAGGAAGGCTATGATAAACCGAGGAAAGAACTGTTTGAGATAGCAAAATCTTATAATACAAACAACGAACCTATGTTTATGGTTGGGGATAACGCAAACGCGGATGTAATCGGCGGCAATAACGCCGGAATGATAACTGTTTTCGTGCATAACGGGTATTGTAAAGAGGCGGCTTACTGCACCGATACTTTGTCCGCAATACCGAAAATAATAAGCAAAAATAAAACCGGGGCAGTTCACTTCGATTAAGCGTACGGCGCTTTAATTCTATGCATAAAAAAGAGCAGCAGCGTTATACTGTTGCCCTTTGTTCTTTGCTTATATATACCCTCATAAACTCTGCAAGTTGAGGGTTCATATATTCTGTGTTTTGAATTGCTCCTCTTATTTCGTTATCCGAAAGATACGGCGATTGAAAGCGCACAAGATTAATATTATAGGGTGATTTATAAAGCCCATCACCCGCACCGGTTAGTTTTTCCGCCCCGCCGTAGTCAAGTATAACGCGGCTTTCCGTTATTGAGGCAGTGGCAAAGGCTATTCTTGTTGGTATGTTCGCCTTAATTCGTCCGGTGATAACTTTAACAGTTGGGTTTTGAGTCGCAACAATAAGGTGAACGCCTGTGGCTCTGCCCTTTGCTGCTATGGTTTCAATTAATGTTTCAGTTTCTTTTTTACTTGTCAAAATAAGATTGGCTAACTCATCAATGACAACAACAAGGCGGTAAAGTCCGCCGCGTTCTTCAAGATTCCTATATCCTTGTTGTGCAAGCCAGGCGTTCCGGCGTTCCATTTCATCCCTTGCAAAGCGTAAAGCATTTAGCGCTTTGAAAAACATTCTTGTCAATGAAGTTATAAAAATTAGGCTCAAAAACTTTTTGAGTTTCCTGCTGCGGGTTTGGCTGTGATTTCCGGCATGAAAATAATTACATATTTATTAAACTCCTTTTTTATGTTTAGTGGAATAGGGCTGATACGCGCAACCCTTTAGAAGCGTTTTATTTTTTATTTATTGTCTTTGTAAAGTTCTTTTCATTTTTTAACTCTGATTTTTAAATCGTCATAATTTTTAGTTGCGTATTTCTTTTGGGCAGCGTAATTCGTGCGCTGCTCGTATGCTTTTTGTATTTCTCTTTTTGTTTTTGTTATAATAATCGCCTCCTTGACTTTATATTTTATTTGTGTTATTATAGAGTCGCCAAGAGGGAAACCCCGAAGCATTAATACAGGATTTAAAGATTTAACCGCTTACATTGGTCCATACCTTTTGGGTGGTTATTTCTTTTTACCGCTCTTTAATAGCAAGGGTAATAAGATAAATAAGAAGTACGATAATAACTATTTATTCCATATTATCAAGACCATTGACTTTATATTTTATTTGTGTTATTATAGAGTTGCCAAGAGGGAAACCGTATAGCGGGAACCTCGGATGCAGTTTTTGGATATAGTCGCTACTTTATGTAGCGACTATTATTTTTTTATTTGTCCTTCTTGACCGTGAGGAGAATACAGAGAACTAAAATTAATGTGATTATTAATTATAACATAGTGGTGTCTGTTTGCTGACATTCGTATTAATAATTGTTAAGATAATACTAAATTAAAATGATTATTGATTATCTGTCATTTGATTAGTTATTCATTTGTTATGTCTACGCTTAACAGTTATTAGTTAACTGTTATAAATAATCCTCTTTAGAAAAAATATGCTCAAGTTATTGCAACCTATTATTGAGCATTATTATTCGTATTTAAGTTATTTAAAATTTGCGTTAATTATTTTCATAACGAGTTCTTTTGTGGGAAAATCGCAATAAATTGTGCCGTAATATTTGTCAGGGTCAAGCGGGTATTTCATAAACTGCCGGTTTATATAGTCGGCGTTTTTTCTCGGTCCTTTCAGCCCGCCCGCCGTTGAAAGATAATCAATTATATAAGTCCCGTCAAAAGGGCTTGCCTTATCAAGAAACGGCTTTATACACTCGTTCCAGCGCGGTTCGGGCTTATATTTAAATCTGTCCTGAACGATGAATTCGGCGGGGGAATTGCCGCCCGTATTAAGCGCGAGCGGATTCGGCGAAACAGTGTCCTGCTCTATCCAGCCTGAAAAATCAAGCCCTGTGTTCCGGGGCGTAAATTCAGGTCTGTCCGCCATTTTACAGCGGCGTATAAGGTATATTTTGCCGCGTACTTCGCCGAGTTCCGGCACTCTGTTTTCGCAAAACCACATTTCAGGATTTTCGGAAATATATGTAAAATAAAGATTGTCAAAGCATTTTTCGTTTTCTTTGCCGCTGTCATTTTTAAACTGAAACACAATCGTTTCGCTTGGGTTTTCACGCAGAAAGTCATAGCACTGCCCCAAAACATAACTTAAATCCATTTGCTTTCCGAATTTGTTTGGCGTAGTAAATGCTTTTGCAACGCCGTGCACCATCTTCAGCCGTTCGCCGCTACTCTCCACTCTGATGTCAAGCGCGCGGATACCGAGTGCCAACTGCTCGTATACAGTAAGGTCCTGCGTTTTTGAAAAGTGCTCAAACTGCACATATTTAGTAACGCAGTCGTGCGTTCCGGGTATCGCAAGGCTAAGCAAATCGCGGTTTTCGGCAATATCCGCCATCCAGTTTTTAAGTTTCATAATCACCACAGTCTTTCTTTAGGTGTTAAATTTCTTTTTGTTTTATGCCTTGCATAAATTATAACATTTGAATATGATTTTATCAACGATTGAAAACTATGCTTAAATTTAGTATAATGTTGTTACCGAGAATTTTCGGAGGCGGATTATGACTATTTTGGAAAAAAACGGCGTTATAACGCCTGAAATGGATAAAACAAATATAGAATTTGAATTTGATGTGCCCGCCGGCGTTTCTTCGTTTGGCATTGATTTTTCCTATTCCCCGAAAACTTTAGAGAATGAGGACGAGGCTTTGCGCCTTGTTTCCGCAGCGCTTGAAAAATATCTCGGCAGGGATAACGGCAAAGAGCCGCGCGATTTTCTGCCCGTCAATAATCTTATAACAATATCGCTTGACGACCCCGCAGGATACCGCGGCGCGGCGCATCGCCAGCCGAATGAACAGCATATTGTTATTGACGAAAAAAATTCTTCACCGGGGTTTTCAAACAGGAAAGTGCCGGCAGGTAAATGGCGCGTTATGCTCAATGTTCACTGCTGCGTCTGCAATGTTAATTATAATCTTAAAATAAGCGGAGGTGAAGAATAATGAGTTATCTTCCGTGTGAACTTCACTGCCATACCGTTCATTCGGACGGCGGCTTTACACCCGTATCGCTTCAGCAGGCGGCAGCGGAGGACCATCTTTCACTGATTGCTTTAACTGACCATAATACTTACAGTGGTTTTGATGAGATAAATCCCAGTATCTGCCCCGTAGTGCGCGGAATTGAGTGGACTACTTATTTCGGCCATATGCTTGTGCTCGGCGCGCGCGAGTTTGTTGATTGGCGGGACGCCGTTCCCGATAATATTGATGAAAAAATGAAAGCCGTAAGAGCGGCGGGCGGCGTTGTAGGAATAGCGCATCCGTTTCAGACCGGCTCGCCCATATGCACCGGCGGCAGATGGGAATTTAATGTGCGCGATTTCAGAAATGTTGATTATATGGAAGTGTGGCACGATGCTTTCAGCCCCGATAATACGGAAAATGACAGAGCGCTTGAAATGTATACTTCACTGCTTGACGAAGGGTATCATATCGCCGCGGTTTACGGTAAAGACTGGCACCGGGCGACGCCTGCCGAAAAACATTACGGCTGCACATATCTGCATTTTGACGGCGGTCTTGCAACGCCGGACGGCGCCTTAAAGGCTATCCGCCTCGGCAAAACGGTTGCGTCTACCGGCGCTAAATTTATATTCCGTGTTCACCGTTTCGGCAAAACTTACGGCCTTGGCTCCACTATTCCTAAAGGGAATGTTACTTTCAGTTTCTTTACTGACCTTCATTCAAGGGAGAAAAACGCCGGCAAAGAAGTTTTGGAATACAAAACAATCAAAATCGTAACAAACGGCGGAAAAACCGTGCTTGAAACAAGGTGTGATACACGCCACGAACGCCTAAGAATTGAAAGAGGCCATTGGTATCGCGCGGAACTTTGGGGGAATGTAAACTCAAATAAAAAAATACTTGCCGTAACCAGCCCCATTTATTGCGAATAAAAACGAAAGGCGCTGCTTTTGCTTTGCAGCGCCTCAGGCTGTCGATAAAGTCGGTTGCACCGCGCGTAGATAAAAGCAAAACAAACAATTTTAAAAATAAAATAAAACACAATTTACAATATTTTAGTTAAAGCATATATTAATATAGTTTAAACCTAAAAAGAAATGCCGCACAACTGTGCGGCATTTGCGCTTTCCGCATTTGCCGGATTTACCGTACCTCTGTACGCCTACAATCCGTCAAATGCGAAATCC
>CALWID010000021.1 GCA_944380635.1 uncultured Eubacterium sp. | reverse complement strand
TTGTCAACGCCTTTCCACCAGCCTGCAATGTTATCTCCCAAAAGAACTATAAGGTCAGGCTCGGTTTTGGAAATAGCGGCTGTAATCATATCCGTTGTTTCCTGCCGCGGCTCATTTGTGTCCTGCAAATCGGATAAAATAAGAATTTTAAATTTACCGTTTCTAAACTGCAATATATCGTTATCAGCCGCTGCGGCAGTAAACGGACAGCAGCACAAAAGCATTGTAAAAACAGTAATCAGCGCAATCGCGTTTCTGAAAAATTTTTTCATAATCATATCCCTCTTATTTATGATTATTTTTTACCCGAATTAACATTGTTTTTAAGCGTTTGCAAAAATAAGATAAGTTCAGGCCGGCAGTTCTGCTTTGAAATAATAATGCCGTTGTTTACTGCCGGCATTATATAAAAATTAGTGCCTGTTTCAACTATTTTGTATATATCTTCATAAAAAAATTTTGAATAATGCTGCTCGTTTTTTGATTCCAGGTAATCATTGTAAAATTCAGTTGTTATCACGGGGCATTTTTGCAAAGCCTTGTTTGAATAGTACGCTTTTTTAATTGCGCTGTTAAAAGCCTGCATAAAAACTACAAAAATCAAAACCATAAATATCATAAATAAAATAATTGCAAAAACCGCGTCCATTTTTAAATAAATAATGTTTATAAATGACAGCAGTAAAAAAATAATTAAGTATAATACACCTATGATAATCAGTTTGCTTTTGTTGATTTCATAATTCCAGCGCTTGTATTCCTCAAATGTGTTATTAGTTTGGGCGGAAAATAACGGTTCCATAATTTCTCCTTATTCGGGGTATTTAAGGTCTTCTTTAGTCCAGTTCTTTATAACTTCAAGAAATTCTTTAGCCTCTTCTTTTGCCTGAGCCAGGTTATGGTCTTTGCAGTTGCCGCATTCTTTCATCGTTGCGCCGGGAATCATTCCCCAGTAATCGGCAATGTACTGAAATGCGTCTTTAATAAGTTGTATTGAATATCCGTCTGAAAGGGAGCGGGTCAGAAAATAGAAACCCGTTCTGCACCCCATAGGGCCGAAATATATAATATTATCGCCGAATTCCGTGTTGCGCACATAAGTTGCAAAAATATGCTCAATCGTGTGCATAGCGGCATTGGTCATAACGGGCTCCCTGTTCGGCTCCCTCATTCTTATGTCATATGTGGTAATATCATCGTCTATGCGGCTGATATAAATTCCTTTTTTAAGTTTATTGTGGTCTATCTGAAAACTCGGTATTGTTTTCACTGTACTTTCACTCCCGTTAAAAATGATATATTTTCTGTAATCTCCTCTCCGCTCATACCTGCGTTAAAACGCCGTATCATTTTAAGAGCGTCCTCTTTAGCAAATTCAAACAGTTCGGTAAAACTTTTTGAACTTGATTCGCCGCTGAAAGGGGATTTCCAGATTCTGTTATTAATATTAACATATTTTATTGCTTTTTCCAAGTCGTCAGTACGCAGAAATGATGAGATTTTGAAATTTCCCGTCAGCGGGAAAAATAAACGCTCCGCGTGTTTTAAAAATTTTTCTTTTCTGCCGCTGCCGTCCGTCAGCAGGTGCTGCGCCGCCCGTGTGTCTTTTATCGCCTGAGCCGCGTCCTGCGCAGTTATCGCATAAGGCTCCGTTATTTTCCCGGCGCACGCTATTACTTTTGAAACTTCCTCAAGTTCCTTTTCGGTAAAATTTATCATATTTTCCGTTTTGTATGCTTTCGGGCGTTCGGCGTGCTCTTTTTCTTTCAGCAGCACAGAATCAAGCGAAAGTTCAATCATATTGTGAACGGAGTGTTCGTTCAGTTTAGGGAATTTTTCCGTAATCCTGTTTTGCACAAAGTAAATATACGGGTGGCATATTCTGTCAAGCGCGTAGTGAAGTATAAATCCGTAAACATAACTTTTTGCAATCGGGTTTTCGCTTTCCGAGCCGCAGTACGCCTTAAAGCAGTCTATAATATCCCCGCATTTTGCGCGGTGCAGTATTGAACCTGCTTTTCTCAGCGTTTTTCCTTTTTGCCACGGAAGCGCCCTGTGAAAAAAGAAAATATCCGGCCCCTGCGCGCCTATGAAAACGGCGTCCTTATTTAATGTGAAATCTGCCTCGCTTTTAAGTTTTTCAATCATTTCCCTTGCAAAAAGATAATGCGTGGAAAACGCCGGCATCAACTCATCCCCTCGGTAAGTTTTTTTATATCCTGCGGAAATTCAGAAAATATATGAATTCTTTTTCCTGAAACCGGGTGCGTAAAATATATGTCCCTGCAGTGCAGCGCCTGCCTTTTAATATCTTTTGTACTGCCGCCGTAAAGGTCATCTCCGGCAAGCGGAAAGCCTATATGGGCAAGGTGCACTCTTATTTGGTGAGTGCGCCCTGTTTCAAGTTCAAGTTTAAGTAGAGTGTATTTTGCATTGTGCGCCAGCGCCTCGTAGTGGGTAACGGCTCTTTCGCCGTCCCGGGCAGCGCAGCGTTTTATAATGCTTTCCCTCTCCCGTTTTATCGGTTTATCAATAGTGCCGCCGCCCTCGATTATCCCGCACGCCACGGCGTAATAATATTTCTTTACTTTTCCGGCAAGTTTTGCGGCGGCAAGTTCGTTTTTTGCAATCAGCACTATTCCGCTTGTATCCCTGTCCAGCCGGTAAATTGCTCTAAAAGCGCCGGGGCAGTTTCCCGCAACAGCGTTTGAAAGTGTGTCGCCGCGGTGGTTTCGGCTTTCGTGCACCGGCATATTTGCCGGCTTGTCTGCCGCGATAATATCTTCATCCTCATATAAAATATTTATTTTTGTTTCAGATTTTTCCGGCGCTTTGCCTGAATTTTCAATGTTTATTGTTAAAGTGTCGCCGGCTGAAACACAGTCTATGGCGCGTGCGTGGGCGCCGTTTTTAAGTATTCCGCTTTCAGAATTTTTAAGTTTCTTAAGCAGAGAGCCGGAAACGCCGAAATCTCTTAAAAAGTCTTTAATCTTTTTTCCTGAATCCTCTGCTTTGATTTCAAAATCAATCGTCCTCATATTTAGATTATACATTTTAACTTGTTTTAAAGCAATAGACTATTGAAAATACGAAAAAAAAGTGTTAATATATTCACAATACCGCAAACTGACGGAAAGCATACTTGTTATCCTGACCGAAAGCGCGCAGCATAATTGCTATTTTCCGCGCTTGTTTTGCGCGGATTTTTCATTTTAGGGGGGGATAGTTACGGAAACTCGTGTTGCAGTTATAGGCATTATTGTTGAAAACAGGGATTCGGCTGCCGAACTGAATGCGGTACTGTCCGAATACGGCGATTATATCATCGGCAGAATGGGCGTGCCGTACCACAAAAGGAATATTAATATAATTTCTGTTGCCGTAGACGCGCCGCAGGACATCATTAATACCCTCGGCGGAAAGATCGGAAGGCTCAGCGGCGTTTCTGCAAAGACGGCATATGCAAATGTTTAAGGAACTTGCGAATAAACTGCGAAAAGATACTTTTCTCAGCAGGGAAGAGTATAAAATTCTTATAGAAAACAGGGATAAATGCGCCGATTATCTTTTTGAAAACGCGCGGCAGGTGCGTGACAGTGTATACGGAAGAAAAGTTTATATAAGAGGCCTTATAGAAATATCAAACAATTGCAGAAATGACTGCTATTACTGCGGCATACGCCGTTCAAACAGCAATGCGGCCCGTTACAGGCTTTATGAAAACGATATTATGCAATGCGTAAAGAAAGGTTATGAACTCGGATTTCGTACCTTTGTTTTGCAGGGCGGGGAAGATGCGTATTATACTGACGACACGCTTTGCGGCATAATCGGCCGTATAAAAGCAGAGTGCCCCGAATGTGCCGTAACGCTCTCTTTGGGCGAGCGGAGTTATGATAGTTATAAACGCCTTAAATCCGCAGGAGCGGACAGATATTTGCTCCGCCACGAAACGGCAAACAGAGAGCACTACGGAAAACTTCACCCGCCGGAGATGAGTTATAATAACAGAGTGCGCTGCCTTGAAAATTTAAAATCCTGCGGGTATCAAACAGGCGCGGGATTTATGGTTGGCTCGCCTTATCAGACTGCGGATGACCTTGCCGGCGAATTTGAATTTCTTAAGAAAATTCAGCCTGAAATGGTTGGAATAGGCCCGTTTGTGCCTCACCGTGATACACCGTTTCGTGATTTCCCCGGCGGTTCGGCGGAACTTACGCTGTTTATGCTGGCGCTTGTGCGCCTTACTTTGCCGCATGTGCTGCTGCCGGCAACAACCGCCCTTGCAACGGTGGACGGAAAAGGGCACGAAAACGGTATGAACGCCGGCGCTAATGTAATTATGCCGAATCTTACCCCGAAAGGCGAGCGGAAAAAATATGCTCTTTATAACAATAAGGCAAGTACGGGAGCGGAATCCGCGGAGGGAATTGCCCTACTTAAAGAGCAGATGAGCCGCGCGGGATATACTGTTGTTTCAGACAGGGGCGATTATATCCCTTAAAATATTAAATAAAAACGAAAGGTTATGAGAATATGATAAAATACGACCCGAAATCACTTAAGGCGGAGGAATTTATTAATGACGCCGAAATTCAGGAAACGCTTAAATATGCAGACGAGCATAAAGATGATATAGAACTTGTTGATAAGATTATAGAAAAGGCAAAACTCAGAAAAGGGCTTAACCACAGGGAGGCAAGCGTGCTCCTTGCGTGCGATAACGAGGAAAAAATAAAAGAGATTTATGACCTTGCCGAGCAGATTAAAAAAGATTTTTACGGCAACAGAATTGTTATGTTTGCGCCGCTGTATCTTTCCAACTATTGCGTAAACGGCTGCCTTTACTGCCCGTATCATCAGAAAAATAAACATATCGCAAGAAAGAAATTGACTCAGGAAGAGGTTGCAAAAGAGGTTATTGCGCTTCAGGATATGGGGCATAAACGCCTTGCCATTGAAGCGGGGGAGGACCCTGTAAATAATCCTATTGAATACATACTTGACTGTATTAAAACCATTTATTCCATTAAGCACAAAAACGGCGCAATCCGCCGCGTTAATGTAAATATAGCTGCCACAACGGTTGAAAATTACAGAAAACTTAAAGAGGCGGGAATAGGTACATACATTCTTTTTCAGGAAACTTACCACAAGGAAAGTTATGAGTATCTGCATCCTACCGGACCGAAACATAATTACGCTTACCATACAGAGGCTATGGACAGGGCTATGGAGGGCGGAATAGATGATGTCGGCATCGGTGTGCTTTTCGGGCTTGATAAGTACAGATACGAGTTTGCCGGGCTTCTTATGCACGCCGAGCATCTTGAGGCTGTTCACGGCGTCGGCCCGCACACAATCAGCGTTCCCCGTGTTAAAAGGGCGGATGATATTGACCCGAATGATTTTGATAATTCACTAAGCGATGAAATGTTCTGCAAGATAGCGGCTTGTATCAGAATAGCCGTGCCGTATACCGGTATGATAATCTCCACCAGAGAAACGCCGGCGGTCCGTGAAAAAATAATCCGTCTCGGCGTAAGCCAGATCAGCGGCGGCTCAAGAACTTCCGTGGGCGGTTATTGCGAGGAGGAAAGGCCTCACGATACCGAGCAGTTTGATGTTTCTGATAACCGCACTCTTGATGAGGTTGTAAACTGGCTTATGGGCGCGGGGTATATTCCGTCTTTCTGCACGGCGTGCTATCGTGAGGGTAGAACGGGCGACCGCTTTATGAGCCTTTGTAAATCCGGGCAGATACAGAATTGCTGCCACCCGAATGCGCTTATGACTTTAAAGGAATTTCTTATGGATTACGCAAGCGAGGATACAAGGAAAAAGGGCGAGGCGCTTATTGAAAAGGAAATTGAAAATATCGGCAGTGAAAAGGTAAAGCAGATTGTGCGCGAACGCCTTGTTAAGATTGAAAACGGAGAGAGGGACTTCAGATTTTAACCGCAGATAGTATACGGAGATGATTTTATGAGCCTAAACAGCACCCCCTCGGGTGAAAGAATATGGATAGCGTTTTTCGGCTGCCGCAACGCGGGTAAAAGCAGCCTTGTAAATGCTGTTACCGGGCAGGATCTTTCAGTTGTCAGCGAAATCGGCGGCACAACTACGGACCCGGTAAAAAAAGCAATGGAACTTCTTCCCCTCGGCCCCGTAATGATTATTGATACCCCTGGGTTTGACGATACGGGCGCGCTCGGCGAAAGGCGTGTCGATTCTGCGCGAAAGATACTGCGTTCCTGCAATATCGCCGTTCTTGTAACAGACGCCTCAAGAAAACTCAATGATTGTGAAAACGAACTCATCTCACTTTTTAATGAGCGTAAAATCCCGTATCTAACCGTTAAAAATAAATCGGATTTACTTGATAAAATCCCGCCGAATTCAGATAACACGGTCTATACCAGCGCGCTGAAAAAGCAGGGGATTACAGAACTGAAAAACACTCTCGGCAGACTTTATTCGCCGCCCCGAAAGCAGAAAAAACTTGTTGGGGATTTGGTTTCGGCAGGTGATACGGTAGTCCTTGTAACGCCTATTGATTCCGCCGCGCCTAAAGGCAGATTGATACTGCCGCAGCAGCAGGCTGTAAGGGATATTATAGACAGCGGCGCCATAGCCGTGGTAACTCGGGAAACGGAACTTGAAAAAACGCTTTCGGTGTTAAAAAATCCGCCCGCTCTTGTTATTACGGATTCTCAGGCTTTCGGCTTTGTTTCAAAAATAGTGCCCGAATCAGTGCCGCTCACATCGTTTTCAATACTTATGGCAAGGTATAAAGGCTTTCTTGCCGCCGCCGTAAAAGGCGCAAGGGTTATTGATACGCTTAAAGACGGCGATAAGGTGCTGATTAGTGAGGGCTGTACTCATCACAGGCAGTGCGATGATATAGGCACTGTTAAACTGCCGCGCTGGCTTAAAGAGCGCACAGGCGCAAATCTCTCTCTTCAGTGGAGCAGCGGCGGCGGATTTCCTCAGGATTTATCAGGCTTTAAACTTGTTATCCACTGCGGAGGTTGTATGCTGAATCCCGCGGAGATAGAATACAGAATGAATTTTGCCGCCGAACAGGGCGTGCCTTTTACTAATTACGGCACGGCAATTGCCTATATGAACGGTATTCTTGAGCGCAGTATTTCTCCTGTTCCCGATATTGATTAACTGAAACCGAATAACAAAAAAGCAGGGATTCTCCGTTTAGGCGAATCCCTGTTTTTGGTATTTATAGACCTGTATAGCCTTATTATTTTATACCTGTTATTTGCTGAACGAAACTATAATTCCGCCGTTTGAAGCGTAAAGCGAATTAAGCCCGCTTGCCTTAATAACAAATATATTCTTATCATCATAGCCGCATAAAGAAGATATAAGTTCTTTAACATAATTTGCCTTATCTTCGCAGCATACATGGCTGATTATGCAAACTTTTCCTTTAAGACCGCAGCCTTCGGTGTCTTTGGCAACAAGATTAGCAAGTTTGGAAAGCGCGCGTTTCTGCGTCAAATCCTTTCCCGCAACGGAAATGTTGCCGTAATCCGTCCTTCTGCAAATCAATTTAACTCTAAGCGCCTCAATAACATTTGCGGCAAGGTTAAAAAGCCTGCCGTTGCCCTTTAAAGCGTCAAGGCTTTCAAGGCAAAAGTAAAGCCCGCAGTTTTTAACGCAGTATTCTTCCGCCTCGGCAACAACCTCTTCAAATTCTTTGCCGCTGTCTGCAAGTTCCTTTATTTTGTGCGCCATTATTGTTTCAAGCCCGGATGTGGCAAGAGAATTGAAAACATGTATCTTTTTTCCGTCGTTGTGTTCTTCGCGGTAAAGTTCAACGCCCTGCACGGCGCTGTTGTAACTTCCGCTCAGTTTATCTGTTATCGTCATCAGGTAAACTTCATCATAATCCCCTTTGCAGGCGTCGGCAAACGCCTCCGGGGAGGGACACGCGGATTTTGCAAGTTCACTGCTTGCAGTCATTCTTGATATAAAATCATCCTGGTTAAAATCAGCGTCGTCTTTTATAATGTAATCGCCTATTTGAAGTGTGAGCGGAATTATTTCAAAATCTTTCCACTCTTTCATATCGTCTGTAATATCGCAGCAGGAATCAACTACAAGTTTGTATGCCATAATTAATTCTTAAGCCTTTCCTTATTTTGCAAACTAATGCAAACTCATTATAAACTAATCTTTTACCATATGTCAATCAATTCACAGTTATTTTACAAAATAACTTCTTTGTAAACTCAGGAAATTGCTTTTTTCGCCGCATCTATCTGTTTTTCAACGCTTTCTTTGCTCGGCCCGCCGGGCACAAGTCTGTCCGCCACGCACTTTTCAAGATTAATCGACTTGTAAACTTCTTCGTCAAACAGAGGGCATATCTTTTTGTATTCTTCAATGGGCAGGGTTTCAAGCGTCAAATTTTTGTCTATGCACAGCGCCACAAGTTCGCCCGTCGCCTTATAAGCGTCCCTGAACGGCAGCCCTTTTCCAACAAGGTAATCCGCGCAGTCGGTTGCGTTTATAAATCCTTTTGCCGCGGCGTTTCTCATATTGTCTTTAAGCACCGTCATAGTTTCAATCATCGGCGTAATTGCCGTAAGGCACATTTTAACGGTGTCAACAGCGTCAAAAATTGCCTCTTTGTCTTCCTGCATATCCTTGTTGTATGCAAGCGCAATGCCTTTCATTACGGTCAGCAGCGCCGTAAGGTCGCCGAAAACACGCCCACTCTTGCCGCGCACAAGTTCCGCAATATCGGGATTTTTCTTTTGCGGCATAATTGAAGAACCGGTTGAAAAAGCGTCGTCAAGTTCCACAAATTTGAATTCCCAACTGCACCACATAATTATTTCTTCCGAAAATCTTGAGAGATGCACCATTACTATTGAAAGCGCCGCCGCAAGTTCAATACAGAAATCACGGTCTGAAACTCCGTCAAGCGAATTAAGTGTAATCCCGTCAAACCCCAGTTTTTTTGCCACCATTTCGCGGTCAAGCGGGTAAGTGGTTCCCGCAAGCGCGCCGGAGCCGAGCGGGCAGATGTTCATTCTGCGTTTTATATCTTTAAGTCGGTCAAGGTCGCGGCAAAGCATTGCCGCATATGCCATAATGTGGTGGGCAAATGTAATCGGCTGCGCTCTTTGCAGGTGTGTGTAGCCGGGCATTATCGTATCTTTGTTTTCTTCTGCTTTGCTGCATATAACGCCTATAAGTTCCTTAATTTTTTCCTCAATTATGCCTGTTTCTTTGCGCAGCGTCAGCCTGATGTCAAGAGCAACTTGGTCATTTCTTGAGCGTGCCGTGTGCAGCCTTTTCCCCGTATCGCCCAGGCGCTTTGTAAGTTCGCCCTCAACAAATGTGTGTATGTCCTCAGCGGTTTCGTCTATTTCAAGTTTTCCGCTTTTAATGTCATTTAAAATGCCGTCAAGTCCGTCAACGATTTTATCGCTTTCGCTTTTTGCAATTATTCCCGCGGCGCCAAGCATTTCAGCGTGAGCCATACTGCCCTTTATATCCTCTTCAAACATTCTTTTGTCAAATTTTATAGAGGAATTAAAATCGTTCGTTTCTTTCGCCAGTTCTTTTTTGAATCTGCCCTTCCAAAGTTGCGCCATATTTTCACATCTTTCTTTAAAATCTTAAAACATATAAATACAGGCGCGCTGTGCTGCCGCAAAACGCGCCGTGTGTTATTATCTTAATCAGTCTTTTTTATTTTTCCTCTGCTCGTCAAGCAAAGCCTTAACTTTTATCGGAAGTCCGAAAAGATTAATGAATCCCGCCGAATCGTTTTGGTTGTATACTTCATCAGCGTCAAATGTAGCAAATTCCTCACTGTAAAGGCTGTAAGGCGATTTTACTCCAACATTTATAATGTTGCCTTTGTAAAGTTTAATCTTAACATCGCCCGTAACAGTTCTTTGCGTGGATTCAACAAATGCTGAAAGCGCCTCACGCAGCGGAGTAAACCACTGGCCGTAATAAACAACTTCCGCAAATTTCTGGGCAATAAGGAATTTATAGTGCTGAGTTTCACGGTCAAGGCAAATCTGCTCCAGAGTTTCATGTGCTTTGTAAAGAATAGCGCCGCCCGGGGTCTCATAAACGCCGCGGCTCTTCATTCCCACAAGCCTGTTTTCAACCATGTCAATAATTCCGCAGCCGTTTGCGCCGCCCAGTTCATTCAGTTTTTCAATAAGTTCAACGCTGTTCATTTCTTTGCCGTCAATAGCGGTCGGAACGCCCTTTTCAAAATGAATTGTAAGATAAGTCGGCTTGTCAGGCGCCTTTTCCGGCGATACTCCCATTTCAAGTATCTCGTCATATTTTGGCTCGTTTGCCGGGTCCTCAAGGTCAAGTCCCTCATGGCTCAGGTGCCAAAGATTCTTGTCTTTGGAATAGTTTGTTTCCCTGTTTATCTTAAGCGGAATATTGTGCTTTTCAGCGTATTCAATCTCTTCTTCACGGCTCTTGAATTCCCAAGTCCTCCACGGAGCTATAATCTGCATATCCGGCGCAAATGCCTTTATCGCAAGTTCAAATCTTACCTGGTCGTTGCCCTTTCCGGTGCAGCCGTGGCATATGGCGTCAGCGCCCTCTGCCTTTGCTATCTCAACTATCCTTTTTGCAATTATCGGGCGCGCAAACGCAGTGCCGAGCAAATATTCGTTTTCGTATTTTGCTCCTGCCTGAACGGTGGGGATAATGTAGTCGTCAACAAATTCCTGCGTTAAATCCTCTATGTAAAGTTTTGAAGCGCCGGTCTTTATCGCTTTTTCCTCAAGCCCGTCTAATTCCGTCCCCTGGCCAACATTGCCGCTTACGGCTATAACTTCGCAGTTGTTGTAATTTTCTTTAAGCCACGGAATGATTATTGAAGTGTCAAGCCCGCCGCTGTAAGCAAGCACAACTTTTTTAATTTCCTTTGCCATTTCTCTTTCCTCCGAAAAACATAATAGATATTAATGTAATAAAATAATATAACTGCCGTTCGGCAGCGTTTTAGGAGCAGGTTACCTTGCCTTGTTTCCTAACTGTTAATCATTATAAACATATAACAGCGTGGAGTCAAGGAATTTAAAAATATTTGTATAAATATACAAATATGCTGTAAGTATTCGGAATATAATGTATAATATTACAAATATGCAAAAAATCAGTAAATGAAAATATTATGAAAAATACTAAATTTATTTGCGTTAATTCCTCAGCGGAATATTGTAAACAAAATGTAAACATTTAATAGATAAATTTTATACTTTTAAGTTGACATATAATTGTCAATGTGGTATTATTAATGCTGTAGAATATTATTCAATAGGGTAGGTATACCCTTTGAACTGTTTGCTAAAAAGCAATGTTATAAACCAGCAGGGCAAATTGGTCAGTGTATTCGCCGTTGGGAGTTGCTTTTCAGCAAGTTTTAAGGAGGTAATTTAATGAAAACAAAAAAGTCTAAGCGGCTTCTTGCTGCATTTCTTGCAGCAATAATGGTGCTCACCACCTTTGCCGCAATGCCTTTCAGCTCCTATGCGGCAGAGCATAGCGCGGATGAGTTGAAAACCCTTCTTGATCAATATGAAACAAGGGTAGAGGGCACAACGGTTTATACTAATCTGGTTGATTCCTATGAGGCGTGGTATTCCGCTTACCGCACATATGTGGGCGTTACCGCCGGCCTTTTGGATGCAGAGCAGGTTGATACCGCTTATAATACGCTTCAGGCTGAAATGAATGAGATGCAGGAATGGACTCCGGCTCAGGCAACCGCAAGTTCCGCGGCGGACGGCTCTTATTCAAAAGATATATTGGTTGCAAATGACGAAATGACCAATGTACTTTATGCATACGGTGTTGGCAATAATGCACCTTATGGTCAGACTGAGAATTTGGATGGCGAATCGTTCTTGGGTATCGCTTCTACATTGTTTATCGGGGCGCAATATGGTAATACGGTTCTGCTTTATGATGGTGTTAGTACTCCGGCTTTTCCGGTATCAATGTTTTATGGAAGACCTTTTGGCACATCGGATTGTAATGCAAGAAGTTTAAGACCAACAATCAGCGGTTTTGAACTTAGAAAAAATTGGCATGGTTACAGTACCAGCGAAGGTGGCGCTTACCAAACAAATTATGATAGTTTTGTTGGCTATCAGGATAATGCCGGTCCAAATGGTGCAAATAATACTAGCCAGTATTCTCCAACCAGATATTCTAATACGATGTATTGGAACGGCAATTCAAGTTCATTTGGCAGCAATGAATATTCTCTTACATATAATTCACAGAGTTGGCTCGCTTACACGAACGCATCCGATTCCGGCACATTTAATGTTAATGCAAGTATTTATGTAATTAATTATAAGGCTCTTATAGATGCTGTTCGGAACCTTGCCGCTGATGTTTGCTCTTACAGTTATTCGCAGGTTGTTAATTATTTCACCGCGCTTGAAACTGCTATGAATCTTGACCCGCAGTCTTATTTCAATAACTCAACATCCGATTTGGCGGGTGATGTAAACGCCTGCGCTTCCGCTATATCAAGCGCAGTAAGCGCATTGAATAATCAAAAGAATAATTTAAGGCAAACTACCAATATCCAAAGTTATGTTGATCTTGCCAGAAATTATGCGGCTTATACCGCTGTTGCCTCCGGTAATAATGCGGACGGTTATTACGACGCGAATTCATATACTGTTTTCAAACGCGGTTATGACGCTGCAACAACCGTTTTAAATAATGTTTTGGGCATTATTAATTTTACAGACGCAACCACCACCAACAATAACTTGGTTAGCGGCTACAACGGATTAAGAGCTGCTGAAAAGCGCGTTGATGATTCTGAACTCCATGCGTGCTTTGCAGAGTATTACAATCTTGTTGCAAGTTATTATGTTGCCGATACATATGATAATTTAACAACTGAAATTAAAGACGCTCTCAGCCTTTATACAGACGGCGATTATACTTTGGGTATCACTCTTTTAGATACTCCCGAAAATCAGGAAATCTATAATGAAACCCTTGGTAAAGTTAAAACCGCTATGGCGGCTCTTCGTATAAGTCATGATGCTTCGCTTGTTTTCAGCGGTATCAGCGTAAGTTATACTATTGCTATTGAATATGTAAACGGCTTGGATAGTAAACTTTATTCAAATTATGACGAAGTTATAAATGCCGTAAACAATGCAAAAACGGTTATGGACGCTCTTGACCAAACCGATTTCACCACTCAGAGCGAAATTATCGCTCAGTATAACGAGGTTCTTTCCCAGCTTGTAACTGCTATCGGTTCGCTCCAGTATGCCTTTACCGCTATTGAAGACGGCACTGTTGTTTCCCAGTCAATAGGCGCAACTCCGGGCGAAAACGCAGATGATGTAAGGTCTTATCTTGATAATCAGATTGTAGATATTACTTATTTCAAAACAGAGCCTGGCTCGCAAATATATACAACCGAATATGATTTAAGATTTAATAACCATTGGGAATATATGGGTATGAAAGGCGTTCAGCTGCACAGCCTCGGCTTCGGCGGTTACGGCCAGGATACTGTAAATTATGATTACGGCTCAATGTCCGTTTACTGGAAAGAGGGCGGAGCTGAAATTGCAGGCTCAACCGGCGCATACTCTTCATATCATGATTTGCTTATGAAGACTCCTTATCAGGCGGTTCATGGTTCAGATTATGTAAACATTCCTGCGGATACTGACGGCACTTTAATTCTCGGCGAAACAAGAGTAACCGTTAATGACGGCGGTATCAGAGCCGTATCGTTCACTACTCCTGATCTTTATGAATATATCAGAGTAAACAGCGGCGTTTCGGGCCAGGAATCAAGAGAGCGTGTAAACGACGAATCAAAACAAACCGTTACGGTTATTGATATTTCCGATTTAATCACGCTTGTTGATGAATCCGTTGCGCTCAGAGATAAGCTTCAGAATAATGTTTATAATTGCTACACTGAAAGCACATGGTCCGCTTTCACAACCGCTCTTAATGCCGCAATGGCAAATATGGAATACAGGTCTATGACCAATGACGCCATTGTTGCAGATGCACAGAGCCGTTATGATACTCTTCTTGAAGCAAAAGAAAATCTTCAGAGAAATACTGAGGGTACTCACCAGTTCGTTGATCAGGATGATTGCAAAGACGCAACCTGCACAAGCGATGGCTATATTCATAAGATTTGCTCGCTTTGCGGATATGATTATACTGAAACAGTACCGATGCTCAATCATGACTTGCAGTATGTTTCAAACAATGACAAAAGAACTCATAATATTGTTTGCTCCCGCGGCGACTATGAAGAACTGAATGTTGCCTGCACGGATAACGGCACAGGAACCTGCGTATATTGCGGTCAGTTGCTTTATACTCCTGCAAATTGGGAAGAGTTTAATGCCGCTAAGGCTGAAATGGAAGCACTCCTTACCGCTTCTGCAGACGGCTCAATGAAGTTCAAATCTTCTGCCCTCAGCGATGCAGACAGCGATATTGCCGCAATCTCTTATTACAACTATACAGAAACAGATCAGTTAACTGTTGCTGATACAGAGCAGAACTCTGTTGACGCTCAAACAGAAAGCATTAAAGCTGCTGTAACTGCTCTTAGGGACGGCATTGCGGACGACAGCGTTTACGAAGCCAACCTTTACAGAGTTAGCACCCTTAATGCTGACGCGTATGATGTAACTGCTGTTCAGCAGGCTGTTGAAGGCATAAGCGTTGAAACTACTGTTCCGGTAAACGGTAAAGATTATACCGGCTATGATTATGATAACTATAACACGCCTCTCGGCACCGCTTTAACTGAAAACTGGATTCCTTACACAATCCTTGTTTTAGATTATGAAGAAAATGAGTATTGGGTTGTTAAGGAAGAGGATGGCACTTTCAGTTATACTGATGATCCCGATTTGGCAACAGAATTCCATTACGGCGATCTCGTAACCGTTACCAACCCAACCAATCCGGACGAAGTGTGTGCATGGAACACATATGTTTATACCGATAACCTTGAGCCGGAAGTTAACAATAAGTATCAGTGCAGTGATACCGAATACACATTTAATGTAAGAGGAAATACTGAAGTTTATACTACATCGGGAGCGGAAGAAGTTGATCCAAACCTTTGCAAGGTTAATTTCCTGCTAATGGTTGACGGCGTTCCGACTAACAGCATAATTGATGTTCAGTATGCGGAAGACGGTTCAAGAATCAGAGCGCAGAACCTTAACATGTACTACAATATCCCGTTCTATGAAGTTGAAGCGTTTTACAACAGAGCCGATATGAGCGAACTCGGTACCGGCGCAAAAGCGCAGATAACTGTAAACGGTAATATGGATGTATATGTTAATTTCACTAATGTTTCCCCAACAGATTATGCTATAACGCTTGTTGATGAAAACGGTGAACAGATTGATGTTCAGCACGCTTCTTATAATGAAGAGGTAACTCTGGTGGCGGATAATGCCGTTGCATATATCAACAATGAAAACGGAAAAGTTCTTTGCTACGGTTCAGAATACAGTTTCTATGCTTGCCGTAATATTACTGTTAAGGCAGTAAGTTCTGTTTCTGAAAAAACTGTAAGTGTTGATGTTGCTGCTCCGGTTGTAGATAGTGATGCCGGAAAGGTTTATCTTGTTGGTTCATTTGCATTACCTGATGATGTAACAATTAAGTCTTATGGTTTTGTACTTGACAGATTAGATCCGTTCAATTCAGATGTTAGTCTTGCAGACATCAGTACTGCTAATCAGATATTTAACCTTTCTGCTTCTCATTACACAAATGAGGGTCAAAACGGAAATCAGTTTACTGTAAGCTTCAACAGTACTACTATGTATCCAAGTGCTTCTGTAGTTGCTTATGTAATTTATGTTGACAATGCGGGCAATGAGTATTATACTTATTCTGATGTTATAACTCAGGCGCCTATTGCTTAAAAAGGAGGAGTCAGTTTATGAAATTAATTTATGAAGAACCGGAAATCAATATTCGTAAATATGATTTTCCTTCAGATTCATTGTTCACAAGTCCCTCCGAGCCTAATCTCGGCGACGGCGATGATTACGGCGATTTGGATGTCTTTGGATGATTTAAAAATAAAAGTTATAATTTTCTCCCCTCTGCAAAGAGGGGAGTTTTTTTGTTTGTTTTTAACCTAAGCGGTTGTATAATTGCATTGTTTTAACCTAAGTGTTGCATATTATATATTTCTGAATAACTTATGTTTACGAATAGCCTATATTCAAATATGATTTAAGCATTAATCAAAAATCGGCAATAAAAAACCTCCTGCGGCATTTTCTTGCCGCGGGAGGTTTTATCAATTACCTGTTTAATTCAATTTGAAATAAACTGATTTTATTTTTGTGTTAAAAAAACTAAATAATTTTTAATTTCTATTCCTCGGTAGTTTCGCTTTCGTCAGTTTTATCTGAATTATAAATATAATCAATCAGTTTAGTCTTGTTTTCATCTACATCAAGGTCAATAACGGAGGCTCCCCCGTGTGTTGCATATTCCCATGTGCCGTCAAACGGGCAGGAATTTTGCTCAAATCCTCCTCCAACGCACATCAGTGCGTCAAAAACAAGCCCTCTGATTTCGCCTTTTGAAAGGTCTGTTTCAATGTACGGGGCAACGCTGCTTGCCGCTTTGTAAGCGCTGACCGGCCCGCCGGAAACTACACCCTTTATAATTGCCTCAATAACCGTTCTTTGGCGCTCTGTTCTTTTCCAGTCAGTATCTATTTTCCTTATTCGGCAATAAGCCAGAGCCTGTTCGCCGGTTAATTTGTATGTACCGGCGTCGAGCGTAACATTTCCGTATCTTCCCGGGTGGTTCGTTACTTCCTTTGCCTCTTCCTCGGTTACTTCAACTTCAACGCCGCCGATACTGTCCACCATGATTTTAAACATTTCAAAATCAGCAACAACATATCCGTCAATATTAATGCCGAAGTTGTATTCAATAGTGTCAACAACTCCACTGTAACCGCCGTAAGTGCATGCTGCGTTCAGCCTTTGTTTTCTGTCCGCAACGGGAATGTATATCCAGGAATCACGCAAAAAAGAAGTCATTTTTATGCAGCCGTGTTCTCTGTCAAAAGATATAAGCATCATTGAGTCAGCGCGGCTTGCTTCGTCCTCGTCATCCGCTCTTGCGTCAACGCCGAGCAAAAGTATGTTCGTTACTTTTGATGATGACATCAGTTCGCTTGAGGAAACATATTGGTTGTCCTCTTTTTCGTCATAATTGACTTTGCCAAGCACCGATTCCACCATTGCCGTTGCGGCAATTACTAACACAAGTACAACCGCAATAACGCCTGTTAATATTTTAGGCGCTGGATTTTTCTTTTTTGCTTTTTTATTTTTACCTTTTTGAGCGGATTTAGCGGCACTGCTTTTTTTAGCCGCTTCCGGCGAATATCTTAAATCGTCCCTCGAATAGGAATCCCGAGTCTGCCGGCTGTTGTAAGGCTTTGCGCTTTTGTTATTACGCTGATACTCAGGCGTGCCGGAATTTCTTTGGCTTTCGCTTTGCCCGCCGTAGTATTTTTCGTATTCAGCCGCAGGGTTAATACCGCCTTCGTCGTCCGCTTTGCTTTCTCTGCTGTTAAAATTCAAATCAACAGGCGCTTTGCCGTAATAATCTTCTTCGGGCGGCACGGTGCGGTCTCTGTCGTCATTAAAATTTCTCGGCGCCATTCAATCACCTCTTATCAATATTACAATATTTTATTATTCTTTGCAACAGCCTTAATAAAACCTTTATAAAATTATTGACACTTTTTGATTTATATTTTAAAATATTAAAAAACGGGCCGGTCGGGCAGCCGCGCATTTTAAAATGTGAGGAAAGTCCGAGCAGCGCAGAGCAGGATAACGGCTAACGGCCGCCGAGGGAAACCTTAGGGAAAGTGCAACAGAGATATACCGCCGTGAAAACGGTAAGGGTGGAAAGGCGAGGTAAGAGCTCACCGAGCGGGTGGAGACATCCGCTGCCATGTAAACCCTATCCGCTGCAACACAGACTGGGAGGTTGTTTGCTCGACACATAATCCCGAAATGTGGCTGGAGCGCGTCAGCAATGGCGCGTCGAGATAGATGGCTGCCGATAACAGAACTCGGCTTACAGACCGACCCGTTTTATATTTTTAAGGAGTAATTGTTATGCTTGTTAATATGCGCACCCTGCTTGCAAACGCGCAAAAAGGTAATTACGCTGTTGGCTCCTTTTCCATTGCTAATATGGAAATGGTGCTCGGCGTTTTGAAAGCGGCTCAGGAACTGAATGCGCCTGTAATTTTACAGATTGCCGAGGTAAGATTAAAACAGTCGCCGCTTGAATTGATAGGCCCGCTGATGGTGGCGGCGGCAAAGAACGCAAAAACGCCTGTTGCCGTCCATTTTGACCATGGTAAAACAGAAAAGATGATTCATACCGCGCTTGAACTCGGTTTTACTTCCGTAATGTTTGACGGCAGTCATCTTCCGCTTGAAGAAAATATTGCTCAAACTAAAAAGATAGTTTCTATGGCAAAGCAGTACGGCGCCGCAACAGAGGCTGAAATAGGCTGTGTGGGCGGCTCAGAGGACGGCAGTGAGGATATAGCAATAAACTGCACCAAACCTGATGACGCCGTTAAATTCGCCGCTGAAACGGCTGTGGACGCGCTTGCCGTTGCAATCGGAAATGCTCACGGGAATTATAAATCCGCCCCAAAACTCAGATTTGATATTTTGGAGGAATGTGCAAAAAGAGTCAGCGTTCCGCTTGTTCTTCACGGCGGCACCGGCATCAGCCCGGATGATTTCAGGCGTTGTGCTGAAACCGGTATAAAAAAGATTAATATTGCCACGGCAACTTTTGATTCTGTTGAAAAAACCGTACATGACTGTTATAATGAAAATAAGGTGTCAGGCTATTATGACCTTCAGGCTGCGGAAGTCGAGGGTGCTTATCAGAATGCAAAACGCCACATTCTTATCTTCGGCACTGATAATAAAGCGTAATCAGGCGCATTTAAGGAGTAAAAATTATGAAATACATAGAATTTGATATGACAAAACCTATTGATTTTATCCCAGTGGGCAGAATCGCTATTGATTTTAACCCTACGGATATGTATATGCCGCTTTCGGAATCGTCAAATTTCAACAAATATGTAGGCGGCTCGCCTGCGAATATCGCCGTGGGACTTGCCCGCCTTGGTTGTAAAGTTGGTTTTCTCGGATGCGTTTCCGATGACCAGTTCGGCGATTTCGTAGTTGATTATTTTGAAAAAGAGGGGATAGACACAAGCCATGTTACCCGCGCTAAGAACGGCGAAAAAATAGGGCTTACTTTTACCGAAATTCTTTCTAAGGAAGAGTCTTCTATCCTTATGTATCGCGATAATGTTGCGGATTTCTGCCTTGACCCTGCCGATGTGGACGAAGAATATGTAAGCAGTGCAAAAGCAATTGTTATAAGCGGAACGGCACTTGCCAAAAGCCCGTCAAGAGAGGCTTGCTTTAAGGCAATGATGCTTGCAAAGAAAAATAATGTAAGAATTATTTTTGATATTGATTACCGTGAATACACATGGAAATCAAAGGATGAAATCGCTGTTTATTACAGCCTTGCCGCTCAGTATGCCGATGTTATAATGGGCTCCCGCGAGGAGTTTGATTTAACGGAAGGCATTGTCGGCGTGAAGAGTTCAGACAAGGAGTCCGCTCAGTATTGGCAGTCATTCGGCGCCTCAATCTGCGTTATCAAGCACGGCAAAGAAGGCTCTACCGCCTATACGAATGACGGTAAATATTATACTATCAAACCTTTCCCCGCAGTTGTTCTTAAAGGTTTCGGCGGCGGCGACGGTTACGGCTCCGCATTCCTTTACAGCCTTCTTCAGGGCAAAGAAATGATTGATTGCCTTGAATTCGGCTCTGCGTCAGCGTCCATTTTGATTTCGGCGCACAGTTGTTCAGACGCTATGCCGTCCGCAAAGCAGGTGGAACTGTTTATTAAGGAAAGTAAGGAAAAATACGGCGAAATGGTTGCAAGAGCGTGATTTCGCTGTTAACAAACAGCGCATTAATAAACAGAAACAGCCGCTTAAACATTTCGTTTAGGCGGCTGTTTTTAAACAGATAAAATTATGGCTTAAATTATTAGAATTTTCATTTTAAAACCCCGCGGTTATATTGCCGCGGGGCCTTGCTTTTTTGTTTTATAAGTGTCAGCCGTTGAGGATTGCAAAATTTTCTTTGTTGCTCTTATAAAGGTTTTTGAAAACTTTGAAATTTCTGTCATACACGGCTTTTGTTTCTTTGCTTGGGTGGTATGTATGCTTTGCGGGAATAAGCGTTTTAACATGCTGCAGGTCTGGAATAAGACCAAGACCAACTGCAATGCACGCCGCCGCGCCTACTGCGCCTACATTCTGAGGACTGTCTACTACCTCTATATCTCTTTGCAGAATATCTGAAAGAATTTGGCAGGTAACAGCGCCCAGCGCGCCGCCGCCGCAGAAGCGTATGGGATTTGAGATGCTGACTTCTTTCTTAATATCCTGCCTCTCAAGCATCCACCTCATATGGAAACAAATTCCCTCAACAACGGCTCTTATCAATTCGGTTTTACCGGTTTCTATCTTTATGTTAAAGAACATGCCCGCTGCGTTTGGATCTTCAAACGGGCATCTGTTGCCGTGGAGCCACGGAGTAAAAATTGTTCCGTTTGAGCCTGCCGGAATCTGGTCGATAACATCTTCCATATAATCGTACAGGTTAATGTTGAGTGCCTCAACAGAATCGGAAATATTTTTGTCCTGAAGATATACGCCTATATCATCAAGCGCAAGGTGGTCTTTAACCCATTCAACGCATTTGTTTGATGTTTCAAGTTCACCGAAATAATTATAAGTCTTAGGGTCAGCGCCTACTATTGCAGCCATCATCGCGCCTGCGTCAACAACCTGTTTGTCAACTATCGTGCCGACCCAGCCCGATGTGCCGCTGTATATATGGGTGTCGCCTACTTCCGTACAGCCCGCGCCGACGCCTATAAGAGATGCGTCACCGCCGCCGCCGAAAACTGCCGTCCCCGGAGCAAGACCGAGTTGTGCGGCCGCCTTTTCGGTTACTTCACCCACTTTTTCAGTACATTCTTTGATTTCGGGCAGGTGCTTTATATCTACGCCAACCATATCGCATATGGGTTTGCACCAGCCTTCATGACCCTTTCTTGTGTCATAAAGCAGTGTTGCGAAAGCGCTGTCCCTTGTCATAACAAATTCTCCGCTCGCGCGGCAGATAAGATATTCTTTTACATCAAGCCATTTGTATACTTTTTTAAAAATTTCCGGCTCGTGCGCCTCTACCCATTTATATTTCCAAATCGGGTCTTTTACAGATGAACTTACAGCGCCGGTGTATTTAAGGTATTTAAGAAGTTTTGTAACTTCTGCTCCGGCAATTTTAAATCCGTGAGCAATACCGGTTTTCAGTTCCTCGCGCGCCCTTTGGTCCATGTAACTCATAGGGTTTCGCACGCAGTTGCCCTCTTTATCAACAAGCACAAGACCCTGCATCTGAGAGCAGAATGAAATTCCGTCTATCTGTTCTTTTTTTATGTAAGGCACTTTCTCAAATACCGTTTTTGTAGTAACGCACATAGCGTCCCACCACTCGTCGGCGTTCTGTTCGGCGCCGCCTTTTACTCCTACTTCATCGTCAACATAAAGCCCGTAACCGAGAGAAGATGAGCCAAGAATTTTCATCTCTTGGTCAATCTCGATAAGGCAGGTCTTTATTCCCGTTGTGCCTATGTCGTAAGTAATAACATATTTTGCCATATTATTCCAAGCCTTTCCGCAAAAAATATATTCACTGCCTTTAAGCAGGTAAAACCTTATTCTTTTGAAAATGTAAATGCCGATTCAATAAATTTTAAAAGTTGGGTAACTATTTCCTCGTCATCAAGTTCGTCAACATCAACCCCGGTGTATATAGAAAGCCGTTCCTTGTAATATTCACATGTAAATGAAAATTGAAGCATAAGCAGCAGATTGTCAAGAAAAAAAGCAAACAGCCTTGGGTTAAGGTCCTGCCTCACATCTCCGCTGGCAAGCGCCTGAGCAATGGCGGTTATGTAAAATCTGCTTGTCTGGCTCTCTATTTCTCTTGCAAAGGCAACAGCCCTTTCGCCGTCTTTTTCCGCGGTTATCTCATTGTAAAGTTTTATATAGTTCTTGTATTGTCTGGAAAGTTTACAGGTGGCTCTGATAACAAGTTCCGCTTTTTTCAGTATTTTGTTGCGGCTTTTCATTATCTCTTCAAGGGTTACCTGCAAAATATTTATGCCTCTTGAAATACATTCCAAAAATAAATCGTCTTTAGTTGCAAAGTATTTATACATAAGCCCTATGCTTATTCCCGCATTTTTTGCTATAATGTTGATATTTGCGTTTTTATAGCCCTTGGAGGAAAACTCTTCAATGGCGATTTCAAGTATTTCGTTTTGGCGCGTTTCAGATATTTTATCAAACGCTTCTTTATGATGTGTGCCTGCCATTTTATCAAATTTTGTATGTTTGCACAAAGCATTTTAAATTGGTTTGTGCAAGTCGTACAAATCCTCCTGCCTATCTAAGAATATATTGTAAATATACTAACACGAAATTCTAAATCTTGCAAGAATTTGAACGGATTTTACCAAAAAAAATAGAATTGAGGTTTGACAAATCATTAAAAAGTGATATACTTAAAGAGTAATTTGCGTGAGCAATGGCTCACATTTTAAACGGTGAGCGCCCGCTCACTATATAAAATTTTTAAGGAGGAATTCACAAATGGATACAAGATTCGCCATCACAGAGTATCCTGATGCAGCCGTGCTTACTGCCCAGCTTGACGCGCTCATCAAAAAGCCAATCTATTCTATCAGCAGAGAAGCTCTTAAAGAATATGAAGAAGAGTATTTTGCAAAGAAATGCAAAAAGTCTAAGGAAATGATTGAAGAGGCAAAAACAATCATCCCCGGCGGCGTTCAGCATAACCTTGCTTTCAACTATCCTTTCCCGATAGTTATGGTAAAAGCAAAGGGCAATAAACTCTATGATATTGACGGTAATGAGTATTATGACTTCCTGCAGGCAGGCGGCCCAACCATTATCGGTTCAAACGACGATGTTGTTAAAAATAAGGTAATCGAACTTCTTGAGGATTGCGGCCCTTCAACAGGTCTTTTCCATCCTTATGAATATAAACTTGCAAAGAAGATTTCAGAATGTGTGCCTTCAGTAGAAATGTTCCGTATGCTCGGTTCAGGTACTGAGGCTTGTATGTGCGCAGTCCGTGTTGCCCGTCTTGCAACAGGCCATAAGAATATAATTAAAATGGGCGGCGCTTATCACGGCTGGTCAGACCAACTTGCATGGGGCATGCGTGTTCCTGGAACACTTAATACGCAGTCTCACGGCGTTCCGCTTTTCGTATTCAAGCACACTCAGGAATTCTTCCCGAATGACCTTAAGAGCCTTGAAAGAAAACTTATCCTCAACAAGTTCCGCGGCGGCACCGCTGCTGTATTCATTGAGCCGTGCGGCCCTGAATCAGCAACCCGTCCCGTTGATAAGGACTTCCCGAAAGGCGTTCAGGCTCTTTGCCGCAAATACGGCGCTCTGCTTGTTTGTGATGAAGTTGTTACCGGTTTCCGTATCGGTCTTTCCGGCGCTCAGGGTTATTACGGAATTGACCCTGATATTACAATCTTCGGTAAAATCATTGCCGGCGGTTATCCGGGCGCAGGCGGCATAGGCGGCCACAGAGAAGTTATGAAGTATCTTGGCGCAGGTCTTGATAAGGCTGAGGGCAAGAAGATACATAAAGCAATGTGCGGCGGCACAATGGCTGCTACTCCTATCTCCTGCTGCGCAGGCTATACCGTAATTTGTGAGATTGAAAAGAGAAACGCTTGCCAGAAAGCCGGCCAGATGGCAGACCGTCTTGTTAAGGGCATCAACGAATCAATTAAGAAGTATGATCTTCCGTTCGTATGCTACAATATCGGTTCTATCTGCCACCTTCATACGGTTGCAACAATGCACTTCAGAGTAAACTGGTCAAAACCGTGGACTATTCCGAGCGTTCTTAAGCAGACCGGTATCCGCCAGACTGAAATGCAGTATATGGGCGCTGCTTATATGGCTGAAGGACTTGTTACTCTTGCAGGCTCTCGTCTTTACACTTCTGCCGCTTATACAGAAGAGGATATTGACGAGTGCATTCGCCGCTTTGACAGAGTTCTTTCCAAGTGCGAAAAAATTGATTATTAATTAAATTATCCTAAGGGCGGTTTACGCATGTTTACCGCCCTTATCGGCTTTTAAAGAATATTATATAATGTGAAATGCAGTTTTATAAAACCGTGTTTTGCGTTTATTTCTTTTAAGGGTTTAAGGGGAAAGGAATATTATGGCATACGAAATTGAAGAAGCAAAAAAACTTGTTATTGAAGCCGGCAAAAAACTGATAGAAACCGGCCTTATCGCGCGCACATGGGGCAATGTTTCCGCGCGTATTTCAGATACTCAGTTTGTTATTACTCCGTCCGGCAGAGCGTATGAAACGCTTACACCGGATGAACTTGTTGTTGTTAATATCGACGATTGCTCATACGAGGGCGATATTAAGCCGTCGTCAGAAAAAGGCGTTCATGCCGCGGCTTACAGGCATCATCCCACTGTTGATTTTGTTATTCATACTCATCAGAAATATGCTACAATCGTAAGCATTACAGGCATGGAAATCAGAAATGTTTACAGCGATTTAAGACCTGTTCTCGGCAGCAAAGTTCCCGTTGCGGATTATGCTATGTCAACAACGGAATCTTTGCGTAAAAAAGTTGAAATGTGCATTATGATGAATCCGGAAGCGAGAGCCATTATGCTTATGCACCACGGCACTCTTTGCATGGGCGATTCTTATGAGCACGCTTTTGAACTTGCTGATAAACTTGAAGAATGCTGCAAGCGCGTTATAAAAGATAATTATATGCGCTATTCCTGGGCAAATAAATACAGCGAAGAGGATAAACTTAATTTCTATCTTAATAAGGTTCATGCCGGCAAAATGCCCGAATCAATCTGCGATCTCGGCTCGTCAGTAAGAAACGGCAATATGTTTACCCTTACGGTCGGCGGCGAAACCGTTGATGTAGACTTGGAAACCTGCCTCGGAATAAACGGTATCGCTCCTAAATGCGCTAAGATTCATAAGGCTATATATGATAATCAGGATGTAACTATCATCAAGCATATCACAGATCCTTATGCCGTTGCTTATTCCTGCACGGGTGAGAATATGCTGCCTATGATAGATGACTTTGCCCAGATAGTCGGCGTTGATGTTAAAAACTGCGCGTGGATAGACGGCGATACTGATGAGTGCGCCGCTAAAATCGGCAAGGCTGCTTCCGGCAGAAACGCCGTTATTATTGATTCAAACGGCGCGCTTGTTTTCGGCAATAACGAGGGCGATATGCAGGCGCTTGAGATAATTATGGATAAGGGCTGCGAAGCGGCTGTTGATGTTAATATCTTTAACCGTGAGCATTATGTTCCGAAAATGGAATGTTTCCTTATGCGCACTGTTTATCTTGCTAAATATTCAAAACAGATAAATAAATAATTATTTCCGGAATATTTGAAAAGTTTATACACATTAGTGCATTTGCAAATTGATTTGTTTGGAAATATATGGTATAATTAAATCGATATGAGGGAGTAGTTCCGCACTTATCGTGTAATCTAAATCAACATCATGCTTTTTAAGCTGGTTTAGTTTTAAAGAATGAGACTCGTATATGGTAGTAATACTATATACGGGTCTTTTTAATTCTCGGGCAATCCCTTAACTGCGTATCTCTGCCGGCTGCCGCAGAGGACGCGCGGTGTTTTTTCGGCAGCAGGAAAGGTTATGGTGATTAGCGTGAAAATTCATGCTAATCCGGATTATATTGCCCTCAAAATTTGCCTTGCGGCATAATTTTGAGATGGCTGTAATCACCATTAACGCCTTATCAGGCTACAATAAGGCGTTAATAATTTCAATTATTTTTTTGTAGCCTGAAAGGCTATGGTGATTAGTGTGAAAGAATATCTGCAGAACGGCGGTTCGGTTCTTAATGAACTGAAAAGTTCAGCCGGCGGGCTTTCTTCAGACGAGGCTCAAAAGCGCCTTGAAGAAAACGGCAGAAATAAATTGCAGGAGGGCAAAAAGGAATCCGTTATCCATAAATTCCTTATGGAGTTTACAGACCCTATGACGATAATTCTTATCGTTGCCGCAGTTGTTTCCGCAATAACTTCCGCATATGAAAATGAATTTCCGGCGGATGTAATAATAATTCTGCTTGTTGTGCTTATAAACGCCGTGCTGGGCGTATATCAGGAAACAAAAGCGGAAAAAGCAATAGACGCTCTTCAGCAGATAGCCGCGGCAAAAAGCAAGGTAAAGCGCGGCGGAAAACTGCAAATTGTCCCGTCCGAGGAACTTGTAACAGGCGATGTTGTTGTTCTTGAAGCGGGGGACAGCGTTCCCGCCGATTGCCGTATTCTTAACTGCGCGTCTATGAAAATAGAGGAATCGGCGCTTACAGGCGAATCAGTACCTGTTGATAAGCAGTCCGAGCCGCTTTCGGGCGAAGACGAAATTCCGCTCGGCGACCGTAAAAATATGTGCTATATGGGCTCAAATGTTGTTTATGGGCACGGTGAGGCAGTAGTTACCGCAACGGGTATGGATACCGAAATGGGCAAAATTGCGGGCGCGCTGAATGACGCAAAGGACGGCGAAACGCCTCTTCAGATAAAACTTAATCAACTTTCAAAAGTGCTGTCCTATCTTGTTCTCGGAATATGCGTAGTTATTTTCGCGCTTGATATTATAAGAAATATAACAAGCGGTCAGGCGCTCACTTTTGATACTATGCTTGATACATTTATGGTTGCGGTTTCTCTTGCCGTTGCCGCTATTCCGGAGGGCCTTGCAACAGTAGTTACTATTGTGCTTTCCATAGGCGTAACAAAAATGAGCAAAAGAAATGCCGTTGTGCGCCGTTTAACCGCCGTTGAAACCCTTGGCTGTACTCAGGTTATCTGTTCTGATAAAACGGGTACTCTTACGCAAAATAAGATGACGGTTACCGATTTCAGGGGAGACAGCGAAAAACTTATAGCGCAGGCAATGGCACTTTGTTCGGATGCAGTGCTTGAGGACGGCGTTGTAAAGGGCGAGCCTACGGAGGCGGCGCTTGTTGAATGGGCAAAAAAACTTGAAATGCCCAAAACAGAACTTGAACTTGAATTTCCGCGCGTCGGGGAGGCTCCGTTTGACTCTTCAAGAAAAATGATGTCTACCGTTCATTCATCAATCAATAAAGGGTTTATTCAGTATACCAAGGGCGCGCCGGATGTTGTTTTGGGCGTGTGTACCCAGGCGCTTATAAACGGCAAAAGAGTTCCGATGACGGATGATATTAAAAACAAAATTCTTGCCGATAATAAAGAAATGGCGGATAAGGCGCTGCGTGTTTTGGCGGTTGCAATGAAAGCGTATTCAAAACTGCCGGAAGATACTTCAGCCGAATCGCTTGAAAAAGACCTTTGTTATATAGGGCTTGCAGGAATGATAGACCCCGTCCGCCCGGAGGCGGTTGCCGCTATTCAGGAGGCAAAAGAGGCGGGTATCACCCCTGTTATGATAACCGGGGATCATAAAGACACTGCCGTAGCAATCGCAAAGGAACTCGGTATTGCAACCGATGAATCGCAGGCGATAACCGGCGTTGAACTCAACTCAATATCTGATGAGCAGTTGGAAAAAGATATAGAAAAATACAGCGTTTATGCCCGTGTTCAGCCGGAACATAAAGTAAGAATCGTAAACGCATGGCGCAAAAACGGAAAAGTTACCGCAATGACCGGCGACGGAGTAAATGACGCTCCGTCCATTAAAAACGCCGATATAGGTATAGGTATGGGCATTACCGGCACGGATGTTACAAAAAATGTTGCCGATATGGTGCTTGCTGATGATAACTTTGCAACTATAGTTTCCGCCGTTGAAGAGGGCAGAAGAATTTATGATAATATCAGAAAATCAATTCAGTTTCTGCTTTCTTCAAATCTTTCGGAAGTGCTCACCATCTTTATTGCAACGCTTGCAGGTTTCGTTGTGCTTGAGCCTGTTCACCTGCTGTGGATAAATCTTATTACCGATTCTTTCCCCGCAATGGCGCTCGGCGTTGAAAAGGGCGAGCCGGATATAATGAAACGAGCACCCAGAAACAGCAGCGACGGCGTTTTCGCAGGCGGTATGGGCATTGATGTTGCGTGGCAGGGGCTTATGGTTTCCGTTGTAACTCTGCTTGCTTATTATGCCGGAATGCACCTTGCTCACGGCACCGACGAGTTTATTCATCAAAACGGAATGACTATGGCGTTTCTCACTCTTTCCCTTGCGGAAATATTCCATTCGTTTAATATGCGTTCAAGGCGCGAATCAATATTCAGGCTTAAATCGCATAATAAGTTTCTGTACGGAGCAATGGCGCTCAGTTTTGTGCTTACCACGCTTGTAATATATGTGCCGTTTCTTGCAAATGCTTTTGATTTTGCCGCAATTTCTCCGCTTGAGTATTTAATTTCTATCCTGCTTGCATTTATGGTAATCCCGATAGTTGAACTCGTAAAACTCATCCAGCGAAAAATTGAGAGCCGCAGAGCGCAAAAGTAATAAATGTATTTCCCGTGCCGTTTTCGGCGCGGGATTTTTGTTTGCCGATTTTAATTACTGATATTTTAGTTAAAATTTATTCTTTATATTTTAAATTATATATGCTATTATATATGTTGGTGATTTATATTGGCGCTTAAAAAGAACGATGAAATAAAACTGAATATTGATTCGGTAACACCGCTCGGAAGCGCCGTCGGCAGGTATGCCGGCATGGCGGTTTTCGTAAGAAATGCCGTTCCCGGAGATGAAATACTTGCCCACATTATCAAAACATCAAAAAATTATGCCGTGGGCATAGTAAGGGAAATACTTGTTCCCTCACCGTCAAGAATACCGTCCGATTGCCCTGTTTCCGATAAATGCGGCGGCTGTTCTTTTCGCAATATTGATTATTCTGCGGAACTTGCCGCTAAAAAAGATTTTGTTGAGCAAAATATACGCAGAATAGGGCATATGGATTTTGAGGCGGAGGATATTATCGGCGCGGATGAAACCTGTTTTTACAGAAATAAAGCCGAATATCCCGTTAGAATTGAAAACGGCAGTTTTACCGCCGGATTTTACGCTTTTAAGAGCCACCGCGTTGTTCCCGCAGATTCGTGCCGCCTTCAGCCGCCTGAGTTTTCAAGCGGCATCAGGGCGTTTGAGCAGTGGGCGCTTAAGAGCAAAGTGGATTCTTTTGATGAAAAAACAGGCAAAGGCCTTTTGCGCCATATCTATTTTCGCAAAGCTTTTGCAACGGGCCAGATAATGGCGTGCGCCGTTATAAACGGCAGAACTATCCCTAACCCCGAATTGCTTGTTTCGCTGCTTAAATCCGCTGTTCCGGGGCTTAAAAGCGTTGCCGTTAATATAAATCAAAAAAACACGAATGTAATTCTCGGCAGTGAAACTGAAATTATTTGGGGCAGTGATAAAATAACGGATATTCTGCTTGGAAAAAAGTTTGTTATATCGCCTGAAAGTTTTTATCAGGTTAACCGTTCTCAATGTGAAAAACTTTATTCCTGCGTTGCTCAATTCGCCTGCCTCACAGGCACTGAAACGGTGCTTGATATGTATTGCGGCGCCGGTACTATCGGGCTTACCCTTGCGGATAAATGCCGCGCGCTTTACGGAGTTGAAATTGTGGAGCAGGCGGTTGAAAACGCCCGTGAAAATGCTGCGATAAACGGTATAACCAACGCGCATTTTATAGCGGCTGACGCTTTTAAGGGCGCAGAACTGCTTGTTAAAAAAGGCGCCTTGCCCGATGTTGTTATACTTGATCCGCCGAGGAAAGGCTGCCAAAAAGAACTATTTGATATTATCTATAATTTAGGCGTTAAAAAAATAGTGTATGTTTCCTGCAACAGCGCTACACTTGCCCGCGATTTGGAAATCTTAAATTCCAAAGGTTACCGCTTAAAGCGCCTTAAGGCTGTTGATATGTTTCCACGCACCGCGCATGTGGAGGCTGTTTCTTTGGTTGAAAAAATTTAATGATTTTTATTTATTTTTTATACTGAAAGGTTACGGTGATTAATATGAAACTCAATAAAGATATTATGCTCGGCAATATAGACGGTAAAGATTTTGCCATAGCAACAGGTGAACTTTCAAAAAAATTTAACGGTATCATCAATAATAACCCCACCGCTAATTTTATATTTAATCTGCTTAAAACGGAGCAGACGGAGGATAGTATTGTTGCCGCCGTGCTTGAAAAGTATGACGCTGAGGAAGATGTTGTAAGAGCGGATGTAAAAGAACTGCTTGATGTTATAAGAAAAGCGGGAATTTTGGAAGAATAATTATGATGAATTTAGACAGCAGGGAAACCGAATATCTGCTTTTTGTTCTGCAATGCGCAGTTAAGGGCAAAAAGGCGGGCGAGCCGCCCGAGGGCATTGATTGGCAGGCTTTTTTTGAACTTGCAAAAAAGCAGGAAGTTTATTCTATGGTGGCGCAGAGCGTTGATTTTAAATATCTGCCGCCGGATATTGCGGGTAATCTTAACGATTACTCAAAAAGCGAACTTGTGCGCCTTATAGCAATGCAGAATGAACTTAAGGCCATAGAGAGCGAACTTGAGGAAAAAGGCATAAAATATATGCTTTTGAAAGGCGCTGTTATCAGAAATTATTACCCTAAGCAGAGTATGCGCCAGATGAGCGACATTGATATTATGTATGACGCGGATAAAAAAGACAGCCTTATCGGCATAATGGAAAACCGCGGATATAAGAAAATGTCTTTCGGCGGAAATTCAGATGATTTTACAAAGCCGCCGTACTATACTTTTGAATTTCACCGTGAACTTTTTAAAAGTGAATACGGATTTTGCCCGGATTTTTCTTTTGTGTGGGATAATGCAAGGCAAGTGCAAAATTCATTTGAATATCAGATGAGCGCTGAGGATCTTTATCTTCACCATATAGCGCATATGTATAAGCATTGTATGCTTGGCGGTTTCGGTATTCGTTTCTTGATTGATACTTATCTTATTGTGTCAAAAGAGCAAAAAAATTGGAACAGAGATTATATAAATAAAAAACTTGCCGGATTTTCACTGCTTGATTTTGAAGAACAGGTGCGGCGGATTGCGTTTGCTGTAATGGACGGCGCCGCGCTAAACGAAAAGGACGCTGAATTCTTTAATGAAAAAGTAGGTTTCGGCATATACGGCAATCAGCGTGTCGGCATTGAATTGATGTATAATGAATTCAAAGATAAAAAAGGCAGCACTTCTGTTTTTTCTTTTGCTCTTTACCGGCTTTTTCCAAGTATGGAATTTATGAAACGCGAATATCCCGTTTTAAATAAAAAGCCTTACCTGCTTTGGTTTTATTATATACTTCGGCTTTTGTCAAAATCTTCCGGCGCGCTGAAAAAAGCAAAAAGAGAACTTAAAACAGTTAAGGAAATATCAAAAGATAAAAATAAATAATTTTCAGAGGTAAATAAATTGTCCGTAAACAAAAAAAATATAAGAAACTTTTCAATTATTGCACATATAGACCATGGTAAATCCACTTTGGCAGACCGCCTTTTGGAACTCACTCAGTCCGTTGAAAAGCGAGATATGCAGGATCAAATACTTGATGATATGGACCTTGAGCGCGAAAGGGGAATTACTATAAAAGCGCATGCCGTAAAACTTGATTATACGGCAAAAGACGGCGAAAAGTATGAATTTAACCTTATTGATACGCCCGGTCATGTTGATTTTAATTATGAGGTGTCCCGTTCCCTTGCCGCGTGTGAGGGAGCGCTGCTTATAGTGGACGCTTCTCAGGGCGTTGAGGCTCAGACCCTTGCCAATACTTATTTGGCTCTGGACCATAATCTTGATATTCTGCCCGTAATAAATAAAATAGATTTGCCGGCGGCGCGCCCGCAGGAAGTTGCCGAAGAGGTGGAGGAAGTTATAGGCATACCCTGTATGGACGCTCCGCGCGTTTCCGCCAAAACCGGAGAAAATGTGGAGCAGATATTAGAATATATAGTCAAAGAGATTCGCCCGCCTCAGGGCGATGAAAGCAAACCGCTTAAGGCGCTGATATTTGACTCCGTTTATGATTCTTACAGGGGCGTAATCGTTTATGTAAGAATTATGGACGGAAAAATAAAAGCGGGCGATACAATGCGTATGATGGCAACAGGCGCTGAATTCAATGTTGTTGAAGTGGGCTATATGCGCGCTACATCAATGGAAAAGGCGGCTGAACTCAGCGCCGGCGAAGTAGGCTATATTACGGCGTCTATAAAAACGGTGCATGACGCTCATGTAGGCGATACCGTAACGCTTGTCGATAATCCGGCAGATGAGCCGCTTCCGGGATACAGAAAGGTTAATCCAATGGTGTTCTGCGGCGTTTATCCTGCGGACGGCGCTGATTATGAGGCTTTGCGCGACGCCCTTGAAAAGTTGCAGCTTAACGACGCTTCACTATCCTATGAGCCTGAAACTTCCGGCGCTCTCGGATTCGGATTTCGCTGCGGATTTTTGGGTCTTCTTCATCTTGAGATAATTCAGGAAAGGCTTGAAAGGGAATATAATCTTGACCTTGTAACAACCGTTCCCAGCGTTGTTTATAAGATTCACCTGACGGACGGCACTATGATTGAAATAGATAATCCTACTAATTATCCGGACCCCGCAACGATAGATTATTCCGAGGAGCCGTTTTGCAACGCCAGCATTTACGCTCCCAGCGAGTTTGTGGGCACTATTATGGATATGTGCCAGGACAGACGCGGAATATTTAAAAATATGACATATATTACGCCTGACAGAGTTGATATAAGTTACGAACTTCCGCTCAATGAGATTATTTATGATTTCTTTGACGCCCTTAAATCACGCACAAGGGGTTATGCGTCTTTTGATTATGAAATATCTGAATACCGCCGCAGTAAACTTGTTAAAGTGGATGTTCTGCTCAACGGCGAGGTAATAGACGCGCTCTCATTCATAATTCATGCGGATAAGGCTTATCCGCGCGCAAGAAAAATAGCAGAAAAACTTAAAGAGCATATTCCGCGCCACCTTTTTGAGATTCCGATACAGGTTGCTATCGGAGGCAAAGTAATCGCAAGGGAAACGGTAAAGGCGCTGCGTAAAGATGTGCTTGCAAAATGTTACGGCGGCGATGTTACCAGAAAAAAGAAACTGCTTGAAAAACAAAAAGAGGGCAAGAAGCGTATGCGCCGTTTTGGCTCTGTTGAGGTGCCGCAGGAGGCGTTTATGGCAGTGCTTAAACTATCTTCCGATGATGAATAAGGCGGGAATCTTTTTATGAGTAACAAGTTTGAAAGACTTTCTGACGATATTTATATAGAGGTCAGCCCCGAGCATACTTTCGGCACGGATGCGCTTTTACTTGCGTATTTTGCCGCGCCGAAAAATAACGATAAAGCGCTTGATATGGGCACCGGCTGCGGAATTATTCCGTTTCTTTGGCTCAGAAATCCCGCTCAAAGCGCTGTGCATTGCCTTGATATACAGCAAAACGCATTTGAGCAGGTGCAGCGCAGTATTGAAAGAAACAAACTTCAGGGCAGGCTCATTCCCCACCTTTGCGATTTGCGCGAAGTTCGCTCATATTTCCCGGCGGAGAGTTTTTCGCTGGTAAGTATGAATCCGCCGTATAAGCCGGTTGGCACAGGGATAGAGTCTAAAAATGACAGCGCTAAAATAGCGCGCCACGAGATATGTTGCAATATAGAGGACGCTGTTAAGGCGGCGGCGTATCTGCTTAAATTCGGCGGCAGGTTTTGTATGTGCCACCGCCCGGAAAGGCTTGCGGACGCAGTCTGCCTTATGCGGCAGTACAGCCTTGAGCCTAAAAGATTAAGATTTGTTGTTGATAAAAATGGTCAGGAGCCGTTTCTTTTCCTTATAGAGGGCAAAAAAAATTCAAAGCCGTTTTTGCGTGTTGAGCCTCTGCTTAGGATAAAAAAAGATAACGGAAGGTTTACGGACGAAATGCTGGCTGTATACGGCTCCTATGCGGACGGGTATGATAAATGAAAGGTAAATTGTATGTAGTCGGCACGCCTATAGGTAATCTTTCCGATTTTTCGCCGCGTGCCGCTGAAACTCTTGAAACCGTGGATTTCATTGCCGCGGAAGATACAAGAGTAACACTTAAAATTTTAAATCATTTCGGCATAAAAAAAGAAATGGTAAGTTATTATGAGCATAATAAGCGGGAGCGGGGCGAGGTTATCTGTTCCCGTATTCTTGCGGGCGAAAACTGCGCGATTGTTACTGACGCGGGTATGCCTGCAATTTCCGACCCCGGGCAGGAACTTGTTGCTCAGTGCGCCGAATACGGAATTGAGGTTGCCGCCGTTCCCGGCCCAACCGCTTTTGCAACGGCGCTTGCCATTTCCGGTATGGATACTGGCAGGTTTACTTTTGAGGGCTTTTTAAGCGTTTCTAAGAAATCCAGGTTTGAGCACCTTGATGAGGTTAAGGACGAAAAACGCACAATGGTGTTTTATGAGGCGCCGCACAAACTTGCAAATACTTTAAAGGATATGTACGCCGCTTTCGGAAACAGAAAAATAGCAATAGTCCGCGAACTTACCAAAATACACGAGGAAGTTATACGCACCACTCTTAAAGAGGCTGCTGAAAGATATGCAGACGGCAGTTTAAAGGGCGAAATGGTTTTAATAATAGAGGGCAAAAAAGAAGAGCAGCAGGAAATTACGCTTGAAGACGCCGTAGGCAGAGCAAAAAAACTTGTTGAGGGCGGTATGAGCATTAACAGGGCGGCAAAAGAAATCGCCGCTCAAACTCCGTTCAAAAAAGCGGATATATACAGGGAACTTTTATGATTTGCAATATGTGCCCGCGAAAGTGCGGCGTAAACAGAACTGAAAAGTACGGCTTTTGCTCTTCACCTCAGGATTTCCGCGTTGCCAGGGCGGCGCTCCATTTTTGGGAGGAGCCGTGCATAAGCGGCAAAAACGGCAGCGGCACGGTCTTTTTCAGCGGCTGTAATCTTAAATGCGTTTTTTGCCAAAATAATGAGATAAGCCTTAAAAATAAAGGAATTACGGTAAGCGCCCCTAAACTTATTGAAATATTTGAAAGGCTTATTGATTCCGGAGCGGAAAATATAAATCTTGTAAATCCCACTCATTACGCTTTGCAGATTAAAGAACTTTTTTCTAAATGGAAATGCCCTGTTCCCGTTGTGTATAATTCCGGCGGATATGAAAGCGCGCAAACTCTAAAGGCGCTGGAGGGTATTATTGATATTTATCTGCCTGATTTTAAATACATAAGAAGTGATAAAGCCGCAAAATACAGCCGCGCGGCGGATTATCCGCAGGTTGCAAAAACGGCGTTAAAGGAAATGCTGCGCCAGCAGCCTAAAGCGGTTTTTGACGGCGGCGTTATGAAAAAGGGCGTTATAATTCGCCATCTGATTTTGCCGGGCAACACTAATTCGGCAGTTGATATAATAGATTATTGCAAAAATAATTTTCCGGGCGCTTATCTCAGCCTTATGGCGCAGTATACGCCGTGCGGAAACCTTGAAAAATACCCGGAGATAAACAGAAAAATTACAAAGCGCGAATATGAAAAAGTGGTAGATTACGCTATTCGGTCGGGTATGCAAAATGTTTTCGTGCAGGAACTTTCATCCGCAAGTGAAAATTTTATTCCGCCGTTTGATTTTACCGGTGTAATGTGATAATATAAATTTGTAAGGCATAATTTTCCTTTAAGCCTGAAACGGCAAGTTAAAAGAGGTGTTTTTATGCAGGTTAAAAATTTTTCATTTAAATCGGCAACAGGCGTGTGTGAAATTCACGGCAGTGAATTTATCCCGGAAATTCCCGTAAAGGCAGTAGTATCGCTGCATCACGGTATGGCGGAGCATATTGAGAGATATGCGGATTTTGTGAATTACTTAACTTCAAAGGGAATTGCCGTTTTTATGCACGATATGGCAAATCACGGAAAATCAAATCAAAATGCAGCCGAACTCGGATTTTTCGGCGAAACAAACGGCTGGTCGGGTCTTATTAAAGATTATAAAACGGTTTTTGACCTTGCCGCTAAAACTTATCCAAATGAAAAGCATATTGTTTTCGGCCATTCAATGGGCTCGTTTGTTGTTCGCTGTTTTGACGCTCAGTATCCCAATCTCAGCGATTGTTCCGTTTATATGGGCACCGGCGGCTCTAATCCGGCGGCGGGCGCAGGGCTTGCCGCAGCGGCCGTAATTTCCGCGTTAAAAGGCGCTCACCACCGCTCAAAACTTATGGATAAACTTGCTTTTGGCTCGTATAATTCAAAATTTGAAAAGCGCACTGCATACGATTGGCTGACGCGCGATAAAAATATAGTTGATAAATATATTGCCGACCCGCTTTGCGGTTATCTTTTTACCATAAACGGTATGAGGGATTTGCTTAGGCTGAATACCGCCGCAAACAGCAATGAATGGTATGAAAAAGTAAGAAAAGATTTACCTATACTGCTTATAAGCGGCGCGGAAGACCCGGTCGGCGAATATTCAAAAGGTATAGACGAGGTTTATAATAAACTTGTTGAAAGCGGCCATACTGCGGTTGAGGAAAAACTCTATCCCGAATGCCGCCACGAGGTGCTTAACGAACTGAATAAAGAAGAAGTTTATGAATATATTTATTCATTTTTAAACAAATAAAACGGAGGATGATTTTTATGATTTACAGACCGGAATTTGATGAAAACGGCAAAAAGGTGCTGTGCGAAATGAACGGAGTAAACTCCGAGATGCTTATGGACATCTATGTGAAAAAACTTAAAAAGGGCGAAACTCTTGAAATTTATGAGGATAAAAACGAATGTGCGGTTTTGCTCCTTTCCGGTGAAGTTAATTTTAAAGTGGGCGGCAGTATAGACGAAACCTGCAAAAGGGCAAATCCTTTTGAGAAAAAGCCTTATGCAGTTCATTTTCCAAAGCAGGTAAAGGCTGTTATAACCGCTCTGGAGGATAGTGAAGTGCTCGTGCAGCAGACTGATAATGATAAAACCTGGGAGCCTGTTTTCTATAATCCCGAAAACTGCCTTTATCAGGAATTTGGTAAAGGCCAGTGGGGCGGCGCGGGCCACAGAATTGTTTCAACAATGTTTGACCTTGATAACGCGCCCTATTCAAATATGGTAATGGGCGAGGTGTTTAATCAGCCGGGTAAATGGTCGTCTTATCCGCCGCATCATCATCCTCAGCCGGAACTTTATTATTATTGTTTTGATCGCCCCGAAGGTTTCGGAGCGGGATTTGAGGGCGATACACCGTATAAAGTTATGAACGGGGACTGCCTTTGCATAAGGGGCGGAAACGCTCATCAGCAGGTTACGGCGCCCGGATATGAAATGTATTATGTTTGGCTTATAAGACATTTGGACGGCGACCCGTGGGATAAAACAAGAATTTATGTTAAGGAATATGAGTGGCTTGCAAATGCGGACTAAAGGTGTAATTTTAAAAGATATATATGAATTTGAAAAGGTTTCTTCCTGTAAGAAACCTTTTCTTTGCTGCGGAAAATCGTTTAAGAATACGCCCGCTTTCGAATATCTTAAATCGGCGTTTAATTTAACGGTTTGGGATAATATCCGCCCGAATCCGAGGTATGAGGATATGCTTGAGGCGGCGGAACTTTTTAAAAAGGAAAAGTGCGATTATATGATAGGCGCCGGCGGCGGCTCGCCGCTTGATTCGGCAAAAATGATAAAACTTCTTGTTACGAATAATCCTGAAACCGCGCTTACAGAGCCAATGCAGGATAACGATATAGGATTTTTTGCTATTCCCACAACTTCCGGCACCGGCTCTGAGGCAACTAAGTATTCCGTGTTTTATGTTAATGAAAATGTAAAACATTCCGTGTCAAACGACGCTTTTTTGCCTGATTTTGTTCTTTTGGACGAAAGTTTTATAAAGACCGTTTCGCCTTATCAGCGCCGCGCCACCTGCCTTGACGCTTTGTGCCACGCTATAGAAAGTTACTGGAGCGTTAGAAGCAATACTGAAAGTAAAGAATATGCCGCAAAGGCTATATACCTGTTTTCTGAAAATAAAAACGGTTATATCGCTAATGAGCAGCGCGCAAACCGCGGTATGCTTATGGCGTCTTATTACGGCGGCAAGGCTATCAATATCACTTCAACCACTTCCGCCCATGCAATGTGTTATAATATCACAATGAACTGCTCCACGGCACACGGCCATTCTGTTGCCGTTTGCCTTGCAGAAATATGGAAGTATATGAATGAGCAAAATGACAGGGTTAACGATTCAAGAGGGCGCGAATATGTGCTTAATACTCTTGATGAACTCGGCGTTATGCTCGGCGGTAAAAATTCACGGGACGGCGCCGTGATATTCGCCTCGCTTATTGATGAATTTGAACTTCCCACGCCTAAGGCTCGGGAAAATCAGGTAAATGAATTTGTAAAAAGCGTTAATACCGCTAAACTTCTTACAAATCCCACCGTGCTTGAGGCGGACGATGTTCAAAAAATATATAACAGGGTATTCGGCTTAAATGAGTAATTCAAAACTTTCAAAAATATATATAATGGCGCCGCTTGCGCTGCTTTGCTGTTTTTTGTGGGGCAGTGCGTTTCCTATGGTAAAAACAGGTTATTCAATGTTTTCAATAGGCGAAAGCGATACCGCCTCGCAGATTCTTTTTGCGGGCATCCGCTTTGCCCTTGCCGGAATACTTGTTATAATATTCGGCTCTATTATTGCAAAAAAACCGCTTTACCCCAAAAACAAAACGGAAATATGCCATTGCCTTGCGCTGAGCCTGTTTCAAACAATATTGCAGTATACGGCGTTTTATATAGGACTTGCGCATACAAGCGGCGTTAAATCAAGCATACTTGTTGCGCTTAATGTGTTTCTCTCACTCATTCTTTCCGCCGCCGTGTTTAAAATGGAAAAACTTACCGCGCCCAAAATAATCGGTGTTATAATCGGTTTTGCCGGCGTTGTTCTCATCAATTTTGAGGCCGGTGGTCTGGGCGGATTTTCATTAAACGGCGAGGGAGCGATAATCTTTTCCGCTTTTGCGTATTCTGTTTCAAGCGTGCTTATAAAGAGATTTTCCGTTAATGAAAACCCGGTAATGCTTTCCGGCTGGCAGTTTCTTATAGGCGGCGCCTTAATGGCAGCGGCGGCGTTTGCCGCAGGCGGCAGGGTTCATATGCAGCCAAATGTAAAAAGCGTGCTTGCTGTTTTGTATCTTGCCCTTATTTCCGCCGTGGCGTATACCGTTTGGGGATTGCTGCTTAAATATAATCCGGTTTCCCGCGTGGCGGTAATAGGCTTTATGAATCCCGTTTTCGGGGTACTGCTTTCAGCCGTTTTTCTCGGTGAAACAGGGGAGGCGTTCAGCGTAAAAAATCTTGTTTCACTCGTTCTTGTTTGTATCGGTATTTATATCGTAAACGCAAATTTCAAATCAAAAAAAGAAAATAAGATTTATTAGTTTCAGGCAATGTACGATGACCTTTTTTTGACTTCAGCGCGCCTTTAAAAACAGTTTATTTAATACGGTTTTATATTTTGCTTTTAAATTTTACTACTAAAATCCAAGGAAATGAGATGTTGTTGTGAAAACTCAATGGGATGAAAAGAATTATACTCAAAATTTTAAATTCGTGCATCAGTACGGTGAAAAACTGCTGGATCTTATAACTGTTCGGCAGGGCAGTTTCGTTGTTGACCTTGGCTGCGGCAACGGAGCGCTTACATCAAAACTTGCCGAAAAATATAACGCCGTTGGCATTGATTCTTCGCCTGAAATGCTCAGAAAAGCAAAAAGCGATTATCCTAAAATTGATTTTTTATGTGATGACGCCTGTTCTTTTTCGCTTGAAAAGAAAGCGGACGCGGTGTTTTCAAACGCCGTTTTCCACTGGATAGAAAATCAGGATAAACTGATAGAAAATATTGCACGCAACCTTAAAACAGGCGGCGAACTCGTGTTCGAGTTCGGCGGCAAGGGCTGCGCCGATACGGTGCATAAGGCGCTGTATAAGGCGTTCCAAAAATACGGATATGAATACAGAATGGATTTTAATTTCCGCTCTATAGGAGAATTTGCCCCTATTCTTGAAAAGCACGGATTCAAGGTTCAGTATGCCCGCCTGTATGACCGCCCCACTCCTCAAAACGGCGAAAACGGACTTCAAAACTGGATAGAAATGTTTGTTACAACGGCGTTTAACGGCGTTGCCCAAAATGATAAAAAGAGCATTATTGAGGAAACGGCAAAAATTTGCCGCCCCGTGCTCTTTAAAGACGGCGTTTGGTATGTGGATTATGTGCGCCTGCTTATGAAAGCGGTAAAATTGTAAAATTTGTAAACAGCGCGCCCGCCTTTGCCGCGCGGAGGTTTTGTTACATAATTTGATATAAATGCGTAAAAAATACCCGGTATGCTTGATTCATACCGGGTGAATTTATGCCGTATTTATTCGTTTTTCAGATTGCCGTTTTCAACATTTTTCATTATCAGTTCGTTTAACTGATAGTCCCAAAGCGCCTTTGACCCCTTTTTGGTGTATTCGTTTCTTTTAAGCACCTGGCTTAGTTTTATCCCGTTCTTTTTCCACATAACGCCGTTTGTGGCGTCATTAAGCATAGTCGGCTGCAGGCAGTCCATAGCGTGGGCAAAGTTTGCCTCGGGCGTGTCATTTGCCTCAAATTCGTCCCAAAGCGCGCGCAGTTTTTCGCCCTGGTCTTTAGGCAGCAGGGAATAGATTCTGTCCGCCGCTTTTGTTTCACGCTCCCGCTTGGTTTTTTCTGATTCATAATCATAGCAATATGTGTCGCCTGCGTCTATCTCCACTATATCGTGAATAAGTATCATTGTTACCGTCTTCAGCACATCTATTTCCTGATTAGCGTATTCACTCAGCAGTATCGCCATAAGCGCCATGTGCCAGGCGTGTTCCGCGTCATTTTCAAACCGCTTGCCGCTTGATATAAGCGTGCGGCGTTCTATTTCCTTTTCGGCGTCCGTCTGCAAAATAAAATCGAGTTGCTTTTTAAGCCTTTCGGGTGTTTTATATTCCATATTTTATCACTTCTTTATTTAAGTTCATATATTTTGTTAAATACCGCGGTCATACGGCTTGTTATCTGTAAATCCGTGTGCAAAGAGCCAAAATACCAGTGGTAGTATTCAACATTCTTCGTAAGTTCCTGCAAATATGTGTTAAGCGGAGAAAGTTTTGTTGCCTGATTTGTGTGCAGTTTTAAAAAGTCTTTGGCAATGGCAGGCGCTTCATATGTCAGTATATAGTTCACTTTGAATTCATTGTCTTTCAAATTATCTTCCGCGTTTTTTATTTCCTCCGCGCTCGGCATTTCTTCTTCCCACCAGGATACGCCCGGCTCGCGCATATCGCGGTCTTCGCTCTCGCCGCCGCCCATAACAAAAAAGGTCTTGTTTTCAAGCGTAAATATTTCGCCGCGCATAAGGTGAAATATATTGTCCGCAATCTTGTGGGCGTTTCCGCCTTTCCACCTGTACGGAGTATAGGAATTAAGCATATCAAAATTCTCGTGCGCGCCGTCAACAAAGCAAATTGTGTATTTTTTACTTTTTAGTATTTCAAGGTTTTTCTTTTCCTGCTCGCTTCCGTTCCATAAAAAGCCGAAATCGCCGCAGACTATAAGTGTGTCTTTCTCACCGAGTTTTTTAAGTTTTGAATTTTTAAACCAGGAAATATCCCCGTGAGTGTCCCCTGTAACATAAATCATAAATTTCACCTAAATTTAATAAATTTCTACTTTTAAATCAATTTTAAAAATGATAGAATATTAATCAGAGTTTAATATCTAAGCGATATTTATATAATATATTTTATTCTAAAAGGTGTCAAGTTATATGAAAAAGTTTATCTCAGTTTTTCTTGCCGCAGTTATCGTTGCGGTATCTGTATTCTTCGGCGCTTTTTCAGCAAATGCCGCCGTATATCAGCCGGATGTAGAACTTTATTCAGAGGCGTATATGCTCATTAATCTTGATGATGATTCTTACCCTGTTGTGGCTCAGAAAAATCAGGATAAAAAAATGTATCCCGCCTCTCTTACCAAAATAGTTACCGCTATCGTAACGCTTAATAATGTTTCAAATCTTCAGGAGCAGGTTACCGTTTCTGAGGCGGCGTTTAATATTTTGCTCGGCACCGGCGCCCAGGTGGCAGGGCTGGAGATAGGGGATACCCTAACGGTGGAGCAGCTTTTGTATCTCACTATGGTTCATTCTGCGTGCGATGCGTCTGAAGTCCTTGCCGAATATGTTGGCGGCACAAGGGATAATTTTGTTAAAATGATGAATGATTACGCGTCCTCGCTCGGCTGCACGGGCACTCATGTTGTATATCCGGACGGATTGCATGACGATAATCATTACACAACTGCGTCAGACCTTGCCAAAATAACTCTTGACGCGCTTAAAAATTCAACTTTTACTAAAATCGCTTATACCGTCGAATATGAATATAACGGAATGAATTATTACAATACCAATCTTATGCTGCGCAGCGGTTATCTCTCTTATTATTATGAGTACGCAAAGGGCATAAAAACAGGCTCCACTTCAGAGGCGGGCTATTGCGTTATAACTACCGCAAGTAAGGATGGATATAATTACCTTGCAATAGTTCTCGGCGCGCCTGTTATAGATTATAATCACGACGGTTATGTTGAAAAATGTTCGTTCATAGACGCCGCAACGCTATTTAAATGGGCGTTCGGCAGCCTTAAATATTCAACCGTTATAGAGCAGAATGAAGTGATTGATGAAGTCCCGGTAGAAAACGGCAAAGACGCCGATACACTGCGCCTTGTTGCCGGTGAAGATGTTACGGCAATCGTGCCTAACGGGCTTGACCGGTCTAATATAGTTATAAAAACAAAGGATAAACCGCAGTCCGTTGAGGCGCCGGTCGAAAAGGGCGAAGCCGTTTGCACGGCTGAAATAATCTATGCAGACCAGGTTGTGGCGGAAGTACAACTCGTTGCCGCAGATACAGTTGAACTTTCAACTTTCCTTACCATTCTTAACGCCGTTAAGCACTTCTTTTCGCTTACGGTTGTAAAAATAATTATAGCAATAATTGTTGTCGGCTTTGCATCATATATAGGGCTGTTTATCTATAAGTCAAATAAGAAAAAAGCAAAAAAACGCTCCGCAAATGACGATGAGGAATAAGTTTATTTTATAATATTAAAATAAAAAGGCTCGGGAATATTCCCAAGCCTTTTTTGTTTGCTCAATATTCAGTATGTTCTGTTATTATATAGAGGCGGTTTTATAAAGACTTACGCAACATACTTCCGTATCGCTTCTATTTGCCGCAAACAAAAACGCTGTTCGTTAAAGCGTTTCAACGCATTTCAAATTGATTTTCAATATTGCGCTTATGCGGCAACTATTTTATGGTTTAACAGGCTCGCAGAAATCGCTGTAAAGTCTGCTGCCTTGATACCATTTCCACGCTCTAACTCTTACATAATAATCCTGAGCATTTGCAACATTTATTGTGTAACTTGTTGAGCCTGAGCCGTTAATAAACGCTCCGCTTACATTATTTGTAAATGTTTCGTCCGTTGACCACTGAATGTAATAGCCGTGAGACGCTTGTTCCACCCATGTTGCCGTTATTGTGTTATTATCAGCGCTTGCTTTAAGGCTGTCTGTCGGTGCAGGCGCCGCGCAGATTCTGTATACAGCGGAAACTTCGTCTTCTTCATTGTATGCAACAATTTTAGCGTCATATTCCCAAGCGGGTGTTAAATCCGTAAATGTAAACTGACTGTTCTTTACATCGCCTTT
>CALWID010000020.1 GCA_944380635.1 uncultured Eubacterium sp. | reverse complement strand
TTTACATTTGAAGGTTCAACATTTTTCAACTATAGAAACAATAAATACATTCTGTTACCATAAATATATAATTAAATTATATGGAGATTACTTTATGTTAGATGGAAAATTCATATTATTTGAAATAAACAATTCAGTAAACAAACAATCCGAAAAATTAAAACCTAATAGGTTGATTTTTAATTCCTGTAAAGCAATTGTTAGTGATAAATTATACTCGGAACTTGACGAATTGAATTTTGCAAATCTTAATTTTAATGATTATGGATTTGGATATATAGAGTTTGAATTTGGCTTTAAAGAAAATTTTACAAATCCATATATGAAGTTTTATGCTTCGTGTTTTGATATACGAACAAATAAATCACCCTATCCCATAAGATTAGATTCTATTAGATTGAATAAACACCGCAGGCGTTTCTTGATTGACAACTATACAAAAGTTGATAAATTTGGGAATTTGGCATTTGGAATAAGATTCTTTTTTAGATCTGAAGAAGAGCGCAATGCCCTTCTCACTTGTGAATATCTCTGCATAGAAGGCAGCATATCATTTGGTCATAAACATAATGTTTATGATATTATGTGTAGACTTGAAAAAGATAAAAACGGTTGGCAACTTGATGATGCTTTTACATATAGAAAAAATCCTAAAACTCATATTGACAGTTTAGTACATTAGACACTTTTAAAACAGGAAACCCTCGTAAACTTAAATTATAAAATTGCGATGTATCTTCAATAAAACCATAAAGTAACAAAACCTCATCATAATATTCTACTAAATAAAAAGGTCTATGGTGCTCTGATTGCACCATAGACCTTTTTATTAAATATTAAGCGTAACTTTGGAAGCCCAAATAAAAATTCAAGCAGTTAGTTAATTCACTATTTACTGTATTGCGAAATTTGCTATTACATTAAAAATTCTGCAATAATCTGTTTAAATAACAATAATTGTATATTTATTTAAAATATGATACTATATTTTAGTCAAAATCTTCAGTGAATAAGCAAGGGGAGTTTAATGTTTAAAGATCTTTCTGAAAATATAAAAATGCTTAGAGGCGCTTATAGAAAATTGAAAAGTTATTATTATTATAATAAGAACTTTATTCTTATGCGTAAAAAAATAGCAGAGTTTGAATATGATAAAATCTCGATGGAAAACACCTTCTCAATAATGGCAAATGTTCTATGCCATCCAAACGCAAATAAATCCATTAAATATTTTGATGACCTAATTGCTAAAATCGACTTTTTTGTGATTCCCAAAAAATTCGATACAGCCGCCACCAATTCTAGCAAACCAGTATCAAATACTATCCAAAGAGATAAAAAAATGAAAAGTGTAAACTTTTTCATCAACGCTCCAATTGAAATATATATCTTTGATACATTGTGGACTGTTTTCTTATCTAAGATAGATAAAGATAAACAATTACTGTCACATAATGTTTATGGAAATACAATAAATATGTCTTCATTATTCCCTAATGAAGATGAAATATCATTTGAAAGTAGAGTGCTTTTTAATAGATATTTTACAAAATATTCTTCTTGGAGAAATAATGCCTTCTCTTCAATGGAAAAGAATTATGATAGGAAAAACGATTCTATTTTATTATCACTTGATATAAAATCATACTTTTACTCTGTAGCGTTTAAATTTGATGAAATAAAAAGGTACTTTGAAAATCACGAAATTATTACTCAAATAAGTTCATTAACCAATTTTTTTCATAAAGTATATAGTGCATATAAAGAATTGATTTTGCCTTTAAGAAAAGATATCGAAACTTTAAAACAAAATGAATATCCCTTACCAATTGGCTTATTCAGTTCAATGCTTATAGGAAATATATATCTAAAAGATTTTGATAAAAAAATAAAATCTTTGGACGGATTGATATATTATGGTAGATATGTGGATGATATTTTAATTGTTATTAACAAATCTCTGTCTCAGAATTATACCAACCAAGATATATTAGACAGTATTTTTGTAAAAACTGATATATTGAAAAAAGACAAAAATTCATATTATTTTGTTGGTTATAAATCTTTATATGTGCAATCCAACAAAATAAAAATAATATATATTGATCACAAAGAATCTAGAGCACTAATTGATATATATAATGAAACTATTAAGTTAATTCCTAGTCAATCAGAGCCATTACCTAATTCTTATTTAGATTTTACTAACTTTGATGAAACAGTTTATAGCATAGAGAATTTTACAAAAGAAAACAAAATAAGAGATATTGGATTTTTAGGAATCGATTCATTTAAAGTGGGAAGATTTTTTTCCGCATTGCCACATAGATATGCACATATTAATACTCTTGACAAAGATATAAATAAAGAAATATATAAGCAAATATCCCAAATAGAAAATTTTTTTACAGGTAGTCAAAGAGTTGAATTTTATTCCAATTGGCTTAACTATATGTATTTTTTAGTTGTGTGTGGGCAAAATGTCAAGTTACATAAATTTATTTCATCAACTAAATCAGAAATAAACGCATTAAAACCAAATTCTTTAGATAGAAATGTTTTTAAAAAGGTTAGTAAAATAAATAGAATTGCAAAAGATACACTGAAAGAACATTTAGATATTTGTTTACATCTAGCATTATCAATCGACATCGATCTAGCAAAAAAACATTTTAAAACTAAACTTAATTCGGTATTAAAATATATAAATTGTAATATGTTTGATCATAGTTATGTGTCTTTTCCTCTTGCTAATTATTTGGAATATGACCAGGATGTTTCTTATACTAAAATGAAATTAAATCAACTTGGAAAATTCCCCGAAGATATCTTGACATCATTTAAATTTGTATGGTCTCCACGATTTATTCATTACGATGAATTGCTATTATTATTGTTTTTTCATTACCATTCTGAAAACAAGAATAAATCATCTTTTAAATATACAAGTGAACCTTTGGTTGAAAAATTTTCAAAAATAAATCATATGGGATACATTCCATTTGAAATTAACAATAATATAATTTTTGAGAGTGAAGATTACATTCTTGAAAAAATAGATATGCCTACATTCAATATAATTCCTCCTAAAACCGTGGATGTTGCAGTTGGTAGCATAGATATAACAAATGAAAAGTGTATTCAAGGGCTAGAACGATGGGAAAATTTAACTTTAAAAGACAAAAAAATGCTGTTTGAAATATTAGAAGAATCATATTCTTGTCTTAAGTCTAAAAAAGACAAAGTAATGCTTCTTGTTTTGCCAGAATTATGTTTTCCAATATATTGGATAAAAGATCTAATAAGATTTTCAAAATATTCTCAGATTGCCATAGTAACAGGTTTACAATATTTAGGAGATGATACAGATCAAAAATACAACTATTTAGCCACTTTGCTTCCATTCAAAAATGGGAGCAAAGAATATAAAAATGTTTTTGTGCATATTCGGGAAAAGAATGATTACTCTCCTATTGAGTTTGAAGAATTAGCAAAAAAAGGATTTGTATGTAGAGATCGAAAATATGCAAATTATCAAGTGTTTCACTGGAAAGGAGTTAGGCTTACTCCTATAGTATGCTATGAATTAACAGATATTATGGCTCGTGCAATATTGAAAGGAAACAGCGATATAATTGCAGCTTCTGTATTTAATCCTGACACAACATATTTTTCCAATATAATCGACTCTGCAGTCAGAGATTTACACGCGTTTATTATTCAAGCCAACACCTCTCATTTGGGAGATTCACGAGTGACAGGCCCTTATGATAGGGATAATAAGGACATATTTAAAATAAAAGGAGGAAAAAATGACCATGTTGTAATCGGAACCATACAGTTTAGAAGATTAAAAGATTTTCAAAAAAATTATTACTATAAATTTAATAAAAAAATTGAATCTTTAAGAAAAAATAAAAATTCAAAATCAACTAATAAAATAAAAAATCATCCAGATATAAAGAAACTATCTGCACGTTATAAAATAAAATAATGAAAATTGCCTAAAATATAATTTTTTACATTTGTTTATTACTAATACTTGTAAGCATAATATACAGTTTACAACTATTATAAAAAAATTTAATAATGTTTTTCTCATTTTATTTTTTGCAAAATAAAAAACACATAAACGCACCAAGCAATGATTTGCTTGGTGCGTTTAATATACTGTATTCTTAATAAAATTTTTGTGAATTGTTTAGCTGGAAAATTAAAATTTAATCTTTCATTATTTTTCCAATACCACATTTGCTGTTAATTCTACATCTACCCCTTCGTATAAATATTTATCACATATTAAGCATATATCATCTAGCGGGCCAATTTCAATAGGTTCTTTTAACATTAACAATGTTTTCTCATTTTTTGTATTTATAATAAACCTACCTTCGTTTTGATCTTTAAACTTTATATGTTTAAAAACCAATTCCAAAGGCGATTCTATATCTAAATCAATCCAACCCATTTCACCATATTGATCAAAATCGTAATAAGTAACCAATGTTTCAATAATTTCATTTGAGTTAACCCCCATTGATATCAGCTTATTAATTAATCTGTTTTTAAATTCTGGGTAATTATTTATTACCAGAAGCACAGGACGCTCTTCTTCTGGCAACATTTCAGCTTTTTCTCGTGAAATATTATCTGCAAAAGCCCTAAAATAAGAACCAGGGATACTGGTTTTAAGTTTATGAACACCTGTTTTTGCAGGACAATTAAACATTTCGGTTTTCAGGTAATACAAACAAAAACATGGTAATTGCATATCTCGTTTAATTTTTATATATTCGATTCCCACACTTCATTTTAATAAGATTATTTTTATTGTTGTAAAATTCGTATTTTTTGAGAATAGAAATTTTGTTTTCAAAATCTAAATTATTAAAACATGCTATTGTTCCTTCAAGGCAATCTCCGCGCCCGTCCCCATATTTTTTACCGTATTCCACCCATGATTGAGGAGTGCTAAATTTAATTTGACCTTTTTCTAAAAATGCTTTAGCATATTTTTTTTGGTACATCTTAACACTAATGAAAAACTGTTTGGTTTTTTCCACAAACTGTCACTCACAAATAATACCTCCAAATATTATATTTGCAATACAATATCATAAAATATGAATCTTTTCATTTAACTTAATTTCATTTCAATGTATCTCAATCTATCTTAGTAAAATTATTATAATTATACATCTATTTTATTTGGATGTGAATGTTATTTATTCGAATATATTTAATAACTTTTCTCAAAAAAATATTTATTATCTTAATAGCAAAAATTTTATTGATTCTAACTTTTAATTGATATCTAAAAATCTAAATTAAATATATTCAACGGTGTTTTTCTATAATCAATCTATAAACACATAATATAAAAACTGCAATTGGCCAATTTTGTTCGACTAAAATACAGTTTAATATTAGACGGAAACATAAGATTAAAACTTGTAGAGGCTTGCCCAACTAATTTTATATCATATTTGCACATAAAAATATCGAATCAAATCTTTACAAACTATTTCGATGTTTTAACCACATTATTTACATGTTCTTTAATTTTGGCTTTGCTTCTTGTATAATCATTGCATGTGACTATTTTGTTTCAAGATGTTCCTTAGTAATTTTCTTTATTAAAAACATCTTACAGTTCATACCATCAATAAGAACATGCGCAAAACTTTTCTTAATATAAATTAAAGCGATGCATAACATAACTTTAAGACAACATAATTAAATTATCACTAAATAATTTTTTGTCTCGTTAACTCACATATACAAATAGCAGTTTCTCTTAATTGAGAAACTGCTATTTTTTTGTTTCAAAAAGTATTGTGCAAAACGCTGAAAATAAAAAAGATGTATCTTGGGAAGATACATAAATAACAGTTGAAAAGTGTTGGTTTTTGTTAATAAGGTTTTATGAGTTGTAGTGGATAAATCAATTAATTGATTTATCCACTACATATTGTTTGTGCAAGTTGATACAGAAGCCTCGAAATGTATCTTCTGAAGATGCACGGAAGGTTAAAAAATCTGTTATCTTTTTTTGTGATAAAAAAATTTGGCTCAAAGGTATTTGCTTAACGGCTAAATATATGGAGGCGTATGTAAATATTTTGTAAATAAAACTGAAACACCCTCATTTTTTGCCGTTTTCGCGGCTATATAGTGAAGGGGTTTTTAAAAAAGTTTGGCTCAAAAAGCTTAAAAAGTGTACAAGGGTAAGTGAGGAGGTGATTTTATGAATAAACAAAATGGCAATTTCTTTCTTCTGCCAAACAAAATTTTTGACGAAGGCTTAACGCCTATGGAGTTTGTGGTATACAGCTTTCTGACAAGCAAAGGTGATGCTAAAGGAAAGAACTATTATTCCGTTCCGAACATTGCAAAGTACTGCGGTATGTGTGAGAACTCCTGCCGTAAGGCGATCCGAAATCTTTCTGAAAAAGGGCTGATAGTTGTTTCGGAAAGATACTTCGATAACGCAAGGCAGAGTAATCTTTACACGGTACTCAAATTATGAACCGCACCCGGTTCAGCAAATGCTGACGAACAATCTGAAAGGTTTTGAGCAAAAGCAAGTAACAAATCGGAATACATATAAAAATCGGTTTGTTGGCGTTTGTGGCGGTAATTTAAAAGAATCATGAATAAAGGTGCTTTGCACCGAATACAGCAGTTGGCAACGCCAACTGCATATGCGAGTTTCGTCTTTGTATTACGCTACGGCGCAAAACAAAGACATTTGGGCTAAGCCCAAACCCCTACTTACCTTTTCTTTGCGGAAAGAAAAGAGTAAGCCAAAAGAAACGAATTTTTAATAATGAAAGGAGATACTTTGAAAGAAGATAACAGAACAGAAATTTTAAATTTCAGGGTAACAAAAATGGAAAAAGAATTGATAGAAATGTATGCAAGCACCAAATATAAAAGCATTGCTCCCTATCTTCGTGACTGTGCTTTGCACAAGGAAATCAAAATCATTCGAGGCATTGAAGGAGTTGAATATGAGTTAAGACGAATAGGAAACAATCTTAATCAGCTGACAAGAGCAGTCAATTCAGGAATGTGTAATGCAGTTGATTTAAAGGAAATGCGTCAGGAGGTGGCAAAGGTATGGCAATTATTAAGTTCACTTCAGGGAAAATAAATCCGAGAACTGTCATCAATTATGTGTGCAATAAAGAAAAAACCACTGATAAACTTATCAGCGGTAAAGACTGTATGCCGGAAAGCTGCGAGTATGAATTCGCAGAAGTGAAGAAAGCGTTTGGAAAAACTGACGGCAGAACTTACTACCATATGATACAGTCCTTCTCTCCTGATGACAGAATAACACCTGAGCAGGCACACGAGGTCGGACTGCAAATGGCAGAATTGTTTGAAGGTTATCAGGTGCTTGTGGTCACACATACTAACAAAGCACACATACATAATCATCTTGTAATCAACAGTGTGAACTTTGAAAACGGGAAGAAACTGACTATTTCTAATCAGGAGCTTGAAGAAATTAAAAATTATTCAAACAGTATTTGCTTACAAAACGGCTGGGATGTTACAGAGGCAAAGACAAGAAGAAACAGAAATCCGAAATGGAAACAGATAATTATTGAAGACGCTCTCACTGCTATGGCTGAAAGCTACAGTATGGATGAATACATTTCCAAATTAAAAGAGCTTGGTATTTATGTTTCGTACAATCCCGACTACAAGTATATGACTTACAGTGATGCAGAGGGACACAAATGCAGAGACGCAAAATTGTTTGATGAGAGGTTGCTAAAGAAAAATCTTGAGCTTTATTTTGACTTAGGCGGAGCAGAAACTTTAATCGGAGATACAATTCTCGATTATGAAACGCCGAAATCAGGAAACTGTACTGATGTACTTACAAATTTGATAACAAATTTCATAGACACGATACAGGCTGATGAAGATGAATATGATGACACATATTACATTCACGACAGAAAAAAGCTTGAGAAAATCGTTGATAAAATGAGAGCAAGAGGCTCTAAAATTACACTTGCAAAACTTATAAAGATACTTAATTCAAAAACTGAACCGGAAGAAACTTATTATTTCGGTTGGTAATTTAGGAGGTTTACATATGAATAATGAAAATAAAAATGATGAGTTTGTATTTTTAACGCCAATGGATGTGGCAAAAATAATCGGTTGTTCAATACCTACTGCAAGAAAACTTTTCTACCGTGATGATTTTCCTGCAATCAAAGTAGGTAAGAATCTCAAAGTGCTAAAATCAGAATTCATCAAATGGTGCAGTGAAAGGAGAATGTAATTATAGAGGATAAAAAAATCATAGCCACTATCAACTAGTGGTTATGATTGAACAAGTCTATATTAATTATCTTTTGAAGAGGCAGATTCAATCAGATCAACTACAACTTCATTTAGTTTTTTTGCATCATTTGATGTGATAACAGGTTTTCCTGTTTGGCTTTCAATGGATTTTCTTGCATCTCCTGCAACCTTACCGCCTTTGTTTGCAACGGCTTTGTTTTCTTCAAAATTTTTTGGATTTTCCGACTGAGAAATTTCCTTTGTTGAAGCTTCAGCCAACATGGTCAAAACAAGTTCAAGGTCGCTCATATTGTCACGCAAATTTTCTTTTTTTAATCCCTTAAGATTTTTATATTGCCTTGTGCTCATACCTGACCAAGCCTTGGTTATTTCATCTGTAAGGATTGCATATTCTTTGCCTTTTTCAACACCACGCTTTTGCCATTCATCAGTAAGCTCATTTCTTATACGAATAGACAAAAGTCTTTGATGTATCCAATCTTCAGAATATCCTTTTTTCTGGTATGTTTCAACCGCTCTGTCTATTGCCAATTCAGGATCAATAGTTTCTTCTATTCTTTCTCTGCCAACCTGTGCAAGCCACATCTTAAATGGCTCTGCTTTTTTCGATGGCACAGACTGAATAATGCGTAATAATTGTTCTGTATCAGCAACATCAGTTTTGTATTTTTTTCCATCTTTCGGCGACTTTAATTTCAGTTGCTGACAATTTATCAGCAACTGGTCTGCGCCCTCTTCTTTCAAGCGTTGTTTCAATTTTGCCCAATAATTACTTGCACTTCTTTGTGTTGGTTGATCTGTCAAAACCGATATTACATCAACAATAGAAAAGTACCACTCTTCCTTTTCATCATCCCACGCAGTACGAATAGGCTTATCTTCAAAAAGTTGAATATTATTATCACCCATATTATTATTCTCCCTTTTATGATATTTTAATTTTATCACAAAAAAATCAGATCATCAATATGTTAAAAATCACATGCAGCATGCCATTGGGATGACATTCGGTTGGCATTTAACCCATTTTAAGCAATCTCAAGTTATCTCAAGGTGAAAATGGAAAAGGCTCTAAGCCCAGGTTTAAAGGGGTTTAGAGCCTTTTGGCATAAGAAAAAGACGGTTTGGAAAACCGTCTTTTTTGGTCGAGGTGACAGGACTTGAACCTGCGGCATCCTGCTCCCAAAGCAGGCACTCTAGCCAAACTGAGTTACACCTCGTTACATATAAAATTTAATTCCCCTGCGGGCGGCAAACCGTGATACGGTTTCGCGTTTTACAAAGCGGAAGGGTTTGCTTTCGTGCGGCCTCATCCGCAAGGAATATAATAATATACGGCGGAAGATTTGTCAAGCGGTATAACGCAGCCAAAGGCAAAAAAATGAATAAAAACGGGAAATTTTGCGTATGTAATTCGGCATTCGGTGGATTAAACTGCCGTTTTTTATATCTAAAAACCATCGCGGCGCCCGCTTTGCGCTTTTAAAGAATTTTTCGGAATTTGAAATTTTCTTGCAATCGGGCGTTTTAAAGGGTATTATATTAATATCTTAATTAAATAACGGGGTGCGTATATGAAACGCTGTTTGATAGTTGTTGATTATCAAAATGATTTTGTGAGCGGCTCGCTCGGTTTTGAGAAAGCGAAGGCGCTTGACGGGCGCATTTGCGAAAAAATTAAAGGATACCGCGCGGCGGGCGGCGACATTATTTTTACGCTTGACACTCACGGCGAAGATTATCTTAACACACGGGAAGGCCGATGTATTCCCACTCAGCACTGCATTAAGGGTACGGACGGGCACTGCCTTTACGGCAAAACGGCGCAGGCGGCTTTGCCGGACGACATGTATTTTGAAAAAAGCACTTACGGCTCGGACGCTCTTTACGAATATCTGAAAACTGCCGATTATGAATCAATAGAACTTTGCGGCGTTGTGAGCAACATTTGCGTTGTATCAAACGCGGTGCTGGCAAGGACGGCTCTGCCGGAAGCGGATATAACGGTAGACGCTCTTTGTACTGCGTCGGGCGATGACAAAATGAACGAATCGGCGCTTGATATTCTTGAATCAATCAGCGCAGAGGTTAAAAACCGGGGGAATTAGTGCGAAAATTTACGCTTATTCGGATTAAATTCCCGGCTGCGGTTAACAAAATTCATATATTTGCGCATATGAATTTTAACCTCTGCCGGTTCTTATTGTTTCCTTAATCTTACATTACGGGACGGCCGCTGATGAAAACTTAAAATTTTTACGGAATAATTATAAACGGCTGTAATTACCGTTAACGCCTTATCCGGCTGCAATAAGGCGTTAATGATTTTTAAATTTGCTTTTGCAGCCCGAAAGGCTTGGTGATTAGAAAATGAAAAACAGAAATCTTACTATGCTCTGCGATTTTTACGAACTTACAATGGCAGGCGGATATTTTAAAAATAATATGCACAAAAGAAACGCTTATTTTGATGTGTTCTTCCGCTCTGTGCCGGACGGCGGCGGATATGCCATAGCCGCGGGGCTTGAACAGATAGTTGAATATATTAAAGACCTTCATTTTTCCGATGAAGATATTGATTATCTTCGCTCCAAAAATCTGTTTGACGAGGAATTTTTAAAATATCTTAAGGAATTTAAATTTACGGGCGATATTTACGCCGTGCCGGAAGGTACGCCGGTGTTCCCGTATGAGCCTATTATAACGGTGCGCGCGCCTGCGGTTGAGGCTCAACTTATAGAAACATTTTTGCTGCTGCAGATAAATCATCAATCGCTTATCGCCACAAAGGCAAACCGCATAGTGCGTGCCGCTCAGGGGAGAGTTGTGCTTGAATTCGGCTCACGCAGAGCGCAGGGCGCGGACGGAGCGGTTATAGGCGCAAGAGCGGCGTACATAGGCGGCTGCGCCGGTACTGCCTGCACGCTTACGGATGAACTTTACGGCGTTCCCGCAGGCGGAACTATGGCGCATTCATGGGTGCAGATGTTTGATTCCGAATATGAGGCGTTTGAGGCTTACTGCAAACTTTACCCGCACAGCGCAACGCTGCTTGTGGACACATATAATACGCTCAAAAGCGGCGTGCCGAACGCTATAAAGGCGTTTAAGAATATACTTGTGCCGCAGGGTATTACTGATTTTGCAATCCGCCTTGATTCGGGCGATATTTCTTATCTTTCAAAAAAAGCGAGAAAAATGCTTGATGACGCAGGTCTTACCACCTGCAAGATAACGGCGTCAAACGCGCTTGATGAATATCTTATCCGCGACCTTATGATGCAGGGCGCGAAAATAGATACTTTCGGCGTCGGCGAAAGGCTGATAACGGCAAAAAGTTCGCCCGTTTTCGGCGGCGTATACAAACTTGCCGCGGTTGAGGACGAAAGCGGAAACATTATTCCCAAGATAAAAATCAGCGAAAACACCGCAAAGATTACAAATCCGCATTTCAAGCGGCTTTACAGATTTTATGACCGCGAAAGCGGCAAGGCGCTTGCGGACGAACTCTGCCTGAGAGATGAGGTTATAAACGAGAGCGAGCCGCACACTATTTTTGACCCGAATGCAGTGTGGAAAACAAAAACCCTTACGGATTTCACGGTTCGTGATTTGCAGGAGCCGATATTCAAAAACGGCAAACTTGTTTACGAAATGCCGAGCCTTGATGATATTAAAAAATACTGCCGTGAGCAGATAGGCACTCTTTGGGACGAGGTAAAGCGTTTTGAAAATCCGCATACCTATTATGTTGACCTTTCCAAAAAACTTTGGGACGAAAAAAGGCGCCTGCTTGAAGAAAAAGAATATATACTCTGATGTTACGGCGAAAGAGGGATAACTTTGAGTAAAAAGAAAAAAATTATCGCTGCCGTAATAATAATTCTGGTTTTGGCAGCGGCTGCCGCCGCGTATTTGGCGTACAGCGGGTATTTTGACAGCGAGCCGGCGGCGAAGAGCCAAACAAGCGATACCGTACAGGGAGAAAACACCACCGTTCCCGCCTTTTATCAGGAATATTACAATAAAAACAACGATTTTGTGGGCTGGATAAAAATTGACGGCACGAATATAGATTACCCCGTTGTGCAGACTGATAACAACGATTATTATCTAAGCCATAATTTTGACAGGGAAAAGGAATCGCGAGGAACTATATTTATGGATTATCTGAGCGACCCGAATTTGGGGTATATGAATACCGTTATCCACGGCCACAACTGGCTTGACGACACGGTTTTCTCCGAACTTGTGCAGTATTCTGATATTGATTATTACCGTGAACACCCTGTTATAGAATACAACACCCGCACCGAGATGCACAAATGGAAGATATTTGCGGTGTTTATCACTACCGCCTCCGCGGATGAAGATAACGGCTATGTTTTCAACTATGTTTATCCTGATATGGGCGGGCTGAATTATGACGGCTATATGGCGGAGATAAAAAAGCGCACGCTTTATTACACGGATGTTGATGTGAATGAAAACGATAAGATACTTACTCTTTCCACCTGCACCCGTGAATTTGACACACGCTCTTACCGCGCGGACTGCCGCATAGTTATTCTTGCCAGAATGGTGCGCGGCGGTGAAAGCGAAACGGTGGATACCGCCGCGGCGTATGTTAACAGCAACCCCAAATATCCGCAGATTAGGTATGATTTGGAGGGCGTTGAAAATCCGTATAAAAACGATGAGTTTTGGTATCCGTATGACACTATGAATGAAACGCAGTAAAATCAAAACGCAGTAAAAAACAAAATAAAAGGCCCGCTTTGTTTATTATAAAGCGGGTCTTTTTTGTGCAAAATTTGATGAATTTATTTCAAAATTTTATACAAATAAAAGTTGTATAAAACTTATTATATACATTACTGCGTAAAGCGCGGGCTGGTGCAGCAGGTATATCCAAAGGCTGTTTTTGCCCACTTTTTGCAAAAATTTAACTCGGCTTTTGTAGCACCCTGCGGGGAATGCGCCGTCTTTTGCCCATTTGCCGAGGAAAGCGCCGAAAAGAAACATAAAGAACCAAGGCAAAAGGGAAAAATAATCTGCTGAGAAAAACGAGCCGTTATGAAATCCCAGAAAAGCAAGGTAATTAGTTTCATAAAGCGGTTGCGGCAGTTCAACAAGACCGAAAAACAGACTGCCGGAACTTACGGAATAAGTTGCAAGAAACATAAAGGCACAGACTGCCATTCCGGCGGCGGAGCCTTTTTTGCCGAGCCTGTTTATAAGCGGCATAAAAATGCCGGTAATTATCATTGAAAGCCCAAGGCAGGACAGCACGCCGAAATAAATTTCCGCTCCGGATATTCCGATTGCGGGCATAATAACCGCGGTTACAAGGGTTACGGCAAGCCCGGCGGCAAAAACTATTATGCCGCGGCGCGCTGTGTTTCTTGAAAGTCTGCTGCAAATGCCGGAGGTGATTATGAATATCGCCCAGAAAAGCGGCTGAAAAACACAAAGAAAGTTGAATATTTTATACCCTATATCATAGTGGAGCACAAAGCCTATATCGTAAAACATATGGTGAAACACCATACAGATTATGGCAAATCCGCGCAATTCATCAAGCAGGTATATCCTGCGCTGCCCCTCTTTCATTTTCTGCCCCCTGATAAAACCAAATTTAAGATATTGTATCATATTATTATAAAAATTGCCACCGCTTTAAAATTTCATTCAGGCGCGTAAACGGTAAAGATTAAATTAACTGCCGCGCGAGAATTTTTTCAGAGCGTGTTTTGCTTTTGCGGCATATCTGCCGCTCAATTATTAATATTGTATTACTAAAAAAATTATGTTATACTGAGTTGTACCGGACTGTGCCGCAAACGCGGCAGATTTTGACACGCGCGCAGCGCGGGAAAGGTTTATATATGAAAGAAATAAAATCAGGCGCTTTTGCCGAAAAATCACTTGTTGTAAGCAATGAAAACACTGCCGCCGCGGCAGGCAGCGGGTCTTTGCCCGTGCTTGGCACGCCGTTTATGATTGCGCTTATGGAGGGCGCAACATGCGACGCTGTTTCTCCTTTTCTTGAAGAGGGAGAAACAACCGTGGGAACGCATATAAATGTTTCGCACGACAGAGCAAGCGGCGTTGGCGAAAAGATTACCGCAAGAGCGCAGATAACTGAGGTAAGCGGCAGGAAACTTACATTTTCCGTTGAGGCGAAAAATGAAAAGGGCGAAAAAATAGGCGGCGGCACTATAGAGCGTTTTGTCGTTTTGAGTGAAAAATTTTTGGCTAAACTCGGCTGAAAAACGCCTTTTCAGTATTTTTAAACAGAAGATAAGCGTGAAAAATCACGCCGCTGAATCATAAGCCGTCAGAATTTGCCAAAGGGTAAATTTGATACGGCTGTAAACTCCGTTAACGCCTTGGCAGGATACAGAAAGGCGTTAATGATTTTTAAAACACTATGGTGAGTAGAATGAAATTTAAGGCTGTAATTTTTGATTTTGACGGAACTGTATGCGCAACTGCGCCGGGCGTTGTAAAAAGCGCCAAATACGCGCTGGAGGCATTCGGATTTCCCGTTCCCGAAGATGAAACCGAACTGGAATTTTTCATGGGCCCGCCGCTGCTTGTAACATTTCAGGAGCGTTTCGGGGCAGACCCGCAGACCGCTCTTGAACTTGTTAAAAAATACAGGGAAAGATACACAAATCAGGGCGTTTACGAAAGTGAACTTTATGAGGGGATAGAAACCCTGCTTTCGGCGCTTAAAAAAGACGGTTTAAAGATAGGCATTGCCTCTTCCAAACCGCAGAAATATATTGAAACCCTGCTTGAGCGTTTTAATGTTATGAAGTATTTTGACTGCGTGTGCGGAGTCAGTTTCACGGCGGACTGCGAGTCAAAGGCAAGCATTATAACAAGGTGTATGACCACAATGGGTGTAAATAACGAAAACACCTTTATGGTGGGGGACAGAAGATTGGATATTGCGGGGGCAAAGGCAAACGAAATGCTTTCCGTAGGCGCGCTCTGGGGTTACGGCACCAAGTTTGAACTTATTGAGGCGGGCGCGGATTTCATTGCGGAAAAGATAGGCGATGTTGAATCCATTGCGCTCGGCTATTTTGAGCAGACGGAGGAGAGCACGGGAATCTACAACGGCAGAATAATCACCGTGCATGAAGATACCGTTACTTTGGTGGACGGAACACGCGCCAAGCGCGAAATAGTTGACCACAACGGCGGCGTTGCCATAGTGGGCATTACAGATGATAACGAAGTTTTGCTTGTGCGGCAGTTCAGGGCGCCGTATAAGGAAACTATTTTTGAGATACCCGCCGGCAAACTTGAAAAAGACGAAGACCCGTACGAGGCGGCAAAGCGCGAATTCAGCGAGGAGTGCGGCTGTACGGCAAGCGAGTTTAGATATATAGGCGAACTTTATCCCACTCCGGGTTACTGCGGCGAGATAATCAGAATCTACCTTGCAAAGGGGCTTCAGTACGGAGAGCAGCACCTTGATGAGGACGAGCGGCTTGATGTTTATAAAGTGCCGCTTGACGAGGCGTTCAGGCGTGTTATGAACGGCGAGTTTAAGGACGCTAAAACGCAGATAGGAATAATGAAAATCAGGGAAATGATGAGAAATGGCAGTTTATCTTGATAACAGCGCCACAACAAAACCGTGCAGGGAGGCTGTTGACGCCGTAAATTATATGATGACGGAAAATTACGGTAATCCATCCAGCCTGCACTCGGCGGGAATTGAGGCGGCTAAATCGCTTATTTCAGCAAGGGAGGCGGTTGCCCGTGTTCTGGGGTGCGAAAAAGATGAAATTTATTTCACCAGCGGGGCAACGGAGGCAAACAACCTGGCGCTTTTCGGCGCGTGCGCTGCAAAAAGGCGCGCGGGAAACAGGATTGTTACCACCGCGGTTGAGCATGAAAGCGTTATTGCCGCTGCTGATGAACTTGAAAAGCAGGGGTTTGAGGTAATAAGGCTGGCGCCGGATAAGCACGGCAATATTTCCGTTTCCGATTTTGCCGGGGCGGTAAATGATAAAACTATTCTTGTTTCCGCCATGTATATCAATAATGAAATCGGCTCTGTTTTGCCGGTTGATAAAATCAGAAGAATAATAGAGATGAAAAAAGCGCCCGCTCTTTTCCACACGGATTGCGTGCAGGCGCTGGGCAAAATAAAATTCAGCCCTAAAAAATTAGGGGCTGATTTGGTTTCTGTAACGGCTCATAAAATTCACGGCCCGAAAGGGGCGGGCGCGCTTTATATTAAAAAAGGCGTCAGAATACTGCCCCGTACTTTTGGCGGCGAGCAGGAAAAACGCATGCGCCCGGGCACGGAGGCGTCCCCTCTTATTGCCGGGTTCGGAGCGGCGGCAGCGGCTCTGCCCGATATTCAGGCGCAGGGCGCGGCTGTTAAAGGACTTAATTCTTATTTAAGGGAACTTTTGGGCAAAATAGACGGCGTTGAGTTTAACAGTGATGAAAACGCCTCGCCTTACATTCTTAATGTATATATTCCCACCTTTATGCGCAGCCAGACTATTGTGCAGGAACTTTCGTCAAAATACGAAGTGTATGTCAGCAACGGTTCCGCCTGCGCAAAGGGTAAAAAGAGCCATGTGCTTGCGGCAATGCGCCTCAGCGATGAAGTTGCGGACAAAAGCATAAGAATAAGTTTTTCGCGCTATAACACGCGGCATGACTGCGAAGTATGCGCCGCCGCAATAAAAGATATTACAGAAAAACACCCGAGGTAAATATGAAAGAAATTATACTTGTAAAAAACGGAGAACTTGTTTTAAAAGGGCTTAACCGCAGTTCGTTTGAAGATGTTTTGATAAAAAATATGCGCCGCCATTTGGAGGATTTGGGCGAGTTTAAATTTACAAAAAGCCAGTCCACAATTATGGTGGAGGCGCCGGAGGGAGCCGATCTGGACGAAGTTGCCGAAAGGCTGGGAAAAGTTTTCGGCATAGCGGCGTATTCGCGCGCGGCGGTGTGCGAAAAGGATATGCAAAGCATTGTTAAAACGGCAAGGGAGTATCTTGCGGATGAACTTTCGCTTGTTTCAACTTTTAAGGTGGAGGCAAAGCGCAGCGATAAAAAATTTCCGCTGAAATCGCCTGAAATTTGCCGCGAACTCGGCGGCGCTCTGCTTAAAAAATTTAATCATTTAAAAGTTGATGTGCATAATCCCGATGTTACCGTTACGGTGGAGATAAGAGATACCCATGCCTTTGTGCGCGGTAACAATATAAAGGGCGCGGGCGGTATGCCCACGGGCACAAGCGGCAGGGCGGCGGTGCTTATCAGCGGCGGAATAGATTCTCCCGTGGCGGCTTATATGATGGCAAAAAGAGGCATAGAACTTGTTGCCGTTCACTTTGCGTCCCCGCCGTATACAAGCGAACTTGCGCTTATAAAAGTTATGGATTTGCTGAAAAAAGTTTCCGCCTACTGCGGCACTATTACCACATATGTGGTGCCGTTTACGGAAATTCAGGAGGCAATTCGCGATTACTGCCCGGAGGAGTATTTTACTCTTGTTATGCGCCGGATAATGATGAAGATAAGCAATATAATCGCCGAAAATCAAAACTGCCGCGCGCTTATTACGGGCGAAAGCCTGGGGCAGGTGGCAAGCCAGACTATTTATGCTTTGCAGTGTACTGACAGCGTTGCGAAATTTCCCGTTTTCCGCCCCTGTATAGGAATGGATAAGGATGAAATAATCTCCGTTTCAAGGAAAATAGATACTTTTGAAACTTCTATTCAGCCGTATGAGGACTGCTGCACGGTGTTTACTCCAAAGCACCCGCGCACCCGCCCGAAACCGCAGGATGTTGAGGCGGCGGAAAGCAAAATAGCAAATCTTGATGAAATGATAGACGCCGCCGTAAAAGGCGCGAAACGCAGATTTATTAAGGCGGCAGGCGTATGAGTGATAAAAAAGAAAATAAAAGGGCGGACGAAATTGACGAACTGCTGGGCGATTACAAAAAGCAAAAAGCCCGCAGGGAAAAGAATTTCGGTAAAATAGATATTTCAAATCACAAAAAAATCAATAATGAAAATGAAAATTCAGATACTTCCCCAGAAATAGACAAAAGCGCAAAAGCGGGGATAAAAAAGCGGGAAAAAAGCAAGAACGGCGGCGAAAAGAGCGGCGAAGAGCGCCCGAAAGCCGATGGAAAATTAAAGGCTTTTTTCAGCCGCGTAAAAGAATTTTCAAGAACCAAAAAAGGCAAAAGGGTGATTATTTCATCAGTTGCCGTAATTTGCGCCGCTGCCGCGGCGATAAGCGCCGCTGCCGCGGTGAATTACCAAAAAACTGCGTATCTGCGTGAGTATGAGGCTCAGTATCCGAATGTGAATTTCCCCGCGGGAATCAGGGAAGAATATTGCGAGCAGTATGCAAAAGTGCCGTCCACAACGGGGCATATCTCAATAGAGGCGTGCGGCTACAGCGGTTATGTTTTGCAAAGCACGGCTTCAACTTTGCCGAATCTCAGTTTTTCAAATTCAACAGACGGGCTTGATTTTAACACGGTAATTCATATGCCCGCAGGTTCGTGTGATTTGGAAAGCGCTTTCGGCAGCGCGGAAGATTATCTTGCCTCGCCGCAAAATATAACTTACAGCACACTTTTTGAGGATTATGATTTTACCGTTATCGGCGCGTTTTACACAAATAAAAATCCTTCTGACGACGGCGGCTATGTGTTCCCTTACGGAGTAACCCAAAAGATGACTCCTATCAGTTTTAATGATTACACGGACCGCCTTTACCACCGCTTTTTATATGAAACGGATTATAAATTAAACTATGATACGGATAAATTGCTTACAATAGCGATTGATTCGGATTTTATGCCGGATTTTGAATTTGTTGTGATTTGCGCTTTAGGCGCTCCCGCTCAGGAAAGCGCGGCGCCGAATGATTCCGTTCATTATCCGCAGGCGTGGTATGATTTACAGGGGGAAATAAATCCTTACAGATTTTCCGAAAAATGGTATCCCACGGTTTATACCGATGATTCTGAGGAAGAAACAAGTATTCAGTCCGAAAAAGACTATCAATAATATATACACATACGGGAGGGGTAAAAATGTATGATGTTGCTATTATCGGAGCAGGCATAGTAGGCTCGGCGTGCGCTTATTATCTTAGCAAACACAATATTAAGATTGCCGTGCTGGAAAAGAAAAATGATGTCTGCTGCGGCACAACAAAGGCAAACAGCGCCATTATCCACGCCGGTTATGACCCGCTGCCGGGCACGCTTATGGCGCGCCTTAATGTTCAGGGCTCAAAAATGGCGGGCGAACTCTGCAAAAAACTTGATGTGCCTTATCAGCAAATAGGCTCGCTTGTTGTTGCGTTTTCGCAGGATGATAAAAAGGAAGTTGAGGAACTTTATCGCCGCGGAAATGAAAACGGTGTGGAAGGTCTTAAAATAGTTGACGCTGAGGAACTGAAAAAAATGGAGCCTTATATTTCCGATAAGGCGATATGCGCTCTTTACGCGCCCACCGCGGCAATAGTAAATCCGTGGGAATACGGCATTGCGCTTGCTGAAACAGCCGTAAGAAACGGCGCGGAGGTAAAACTTGAGTTTGAAGTTACCGGCATTGAGAAAAAAGACGGATTCTGGCATATTGAATCGCCAAGCGGCAGTGTGGACGCCAAATTTGTTATAAACGCCGCCGGCGTGGATTGTGATACGGTTCATAATATGGCGGCGGAGCCTGCGTATAAAGTGCTGCCCAGCGCCGGCGAGTATTATCTGCTTGACCTCAGCGAGGGCAAGAGGGCAAATCATGTTATTTTTCAGTGCCCTGATAAGGACGGCAAAGGCGTGCTTGTAACCCACACCTGCCACGGCAATCTGCTTGTTGGCCCTAATGCGGACCCGAGGGATAAAGACGATACTTCCACAAAATCCCGCTGCCTTGACTTTATAAGGGAAAAGGCGGTAAAGTCCGTTCCGTCAATTGCGTTCAGGGAAAATATAAGAAACTTTACGGGCGTTCGCGCCGTTACGGACAGAGATGATTTTATTATTGAATTTGCGGCGGAAAATTTTCTTGACCTTGCGGGCATAAAATCCCCGGGCCTTTCAGCCGCGCCTGCCATTGCAGTTGAGGCAGTTAAAATGCTTGCCGAAAAAGGGCTTGAACTCAATAAAAAGGAAAATGTTATTGATTCAAGAAAGCATTTGCGATTCAAGAAACTTTCAAATGAGGAAAAGAACAGGGTTATTGCGGAAAATCCCGCATACGGCAGAGTTATCTGCCGCTGTGAAACCATAACGGAGGGCGAGATAATAGACGCCCTTAAATCGCCCATTCCGCCTGTTTCGCTGGATGGAATTAAAAGAAGAGCGGGCACGGGTATGGGCAGGTGCCAAAGCGGATTCTGCGGCCCTAAAGTGTTGGAGATTATTGCAAAATTCAGAAATGTTCCTTATGAGGATGTTTTGCAGGATAATACCGGCAGTTACATTCTTGTGGGCGAAACAAAGAGCGGAGGTGCTAAGTGATGTATGAACTCATAGTTATAGGCGGCGGCCCTGCCGGCCTTGCCGCGGCGCTTTCCGCTTATGAAAACGGGCTTAAGAAGATACTTATTATTGAGAGAGACCGTGAACTCGGCGGCATTCTGAATCAGTGCATACATAACGGATTCGGTCTGCATTATTTTAAGGAAGAACTCACCGGCCCCGAATACGCCGGCAGATTTATAGAAATGCTGAAGGACACCGCCGTTGAAGTAATGACGGATACAATGGTGCTTGAAATAACGCAGGGCCGCCAGGTGCACTGTATTAATTCCGAAAACGGGTATCAGATACTTGACGCGGGCGCCGTTGTGCTTGCAATGGGCTGCCGCGAACGCACAAGGGGCGCCATTTCAATTCCGGGCACACGCCCTGCGGGTATTCTTACAGCCGGCGCCGCTCAAAGATATGTTAATATAGAGGGGCATATGGTAGGCAAGCGTGTTGTTATCCTCGGCTCCGGCGATATAGGGCTTATAATGGCGCGCCGAATGACTCTTGAGGGCGCAAAGGTGCTTGCCTGCGTGGAAATTATGCCTTATTCCGGCGGTCTGCAAAGGAATATAGTACAGTGCCTTAATGATTTTGATATACCGCTTTATCTTTCCCACACAATAATTGACATTCAGGGTAAAAACCGTGTGGAGGGCGTTACCGTTGCAAAAGTAGGGGCGGACAGAAAACCTGTTCCCGGCACGGAAATACAGTTTGACTGCGATACGGTTTTGCTTTCCGTTGGCCTTATTCCGGAAAACGAACTCACAAGAACAGCGGGCATAGATATGGATTCACGCACAAACGGCGCCGTTGTGTTTGAAAATATGGAAACTTCCGCAAGCGGAATTTTTGCCTGCGGAAATGTTGTGCATGTTCACGATTTGGTGGATTTCGTTACGGGCGAAAGTCAGCGTGCCGGCAAAGCGGCGGCGGATTTTGTGCTGGGCGGTGAAAAAAGCCGTGATAACTGCATAGAACTTGAAACTAATGAATTTGTAAGTTACACCGTGCCGCAAAAAATAAGGCGCGGCTCGGAATCTGCGGAAATATTTTTCCGTGTTCGCCGAATTTTTGAAAAATCAAGTGTAACCGTAACGGACGGCGATACTGTTATTGCCAAGTTTAAGCGCGAGCATATGGCTCCCGGAGAAATGGAAAAAATAACGCTGCCCAAAGTTTTGCTGGATAAGATAACTTCCGGCAAAATAAAGGTATCGGCAAATGAGGAGGCGTAAATATGACTCATTTAATATGTATAACATGCCCCAAAGGCTGCCGCTTAACAGTTGATGAGAATAATGATTACGCCGTAACGGGAAACGCCTGCCCAAGAGGCGCCGAGTACGGTAAAAACGAACTTAAAAATCCCGTGCGCGTAATAACTTCAACGGTTCGCACCAACAGCGGCGAATATCCGCGCTGCCCTGTTAAAACAAACGGCGCAATACCAAAGGGCAAAATGTTTGACGCTATGCGTCTGCTTGATGATGTTACTCTTGAAGTGCCGATAAAAGCGGGCGATACCGTTATTGACAATCTGTTCGGCACGGGTATATCTTTTATAACCTGCAAAAATATAGAAAAGTAATATTAATAATTCTGCCGCCCGAGCGCTGCCCCGGGCGGCTTTTTTTATTTTATAAAATTTTCCCCTTGCCGCAGCAGCGCGCGTTTTGCATGGGATTTTTATTTTGAACCGCGCGGTTAAAAATTTTCATTCGGCGTTAAAATAAGATATATCAAAAGAGGTGTTATTTTAATAACTTTTTTAAATTAAGATTGCGTTAAGATGATTTATATGATATATTGAAAATGTATTCGTTAAAGGGGTTGATTCAGCGTGAATGTAGCCGTTTGTGATGATAATAAAAGCAGTTTGGAAGATTTGAAACAAAAAATATCGTTTTATTTCGGCAGCAGGCATATTCCGCTTGAACTTTATGAGTTTACAAGCGGCAAGGATATTGTCAAAAGCGGCGTTCCTTTTGATATTGCGTTTTTGGATGTTGAACTCAGCGGCGAAAACGGCATAGATGTAGGCCGGGAACTCAAAAAGAAAAATTCGCGCGTCATTATTTTTATAGTAACGGCGTATGAAAGGTATCTTGACGACGCTTTTGACCTTAATGCTTTCAGATTTTTTCGCAAGCCGGCAGATACCCGGCGGCTTTTTGACGCTCTTGACGGCGCCGCCCAAAAACTTGATGAAAGCAGCGTTACTTTTGTGCAGGCAAAAACGGGAGAAGTGCTGCGCATACCCGAAAGGGAAATTGCGCTGGTAGAAATCAGCGGCAGAAAAACAAAGATTATCGCCGCCGGCGGAATATATCTTTCAGGGGATAAAATATCGCTCTGGAAAGAGCGGCTGCGGGCGTCCTATTTTATTTCGCCTCATTCAAGTTATATAGTAAACCTTAATTATATAGACTCATACAGGCGCGCCCAGGTAATTGTGAAATGCCCCCAAGGTGAATTCAGCGTGCCGGTTTCGGCAAACAGGCAGTCTGAATTCAGAAAGCGCTATTTTCTGTTTCAAAGCACTCAGTAAGCCTTGCGCCCCGCTCTGAGCCGGCGGGATGTAAGGCTTTTTTATGAAAGGTTAGGATTTATGAAACTTGTTTTTATGACATTGCTGTTTATAGTTGAATTGCTTATAATGCTTAATTATTTTAAAAATATGTTTGAGCAGAAATTTAAAACCTGCAAAACGGCGCTTATCTATATTGCCGGATATATACTGCTTTTCGGCGTGTACTGCCTTGCGCCGCGCAGTTTTATTGTAAACGGAGCCGCTTTTCTTGCGGTAAATACGGCGCTTTCTTTTATCTGCTTTGATATAAGGCTTAAATCCGCTTTATTTCACTGCTCGGTTGCAGCCGCCGCAATGCTGGCAACGGATATGATAACAATTTACGCAAATTCGGCGCTGCTGGGCGAAACGCCTAATCATTATAACAACAGCATTTTCCTTTTTGCAGTAAATATAGTTATATGCAAAACGCTGTTCTTTTTGGCTATGAAAATAATATATGCCGTTGCGCGGAAAAATAAAGCGGAATATGATTACGGCAAATACTGGCTGCTTATGATTTTGCCGCTCAGCAGCGTTTTCTGCGCTCTGCTGCTTAATTATTTTATAGGCACTTCTCCGCTTGAGCCGCTTGCCGGCTTTTTGTGCAGCGCGTTTATGTTTTTGCTGCTTATTACAAATATAATTGTTTTTTGGCTTTATGAAAATATGCAAAAAAATTCCCATGCCGTTTTGGAACTTCAGATAGCGGGACAAAAGGAAAAGCAGGATATGGCATATCTTGAAATGCTGGAAAAGAAAAATATTTCTCTTGAGCGTCTTGTGCACGATTTTAAAAATCACCTTTCCGCCGTAAAAAGTCTTGCGGATTCGCCGCAGGTCAGCAAATATATAGACGGCGTTTACGGCAGCGTTGAAAAATATGAATACATAGGCAAAACTTCAAATCATATGCTGGATCTTATTTTAAGCAAATACACCACTTTGTGCGAAAGCAGCGGAATTGATTTTACTGCGGAAACATATTCCGAAAATCTTAAATTTATGGATGATTTTGATTTATCCTCGCTTATGAATAATCTGCTTGATAACGCTATGGAAGCCGCCGCCAAAACGCTGCGCGGCAGAATATCGCTTATAATAAAAAGAAATGAAAGTTCAAAAAGGATTATTGATATTTCAAATTCCTGCCCGGAGGAGCCGAAAACCAAAAACGGCAGGCTTATTTCCACCAAAACGGGCGGCATACATGGAATCGGCACTAAAAATATAAAAGCCGCCGCCGAAAAATACGGGGGCGACTGTGAATGGATGTATGACGGAATTTCAAAAACTTTCAGAGTAATAATCGTTTTTCCCGCTCCTGAAAACAGAGGAGCGGATTGATGAGCAGACAAGGCGCAAAACGCAGTTAATTCTTTTGGATTAATAAGAATTTTAACAAAGCACGGCGGAAAATCCGCCCTAAAAAAACGATTTCGCTTTTATCTTCTTGCTTAAGCGCTTTTATCTGCATTTTATTCCACGGTTACTGATTTTGCAAGGTTTCGGGGCTTATCTATGGGAAGCCCCTTTTCCTTTGCCGTGTAATAAGCAAGCATTTGCAGCGGCACTATTTCAAGCGACGGGGTCAAAAACTCAATTATATCAGGGTATGTTATAACTTTTGTAAATTCGCCGAGGCTGTTGCCGAGGCTTTCCGGCGCGAATACCGTAACATCCGCCCCTCTGGAAATTACTTCCTGAAGGTTTGAAACCGTTTTCGGCAGCAGACGGCGGCTGCTTATTATGCCAAAGCACACGGTTCCTTTTTCTATCAGGCTTATAGTGCCGTGCTTAAGTTCGCTGGCGGGGCAGCCCACGCAGTCTATATAACTTATCTCTTTCAGTTTCAGCGCGCCTTCAAGCGCCGCCGCGTAATCAGCGTTTCTGCCAAGGAAAAAACATTTGTCCGTATCTTTTATACGCATAGCCGTTTCTTTTATTTTTTCCGTATTATTTAAAACGCGCTGTATTTTTTTGGGCAGCAGCAGGCTCATATTCAGGGCAATCTCCGCAAATACGGCGGAGCATGCTCCGCGGTGCAGAGCAATATAAACACAAAGCATATTAAGCATTGCCGCCTGGCAGGAAAATGCCTTAGTTGTGGCAACGGCAATTTCCGGCCCCGCTTTGGTAAGCAGGCTGTATTCGCTCATTTTGGCTATGGAACTTTCGGCAACATTTACTATGCTTATGGTTTTTGCGCCGTGTTCGCGCGCTTGTTTCAGGGCGGCAAGGCTGTCTGCCGTTTCGCCGCTTTGGCTTATTATCACAACAAGGCAGCGGCTGTCAAGCACCGGCTCTTCATACCTGAATTCTCCGGCGTACTCGGCAAAGCATGGTATTTTGGCAATCTTTTCAAAAGCGTATTTTGCCATAAGCCCAACATGGTAGGCTGAGCCGCAGCCGATTATATATATTCTGCTCAGGTTTTTAATTTCATCATCCGTAAAAGGAAAATCACGAAACACTATGTTTTCGCCGTTTGTTACGCTGTCAAGCGTGGCGGCAACAGCGGCGGGCTGCTCGTATATTTCTTTAAGCATAAAATGCTCAAAATTTCCCTTGCTTGCGGAGGACTGCGGCAGTTCAACGGATTTAATCTCTTTTTCAACAGGCTCAAAATCTTTGCCGAATACGGTTATTTCATCAGCAGAGATGCGCGCCGTTTCGCCGTCGTCAAGATAAACGGCTTTGTCCGTTCTGCCAAGCAGCGGATTTATGTCCGAAGATATATAGTTTTCACCGTTTCCCGCTCCTATTATGAGCGGGGAGCCGTTTTTGGCGCAGTAAAGCGTATCGCTCTTTTCAGTGCATATTATGCCCAGCGCGTAAGAACCTTTTAGCAGCGGCAGAGTTTTTTTAAGCGCATCTTCAACACTGCCGGAATAATTAAGTTCAAGCAGTTTCGGTACAACTTCCGTGTCCGTATCGCTGTTAAAAGTAAAGCCGCTCATTATCAGGCTTTCTTTTATTTCCCTGTAATTTTCAATAATGCCGTTGTGCACAACGGCAAAATGAGCGCTCACCTGCGGGTGGGCGTTTGTTTCGTTTGCCGCGCCGTGTGTTGCCCAGCGGGTGTGCCCTATGCCCAGGCGTCCCGGCGCACGGCAGTCTTTCAGTTTCTTTTCCAAATTTTTTATCTCTCCCGCCGCTTTCACAACGGTAAGTTCTTTGCCGTTTAAAACGCCTATTCCGCCGCTGTCATACCCTCTGTATTCAAGCCCTTTAAGCCCTTTAATAAGTATTCCCGTGGCTTCGCTTCTGCCTATATATCCTATAATTCCGCACATAGTATCACTCCGAAAAACTAAAACTCATCTTCAAATCTGTGTATTCTTGCCGCAATAACGCTCATATCGTCCTGCCGCGTATTTTTAGTTAAATTAATAGCGGTTTTAATTATTTCATCCGCTATCTGCCCGGCGGTCATTTCTTCCGCGCCGGAAAGCATAGCGGGCAGCCATTCACCTCCCGGCTCCGTAATGCCGTCGCTCACCATAACCACCAAATCGCCGTCCCCAAGCGCGGCGGTGCGTTTTGCAAATTCAATATTTCTTAAAATTCCCGCCGGCATTGATGAAAGTTCGCATTTCGTTACTTTGTTTCCTTTTACAAGATATGTTGCCGGCGCGCCCGCTTTGTATAACTCAACCCTGCCCGTAAATAAATCTATGCAGGCGCAGTCAAGCGTTGCAAGGCTCTCGTCCCCCGATTTTACCAGCAGCGCAGAATTTACAACTTTCAGCGCGCTGTCAAACCCAAATCCCGCCGCAAGCAGTTTTGAAAGCAGCCCTGCGCCCATTGCGCCGTCAATAGCCGCTCTGCCGCCCTGCCCCATACCGTCGCTGATTATAAGCACGCTTCTGCCGTGGCCGTCGTTAATGGTTTTTATCGTGTCGCCGCAAAGGTTGCCCTCGGCGCTGTGCTGGGCAAATCCGATTTCAACGGAGTAATTCGGCTTTTCCGTAAATGTTACCATTGTATCGTCCTTAAAATGGGTAACGGTGCATTTATCAAGGTATCGTGAGCACGCTTTTGAAATTTCCTTTTGCAGTTTGGAATCGGAAAATCCCGTTTCCCGCCCGCCGGTAAGTATTTCAACCCGCACACGGCCGTATTTATCCTCTATAACGGAAATACTCTTGGGGTATATATCATATTCGCCCAGCGCGCGTCTTATTCTGCCTGCGGCAACGGTATCAAAAAATTCCGCTTCGTCAAATTCGCGCGCAAGGTCTGCCAGCATATCGGAAATGGAAAAAAACTGGTCTGCCGCAACCATTCTTATCTCGTTCGTTTTTTCGTTTATAATTTCGCGGGAAAGAAATTCCGCGTCGCTCATTTTATTCCGGGCGCTCATTGCTCTGCGGCTGTTCATTTCGTCTATTTTTTCGCGCACTTCGTTTACGCTTTCGCTTATATAGTTTATTGCGCCGGAGGCAAAGCGCAGCCTCATAACCAGGCTTTGGCGCAAAGAGCCGTCCGGCGTAATATTTTCACCGCCGCGAAAGAATGATTCAACCTTTTCGCCCCACGCTTTCGGGAAAAGCGCAAGCACGGCGCACGCCGCGGCGCTTTCTAAAAAATATGGGATTCCCGCACCGGCGGCAACCGTAAAAAGCGCAGAGGAAACACAAAATGAAAGCGCGCACGGGGCAGAGCCGAACGGGCAGAAAAGGCAGGCGAGCAAAGCGGAAAAGCCGTATGAGCCGGTTAAAAAAAGAGCGTCCTCCGCGCCGAGAGAAAAGGCGAATCCGGCGCTGAGCGCAAGCATTATTCCAAGGCGGTCAGAGCCGTAACGCACCGTTAAAAGCACTAATAGCAACGCCGCGCAGCGGGCGGGCGCAAAGCCGCCTATTGATATTCTTGAAAGGCTCATAAGCAGCAGAGCGCAGGATATAACAATGCAGGTCAGGTCGGACGCCGGCAGAGCCCTAAGCCGAAAGCGGCGCAGGCTGCAGTTCAGCGCTCTGTAAAAGAAAAACGAGCCGCCGCCTGCAAGTATGCTCTGCGCCGCGGTAAGCGCATAGTCCGCGGCGGCGCCGCCTGTTTTTATATCCACCACAAATCCCGTTGCCGCAACGGCGCAGAAAGATATGGTCATAGGCAGCAGCACGGCTGTTTTGCAGTCTGCCAAATCAAGCGCAAGCGCGCCCAAAAAAACTATCAGCACGGCGGCTGCGCAGCGCGCAAAATCCTGCGGGCGGAAAACAAGATACCCCAAAGCCGCGCCGGCGGCGGAATAAAAATAATTTTTCTTTTTTGAAACGGAAATAAGAGATACGGCAAACGGTGAAATGCTTTGCAGCACAATATTTTGCGCCAGCACAAAAGCGGCGGCAAAATATGCCGCGCCCTCAAACACGGCGCGTGCTTTTTTGCTTTTCACCGCTTTCTTAATTTCGCTTATTTTTTCCTTTTTAACAGCCGTTTTCATATTTTTCACATCCGCATTTTTAATAACACGGTATGAGTATATATCAATAAAAATAAAAAAATTGTCATAACTCGGGGCGTGCTGAAATTATGTGCTTTAGTTGTAGCCATTAGGCGGTTTAGCCGCCGGCAGTTTAAACGGCGGCGCACCCGTTTGATATAAATAAGGGAAAAAGATTTTGAATTTGGGCGCAAAAAAAAGCGCCGCGCGTAATGTGCGGCGCTTAAACTGCAAAAAAAGACAGCCTGAACGCCGCGCGGAATGTGCGGCGCCTTGTGCGTGCAGTTATTTGCTTTTGTTTTCCGTTTTATTTTTTTTGCCCTTCTTGCGGTTTCGCAGTATTATCATAAATATCATACCCGCAATTCCGCCCACGGCGTTCATCATCATATCCGTCATAGTATCAACCAGCCCAAGGTAGCCGTATTCGCCGTTATATTTTGAAAGGTCAAACATAGCGGTTTCCTCGCCCGCTTTGGCAAGTTGAAGGTTAGTGCCGTGCAGAGTATCCATAAGAAATTCGTAAAATTCCCACCCAACGGCAATGGAAAGCGCAAACATAAGCCCGAATATGGCGGCAAGCGTTGCGGCGCACTGACCCTTTTTGCGCTGAATTATGCAGGCAAAATCATAGCCGAAAGACGCGCATACAAATCCTGAAAGAATGTGCATAAAATTATCAAACCAAGATATTTTATCAAACAGCCCCATATAAGAGCCTATTACTATACCTATAAATATAATAATATTCAGCAGGGTTTGTGAAAGCGGCGGCACCTCCTCTATAAACGAGCCGTTGCCGAACACCTGAAACATATCCCACAAATGAGTAAATATAAAGCAGAAAACAGATTCAAAGCCCATAACAACATCGCCGGTTATGAACGAATACGCCGCGCAGATAATCAGCGCAATGCGTGTTATTATCCAAAAGGCAAACTGCGCTTTCGGTATACTTTTTGTGGGGTGCTTTTTTATTTTATATGCCATATCTGTTCACATAGCCTTTCCGCGTGTTTAAGTAACTAATATAATATAGCATAAAAGCCGCAAAAGTCAAATACAATAAAAAACAGCAAACATTCAAAAATCAGAAGTTTTAATAAAAAAATAAGTTCTTATTTCCGCTTTTTCAATGCTTTTTTAATATAAATTCTTAACACTGCACGATTGTTTGTATAAAAAAATTAATAAGTTATAAACAAATGATAAATATTTAATTTTTATATTGCAAGTTTGCGTTGGTTTTATTAAAATTAAACAGGAAATTACCAAAAATCAGAAATGGAGAATTATTCAAATGGAATACACATCAAAGTATAATGTCAGAACTACAATGTATCAACAATTTGAAAATTCAGTAAAGGAAAGGGGCAATAATCCCTGCCTTTATTATTACAATAATACATTAACCTGGAATGAAACTTCATCCCTTGTGGACAGATGTGCCGCGGCGCTTAAGGCAAACGGCGTTAATAAAGGGGACAGAGTTATTATCTGCCTGCCGAATATGCCGCAGTGTATTGCCGCAATTTACGCCGTTAATAAAATCGGCGCAGTTGCGTCTATGCTGCACCCGCTTTCAGTTAAATCAGAGGCGGATTACGCAGTTAATCTTGTCGGCGCTAAATTTGCATTTTGTTTTGATGTGTCTGAAAAAGCGTTTAAGGATGACCCCGATTTAACTGTTATTAAGTGTAAAACCGCCGCATATTTCCCGAAAACGCCTTACGGTTTTATGGCAAATCTTGTTTATAAGAAAAAAATTAAGGGCAAAACCGCACCTGCAACAAATGTTAAAAAACTGATTGACTGGGCGGATTTTCTTAAAGAGGGCGATGAGTATATTAAGGAAAACGGCGTTCCTCAAACAGAAACGGATTATACCGCTACCGCCGCTATTATGATGACGGGCGGCACCACCGGCAATCCCAAGGGCGTTATGCTCACTTCTGAAAATATAAATAATCTTTCGTATGAACTTGTTGATGTTGTTACAACCGTTCTTGATATGCAGATAGACCAGGATAATGACGGTATGCTTACCGCTCTTCCTGTTTTCCACGGCTTTGGTTTTGCGCTTTGTATGCATGTTTCCATGTGCGTTGGTATGGCGCAGTCCCTTTGGCCGCAGTTTGACGCTAAAATGTGCTCAGAAGCAATCAAAAAATACCACCTTAACTATATTTTCGGCGTGCCTGATTTCTTTGAAAAGGTATATAAAGCGGGCTACCTTAAGGGCATTGATATGAGCAATATGAAACTTATCGGCTCCGGCGGAGATGTTGTGCCGTATACCCTTACGGAAAAAATGGATAGGCTGCTTAAGGAAAACGGCGCAAAGTGCCATTTTGTTACCGGCTACGGTTTAACGGAATGCGTAACGGTTTGCACATTTACAGATCCTCTTCGTGAGGCGCCGCAGGGCTGTATAGGTATTCCTACATATAATATTGAGGTAATGACCGTTAAGCCCGGCACTACAGAGGAAGTTAAAGGGGAGGACGGCGAACTCTGCGTTTACGGCCCGACTCTTATGCAGGGCTATTGGAACGACCCTGAGGAAACCGCGAAAATGCTTGTTAAGCACGAGGACGGCAGAGTGTGGCTCCACACGGGCGATATGTGCTTTATAGATGAAAAGGGCGATATTTATTACCGCCAGCGCCTTAAGAGAGTTTATAAGATAAGCGGTTATCTTGTTTATCCCTCGTTTATTGAGGAAACATACAGGTCTATGGCAGAGATTTATGACTGCTGCGTAATCGGCAAAGAGGACGGCGGCAAAACCATGCTGAAACTTTTTGTTGTTAAAAACAAGAAATTCGCCAAAGATGATGAAGAGCAGCTCACCGCCAAAATTAAGCATTTCGGCGAGCAGAATCTTTCCAAATGGAGCCTGCCGAGGGAAATCGTTTATATTGATGAACTTCCGCGCACAAAAGTAGGCAAGGTAGATTTTAAAGTTCTTAACTGATACGGCAAATGCCGCATGGTTCGCCCGAACCGTGCGGCATTTAATTTTTTAATATTGCAGTTTGGGCGTTTATTTGTTAATATAAATTCGTTAACTAAGAATTTTAAGAGGATAAACTATGAATAAATTTATTGAAAAGGCGGCAAATTCCGTAGGCGGTTTTATAATGTCGCTCAATTCTGTATCGCAAAAGAAAGTTAAGGCGGATGAAAACGGCGGCGCAGATAAAAGCAATTCCGCCCTATTCGCAAAAGCGGCGGCAGAGGGCGCGGTTTTGCTTAAAAATAACGGCGTGCTTCCGCTTGAAAATAACGAGTGCGTGTCCGTTTTCGGGCGCGTGCAGTATAATTGGTTTTACACGGGCTATGGTTCCGGCGGCGAAGTAAACAGACCTTATGAGGTAAATCTTACAGACGGTATACGAAACTGCAAAGGCTTAACGCTTAATGAGAGCCTTGCCGCAAAATATGAAAAATGGTGCGCGGAAAATAAAATTCAGGATTCCGTTTGGGGAATGTGGCCGCGCTTTTACCCTGAAATGCCTATTGAGGCGTCTGAAATCTTTGCGGCGGCTAAGGAATCGGACTGCGCTGTTGTTGTTATAGGCCGCTCTTCCGGGGAAGACAGGGATTGCGCGCTTGAAAAGGGCAGTTGGTATATTACGGATGATGAGCGCCGCCTGCTTAATGTGGTTACCGATTATTTTTCAAAAACAGTGGTGCTGCTCAATATAGGCTGCGTTATGGATATGGCGTGGATAGAGGATTACGGTGATAAAATCGGCGCTGTTTTGCTGCTTTGGCAGGGCGGCGAGGAAAGCGGAACTGCCGCCGCCGATTTGCTTTGCGGCAGAATGAATCCCTGCGGCGCCCTTACAGATACCGTTGCCGAAAAATATGAGGATTACCCCGGCTCCTCCGATTTCGCCAACCGCGATTTCAACAATTATTCGGAAGATATTTATGTTGGTTACAGATATTTTGAAACTTTTGCGCGGGAGAAAGTTATTTATCCTTTTGGATATGGTTTAAGTTATACGGAATTTGAAGTGTCGCTTAAAAACGCTTCGGCGGCGGAAAACGGCTTTTCGTTTGATATTGCCGTAAAAAACACGGGCAGCCGCGCCGGCAAGCGCCCCGTTATGCTCTATCTTGAAAAGCCTCAGGGCGCGCTCGGAAATCCGCTTAGGGAACTTGCGGCGTTTGGAAAAACAAAACTTCTTGAGCCGGGCGAGGAGCAGGATATTAATCTTTTTGTTTCCGTATACCGGTTAACTTCCTATGACAGTACAGGCGTTACCGGCTTTAAATCATCGTATGTAACCGAGGCGGGCGAATATAATTTTTATCTTGGGCAGGCGGTGGACTGCGCCAAAAAGGTGTTTGCATATTATCAGGAAAACACGGCACTTTATGAAATGCTCTCTGAGAATCTTGCCCCGGTTGAAAAATTTGATATTATAAATCCCGTTAAGGGCATAAACGGATATATACCTGTAAAAAGGCCGGCACCGCTCAGAAAAACCGATTTGCGGCAAAAAATTCTTGATGAACTGCCGCAGGCGTTTAACCCGTCCTGTGCTGAAATAACTTTTCAGGATGTGGTAAGCGGCAAAAACACTTTGGAAGAATTCGTTGCAACGCTGAGCCTTGATGAACTTGAGGCGCTGTCCCGCGGAGATTATACTATGGACAGCAATCTCGGCGCGGCGGGTAATGCGGGCGCTTTTGCGGGCGTGCTGAAATCCCTTAGGGATAAAGGTGTTCCGCCCGTTATAACTACGGACGGGCCTTCCGGCATACGCCTCAGCGCAAAATGCTCGCTTATCCCCATAGGCACTTTGCTTGCCTGCTCGTTTGATACGGCGCTTGTTGAGGAAGTTTACGGCGCGGTAGCGGCGGAAATGGCGCAAAGGGGCAGTGATGTTTTGCTTGCGCCGGGTATGAATATTCACAGAAATCCGCTTTGCGGCAGAAATTTTGAGTATTATTCGGAAGACCCTTATGTTTCCGGCAAGATAGCGTCCGCCGCCGTGCGCGGAATACAAAGTTTGGGCGCTTCGGCATGCCCCAAGCATTTTGCCTGCAACAATCAGGAATTTGCCAGAACTAAAAACGATTCCCGCGTTTCGGAGCGGGCGCTCAGGGAAATATATCTTAAGGGCTTTGAAATATGCGTTAAAGAGGCGAAACCTAAAAATATAATGACCTCTTACAATAAAATAAACGGCGTTTATAACCATTATAATTATGAACTTTGCACGGATATTTTAAGAAAAGAATGGCATTACGAGGGCAATGTTATGACGGATTGGTGGATGCAAAAGGGCAAAAGCCCTGAGTTCCCGTCTATCCGTGATAACGCATACAGAGTGCGCGCCCAGGTGGATGTGCTTATGCCGGGCGGCAAGCGAAGCGGCAGAAGAAAGCCGGACGGTACTTTGCTTGAATCTTTGGGGGACCGGGACGGCATAACGCTTGCCGAACTTCAGCGCACGGCGGTAAATGTGCTCAGATTTGCAATGAACTCAACCGCGTATAAACGCTTTTGCACGCACAGGGGTTGACAGCGGTGTTATCATATTAAATGTTAAAATATAAAAATCTAAGGAGAAAAGCACATGAATTACAAAAACGGCCTTGTGCCCGTTTCCCTGCTTACAGGGTACCTCGGCGCGGGCAAAACAACTTTGCTTAATCATATTCTTTCTAATCAGGAGGGTTACCGTGTTGCCGTTATCGTAAATGATATAGGCGAGGTAAATATAGACGCGTCCCTTATTCAAAAAGGCGGCGCGGTTACTCAGCAGGATGAAAATCTGGTGCCGCTTTCAAACGGATGCATCTGCTGCACTCTTAAGGTGGACCTTATGAAGCAGATTATCAGCCTTGCGCAAAGCAAAAAATTTGATTATATTCTTATTGAGGCGTCCGGCATATGCGAACCCGGCCCGATTGCCGGCTCAATCTGTATGCTGGACGGCACCGACCCTTCCGTTAATCTGCCTGCCGTTGCTTATCTTGATAATATCACCACTGTTGTGGACGCAAAGCGCATGGCGGATGAATTCGGCGCGGGCGATTCCCTGCTTAAAAAGGATATGGATGAGGAAGATATAGAAAATCTGCTTGTTCAGCAAATAGAATACTGCACCACCATTGTGCTTAATAAGGTGGATGAGGTTTCGCCTCAGGTTAAGGATAAGGTGCTTGCCGTTATAAAAGCGCTCCAGCCCGGCGCAAAAATTATTGAAACCACTTACGGCAATGTTGAAGTAGGCGATATTCTTTCAACAAACCGCTTTGATTATGAAAAGATACTTGAAAGCGCAGGCTGGATTCAGGCAATGCGCGGCGAGGGTGAAAATTCTGAAAGCGGGCACGAAGAACATCACCACGATGAGCACGATGAACATCACCACGACGAGCACGGTCATCACCACCACCATCACGGTGAGGGCGAGGCTGAGGAATACGGCATAGGCACATTTGTTTATCAAAATGTAAAACCGCTTTCAAAGCAGAAGTTTGAAGAATTTGTTTTTGCCAAATGGCCTAAGGAAGTTATAAGGGCAAAAGGGCTTTTCTGGATAAAGGAAGACCCCGATACGGCTTATATATTTGAGCAGAGCGGCAGGCAGAAAACCGCCACGGATGACGGCAAATGGATAGCGTGCTTCCCGGAAAGAGAAAGAAAGCAGATTTTGCAGATGAATCCAGATATAGCCGCCGCGTGGGACCCCAAGTACGGCGACAGAGTTAATAAAATAGTTTTTATAGGCAGGGATATGGATAAAGCCACAATTATCAGGGCGCTTGACGACTGCCTTGCCGAGTGATTGTACTAATGACAATTACATTAATACGCTTGTACTGATTAAGCGGTCTGAGCCTCTCTGAAAAGGGAGGCTCTTTTTATCTTTGCCGCGGATTTTTGTTCCAAAGCCTTTGTTACAAATATTGAATTGTGTAAATTCAACACATAAATGCAAATATTTTTGTTAAGTTGCCGAATTGATTTAATGCTGAAAGTTTTGTATAATATAATTAATAATACTATTTTAATTGAAGTGATTAGCGTGAAAAAATTGAGTTTTACAAAAAATCAATGGTTATCGCTTATTTCTCTCGGCATAGTTTTTGTTTGCTATGTTGGTGAAAAGGCGCTTAAAAGGCTTGCGCCGTGGAGCGAAAAGTCCGCCCTTATACAGGCGTTTGTGTTTACGCTTGCCGTTGCGGCGGTGTATCTTATCCTTGCAAAGGCTAAGGAAACATATTTCGGCATGATTGCCGGTATTTTTGCCTTTAAGATTATGCCGCCGGATCTTGAAATGCTGCGGTATTATAATTTAGACGCCTCCTGCGTTTACTTCATAGTGCGCAAAATGGCGCTTGTGATTTTCCTTTACATTATTTACAGGCTGTATGTTTCCCAAAATAAGCAGGAAAAGCATATCAGAGCGCTGCCGATTGCGGCGCTGCTGATTGTTGTGCCGTTTGTTACGGATGTATCGAACGACCTGGAGCAGTATGCCTACATAAAAACGGGCAGTATGATGCTGCCGTATGCTTTGGACGCCGGCCTTTATATTGCCGCGGTATGCGTTTTGGGCATTGTTTGCCTTATGTTTAAAGGTAAAAACGCCGCTCTTGTTTGTGATTTTTCAATAATCGGCTTTGTTGTCGGCGGGGCAAGAAAATTATGCTCAACCATAATATTGCTGAACGCCGGTATGCACCTGAGCAAATCATATATCTGCTGGATTGCGATTTATGCAGTGCTTATTGCCGCTTTTGCAGTGCTCAGGAAAAAAACTGCCGGCTCTGCGCTTATCTTTTGCGGCGCGGCAAGAGAGTAAATAAAGTTTACCTAAAATCTTAAATATAAAAAATGAACCCGCAGAGCGTTAATTTCTCTGCGGGTTTTTGCATGGTTTCAGCGCGGAATTTTATGTGCTTTTTATTTTTGCCTTATTCCGTATAATTGGCAAAGCACGGAATTTCTGAATGATTTATCCTGCGTAACTTCTTTTTCAACTTCAAGAAACGGCGGCAGTTCAAAAGTTTCCTCTTCGCTTTTAAGTTCTATTTCAAGCAAAGCCCTGTCCGCCCAAAAGGGGAATATATCCAGTTCAAAAAATTTTTCTTTATACAGCATCAGCCAGCGGCGTTTATAAAGCACCTTTTCGCCTTTTATACATTCCTCATACTGCGCTTTTGTTATGCGGGTTTCTTTTTCTATTCTTTTCATTTCCGTAAGTTTTGTTTTCTGCGTTTTAATATAGATAAAATCGCCGTCCCTGCCGCGCTTTCTTACTCTGAACCGTTCGCCGTTTCGGTTTACATACGCCTGCGCAATATCCACAAAATCGCAAAGCGCATTTTCGGCAAGCGTGCTTTCAGCCGGGTTTTTTATCAGAAATTTGCGCTCTATTTCAAGCGGTTCGGGAATACCAAGGAAAAAATCTATCTCGCAAATCAGCGCGGCGTAATCCGCGGCAATTCTTAAATGCTCGTTTCCAAGCCAGCATTTTATAACGCTTTCACTTTGACCGCTCTTTATAAAAGCGGCTGAATAAGCGTATTCACTGCTTTTGCCGCTGTATTCGGGGTCAAAATCAAATTCCGCTTTGCCCGCGTATCTTTTAATGATTTCGTCTTTATTGTCAAAACCTATAACGGCAATTTTTTCCATTTATCTCATCTCTTCTTTTATATATTCGCAGTAAAGGCGCAGAATATCAATGTCCGTTTTATCGTACACCATCCGGGCGCCCACCGTGTCCTCAATCTCGTTAAAAACGGCTCTGCCGCCGTCAAAAACAAAATCAATGCCTATATAATCATATTTTATTAATGACGCAATTTTGTAAACAAGCGCGCGTTCGTTATTACTTAAATTATAGATTTGCGCCGTGCCGCCAAGGCAGTAGTTGGAGCGAAAATCAGTTTCGCTTTTTCTTAAAACGGCGCAGATTATTTTGCCGCCTATAAGCCACACTCGCAGGTCTTTTCCAAGGTCTGAGGCGGGTTTCTGATAAACATAACCCGGCTTTATTTCCACCCTGCCGCTTTTTATCAGGCGTACTCCCGCTCCGCCTTTTCCGTCAGCCGGTTTTTCCACAAGCGGCGGCTCGGTTTGGTTTACCGGCATTATCTCTATGCCGTTTTTTTGCATAAATTCATAGCAGTCCTGTTTGTTGTTTGCAAGGCGGGTAAGCGCGCAGGGGTTAAAGACCCGTATTCCGCGGCTCTCAAATTTTTCGGCAATTTCGGCGTTATTGGTTCTGTTAATCACAAAATCCGCAGGCGCGCTGAAATCAATTTCATCTTCCGTTACAAGGCGGGCGCCCAAATACCTGCTGAATTTTTTTACCGAAAAGTCATTTCGCCGAGCCTCTTTTTTGCTGTATATTAAAATGCCGCTCAAAGTCTGCTCCTTATCTCCTCAAAAATCAGCGGGGCAATATCCGTGCCCGTGCAGTTCATTATGTTTATGATGTGGGCGTTGCTGTTTACCTCGCAAAGAAAACCTCCTGCAAGTATATCCACGCCGCCGAAAGTAAGCCCCAGCGCATTGCAGGCGCAAATGGCGGTCTCCTTTTCGGAATCCGTGGGCGTGTAAGGCGCCATATGCCCGCCGTTTGTAACATTGGCGCGGAAATCGTTTTTGTTTTCACGGCGCACCGCCGCCGCTATTTTTCCGCCGACAACTTCTATTCTTATATCCCGCCCTGCGGAATCGGCTATAAATTCCTGCAGTATAAACGGCTTTTCCGTTATATGGGTTAAAATATCCGCTTTGCTTTTGCAAAGATACACCTGCTCGCCGAATGAGCCGAAACACTCTTTAAACACAAGCGGCAGACCAAGGATATTTACGGCGCCGTCAACAAACCGTGTAAAATCCGCCTTAAAATAAGTTTTGGGCGCAATAAGTGTTTTCGGCTGTTTCACAATTCCGTTAAGCGCCAAATATGTTTTTGCTTTATCGTCGCAAAGATCTATGCTTTTTGCGCTGTTGAATACGGGCAGTCCGCTCATTTCAAGCCGGGCGGCAAGGTTTATATCCTTATCCCAAAACAGAACAAAATCCGCTTTCGTCATTTCAAGCGCAAGTTCAAGATTTGTTTTAATCTCAAGCCCCACGCCGCACTTCTCTGCGCTTTCAAGCAGATGGCGGTGCAGTGTGTTGAATTTTCGGTTGTTTAAAAAGTGGTTTACCGCAAGTATGCCTTTCACGCTTTTTGCCTTTCGTTATCATTATTATTAAAGTAATTATTTAACTTTTATATACTGTATCATTTTTTCTTGCTTTTTTCAATCTGCTGATATAAAATAGATATACTTAAACTATTAAAAAAGCGGAGGAATGTTAAATGACGGAATATACCCTTAAATACGGCTGTAATCCAAACCAGACTCCCGCCCGTATTCATATGGACGGAAAAGAACTGCCTTTTGAGATATTAAACGGCAGAGCGGGTTACATAAATCTTTTAGACGCTTTCAATTCCTGGCAACTTGTAAAAGAACTTAAAGAGGCAACCGGTCTTCCGAGCGCCGCTTCATTTAAGCATGTTTCGCCCGCGGGCGCGGCGGTTGCAAAGCCGCTTGATGAAACGGACAGAAAAGTGTGCTTTGTGCCGGACGGCCTTGAACTTTCACCGATTGCCCAGGCGTATGTAAGAGCCAGAGGGTGCGACAGGGTTTCTTCTTTCGGCGATTTTGCCGCTCTTTCCGACGAGTGCGACGCTTGTGTGGCTCAGTTTCTTGTAAGGGAAGTTTCAGACGGTATTATCGCTCCGTCATATTCGGACGAGGCGCTTGAAATTCTTAAAAAGAAAAGGCGCGGCAATTATCTTATCATAAAAATGGACCCGAACTATGTGCCGGAAGAGATGGAAACAAAGCAGGTGTTCGGCATTAAGTTTGAGCAAAAGAGAAATAATGCCAAAATCACTATGAGCCTGTTTGACGATATGCCTACTAAAGTTAAGGAAATTCCTGAAATCGCTAAAATAGATTTGCTGATTTCAATGATAACGCTTAAATATACACAGTCTAATTCCGTTTGTTACGCTATGGGCGGGCAGACAATCGGCGTCGGTGCGGGTCAGCAGTCCCGAATCGCTTGCACCCGCCTTGCCGGCACAAAGGCGGATAATTTCTGGCTCCGCAGGCATGAAAAGGTAACTTCACTGCCGTTTATTGACGGTATCAGAAAATGCGACGCGGATAACGCCATAGACCTTTATATCAGCGATGAATATGAGGAACTTTATAAAAATGACCTCTGGAAAAATTATTTCACCGAAAAGCCGGAGCCTTTCACAGCCGAGGAAAAGGCGCAGTGGCATAAGCAGATGACTAATGTTGCCCTTGGCTCAGACGCGTTCTTCCCGTTTGAGGATAATATTGAGCGTGCGGCAAGATCCGGTGTTAAATATGTTGCTCAGCCGGGCGGCTCGGTAAGAGACCAGGCTGTTATAGATTGCTGTGATGAATTCGGAATGGCAATGGCAATGACCGGTATCAGGCTTTTCCACCATTAATTTTTAATACCGTTTACCGCTTTTCATTATTTAAAAAGTTAAGCCCTGAATCCCAGCCGGATTCAGGGCTTTTTTACTGCGCCTTGTTACCGGATTTTATGAATAATGTTTGCAGCAGATACTGTTAAAGCGGTGTCTGCTGTTTTTATGTCAATATTAAAATTTTCGATAATTAGGGCGTATTTTTCGATAGTTAGGCATTTTTGCTGTAAAATGATTTCTGTTTGTGTATTATAAAATTATAAAAATCAGATTTGTTATCGGAGGTGATAAAATGAAGAAAATATTAAATATAATCTTATTCTTTCGCACTTTCGCGGCGCGTTTTTTTGCGCCAATAACCCTCATATCTCTCCCCGTGCGCACTATCCCTTTTTCGCCTCCCCTGTGCAAGGGAGCGGTTTCAACGCAAGCCGCTCCCAACTTCACCGCCTCCCCTGTGTAAGGGACAGTTTCAACGCGAGTTGCTCCTCACTTCACTGCCTCCCCTGTGTAAGGGGAGGTGGGTTGCCGCAGGCAACCCGGAGGGGTTGTTGTAAGGCGCTGAAACACATAAAAGCAAAAAAATACATTAACAATCCCTCAGTCAAAGCTGCGCTTTGCCAGCTCCCTTTACACAAGGGAGCCGAAACGGCGACCTTAGTTTTAATTGGCTCCTTAAGCAAGGGAGCAGTTTCAACGCAAGCCGCTCCCAACTTCACCGCCTCCCCTGTGCAAGGGAGCGGTTTCAACGCAAGCCGCTCCCAACTTATTGCCTCCCCTGTGTAAGGGGAGGTGGGTTGCCGCAGGCAACCCGGAGGGGTTGTCATAGTCCGTATGGGTTGTTGTAGTTCGTAAAGTTTATTCATAAAAGGTATATTGTCAATACCTTTTAAAAAAATAGCAAGTGCAAATTTTGTCATTTTCATAGCACATTTTTGTAATTTTGATTGACAAAAATTTGTCGATACTTTAGAATTAAATTAAATCAGTGAAAGTTTTTTTGGACTTTTTACTGTATAATACATATTTGTTCATATTTAATTAAGGGGTGAAAACTTATGAAAAAATTTCTTGCTTTGCTTTTGGCTTTAGTGATGATTGTTTCATCACTGGCGGCGGCGTTACCCGTGTTTGCCGATACGGGCGCGGATATTGATACAGTGGTTGCTGAGTTATCGCAACTGTATTATGATGAGAACGCCGCGGGTAAAACAACTGCTGATTCCGCGGCAAGCCGCTTGATTGTTAAGGCAAATATCCAGCCCGAAACTTACGGCTTTGCAAAAGTGATAACCGGCACTGATGATGTGTTTATTTATCAGTATGAAACAGCGAATGACGCTGCCGACGCTCTTAAATACTATCAGTCGCTTGATTCGGTTGAATGGGCAGAAACAGACAGCATTGTTGAGGCTCAGTCGCTTTCATACGGGAACTATATGGTCGGCGGCGATGAGGCAAAGGAGTATGTTTCTAAAAACGGCGTTTCGCTGAGCAGTGTAAATGTTGCGCTTATTGATACCGGCGTGCTTTTTACGAATGAACTTTTCAGCGGCAGAGTTGTTGACAGCGGTGTGAATCTTTCAGACACCGGTGATGAAAATACCGCCGTTGACGCAAACAGCCACGGCTCTCATGTTGCCAGCATTATTGTTGATAACACAACGGATAATGTGCAGATTACCGCATACAGGGTATTGAATTATCTGAATAAAGGTTCTGTTCTCGGCGTGGCAACCTGTATAATGAAAGCCGTTAAGGACGGCGCCGATATAATAAACCTCAGCATAACAACCGAAAATAAATCAGAACTGCTTATAGAGGCGGTAAAAAGCGCGTATGCCGAGGGTGTTGTAATAGTAAATTCAGCAGGCAACGCATCTGATGATGTGGCAAATTATTATCCGGCAAATATGGACGAGGTATTTACTGTCGGCTCGGTGGACTGTTACGGAAACCGCGCGGCGTTTTCCAACTTCGGCGACGAGATAGATTTTGTAGCGCCCGGTTTTAAGATTGAAATGACGGGGTATAAAGACGCTTATGATGAGCGGTATCCTTATGGAAACGGCACATCATATTCAGCGGCTTATGTAACTGCCGCCGCGGCAATGGTGCTGAGCGCTCAGCCCGGTTTAGGCGTTGAGGAGGTTAGGGAGCGCCTTATTGATTCCTGCGTTCCTATGGAATCACTGCAATATTATGACAGTTACAGAGAATTTGAGGAGTATGATACGGACACAAGTTGGGATACCCGCAATAGTTACCCGCAAACGGATGAGGAATGTTACGGCAGCGGTATGCCGCAGATATTAAAAGCCGCGGGCATTGCGCCTGATAACAGCCCCGTAGAGTTTTCCGTTCAAAGCGGAACATATCACGAGGCGTTTGAACTTGTTTTAACCGCGGACGAAGGTTCACAGATTTACTATACCACCGAAGATGTTTATCCGACCCCGGAAAATGCAACTCTTTACACAGAGCCTATTGAGGTCAGCGAAACAATGTCCGTCAGGGCAATAGCGGTTTCTGAGGATAAATCGAAAAGCGCACCTGCGGTCTGCGAATACCTGATGGCTTATTATGCCGATGAAAGCGATTTTGAAATAGATGAAAGGGGCTACATTACAGACTATACCGGTGATTTGCGTGAATTGGTAGTACCGGAAACCATAGACGGAATAACTGTTAAAGGTGTTGCTGATCGTGGTATGCGGGGACAATATATAAGAACAATTATATTCCCGGATTCTGTAGAAGAATTGGAAGATTATTCGTTATACTTATGTGATAATATTAAAGTCCTAATCGGCCGCGGCATAAAGAAAATAGGCACGGAAACAACCTGGAGCGAAATTGTTGTTCTTGATACTCCTGCGGTTGAAACCATAGGAGAACTTGCATTTCAATATGTCGGTCGGGAATTATATCTGCCCGAACTTCGTGAAGCAGGTGATTACGCGCTTGCAGGAAATAAAAACCTTATGGAAGTTAATCTGCCGAAACTTGAAAAAGTTAATCGGGGGCTGTTTCAAGACTGCTATGTTTTACGAACTGCCAGGCTGGACAGTGTTAAAACCATAGATGTTGACGCTTTTGCAAACTGCTTCCAACTTAAATATGTTTACGCCCCGCAGGCGGATTTCGTCAATACCGGCTGGCAGGATTACGGTATATTTAATAACTGTATTAACCTTAACGAGGCGGATTTCCCGAATGCCACAACAATTATCGGCAGTATGTTTAATTATTGCAGGCATCTTAATAAAGTGAATTTACCTAATGTTGTTTCAATAGGCTACGGCGCGTTTTCCAGTTGTGATAGATTAACGCAGGCGTATATTCCGAATGTTGAAACAATTGGCGGCAGGGCTTTTTCTAATAATAACTCGCTTGAAGAAATCATAGCGCCGAAACTTAAATCGCTGGATAAAGACGCGCTCATAGGCAGCGGAATTAAATTCCTTTATGCGCCTGAACTTGAATCAGCCCAAAGTATGCCGACTGCCGATAAAGCGGTGGTTGTGCTTTCCTCAAAATTTACTTCCTGCCCGGAGGATAATTCTAAATATGACCTTATAATATACGGCACCCCGGGAACTTTTGCGCAGACATATGCAAATGAAAATGATTTTGAATTTATCGCTCTGCCTATTTTGGTAAGCGAGCCTCCTATGGAATATACGGATAAGGATTCAGACCTTGCCGTTGAAGTTTGGGGATTCAATAAAACTTATCAGTGGTACGGCGCTTACGAGGCGGATAATACTTCCGGCGTTATAATTAGCGGCGCAACACAGCCGCAGTTTAACCCGGCGGATTTTAAGGCATATCCTTATTATTACTGTGTTATAACCTGCACGGACGGCGATTATCAGCAAACCATCACAACAGGCACAACTAAAGACCTTGTTTCCGAGGCTGATTATTCAAGCATAAACAGCATGCTTGATGAACTGCCTGATGATATGAGCGTTTATACTTCTGAATCCGCAAAGGCATTTGAAGATGTGCTTAACGGAATTGAATGGAATCTGCCCGTAACTGATCAAAAAACAGTTGATGATTACGCAGCGGAACTTAAAAAGGCAATAGATAATCTTGAATATCTGCCGGCAGATTTAAGCGGTCTTAACGAGGCTGTTTCGTCCGTACCGGCTGACCTTTCCGGCTATACTCAGGAAAGTGTGAACTCTCTTAACGAACTGCTTAAGAAAGCGGCGGAATATCAAAACGCCGATATAACAATGCAGTCTGAGATTGATTCTTTAGCCGCGCAGATTTATGCCGCAGTAGACGGGCTTACAGTTAAAGCGCCTGAAACCGAACCGTCATCACAGACGCAGGATACCGATAAGCAGGATACCGATAAAGATAATAACAAAACTGCGCAGCAAAGCGGCGGCGCGGTAAACAGGGATAACAGCCTTAAATCACCTGCAACCGGCAGTGAAAGCGGATATATATTGACTGCGGCCGTAATGCTCTGCTCGGTATGCGTTTTGATTATTGCTCGCGGCAGAAAAAAAGGCAGCGCCGCACAATAATCCGCATAATAAAGTTAAATCATAATATATAAGCGCGGCGAAAATCCAACCGTTAAAAACGATTTTGGATTAGTCCCGCTCGGTTTAAATCAAAAGGGCTGCTCCGAAAGGGGCGGCCTTTTAATATTAGCAAAAGCGCCGCATATTAGGCTTTATAACTGCCGCTCGGCGCTATAATTTACAAAAGGTTAAAATTACCCTCCTTGAATGAAGAATTATATTATTGTATAATACTCTGCGGAGGCGATGAACGATTTGAGCCTTAAAAATGATATTTTAAACGAACTGCGTAAAAGCGGCGGGTATGTGAGCGGCGAAAGCCTTGCCCGCAGCCTTGATAAAAGCCGCGCGGCGGTGTGGAAAGCAGTAAACGCTTTAAGGAGCGAGGGCTACCCTGTTGAGGCACACACAAAAAAAGGCTACCGCCTTGCCGGCAACGCAGATGTTTTAAATGAAGATGAGATAAAACGCTTTTGCGAAAACGATATTAAAATTTTTTATCTTAACAGTGTTGATTCCACAAATAATTACGCCAAAAAACTGCTGGCACAGGGCGAGGACGGAATTTTTCTTGTTGCGGCGGCGGAGCAGACTGCGGGCCGCGGTCGGCAGGGAAAATCTTTTTATTCGCCAAACGGCACCGGTGTGTATATGAGCCTTGTTATTCACCCGGATGCCCCGCTTCAAAGCGCCGTTTCCTCCACCACGGCGGCGGCCGTTGCGGTTTGCAGGGCTATTGAAAAAATTTCTGATAAACGCCCGGGGATAAAATGGGTAAACGATGTTTATCTGGGCGGCAAAAAAATATGCGGCATTTTAACGGAGGCCGTAACGGATTTTGAAAGCGCAACCGTATCCTCCGTAATTATAGGCATAGGAATAAATGTAAGCACCGCCGAATTTCCGAAAGATATTGAAAATGCGGGCAGCCTCGGCGCGGGAACAGGCAGGGCAAAATTAATTGCCGCTGTATGTGATGAACTGCTGAAAACGGTAAACGGCTCTTATGAAGATTTTATAGATTATTACAGGAGCCGCAGCATAGTTATAGGCAGGGAGATAAAATTTGCCGAAAACGGCGTTTGGCAAACGGCGTCGGCAGAGGGGATAGATAGCCGCGGCGGGCTTCAGATAGTTTTAAAAAACGGAGAGCGCAGAACGCTCAGAAGCGGTGAGATAAGCATAAGAAAAATATGAGCAGGCATTTTAATATAAAGATACTTAATTTAAAATTTTTAAAATCCAAAAAAGCAAAGACGGTTTTAACCGCTTTGGTGCTGGCGGTTATTGCGGCGCTCTGCGCGGCGGCAATATTTTCCGCGCGCCCAAACGCCGATAAGCCCGTTTTGTTTGAAACAGATTCGGAATATGTAGAGGGAATAGATGTTTCAAGCCACAACGGGCAGGTAAACTGGCAGTCGGTTGCAAATGCAACGGATTTTGCTATAATCAGAGCAGGGTACAGAGGCTATGGCACGGGCGCGATAGTTGAAGATACTGAATTCAGCCGCAATCTGAGCGGCGCGAATGACGCGGGTATTCCCGTTGGGGTATATTTTTACTCTCAGGCGGTAACTGCCGAAGAGGCGCGCGAAGAGGCGGAATTTGTGCTGGATTTAATAAAGGGCTTTGATGTTGAACTGCCTGTTTTTATTGATTACGAATACGCTCACGGCAGCGACGGCGAACTGACCGGCAGGCTTTATGACGCAAATCTTTCTTCCGCCCAGGCGGCTGAAATAATAAATGCCTTTTGTGAAAGAATTACTAAAGGCGGCAGGTACACCGGGGTGTATTCCTCATCCTCCATGTTCACTCTGCATATAAGCACTTCCCGCTTGGCGGATGATTTATACATTTGGGTTGCCGATTATAATGAAACTGTTAAATATCCCGGCGCGTATGATATTTGGCAGTACACGAAAAGCGGTTCCTGCAGCGGCGTCAACAGCAGGAGCGTGGATATGAATTACTGGTTTATAAATGATTAAGCAAGAAAAAGCCGTTTCAGGCGGTTTCGGATGTATCCTGCTTGCTTAAACGGCGGCGGAAAATTCTGCTGCCGGTTAATATTGAAAGGAAAGATAATTATGTTTAAAAAGCAAAGAATAAGAGCCGCGGCGGCGTACATACTTGCCGTGATAATGGCGTTCTCTTTTCCGATTGCGGCGGCGGCGTCCACCACAAGCACTTCGGCTTACACCGGCAAATCCTATACCCACAATTCACGCTTTGACGGGTACGACAGGCATAACGGTATTGATGTTTCTGCTCACAACGGCAACATAAATTGGAAGAGTGTTAAGAGTGACGGAATTGAATTTGCAATTATCCGTGCCGGAGTTACGGGTTACACCAAATCAAAACATTCCATAAATATTGATACGCTTGCCGCCAAGAATATTGAGGGCGCTCAGAGCGCAGGCCTTGCCGTGGGCGTTTACTGGTTTTCTCAGGCGCTTAATGAGAGCGAGGCAATTGCGGAAGCAAAGAAAACCCTGGAGGTAATTAATAATTACGACCTTGACCTTCCGGTGTTTTTTGATTATGAATTTAACGGTGGGGATGACGGCAGACTTACTACCGCATGGAATAACAAAACCATCACAAAAAGCCAGATGACGGCAAACGCCCGCGCGTTTTGCGAGGTTATTGAAAATGCGGGTTATGACGCAGGTGTTTATGCCAACAAATCCTTCTTTACAACTCAACTTGATAATGCGTCTCTTTCGCAGGATTACAGTATGTGGCTTGCGCATTACACAACCAAAACCGATTACACCGGTGATTATTACATTTGGCAGTATTCAAGTTCAGGCAGTGTAAACGGCGTCAGCGGAAATGTGGACTGCAATTTTATGTATCTGCCCCAGGGCGCTGAAATAGATAAGCAAAGCAAGGTAGTGGGCTTTAATGTATATGCCCGCGGCGACGGCGGCACGGATTTGTACCTTGACTGGAATGATGTTGCGGGCGCGGACAGTTACAAAGTATATACAAACTGCGGCCCCGGCGATGTCCTTAAAGGGGAAACAGATGAAAGTAAGTTTACTTTTACGGATTTAACACCCGCTTGGGAATATGATGTAAGAGTTGAAGCATACGCAGGCGATAAACTGCTTGCGCAAAATACTGCATACCGAATTTGCGCGGCGCCTGCACCGACAGACAGCCTTAAAGCAAGCGCAACAGGCAATGCAATAACGGCAACTTGGGTGGAACAAGCGTCCCACGGATATTACATTCAATGGTCAACGGACAAAACTTTCACAAATAATGTAAGCGGAACATTTATTAATGGCTCAGCCTCAACAAGTTACACAATAAATGTTGCAAATGCTCAGGATTATTATGTAAGAGTAAGAGCATGGAAATGGTATCAGGGCAGCAGAGTTTACAGCGATTTCTGCGAGCCTGTTAAACCCGATAAAAAACTCACCGCCCCAACAGGCTTTAATGTATATGCGCGCGGCGACGGCGGCACGGATTTGTACCTTGACTGGGACGATGTTGCAGGAGCGGACGGATACAGAGTATACACAAACTGCGGAACAGGAGATATTTTCAAGGGCGATGTAAAGATCAGTCAGTTTACATTTACGGATTTAACGCCCGCTTGGGAATATGACGCCAAAGTTGTTGCGTATAATGAAACGGGAGAGGTTTCCGCTGTATACAGAATCTGCGCGGCTCCTGCACCAACAAACAGTCTTAAAGCAGGCGCTGATAATAACACAATAACGGCAACTTGGGTGGAACAGGCGTCACA
>CALWID010000019.1 GCA_944380635.1 uncultured Eubacterium sp. | reverse complement strand
GCGCTTGAGGCGGTTGACGGCGCTGAACTTTCAAATGTGCATATAAAAAATATTTACGCCGAGCGCTGCTCCTGCCCGCTTTTTATACGCCTCGGAAACAGAAACAGAGCCGCAAAGGTTAATTCTCAGAGCGCCCGTGCTGTTGAGTTTTCGGAAAAAGCAACAAAGGGCGGCTCGGCAGATAAAAATAAATATAATTTCAAAAGTAAAATATCGGATATAACCGTAGAAAACCTCACTGCCAAAGAGGCTGAAATACCGATAATGATATGCGGATACCGCCAGCGGTGCAGAACGCGCCGTGTTAAAAATGTTTTGCTTAAAAATATAGATGTCAGTATGACTAAGCGGAATTTTATTATAGATAAACGCCTTTTCATTCCCGAATACGCCGCAGAATATCCTGAGGCAAACAGATTTAGAAATCTGCCGTCTTACGGGCTTTTTATTCGCCACGCGGAAAATATTAAGACTGAAAATATAACAATCCGCAATCCCGTTCCGGGTAAAGCGGAAAAATATATAAAAGATTTAAAGTAACAATAACTGCCAAGCAATGCGGTTAATTAAATGAAAATCGGCGCGGAGCCTTAATATCCGTGCCGTAAACTCAACTGCGTTGTTTGCCATAGTTTTTATCAATGGCTTGCTATTCAAATTAAGTATTTGAATCTTTTGCGTATTCATTATAAAATTATATTACAATGAAGCAATGAGCGGAGTGATTATTACGGCAGATATGTTATACAGAAAATTGCCTCACGGGGGAGAAAATATTAGTGTTATCGGGCTCGGTATGGGTTCAATACATGAAAGCAGTGAGGAAGAGATAGAAGAAACAGTCCGTTTTGCTGTTGAAAACGGCGTAAATTATTTTGATATGGCGGCGTCAGAGGCTAAGCCTTATGCGCCCTATGCCCGTGCTTTTAAAGGTAAAAGGGAAAAGGTGTATACCCAAATGCACTTCGGCGCAGTTTATGACGGCGGCACTTACGGCTGGACAAGAGATATTAAAAAAATAAAACGCACTTTTGAAATTCAGTTAAAACTGCTCGGCACTGATTATACTGATATGGGCTTTGTTCACTGCATAGATGAAAAAGATGATTTTGATGATGTTATGCGCCGCAACGGTATTTGGGATTATATGAAAGCGCTGAAGTCAGCAGGCGTTATCCGCCATCTTGGTCTTTCATCTCACGATCCGGATATTATCCGCCGCTTTCTTGATACAGGGCTTATAGATATGGTTATGTTCAGCATTAATCCCGCTTACGATTATTCTACCGGTACTTACGGAATAGGCACGGCGGGCGAACGCGGGCAGTTATACCGTGATTGCGAAAGCGCCGGAGTCGGCATATCGGTTATGAAGCCTTTCGGCGGAGGTCAACTTCTTAATGCAAAAACTTCGCCTTTCCGTCAGGCGCTCACAAAAACTCAGTGCATTCATTATGCTTTGGACAGACCCGGCGTTTTAACCGTTCTGCCCGGCGTAAGAAATAAGGCGGACCTTTGTGAGATTCTTTCTTATCTTGATTCATCTGCACGCGAGCGCGATTATTCGGTAATCAGTAAATTTACCCCGCAAAACGCAGTCGGCAACTGCGTATACTGCAATCATTGCCAGCCATGCCCCGTGGGTATAAATATAGGGCTTGTTAATAAATACTATGACCTTGCCCTTGCGGGTGATGAACTTGCAAAGGGCCATTATCAAAAATTATCCGTTAAGGCGGATGCCTGCGTTAAATGCGGCCACTGCGAAAGCAGATGTCCGTTCAGCGTTAAGCAGGAAAGCCGTATGGAAGAAATAAACAGGTATTTTTCAAATCTTAAATAAATTTGATTATTGCGCTGAGATTAAAAGCGCCCTGTATGTACTTAAATTTTAAAAACGAAAGGCTGCGTGATTTTATGAAAAAAACAACAAAAAATATGACTTTATCCGCCATGTTTCTTGCAATAGGAATTGTACTTCCGTTTTTAACAGGGCAGATACCCCAAATAGGCAGTATGCTGCTTCCTATGCATATACCGGTAATGCTGTGCGGCCTTATATGCGGCTGGCAGTACGGAGCAGTTGTTGGTTTTATTCTTCCGCTGCTGCGCTCGGCGCTTTTCGGCGCTCCCGTTATGTTCCCCTCAGCCACTGCAATGGCATTTGAACTGATGACTTACGGCCTTGTTGCAGGGCTTATGTACGGCCTTTCACGCTGGCAGTGCATAGTTGCGCTTTACAGAAGTCTTATAGTTGCAATGATTGCCGGCAGAGCGGTATGGGGCGTTGTTCAGGTAATTCAACTCGGTTTTACCGGCAGCGAGTTTACATGGGCGGCATTTATGTCCGGCGCGTTTTTAAACGCAATTCCGGGAATAATTGTTCAACTTGTTCTTATTCCCGCAATAATGGCTGCGCTAAACCGCACAGGTCTTGTGCCGTATAAAAAACACAAAAAGGCAAATGATGAAGTTGAAAGTAATGTATGAATATAAAAACTGCTAAAAAAGAAATAGTTAACAGGCTGCTTTTATCCCGCAGCGCAGGCAGACCTTTTATCGTTGCCGTAGACGGCAGATGCGCATCCGGCAAAACAACTTTTGCAAATGAACTTTCCGCCGCTTCCGGCGCAGCGGTAGTGCATATGGATGATTTTTTTCTTCAGCCGTTTCAGCGCACCGAACAGCGCCTTGCTGCACCGGGCGAAAATGTGGATTGGGAACGCTTTAAAGCGGAGTTGATTTTGCCTTTAACCAGCGGCAAAACGGCGAGTTTTCGCCCGTTTGACTGCCATACGCTCGGCTTTAAGGATGAAATTTCTATAAGCCCGGAAAACGGCGTTATAGTAGAGGGCACATACTGCCTCAATAAAGAACTATGCAAAAATTATTCTTTAAGCGTTTTTCTTACCGTTTCCCCTGAAATTCAGATGAAAAGAATAATCGCCAGAAACGGTAAGGACGGCGCACAGGTTTTTGCCGAAAAATGGATTCCTCTTGAGGAAAAATATTTTTCCGCTTACCGCCTCCAAGAAAAATGCGATTATGTAATTAATACAGATTAAAAAACACCGAAAGTCTAAAAAGGCTTTCGGTGTTTTGCTTGTTGCGATATATAGTTATTTCCAAAGATTTTTGTATATTTCAATAATATCTTCTTTTGTAACTTCCTTTATTGTGTTAGCGGGTGAGCCGCTGTCAATGGCGTCATTCGTCATTTTTTCAATAGAGGCAAAGAATTTTTCTCTGTCAATTCCGTATTTTTCAAGGCTCGGTATCTCGCAGGTTTCACAAAGTTCAATGCAGGCGTTAAGGAACGCTTGCGCCGCAGTTTTGTCATCATCAGTATCGTCGGCAACTTTTATTGCTCTTGCCAGGTCGGCAAATCTTGAATAGGCGCCGTCTATAGCAAATTTGAAACATTCCTTAATAAGCATTGCGTTTGAAATTCCGTGCGGAACATGGAATAGCGCGCCGATAGGTCTGCTCATTCCGTGAATTATCGTTACAGAGGCGTTGTTAAATGCAACTCCTGCCTCAAGCGCCGCAAGGCTCATCTCTTCACGCGCCTTAATGTTTGTCGGGTCGGCGTAGCATATCGGAAGATTTTTGAATATTCTTTTTACAGCGCTTATCGCAAGGTCGTCCGTAAGCGGCTGCGCTTTTCTTGAAGTGTAAGCCTCAGAGGCGTGGCAAAGAGCGTCAAGACCGGTCGCGGCAGTAATTGATTTCGGCGCAGTAACTGTGAATTTAGGGTCGTCAACTGCAAGATCAGGCATAAGCACAGGCCCTTTTAAAAGCATTTTTATATCTCTTTTTGTGTTTGTAATAATAGTAAACTGAGTTGCCTCGGAACCAGTTCCGCTTGTAGTCGGTACGGCAACCATCGGCGGGGTGGGAATAGAGATGATTTTTCCGTAATAATCGTCAATTTCGCCGCCGTTTGTGGCAACTGCGCCTATCGCTTTCATTGCGTCAATCGGCGAACCGCCGCCCAGAGCAATCAGAAAATCGCATTTTTCATCTCTGTATTGCTTTATGCCCTCGTCTATAATAATATCCGTTGGCTCTGAATTAACGCCGGCAAATACAGAATATTCAATTTTAAGTTCATTCAGAATCTCCGTAACGGAATTAATATTGCCGGAACTTACCATAAACGAATCAGTAACTATAAGCGCTTTTTTGCCCAAATCGGCAATAAGCGGCTTTGCCTGTTCAAGCGCGTGCTCACCGTATACTATTTTTCCGGGCATAATAAATTGATTTCCCATTTTTACACTCCTTTAACAAAAAATCATATTAATTTTATAGACATATGATTTTTTAAACATATTATATTTTTTATTTTAATCTAAATGATACAAAAGTCAAGTGTAATCAAATAAAAACTCAGCCCTGCCGCTTACGCAAATTTTTTGCTTATTTAAAAAACGCGGCAAATGCCATAATGCTTTATTTAACATAAATTCGGCATACGCGTATTATGTAACGGGGTGTTTTTTTGCGTTTACATAATAACAGGCAGATACGCACGGTCGCTATAGCGGGGCAGTGCGCCGTTGCCGAACTTCTGCTGTTTGAGGAACTTACAGGCTCATTTGTGTGCGAATTTACCGAAACGCCGCTTAAAGGGCTTTATTATTATAAATTTAATCAGTATTTGCTAACCTGCCTGCCGCCGGACTGCCCTGCGGAAAAAGCAGGCGGGTTTGACTGCGTTATTTATGTTATTAATCCATACCGCCTTGAAAGTGAACTTGTAAACGCGCTTAGATATTCGCGGCAGGCAAAAAGAATAGTCCTTTTGATGTGCAAAGGCAAAAAAGGCAAAAAAATAAAGCCGCCCGTAAATACGAAACTGCTTTCAGGTGCGCTCGGCGCTCAAATAGTATTTGAAACCTGTTCAAGTTCAAAAGGGGTAAACAGGCTTATAGAGGCGGTGTCAAAACTGTTTTAAAGTATAAGTAAATATAGGAACGGTAAAAGAGACCATACCCGTTTTATTCAGGTATAGTCCTTTTGTTCCGAGAAGCGCGTAGATATCGTTTGCGCTCTCTGTTGCATTACAAGCGCACCGCAACACACACTTGCATGACCAGCAACAAAGTCAACTATAATATTACAGCAAATATAATATAACATTTTTTTGTGGAAAATGCAATATTTTTTATAAAAATTATTGAAAATTTTTTGACATTTGCGTAAACTGTCTAAAAATGCAAAAACAATATCGCAAAACTTAAAATATAATTTGCCGTGTGCGTTAATATTGCCTTAATTTATTTTAATCTTTTTATTATTCTTATTATTGAAAAGGCGGGCGCCTTGTGATAGAATAGTAAAAAATAAAGGCGGTGATATAATGGCTAATCTTAAAAGAGGTCTTATCGTTTCTTGCCAGGCGGTTAAAGGCGAGCCGCTTTACGGCCTTCATATGATGGGGCATTTTGCGCGCGCGGCTGTTCTCGGCGGAGCGGTCGGAATCAGGGCAAATTATGTTTCGGATATAGAGGAAATAAAGCAGCAGGTTGATGTTCCCGTTATCGGCATAATAAAAGCGGAGTATGAGGGCAGTGATGTTTATATTACCCCAACTCTGAAAGAAGTTAAAGCGCTTATCGGCACCGGGTGCGAGGTAATCGCGCTGGACGCTACAAAAAGGGAGCGCCCGGGCGGCGAAAAACTTTCCGATTTGGTGAAATACATACGCGAAAACGCCCCGGAAGTTGAGATTATGGCAGATTGTTCCGATTTTGAAGAGGCAAAAGCAGCGGATGAAATGGGCTTTGATTATGTGGGTACTACTATGAGAAGTTATACCCCTTATACTGCCTCAGCCAAGATACCGGATTACGATTTGCTTAAAAAAATGACGGCAGAGCTTTCCGCGAAAGTTATTGCGGAGGGCGGCATATGGGAAACCTCCCAACTTCAAAAAGTTTTGGATTGCAATCCTTATGCCGTAGTTATAGGCAGCGCTATTACAAGACCTATGGATATTACAAAGCGCTTTGCGGGCGTCTTTGAAAAAAATAATTTTTATAATAAACAGGAGAAGTAAAAATGCAGGATTTAAAAAAGTTTAAGGGCTTATTTTCCGCCCTGCTCACACCTTTTAATAAGGACGGCAGCATCAAGTTTGATTCAATCAAAGACCTTGTTGAGTTCAATATCAAAAACGGTATTGACGGCTTTTATGTAGGCGGCAGCACAGGCGAGGGGCTTTTGCTTACAAACGAGGAAAGAGAGGCAGTTTTCAAATGCGTTAAGGAAGCGGCGGGGGACAGAGTTACTCTTATCGCCCATGTAGGCACTATTTCAACTGATTCCGCTATTGAAATGGCAAAGTGTGCCGAGAGCCTCGGCTATGACGCTATTTCTGCCGTTGCTCCGTTTTATTACGGTTTTCCGCTTGAGGCAATCCTCAGTTATTATCAGGATATTGCAAACAGCACTTCACTTCCTATGATAATCTATAACTTCCCGAGTTCAAGCGGCTTTTCGCTTACAAAGGAAATTGCAAACGACCTTTTCAAAAACGAAAAATTCATAGGCATAAAGCACACTTCAAGCGATATGTTTGCTCTTCAAAAGTTTAAACAACTTGACAGGGAAATTGTTGTTTATAACGGCTTTGACGAAACTCTGCTTGCAGGCCTTGCTATGGGTGCGGACGGCGCTATCGGCAGCACTTATAACTTTATGGGCAAGAAGTTTAAGAAGATTATGACCGATTTCCAAAACGGCAATCTTAAAGAGGCACAGAAAGGTCAAAACGAGGCTGATATGATTATTTCCGAAATGATAAAATACGGCGTGTTCCAGTCCGAAAAAGCCATTCTTACAGAACTCGGCGTTGATATGGGCGAATGCAGAAGACCGTTCCTGCCTATAAGCGATGAATGCCGTGCGTCTATGAAGAAGATTGCGCAAATGATAGAAAAATAAATGAATTTATCTCAAATAAATATCAGAGACCCGTTTGTGCTTTACGAAAACGGCAGATTTTATATGTACGGCACCCGCGCCGCCGATTTCGGCAGGAAAACAGGCGGGTTTGATGTCTATGTTTCGGAAAATCTCAGCGAGTGGAACAGCCCCGTTCAGTGTTTTGATTCGGAAAAGTACGGGCTTAACAGGGAAGTGAACTGGGCGCCGGAAGTGCATAAGTACGGCGGCAGATATTATATGTTTGCGTCATTTACCCGCGAAAACGGTTTGCGAGGCACCTATTCGCTTGCTGCCGAAAGTCCGCTCGGCCCGTTTTATCCATGCTCTGAGGGTGCTCTAACCCCTGAGAAATGGGAATGTATTGACGGCACTTTTTACTGCGAAAACGGAAAACCATATCTTGTTTTCTGCCATGAGCATACACAGGCGGTAGACGGCGAAATATGTTATATGCCTCTTTCCGATGATTTAAAGCAAAGCGCAGGAGAAGCGAAACTGATTTTTACAGCATCTTCACCCGATTGGGCGGATAAAAAAGCGCCCGGCGAGCATTATATTACGGACGGCCCGTTTATGTACCGTACAAAAAGCGGCGCTCTGCTTATGATATGGTCCACTTTTATTAACCATAAATATGCACAGTGCATTGCAAGGTCTCAAAACGGCAGTATTGCCGGCGGCTTTGAGCACCTTACTCCGCTTATTACCGATGACGGCGGGCACGGTATGATATTCGGCGCCGGCGGTAGTTTGTATTTAACTTTCCATTCGCCGAATAAAACAGGTGAAGAACGCCCGCGGTTTGTTAAAATTAAAGACTGCGGCGATAATCTGCGCCTTTTGCGCTGAGTACGCTTGTATTGCTGAAAATAGAAACTTTATAAAATAAAAAACGCTTTTGGGAAATTGTTTTCCAAAAGCGTTTTTTTGTGCGTTTTCAGCGTCATATATCAACTGAAAGTGTAGTAAAACATATTGGCAATGTTTTCGGGCTGAGCGGAGAATTTCAGCCGATATACGATTCTTTCGGCGTCAGTATGCGATGATTTAACATTGTTTACGCATTTTACGGAAATACTCTTTGGATTGATTTTACAGTCTTTTTCAAGATATATTACCTTTTGTTCGCCCGGGATAAGGTCAAATGAATTGTCTGAAAGAGGAGCGTTTTCTCCTTTAATATCAACAAAAACAGACCTTGCGTAAGTGCTGCTTTCAAGAGTTAACTTGTTGCCGCAGACATATGCCTTTATTTTTGCCCTTTTAAGTTCAAGCATTCTTTCGGGAGCAAAAACGGTTGTTGTTTCAAATATTTTTTCGCCGTCCTTATAAAGTTCGGCTATCATAAAGCATTTCTTTTTGTCAAATCCCGCCGCGGATATAACGGCGGCTTTTTTCGGCTCTCCCGCCTTGGAGTAGATATTTTCGTTTACTTCGCTGAGCGTTTTGCCGTCAAAATCCATTATCCTTGCTTTAACAGCATAATTTCCGCTTTCAAGCGTATCGTTCAGCAGAAAAACCTCAGCGTTGCCGTGTAATTCGTTTATTGAAAGCGCAATCGGGCTGAAAAATCTTTTTGCCTCGTACATAAGCGGTTTCCACTTTCCGAAATAGTCAACGGAGGACCAACTCGGGCAGCCCCAGCAGTCATTTAACTGCCACCACAGCGAACCGTTGCACCTGCCCTTGTTGCGCCTGAAATGCTCTGCGGCGTTGCCCACGCACCTGCTTTGCGTAAGCCCGGTAAGATAAATCAGGTCGTCAAATTTGTCCGGTTCCTTATATCGTTCAAGCAGGTAATATTTCATTTTGGCATTGCCGCTCAGACATTTTTGGTGATGAAGCATTGTTTTTGAAAAAAGATTCATTTCGTCCTTATCTGCAAATTGCTCAATGCAGTCTGTTGACGGCAGCGATTCCATCCCGTATTCGCTCATAAAACGGGTGTATCTTTTGGTGTAATATTTAAGATTTTTGCCGCCGTGCCAAACATGCCACATATGGGTGTCGCCGCATTTGTCAGCAGTAATATTCTTTCTGAATCCGTCGCCGATAGGGGAGGTTTCTATATAAGGCGTTTTTCTGTCCTGCTTTCTGATTTCGGCGGGCAAGATTTCATAAAAGAATTTGCGGTACCATTTAACTAATTCAGATTGCTCCGGCAAATATGTAAACATAAACTCAATTTCATTGTTGCCGCACCAAAGAGCAAGGGAAGCGTGGTGCATAATTCGCCCCACATTGTATTTTACTTCGCTTAAAACATTGCTTAAAAATTTTTCTTCGTAAAACGGATACATCAGGCAGGCAAACATAAAATCCTGCCACACTAAAATGCCGTTTTCATCGCAAAGGTCATATAAATAATCGCTGCCGTAGTATCCGCCGCCCCATATTCTTATCATATTGAAGTTTGCGGCAACGCAGTCGTCAATTATCTTCTTTTGCGCTTTTTCGTCGATTCTGTCCGCCATTGCGTCCGGCGGAATAACATTCGCGCCTTTTGCAAATATCGGCACACCGTTTAAAATAAAACGAAAATTATGGCCGTATTTATCCGCTTTGCGGTCAAGTTTTATTGTGCGCAAACCGATTCTTTTTTCCGCGGAATCTATTTTTATCGTGTAAAGCGGCTGCTTTTCTTTGTTTGAAAGTTCTCTCGTCCACCATAATTCCGGGTTGCTTATCAGAATAACCGCCGTGCCGTCTTTCACTTCAAAAGTATTCTTTTTGCCGTTCGGCAGGGTGAGTTCGCCTGTTCTGTCTGCTTTTATATCGGTTTCTATTTCAAGAGTAACCGCTCCGTTTTCATGCTTTTGAAACACGGTAAAATCGCGGACTTCGTTGTTAAAGGCAAGTATCTGCACCTTGCCGAGTATGCCGGAAACAGGCAGATTTATGCCCCAGTCCCAGCCAAAGTGGCAGGCAGGCTTTCTTATGTATGCGGCGCCGTCCGTGCCGTTGTTGTTTTTCGGCAGCGGCTTTTCTTTCTGCCGCTTTGTTATGTATTCAACAGGGGAGTCAAAATGAATTTTTATCTCATTTTCGCCCTCGTTTAATACGCTTTTAATATCTTTTTCAAATTTTACATAGGCATTTTCAGATTTGCCTATAAGTTTTGAATTAATATAAACGGCTGCGAGTGTGTCAAGCATATCGCAGGAAAGAATTATGTTTTCATTTTCCAGAATATCGCTGCTTACATTGAATTTTCTTTCAAAACTTTTGCCTGTTTTGCCTATAAACTGCACTTCGTTTTCATTTGTGCCGTAAAACGGGTCGCTTATTTTGGCGCTTTTGTAAAAAGCGTTAAAATCCGTAACCGGAATTTCCGATTCAACTGATTCTCCTGTTGAGTCAAGCGTTATCTTCCATATCCCGTCAAGTGATAATTTTTTCATAATAATCACCATAGCCTTTCAGGCTACAAAAATAAATTAGAATTATCAACGCCTTATTGTAGCCTGATAAGGCGTTAATGGTGATTACAGCCATCTCAAAATTATGCCGCAGGCAAATTTTGAGGGTAATATAATCCGAATTAGTGTGAATTTTCACACTAATTCCCTCTGCATATGCTATTGCGGCTAAAATACTGCCGCCCCTCAATTATACCATATGCGTATTCCCTTATCAATAAATTAAATTAATTGTTGCATTTCATACGCCGTTGAATTATAATACTTTTTGTCAGTTCGCAAAATCCTGACCAGTTCCGTTTCATTTGCGGGGCTTCTAAAAACAAAACTAAGGAGAAATTGAATTATGAAAAACAAAAAACTGATGTTTATTGTTCAGGCGGCTCTGATCGCCGCAATGTATACCGCGCTCACCTATGCGCAGAATTTTCTTCTGCCCGGCACAACTTCCGCCGCCGTGCAGTTTCGCGTGTCCGAGGCGCTGAATGTCTTTGCGCTGTTTACCCCGGCGGCAATACCGGGGCTCACTATCGGCTGTGTGCTGTCCAATATCTACAATATCGGTTCAGGCCTGCCGCTTGATATGATATTCGGCTCGCTGGCGACTCTGCTGGCAACAATTTGCATCTGGCTTTTAAGGAATGTAAAAGCAGGTTCCTATCCTCTGCTTTCCATGCTTATGCCCGCTGTTTTTAACGGCGTTATAGTCGGCTGGGAGATAGAAACATTTTTTGTTGAGGGCGATTTTATATTTGCCGATTTTCTTGTTCAGGGCGGCCTTGTTGCCCTCGGCGAACTCGGCGTTATGCTTGTTCTCGGCACCGTTCTTTATTATGTTTTTGTTAAGCGCGGGCTTGATAAAAAACTTTTTTCGCCCAAGTCGGCGCAAATATAGATTTTCAAAATATAACTTTAATTTAATTAAAAATTATTTATTCAATTTGATTTTGCAGAAAAAATGCGTCCTGTTAAGGGCGCATTTTTTTATGCTTTGCCGTTTGCTTATAAAATATTTGAAAGATTTATTTTAGAATGGTCGTATACCTGTTCTATCTCGCTTTTTGCCTCAATAAGCGCCTCGTTCGTATCTTCAGCGTTAAGGTTGTTTAAATCGTTAAGCGTTCCTATTGATATTTCCGCGCTGTGCAAAATAGCGTGGTCGGTTATATAAGTCGCCTTGCGGTCAAAATCTTCCCATTCGTCCTCTATCGCGGCGCATTTTTCCTTTTTGGCCTTAAGGTCTGTTTCATTAATAGCCGAATCTATATGCGCAATTATTTCATTGCATTCTGAGTAAACAAAAAACTGTTCAAACGCGCAAAGTGAAAGAGCAATAAGAATAAATACCGCCGAAAACCATAGCCTTTTCATTTATTTTTCCTTCTTTTCAATAATATTTATTTTGCCGTTGTCATCAATCGTAAGCAGCATTATATCGGTTATTTTTTTTCCGCTTTGAGCAACAAGAAGTTCTATCTCGCTTTTCTTTATATTGTATTGACCGAAATATTCATCAACCGGTTTGCCGTCCGTAACAACGGCAATCGGCGTGGATTTTTCATCTACTTCAAGTTTTAGCTCTTCCGGGGTTACGGGGCTGTTCTTTGCTTTCGGCAAAACGGATATAGTGCCGTTTGTTTCCACAACTGCGTCCTGCACTTCTGAAATATCAAAAAAGCCCTTTTCACGCACTGCGTCCGTCAAATCGTCAATCGTTATCCTTAGCCGCTTTAACTGTTTTTCATCAAGTTTTCCGTTTTTTATAACAAATATCGGCTTGCCCTGAATAATGTTTCTGAAACCTATGCTTTTCATTGATATTGCGGAAACTATTATTTCAAGCGAAACAAAAATCAGTATCGGTATTATCATATTTGCAAGCGGCATTGCGTTATCCTGAAGCGGTATTACCGCAACCTGAGAAACGAGTATCGTAATAACAAGTTCATGCGGCGTCATTTCGCCGAGTTGCCTTTTTCCCATAACTCTGAGCGCAATTATTACCGCTACATAAATAATCACCGCTCTTATAAAAACTATGCTCATTTTTATCACCGAAGTTATTTTTTGCATAACATTCACAATTATTGAAAAAATACTTTTAGAAATTTTTTTGGTGATTCTATGGAAAAAATATTTTCGTCCGCTAAGGAAAATATGGATAAAATGAATAAGGCTTATAAAGACTGCTCGGATTTTCTGCTGCGCGAATGTATAGTGGGCGGCAGAAAATGCATCGTTTGCGTGCTTGACGGTATGATAAATTCACTTCAACTTTCGCAGATGATAATGAGCCCGCTTTTAAATTATAAATTTGATAATGACGAGCCTGAATATGTTTTTAAGACCGTAAAACTGCGCGTTGTTAATTCGCTTGAAATGGATGAGGCGGATAATTTTGAAGATATATATTTTTATCTTTCATCCGGCTTTGCGGCAGTATTTATAGACGGCGTTTCAAAATGCCTTGTAATGGGCATTCAGGGATTTGTTAAAAGAGCCGTGGACGAACCTGCAAACGAGGCGGATATAAAAGGCGCGAAAGAGTGCTTTACGGAAACATTAAACGATAATAAAGCAACTCTTCACCGCCGTATTAAATCCCCTAAACTTAAAATGAAACAGTTTAAAATAGGCGCTGATGTAAAAACTTCTGTTGTGGTGTGCTATATTGAATCTGTTGCTGACGCGCGGCTTGTTGCCGATGTTGAAAACAGAATTCTTTCCGCTCCCATAGATAATATTTGCGATTATGGGGAAATTGCCGCTTTTTTGGACAGCAATATAAAATCTTTTTTTACAGCCGTGGGCAATACCGAACGCCCTGATACGCTTTGCTCAAAACTCAGCGAGGGCAGGGTGGCGGTTTTGGTGGACGGCTCTCCTTTTGCCGTGTATGTGCCCTATCTTTTTACCGATTCTTTTTCAACGGTGGATGATTATAATAACCGCCCGTTTTATGCAACTTTCAACAGATTGCTTAAATATTTTTCATTTGTTATTTCCGTTATCCTGCCGGGGTTTTATGTTGCAGTCGGCACTTATCATCAGGAACTTCTGCCGTTTTCGCTTATGTATACCGTTGCGGCGGCAGAGGCGTCCACTCCGTTTTCTCTTATGCAGGAGGCTGTTATGGTGCTGATACTGTATGAGATTATGCGGGAGGCGGGTCTGCGGCTGCCTAAAACAATCGGCCACGCCGTTTCAATAATCGGCGCCCTTGTAATAGGGGACGCCGTTGTAAACGCCGGCCTCGTCGGCGCTCCGATGCTTGTTGTGGTGGCTGTAACGGCAATAGCGTCATATGTTGTTTATCCGCTTTATGAAAGCATTTCCGTCTTAAGAATAGTCTTTATACTTCTCGGCGGCTTTACGGGCATTTACGGCGTTATGCTCGGCGTGTGTATGCTCTGCGTAAATATCACTGCCATTGACCCTTACGGCGTGCCGTATTCTTCGCCGGTTTCACCGCTTGATAAAAAGAGTATGGTTGATATATTCTGCCGCGCCGGGTGGAAAAAACTGCTCCGGCGCAATGTCAGAGTTCAGAATATGAGGGGTGCCGATATAAACGATGATTAAATATAAAAAAGGAAAAATCGCCCCGCTGAATCTGTTTTTTATGCTGTTCGTAAGCCGGGCAATAATAGGGTTTACGGTCAGCAGTTCCGCTCTTAACAGCCGCTATTCGTCAGATCTTGTTTACAGCACTTTTATTGCGCTTTTTATAACCGCGCTTGTTTCTCTGCCCGCGGTAGTGTGCGCTGCAAAAGGGAAAAGCATTACAAATAATAAAATTTTAAGCGCTTTTTACGGGCTGTATTTTATATTTTCCGGCGCTGTAAATATAGTAAAATTCGCCGTCTTTTCGTCATCGGAACTTAACCGCAGCGCAAAAATTGCCGTACTTGCCGGATTTATGGTGATTGCGTGCACTTACGCCGCGTCGCTCGGTATAGAGGCGGTTTCGCGCTTTGGTTCAATGGTGTTTGTTATAACCCTTATCGGCGTTGCGGGCGTAATAATTCAGGGTGCGGGCGATTTTTCATATCTTAATCTTTTCCCCGTAACTCAAAATTCGGGCGAAAGTATTTTAAATAATATTATTTTTTCTGTTTGCAGCACAAATGAAATAGTGCTTTTTATCGCTTTGGCGCCGAAAGTAAACGGCAAAACGGCAAAACCGTTTTATTTTTCGCTGTCAGCCTCATATCTTGTTATGATACTGCTGATTGCGTTTACCGTCGGCGTGCTCGGCGATACGGCGTCTTTGAGCGCGTATCCGATTTTTGAAGTGGCGCAGATTTCAAAACTCGGCTCGGGTGAACGGCTGGAGGCGGTTTTTACGGCGTTTTGGATATTCGCGGCGTTTTTAAAGGTTACCCTGTTTATTTACTGCGCCGGCGAATCATTTTCCTGCCGCAGGAAACGGCTTAAATTTGCTGCCTGCGGCGCGGCAGTGTTCGCCGTAAGCGCTGTTTTTCTTTACGGCAGCGCACTCAACGGAAAATGGCAGATAATTCTTTACCCCGCTTTTGCGCTGTTTGCGTTTGTTTTGCCGCTTTTATATCTGATATTCGGAAGAAAGAGGAATGGTATTGAAGAAGATAACGGGAATATTTAAGGCAGCCGTTTGCGTTGTTCTTGCCGCCGCATTGTTTTCCGGCTGTTCTGATAACGAAAATTTAAAGGATTTAAGCGTTGTAGAGGGAATGGGAATAGATTATTTGGATGGGCAGATAAGCGTAACCGCCCAAACCCTTAATCTGGCTAAAGAGGGAAGCGGCGCGGAAGCGCTTTCGGGAAATATTACGGTGAACGCCGGCGGCAGCGGCGAAAATATTTCAGACGCCGTTCAGAATACCGCTCAAAGCCTGTCCAAAAAACTGTTTTTCGGGCAAAACCAGATTCTTGTAATAGGCAGCGCTCTTGCTGAAAATAACCTTGAATTATGCTTTGATTATCTTTTGCGCAGTTCTGATTCAAGGCCTGATGTTGCCGTGTGCATTTCCTCCGGCACGGCAAATGAAATTCTCAGCGCAAAATTCAGCGAATCACTTGTGCCGGCGCAGGCGCTGTCCGAACTTCTTTATAACGGTGAAACAGAGGGCTTTGCGGCATATGTTACCGTAAATGAAATGCTTAATCTTTATAAAGATAAAACTTCGGATATTTTTCTGCCCGTTGTAACAGCGGAAAACGAAAGCGCCGTTGTAAGCGGTATAGCCGTTTATAACGGTAAAAATCTTGCTGCGGTTTTGCCTAAAGAAATGATAACGGGCTTTTTACTGCTTACTGATAAAATAGTTTCGGGCTATTTTGAATTTGAGTCGGAAAAGTACGGCAAAATAGGCGCTGAGATTTCAAACTCGAAAACCAAAACAAAAGCAATCACGCAAAACGGCGCCGTTGTTTACAGCGTAAATATCACTTCAACTCTTTCTGTTGAGGAACTGCAAAACGGCGCTGAAAGTATAACATCGCAAACGGACCTTGCCGAAATTGCTTATGAGGCGGAGAAGGAACTTGAAAACAGATGCCGCGCGGCGTTTGAATACTGCGTAAAAAGCGGCAGCGACTGCCTCAGAATAGGGGAAAGCCTTGCCGCGTATTCGCCGTCTGATTATGAATCTCTCAGCGATAACTGGAAAGAACACCTTTCCTCCGCCCGCCTTGAAATAAACGGCGTGTGCAAATTAAAAAAAGTAAACGAAAATTCAAGCGGGTATTAAGCGTTGCTTTCGCTGTCGTTAAACAGCGTTACAAGTTCCCTTGTGCTGCTGTCCGTTCCCGTGTCTATGCAGGCGGCGGCAGGCACTGCAAGGGACAGTGCAAATAATATCAAAAATATTACCGCGGCTTTCTTCATTTTCTCGCCTCCTTGACTTTATATATTATTTTATAGTATAATAATATTTAGCATTTTATGACATAAGCGGAAAATATATAAAAGTTTCGTGCTTAAAAGGCGTAAAGGAGTGAAGCAAATGTCATCAAAATATATTTCACCTATTTCTATGGACGCTATATCAAACTTATGCAGCGAACTTGAAAAAAATAATTCAATACGCCAAAGCGATTTTGAAAGGTATCATGTTAAAAGAGGATTAAGAAATGAGGACGGCACCGGAGTTATGGCGGGTCTTACCCGTATCTGCTCCGTTGAAGGCTATTATATTTTAGACGGTGAAAAGGTTGCCAAGGAGGGCAAACTTTCTTACCGCGGATATGATATTAACGATATTGTTGAAAATTGTGTTGCGGAAGACCGTTTCGGTTTTGAGGAAGTTGTGTGGCTTCTTCTTTTCGGCGAACTGCCCACCGCCGCCCAACTTACTTCTCTTTATGAAGTAATAGACGCGTGCCGCTTTCTGCCGGATGATTTTATTGAGGATATGATGATAAAAAATCCCTCAAAAGATATTATGAATAAACTTGCCCGCTGTATTCTGGGCCTTTATTCTTACGATGAAAACCCGGATGATATTTCCGTTAAGAATGTTTTGCGCCAAAGCCTTCAGTTAATAGCGCAGTTCCCAACTATTCTCACGGTTGCTTATCAGGTAAAAAGAAGAGCGTTTTACGGCAAAACCATGTTTCTTCACCCAATAAAACGCGGGCTTTCCACTGCCCAGTACATACTTCGCCAAACAAGGGCGGATAAAAAATATACTGATGAAGAGGCAAAACTTCTTGATATAATTCTTATGCTGCACGCTGACCACGGCGGCGGCAACAATTCAACTTTTGCAACAAGAGTGCTCACTTCAAGCGGCACGGATACTTATTCCGCGATTGCGGCGGGTATCGGCTCGCTTAAAGGGCCGCGCCACGGCGGAGCAAATGTTAAAACAACAAATATGATGTATGATATTATGGCAAATGTTGCCGACCCAACTGATGAATCACAGGTAAAAGATTACCTTGCTAAAGTGCTGCGTAAAGAGGCGGGGGACGGCCTCGGCCTTATCTACGGAATGGGCCACGCCGTATACACCATTTCAGACCCCCGCGCCGTTATCCTTAAAAACAGCGCAAGGGAACTCGCTTTTCAGGCGGGTTATGAAAAGGAATTTATAACGCTTGAAAATGTTGAAAAGGTAACGCCGGACCTTCTGCACGAGATAAAGGGCGATGAAAAAGAAATATGCGCTAATGTAGACCTTTATTCGGGTCTTTGCTATAAGGTTCTCGGTATTCCGGAGGATTTATTTACGCCGCTTTTCGCCGGTTCAAGAGTTGTTGGCTGGTGTGCTCACCGCCTTGAGGAACTCACTTCCAGCAAGCGTATTATCAGACCGGCTTATAAGAGTGTTTCTCAAAGAAGAGATTATACTCCTCTCAGCAAGCGAAAGTGAAAAATTCAGGATTCAAAAGCGTGTTGGTAACGGTGTGCGCCGCTGTTGTTTCGGCGGGCGCCGCCGTTATACGGTGCGTTCAGCTTTTTTATTATACGGATTCGTCAACGGGATATGTTAACGGCAGCGGCAAAAAACTGATAATTGAACTTTATATTTTTATTGCGGCGGGTATTTTGCTGTTTGCGTTTTCCGCTTTCCCGTTTCACGGAAAAAATACTGATAAATCTGAAATTAACCCCGGCAAAGGAATGTTTTTGCTTTCGCTTTTATGCGCCGCCGGAATGTTTTATGATTTTATTTATCAGTGCGTTCGCTGTTATCTTTATGTTGACCAAACTTCATATCCGGCGGCAAACAGAATTGTTCCAATGGTGTTGTGCGCTGTGTTTGCGCTTGTCAGTTGCGCATATTTTGCCGTTTTGTGCCAGTGTTCCCGCACAAGGCGCTTTGAATTCGGCAGATTATGGTTTCTGCGCCTTGCGCCGTTTTTCTGGGCGTTTTGCAATGTGCTTGTCGGTATGACCGATTACGGCAATGTTATCTATGATGTTGATTCCGCGCTGAAATACCTTGCCCTTATTTTTGGGCTGTTGTTTTTCTTTTCGCTTTTCGCCTCAAGGGAAGAAAAGTTCAGCCGCGTCGGTTCGCTTGTGTTTTTCGGGTGTTCTTACGGCGCGCTTTGTTTTGTGCTCGCCTTTCCCCGTATAATTGCTTTTGCGGCAGGCGCGGGTCTGCCCGCTCCTGATTTTTCCGCTCCGGCTTTTTTGTTTACGGGGATTTTCGCTTTTGCCGTTTCTTGCAGGTTTTTTTTAAAAAGGAGGCCTGGTTTTTGTTTTTTGAAAACCTTAAAACCATTGCCCTTCAGGTAGTAATGCTGTATATAATTGCAGGTATCGGTTTTGCCGCTGATAAATTCGGTGTCTTTACCCGTGATGATTCAAAGCGGGTTATAAACCTGCTGTTCAATATAATTCTGCCCATAGCCGTTATACGAAGTTTTGTCAGCATAGAGTATTCGCCTAAGTATGTTCGCGGCCTGTTTATTGCGTTTTTATGCGCCGCCGCAACACATCTTTTCGGTATAGCGGTTTCAGCGCTCACTTTCAAAAAAAGAAGCCTGCTTGAAAGAGGCGTTTTTCATTACGGCACCGTTTTTTCAAACGCGGCGTTTCTTGCCCTGCCGCTTGCCGAAAGCATTATAGGTGCAGAGGGCGTGTTTTACTGTTCGGTTTATATCGGTGTTTTCAATATCTTTGCTTTCACATACGGCATTTATGAAATAAGCGGCAGAAAAGCAAAAATTAATTTTAAAAAGATATTTTTAAACCCCGGCTCCATATCCGTAATTATCGGCGTTCCGCTTTTTCTTTTAAAGGTGAAACTTCCGCATATCATTGATTATCCCATGGAACTTGCCGGCGGTATTAATTCGCCGCTTGCAATGATAATTTTCGGCACTTTCCTTGCAAACTCCAATTTCAAAAATATTTTTATGAAAAAAGAAATATTTTTTGTGTCCTTTTTAAGGCTTGTTTTCATCCCGCTTGTGATGACTCTGCTTTTCAGGCTTTGCGGCGTTACCGGCAATCTCCTTACGGCAATGGCTGTTTCGGCTTGCGCCCCAACCGCCACAAATACCGCTATGTATGCCGCGAAGTATGATAATGACGCAGGTCTCGGCTCTGAAGTAGCCGCTCAGTCAAGCGTTCTCTCCGTTGTAACAATGCCGGTCGTTGTTGCCGTTTCTTCCGTTTTGTAAAAATAATATTACATTTTGGATAATAAATTTATCCTATTTGTAAATTTTGTTTTAATTTAGTTTTAAATTACTTTGTTTCGATTTTAATTTCGTCAATTTTGATATATAATTAGTGTAAAAGTTAATTCGTATTTTTTTTAGGTGCGCCGGGTACGCCCGCACTGCGGCGCATTTTCGTCAGCGGGCGGAAAGGTTATGATAAAATGAAATTAATAATATCCATAGTTTCAAATAAAGATGTGGAAAATGTTTTTGAAAATTTAAGTAAAGCGGGTTTCCGCGCTACTAAAATATCAACAATGGGTCAGTTCCTTGAGGGCGGCCATACAAGCCTTTTTATAGGCGTTGAGGATAGTAAAGTTGACGAGGCGTTTGATGTTCTCCAAAGTTCCGTTACAAAAAGGATAGTTAAACAGCACGGCGTTCAAAGCACATTAAAGGGCACGCTTTTAAAGCAGCCGGTTGATGTTGAGGAGTTCGGCGGCGTTGCTTTTGTTATAAATGTAGAGGAATTTAAAAGATTTTAAATATGAATTTTACATATTTTAAAGGAAATGAAAATGTAAAAAAGCGTGTGTCGTCGCTTATTGAGTCTTCAAGGCTGCCGCACGCTGTTTTAATAGAGGGCGAAACCGGGCTCGGCAAAAAAACTCTTGCCCGTGAGATTGCCTGCGCTCTTGTTTGCAGAGGCAGCGGGGAAAAGCCTTGCTATGCCTGCTCTCAGTGTAAAAAAGCGCTTAATAAAGTTCATCCGGATATTTATGAATACTGCGCTCCCGGCAGCGCTAATTCATTTCATATAGATACCGTGCGCGAGGTTATAAATGACTGCTATGTTATCCCGAATGAGGCGGATTATAAAATTTATATCCTTGCAAACGCTCATTGTATGAACGCGTCCGCTCAAAACGCGCTCCTCAAGATACTTGAGGAGCCGCCTTCTTATGCGGTTTTTATTTTAACCGCCCAAAACCGCTCTGCAATGCTTGAAACAATTCTTTCAAGAGTGGCGGTAATTTCCGTTCAGGGTGTTTCTCCGTCTGAAGGGGCTCAGTATATAATCAGCCGAAACAGCGATATTTCTTACGATGAGGCTTACAGCGCCGTTCTGACTTTCAGCGGAAATATCGGTAATGCTATGGACAGCCTTTCCGGCGGAAAATTTGAGGAAATGCTTTCCCTTGCAGACGCCGTTTGTAAAGGTCTTACTGCCGGAAATGAATATGAACTTTTAACAACCTTAGGCGCCCTGTCATCCAGCAGGCAGGATACCGCCGCGCTTCTTAATATGCTTAAAACCGTTTTCAGGGACGCTCTTGCCGGCGGCGATACGCTTTCCGGCAGGGACGAAAGCATAAAACTTCTGCGCCGTTCATTTACAAGAAAAAAATTGCTGAATCTTTTTACCGCGTCTGAAAATCTTTACGGTATGGCGCTGAAAAACGCTAATCAGCAGTTGCTGATTACAAAAATCTGCTACACGCTGCGTGAAGCCGCGGGCAGGTAGATTAATACAGATTAAAAGATTATATTGCCATCTGAATTTCTCAGTGTTATAATTTTAAATTGGCTGAATAACCGTCGGCGCTTTACAGGGCTGCGATAAGGCGTCAATAACTTTAAAATATATTTTATCATTAGCAGCCGGGAAAGGTCATGGTGATTAAATGACAGAAATAGTTTCCGTGCGTTTTAAGGACTCGGGCAAGGTCTATTACTTTTCGCCCGGGAAATTTAAAATAAACACAGGTCAGTATGTGGTTGTAGAAACGGCAAGGGGCATAGAGTGCGCCAAAGCCGTAAGCGGCAATAAAGAAGTGGAAGATGATTCTATTGTTTCTCCGCTTAAATCCGTTGTGCGTGTAGCCACTCAAGATGATTTGGATGTTTTGGAAAGCAACAGAGAAAAAGAAAAAGAGGCGTATGATATATGCGCCGGAAAAATAAAAGAGCACGGCCTTGATATGAGCCTTTCGGAAGTTGAGTATTCGTTTGACGGCTCTAAAATAACTTTTTATTTTACGGCGGACGGCAGAGTCGATTTCAGGGAACTTGTTAAAGACCTTGCCTCAACTTTTCACACCCGTATAGAACTGCGCCAGATAGGCGTTCGGGACGAAGCAAAAATGATAGGCGGGCTCGGCATATGCGGCAGACCGTTTTGCTGTTCAACTTTTTTAAAGGATTTCCATTCCGTTTCAATAAAAATGGCAAAGTCGCAGGGGCTCAGCCTTTCGCCCGGAAAAATAAGCGGCAGTTGCGGCAGATTGATGTGCTGCCTTCAGTATGAGCAGAATTCTTATGACTACCTTGAAAAAATCACCCCCCGCCGCGGCAGTGTAGTTGATTGCAAAGAGGGCAGGGGAACAGTTGTTGATTATTCGCTTGTAACGGGCAAACTCAAGGTTATGCTTGATAGTTCTGTTGAGGGCGCGGCGCCTATAGTTGTAAATAGGGATGAGTGCGTTGTGGTTTCGGCGCCCGGCTCAAAACGCTCTGATTCAGGCAGGCACTCGCAAAAAAATGAAACCGATGACGAAAACTGAAAAAATTAGTCTTTACTAACTAAATTTGGCTCTTGAAAAATAGTTATTTTGTGTTATATTAGTAATGAAAGTGGAAATATCGCTTTCGAAGAATTGATAGGAGGTGTACTCGGAATGGCATATAAGATTTCAGATGATTGCATTTCTTGCGGCGCTTGCGCAGCTGAATGTCCTGTAAGCGCAATTTCAGAAGGAGACGGAAAGTTTGAAATTGATGCAAATACCTGCATCGAATGTGGCTCATGCGCAGGCGTTTGCCCCGTTGGCGCTCCGGCTCTTGACGAGTAAGTTTTTGCAGTAAGTACATAAATAAAAATTAAAACTGTCGGTCTAATCCGGCAGTTTTTTTCTTTTGTAAACTATTTTTATGTAAATAATTTCTTTTATAAACTATGCTAAATTTCGGTTATCTCAGTTATTTTCAGAACGCCGCCGATAACCCTGAATTTAATTTCATATCCGGCAAACTCAAAACCGTATATCCTGTTTTCATCTTCCTGGTATGCCGGGCGCGGGTCGTCCGCAAGTATCTTAATCAGCGCATTCCGCGTCTTTTCCGGTATCCTTTCGGTTTGCAGGTTGCTGAATTCCACTTTCAGCGCGTGGCTTTTGTTCTTTTCGGCAAATCCGCTTTCTGCGTCAGGCACGCAGTCCGTGTAAGTAATGTAGGGTTTAATATCGTAAACAGGGGAGCCGTTAAGCATATCCGCGCCGCCTATTATCAAAGAGCATTTGCCGCCTTTTTCGCGCACTTCTTTCAGTCTTACGCAGGAAAGTCCCAGGTTGTTCGGGCGAAAGGGGGAGCGGCTTGCGAATACGCCTATTCGTGTGTTCCCGCCAAGGCGGGGAGGACGCACGGTGGCGTGCTTTTTCTTTTGCTCATTTTCTGAAAATCCCCATATTATCCACAGGTGTGAATATTGCTCAATATCTTTAAAATAATCTTTGCCGCAGTACGGCTTGTAAAATACTATTTCTCCCTCTATTTCTTCAATTCTGCCGCTTTGCCGCGGTATGCCGAATTTTTCTCTGAATTCCGTCTTAATTTCCCCTATGGGTTCAATCTCCATTTTTTCCTCCGCAAAGCCTGACGCTTACTATCGCTTTCGGCGCAATAATAATCTTTTTTCCGGGTTGTATTCCGTATTTAATATCAAAATTATTATTGCTGCCGGTAACGGCAATATCGGCTTTTTCAAAATCGCCGCTTATTTCAAGCGGAATTTCTCCGCCCTCGTTAACAACTATTATAGTTTTGTCGCCGTTTGGCGTTATAAATGAAAATGCATTCGCCGAATCTTCACTTACACTTTTTCCTATAACGCGCGAACCTTTGGGCGCGAATTGCGTAAAGTGCATCATTGCGTAATATCTTTTGCATATTTTGTAGTGTGAAAATCCGTCCGAGGCGCTGATTAGTCCGTCGGAATAATCAAGGCCGTTTCCGCCGTCGCAAATCTGGTTTGCTGCAACCCAAGAAGTCCAACTTTCGGCGCCAAGGTCGCACAGGTCGCGGCCTATTATCCTTGCCGCTATAAGGGCGCTTTCAATGCTGTCCACATCGTGGCGGCACGGTAATTCGCACCATTCGCTCATATCAAATCTTAAGTTTCTGTTTCTTGAAATCGTGCGCCTGTAAAAATCACGCCTTATGTCCAAATCATTGTCAGCGTGGTATGAGTGAAACGCAAATACACCCAGGTGTTTCATTATAAGCCTGTCTGCCTTAAAAAGCCTCAGATATTCGCGGGTAAGTCCGCCGATTTCACCGCTTTCCGGCCCGTACAGATAAACGCCGTCCATTCCTCTGTCCTCAAGTTTCTTCGCAAAAATATGAAATAATCTTGCAACTTCTTCAGGCTCATAGTGGCACCCTTCCTGCCACACATCTTTGCCGCCCCATTTCCACTGCGGCTCATTTATCGGGCTGATATATGTAACGGGAATACCGTCATTTAAAAAATGCTCAGTAATATCAAGAAAATAATCTGCGTATTTTTCATAGTTTGCAAACGGCAGATTGCATGTGTGGTGCATAAGACTTCCGCTTGCCTGCCCGCTTGAGGTAAAAGAGTAGTGCGGGGAATTTGCAAACAGGATAACAGTATCCACCGTGCCCTCTTTAAGGCATTGCTTTAAAAACGAATATGCGTTTTTGTCCCTTTTAAAATCATATTCGCCCTTAAAATCTTCTTCCTTGTCCTCGTCTTTAGGTACATAAAACGATTCACACCTGCGCCACGGATTAGAAACACGGCAGTTTTCGTCATCCCATCCGGCGCCGATGTTGTATCTGTAAATATTAAGCCCCAAGCCGTCTTTTCCGTATAGCAGGCGGCTTATTTCCTTTGCAGTTTTCTCCTGCGAAATATTTTGGCTCCACCAGCAGGCTGATGTGCCGTAACCTTTAATTATCTGCCTTGCCGCAGTGTTATTCTCCGTAATTTTCATAGCGTTACCCCGTGCTTTGCGCTTTTCGCGCTACAATTCCTTTTCCATATATATGTGCGGGCACCCTTCGTCAAGATAAATTTCTCCGCTTTCGGTAAACCCGAGTTTGGCGTAAAAGCCCTTTGCTCTGCACTGCGCTGAAAGTTCGCACTTGCCCGCGCCAAGTTCTTTTGCCTTTTTGCAAAGAGCGTTCATAATGTCGCTTCCTATGCCGAGTTTTCTGTATTCTTTCAAAACGGCTACTCTGCCGATGTGGTAACTTTTACCGCCGTCTTCGGTAAACATTCTTGCCGTGCCCGCCATATTGCCGTCAATAAAAAGCACTGCGTGCAGGCTTCTGTCGTCCGTTTCGTCAAACTCGTCGCGAAAGCCCTGTTCCTCAATAAAAACGGCAGTCCTAATCATTTTCGCCTCTTTGGGCAGACCGTTTTTATAAAATTTTATTTCTTCCATATTAATCACCATAGCCTTTCAGGCTAAAATAATAAATTAAAATTTACAGCCTGATTTTCCGCAAAAATTATCTTAACTTTAATATAACATTAATACCAAAATCATTCAATACTAATATTTTCTTGCAATTTAAAAGAATTTGTAGTAAAATTATTAATCATTATATAAAAAGGAGAAGAAATGATGAAAAAAGCACTTAAAATTATGTCCGTACTTCTTGCCGTTGTTGTTATCGCTGCTTCTTTCGCAGCCTGCTCAGGCGGTGAAAGTGCTACGAACACAGCCGGCACTGATACTCAGGCAGTTAAGGTAATTGATATCAACCTTTCTGATGAAGAGTATGCTTTGGGCGTTGATAAAAATCAGCCTGAACTTCTGGAAACGGCAAATGCCCTTATTAATGAAATCAAGGAAAACGGTACTCTTGACGATATTTGCAACCACTATTTCGGCGATGGTACTCCCGTGGGCGTAGAATCCGCTGCGCTTGATACTTCTAAAGACCAACTTGTTGTTGCAACAAACGCCGAGTTTGAGCCTTTTGAGTATAAAGAGGGCAATACTTTCTATGGTATTGATATGGAAATCGCAAAACTTCTTGCAGACCGTCTCGGCCAGGAACTCGTTATTCAGGATATGAACTTTGACGCTGTTGTTCTTTCCGTTCAGCAGCAGAAATGTGACATTGCTATGGCAGGCCTTACCGTTTCAGATGAAAGAGCACAGCAGGTAGATTTCACAGATTCTTATTATGAGGCTTCTCAGAAACTCATCGTTAAAGGCGATGACACTCAGTTTGATAATTGCCAAACAAAAGAAGATGTTGAGGCTATCCTCAATACTTTTGATTCAACAGTTAAAATCGGCGGCCAGAACGGCACAACCGGTCAGTCATATGTTCAGGGCAACGAAGACCTCGGTTTCCCGGGACTTCAGGCTCAGTTTGTAGGTTATGCAAACGGCTCTCTTGCTGTTCAGGACCTTATCAACGGAAATGTTGATTATGTAATCATTGACGCGGCTCCCGCAGAGGCTATTACCGTTTCTATTAACGCCGTAAACTGATTTATCCGTTCCGAAAAAATAAACAGAATGCTTAAACGACCTCGCCCCGCGGATGTCGGGGTGGGGCTGTTTTTAAGTGTGCAAAGGAATTGTTATGCAGAATTTTGATAAAAAAATTGAAGTCTTTCTTAAGAGTTTTATTGACGGCGGCGGTTATAACGATGTTTTAACAGGCCTTAAAAATACGCTTATTATTGCAGTTGTAGGTCTTATTATCGGTATTATCCTCGGCACTCTTATAGGCGCTGTGAGGGTAGTGCCTAAAACGAATCCGTTTGTAAAAGTTCTTGATAAGATATGCGGGCTTTATGTTTCTCTTTTCAGAGGAACACCTATGGTTGTTCAACTTCTTGTTTTTTACTATGTACTTATGCCGATATTCGGGCTTCATATGAATTCCGTTACCGTTGCCGCCGTTGTTTTCGGTATGAATTCCGGAGCGTATGTTTCGGAAATAATGCGCGCCGGTATTCTTTCCGTTGATCCCGGTCAAATGGAGGGCGGCCGCTCCGTAGGCTTGAGTTACAGCACTACTATGATGAAAATAATTATTCCGCAGGCTGTTAAAAATATTCTTCCCACTCTCGGCAACGAGTTTATTTCGCTGATTAAGGAAACATCTGTTGTAAGTTTCGTAGGCGCAATGGATCTTTATGTTGCTTTCAACAGAATGGGCTCAAACAATTACGAATTTATGGTGCCGTATCTTATTATGGCAGTTATCTATATCGTGCTTGTGCTTGTTATCTCAATGCTTATCAAGTTTATGGAAAGGAGCCTTCGTAAAAGTGATAAAAGTATGTAATCTTAAAAAGAGTTTCGGCGATAATCTTGTACTTAAAGGCATAAATTACGAGATAAAGCAAAATGAAAAAATAGTTGTTATCGGCCCGTCCGGCTCCGGTAAAAGTACTTTTTTAAGGTGCCTTAATCTGCTTGAAACCCCCACGGAGGGTGAGATTTGGTTTGACGGTAAACTTATTACCGATAAAAAAACCGATATAAACGAAGTCCGCAAGCATATGGGTATGGTGTTTCAGCATTTCAATCTCTTTAATAATAAAACCATTCTTGAAAATATTACGCTTGCGCCCGTTCATCATAAACTAATGAGTAAAGAAGAGGCAAATGAAAAAGCGCTTGCCCTGCTTAGAAGAGTCGGCCTTGAAGAAAAAGCGGATTCTTATCCTTCCAGCCTTTCGGGAGGTCAAAAACAAAGGGCGGCAATCGTCCGCTCGCTTGCCATGAATCCCAAGGTAATGCTTTTTGACGAGCCTACTTCCGCGCTTGACCCGGAAATGGTAGGCGAAGTTCTTCAGGTTATGAAAGACCTTGCCGAAGAGGGTATGACTATGGTAGTTGTAACCCACGAAATGGGCTTTGCAAGAGAAGTTGCTTCAAAAGTCCTTTTTATGGATGACGGAATGATTTGTGAGGAAAACACACCCTATGATTTTTTCAATAATCCTAAGAATCCAAGACTTCGTGATTTCCTTTCAAAAGTTCTGTAAATAAAGCGTAAAAAACAGCGCCGTCTGATTTATCAGGTCAGACAGCGCTGTTCTTTTTTCGTTTTATTATTTTACCGCAGCCGTTTTTTCATCTTTTGAATTATCTTTAAAGAATTGCAGCATTTCGTCAATACATTCCCGCGAATATGAGGGGTTTGGGTCAAGCACGGAAAATACATGCGGCAGTTTTCTGCCCGAATACTTGCCCTTAAAATCATGCAGTTTGTTTTTAACGCCAAGCCTGTCAAGCGCCTTTTTCATCTTGTACGCATGGCTGTGAAGAAAATCGCCTGATGAGGTAACTATGTAAAACGGCGGCATATTTTTAACGCCAATCCTGTTTGCGTCCATATATTTATAATATTTGCTGTTTTTATATTTTTTGCCAAGCAGTTCCGGCAGATTAATATTCATAGTTATGTTCGGGCTAATCAGGTCTGCGGCAGGGGATACCGCTCCTACCGCTTTAAATTTCAGCAGCGGCTCGCCAATACAAAAATCCTGCCTTAGTATAAAGGAATTTGAGATTGCCGCGGTGCAAAACGCAAGATGACCGCCCGCCGAATCGCCTGTCAGAAAACAGCTTTCAATATCGGCAGGGTAGTTGTCAGCAGCGCCGTATATCCACTCAAATGCGGAAAAAATATCTTCTATCTGCTCTTTAAATCCGCTTTTGCCGGATTCTGCAAGGCGGTAGTTAATGTTAAAAACGCAGTATCCGCGCTTTGCTATGGCAAGGCAGTAGTTCTTGTTTATCTCCTTGCTGCCCGCCATCCATCCGCCGCCGTGAATGTCAATTATAACTGGAAGTTTCCCGCTTGCGCCTTCAGGGTAGTAAATGTCCAGCGTGTGTTCGTCAATATCGTCCGCAAGATACGGCAGGTTGTTTTTTTGATGAACTCCCGCCGCCGGGGTCTGCCTGCTGAGTCTTTTGTAATCGGATTTTGCGTTTTCTTTCCAGAAAAATTTAAGTACAGGCGTAAATAAAGCCATGTCTGCCACCTCGTAATTTAAGTACTTTATAATATTTTACCATATACACGATAAAGTGTAAATAATAAAAAGCCGGCGGCCGCTCAATGTAACCGCGGTTCAGCCGACTTTATTACAGCCGCAAATGCCTCGCGTGCAAGCGAAAATCATTCGCAATAAGTTTTCAGCGCCGGATTTCCGCAATTTATGCCGCGTTTAAAACTCTTTCAATAAAAGGCTCTACTTCTTTCATTTCAAGTTCAAGCACCATTGCTATTTCGCTGTGAATTATATTCTGCGCTTTTCTGTAATATTTTTCATCCGATACGGAAAGATTTTTGCCGATTTCCTCAAGTTTCTGTTTCTGCTCATGCAAAGTTTTTAAAAGTTTAACAAGTTCTTTTCTGTCCGCCGTGTTAATTATCTTCCTGTATTCCTCGCGGCGCATATTCGCATTGTCGTTCCAAATGGTTTCCGCCTCAGGTATTGATTTTATCATTTCCATGATTTCGTCGCGTGAAAGCACCTTTTTCATTTTCCCCGTCAGCGTTTCATTGTCCACGGGCACAAAAATCGTTTCTCTCGAATCAAAAAAAGGAGAAAGTATATAATAGATTTTCGTCTCCCGCGCAAACTTTTCTTCTTTGATGTCCGTTATTTCACATGCGCCGTTGGCGCCGTAAACAAATACATCACCTATCTTATACATTCCAATCACCATAGCCTTTCGTGCTACAAACAAAAAATAAAATCGTTGGCTCCTTATTTGTAGCCGGATAAGTCGCCAGCGGCGGTTACAGCACCGCAAAATCAGATATAAGGCAAATTTTGAAGGCGTATTATAGTAACAGCGTAATTTTTTACACTGCCTTTCCTGTCATATTACATAGTGTATAAACAATTTGCCAAATATTGCTTACAAATCTATTATAACACATTTTTCGGAATTTTAACAGAAAAAATTTACATAAAGTAGAAAAAATATTGCATACTAAATAATTTAAATGTTTTACCGTAAAAAAAATTAATTCCTGCGGTTGCAAAGTGAGCGCCTTGTATGTTACAATAAATTTAGATTTTATACATAGAGGTGCCGGTTATGAATAAAAAAATCATTTCTTTAATATTTTCTTTCGTGATTTTTGCTGCTGTATGTATTTGCGGTTTTTCTGTGTTTGCCGCGGAGGTTACAGCCGATACTTATCAAATTTATTATAACAGCCAAATGGCTACCGGTTCAAAGCAGCAGATTCAGGTTGTGCTTGATTCCGGTCAGGAAGCGTCTAACCCGTCTTTTTCTTCGTCTAACAGCAATGTTGCGGCGGTATCTTCAACCGGCGTTGTTACGGCAAAGAATACCGGAACGGCCAATATAACTTATTCTCCGGACGGCAAAACAAGCCGGAGTTTATCAATAACCGTAAAAGCAGCGCCTACAAGTATTACTTTGTCGGCAACAACAAAAACTTTAAATGAGGGTCAGAGTTTTAATTTAAACGCACGCGTAAACTCATCCGCTTATCAGTGCCCTATAAGATATACCACTTCAAATAGTTCCGTTGCGTCCGTTTCTTCAACGGGCAAAGTAACTGCGCTCAAAGAAGGTAAAGCGCTGATACAGGCGATTTCGGAAAATAATATAACTGTAACCTGTACCGTCTATGTTTATTCAAACAGCGGAATTTCTTTAAATAAGACCGCTGCTAAAGTCGCAATGGATTATGATAATGTTGAAAAAATAGTTTACGGCACAAGCGTTCGCGGCCGCGACCTTGAGGCTTATTTGATAAACGGCACCGGAAATAACAGCAAAACATTATTCTGCACATTTGCTGTTCACGGTTTTGAGGATAATTATGCTCACGACGGTAAAGTTCTTGTTGAGTGCGCCAACAGCCTTATAGAGTATTTTGCCAAGAATCCTTCTTATTTAAAAGATTACAGGCTCATTATTGTACCGTGCGCTAATCCGGACGGCACTATTGACGGCAAAAATAATCTTCGCTCAGGTTCGTCGGCATACGGCAGGTGCACCGCCGCGCATGTTGATATGAACCGCGATTTCATATCCGGAAAATTCAAAGCGCAGGAGAGCCGCGCCTTGAGGGACTTAATGAAAAAATATAAAATGAATACATTTATAGATTTCCACGGCTGGCTCAATTCAGTTCTCGGCAACGGTACCCTTGTTGATATTTTCAGAAGCACAAACGGAATTTCAAGGGATCAGACCGGCGCTTACGGAACTTCTTCAGGTTATATTTTCGGCTGGGCAAATGCCAATCTCGGCGCGCAGTCCGCTCTTGTAGAATTTAAGAGCCCTTCAAACTGCAAATATCTTAATGTTGCAAAAGGTATTCAGCAGGTGGTAGGCAGCAGTTATCATTCCTCGTCTATGGTAGTAAAATACACAAATTCTATCGCGGCGGTTAAAAATGTTAAAATGACTTCAAATACAGAAAATTCTGTAACCCTTAAATGGGACGCCGTTTCAGGCGCAAAAGGTTATGAAGTTCAGTATTATTACGGCGGAAAATGGAATTCAACTTATGTTTTTAATACAACAAGCGCTACGGTTAAAAATCTTTGCCCGGGAACTCAACATCCATTCAGGGTGCGTGCCTTTACAACTTCCGGCAATACAAGAACTTATTCAAATTACTATTCTTCTCAAATTTATTTCTATACGCGGCCTGAAGCGGTAACCGGATTTAAAGCCACCGGCAGAATGGGCGATGGTTCCGCCATAATACTCGGCTGGACTCCGAAATTAAATGCAGACGGCTATAACCTTTATCAGCAAATAAACGGCGCGTGGGTAAAAATAGCGGTTCTTGAAGGCGGTATGACTTCGTTTTACAGAATAGAAACTACCGCCGATACTATGTATTCCTTTGCAATAGAGGCATATAATAATGTATCTACTTGCACCGGAACGCGCGTAACTTGTACAACTTATTCATCTATATCGGCGCCGGATAATTTCAGCGTAAACGCAATAACCGCAAATAAAATACGGGCTGAATGGACTCCGCGTCCGGGAGTAGGATATTATATTCAGTGGTCTACAACCAGCGATTTTTCTAAAAATATCAGTTCGCAGTTTTTGCCGGCAAATACCGATACTGCTGAATTAACAACAACTCAGTACAGCAAAAATTATTATGTAAGAATACGCTCATGTAGATATTATTCAAATGAAAATATAGTAGGCGATTACTCGCCCGTTCTTTCAACGAAAAACAGCCTTTTCATGCCTGAAAATATCAATGTGTACGCCAGGGGAGACGCCGGTACGGATTTGTACCTTAGGTGGAACAAAGTTGATGACGCAGACGGATATAATATTTACATTGTTGACGGCAGTAAACGGCTTTTGCAGGGCACCACTGAGGATGCTCAGTTCGTTTTTGAAAATTTAACGCCTGCATGGGAATATGATGTAATCGTTGAATCTTACAACAGTTCTAAAAATACCCCAAGCAATACATTCCGCATTTCCGCAGCCCCCGCTCCGGTTTCGGGCTATGACCTTTCAGCGCAAAGCCAAAATGCATTTACAGCAAAATGGGATGTTCAGGCAAGCCACGGATATTATATTCAGTGGGCGGATGATAAGGACTTTACTAAAAATGTAAACGGCGAATTTATCAACGGCTCCGGTTCAACTTCAAAAACATTTACTTTCAGTAATTCATCAGCGGGTCATTATATCCGTGTAAGAGCGTGGAAATGGTTCCAAAACAGCCGCGTTTACGGTGATTTCTCTGAGCCGCTTTGCACTTCAGACTGTCTTCTTTATCCGAACGGATTTAATGTTTACGCCCGCGGCGACGGCGGCACGGATGTTTATCTCAGCTGGGATGACGCGAAAAATGCTGACGGATACAGAATTTATATTGTAAATGACGGCAATAAGGAACTTTTGGATACCGTAACAGAAAGCGATTATGTTTTTACGGATCTCACCCCGGCGTGGGAATATGATATATTTGTAGAAGCCTATAACAATAAAGAGGTTAAATCCTCGCAATACAGAATCTGCGCCGCTCCCGCTCCTGTATCAGGGCTTGAAATTAATGCGGCTGATACTGATACTTATGTTGTGTCCTGGAATGTTCAGGCAAGCCACGGGTATTATATTCAGTGGGCTGAAGACGAAAACTTTACCAAAAATGTAAAAGGCGAATTTATTACGGGTTCAGGCTCAACCTCTAAAACATTTGATTTTGATGATAATTATTATGTTCGCGTCAGAGCGTGGAAATGGTATCAAAACAGCCGTGTATACGGCGATTTCTCCGCTCCCGTAAGTACTGCGGAAAGTTTATCCAAGCCGGTCGGTTTTAATGTTTATGCCCGCGGCGATAACGGCACAGACCTTTATCTTGACTGGAATGATGTCAGAAACGCAGACGGTTACAGGGTGTATATAACAAATGACGGAGTAACAAGATTTGTTGATACCGTAACGGACAGTAATTATGTGTTCACAAATCTTACACCCGCATGGGAATATGATGTTACGATAGAGGCGTATAACAGTTATGATGTTTCCTCGTCTGATTTCAGAATATGCGCCGCGCCTTCTGCTGTATCAAATTATAAAATGGATACCGCCGATTCTGATACTTATGTATTCTCGTGGGATGTTCAGGCAAGCCATGGATATTATATACAGTGGGCTGAGGACGCTGATTTTACTAAAAATGTAAAAGGCGAATTTATTAACGGCTCCGGCTCAGTTTCAAAATCTATCAATTTCAGCAATTCGTCTTCCGCTCAGTATGTTCGTGTAAGAGCGTGGAAATGGTATCAAAACAGCCGCGTGTACGGCGACTTCAGCGAGCCGGTGTGTGTATCGGGAAATAATGTTGCCGCCGCTGATTAAACAATAGCAAAATTTATTGTTTTTGCGGTTTATTCCGGTATTCAAAACTGCATATTATAATTCTTTGCAATAAAATAAGCACACCTAAAAGAGTTCGATTTTTAGGTGTGCTTTTTATTTTAATAATGCGTATTTATTTTTGCCTTTTTATACTTTTTATTTTCAGCCCGGTTAAAATAATACTTTGAATTCAAATTGCTTTCCGCAGTGGGGGCATTTTGCCATGTGTTTGCCCTTAACTTTTTTCATTCGCAAAACCGTTTTGCACTCGGGGCAGGTTCTGAAAACATGTGTCTTTCTGTACTTCCACCTGTTGCCGAGCAGTTTGAATTTCTTTTTAAAATTGCCCGTGAATTTAAGCCAGTTTTGATTTTCTTTGCGCCTGTTTTCTATTTTTTTGGAAAAAACTCTTAAAAAAGCAAAAATAAACAGACCCCACGCTATAACGGAAAAGATTGTGTAAAAAATTCCGTCAACTGCGCGCCCCAGTATCATAGCCAGGATTATAGCCGCAAGGTAAAACCATAAAAGAGCCCTGTAAAGTTGGTCAACTCCGTATCTGCCGTACATAAATCTCTGAAATTTTACGGCAAGTTTTGTAAAAAAATTTTTCATTGAGTTCATCCTTTCGGCGGCGTTTGCTATTTATTAACCGCCGGTTAGTTGCTTTGTGATTTTATAGATTAAGTTATTATCAGTTATATTGCGAATCGCCGGTTTTAGAGCCGAAATAATATTCGTAATTTTCATCGTTTCCCGATTCGCTTGAATTGCCTGAGTCATCGTAATTCTCGCTGTAATCGGTCTGCGGCTGCTGCTGCGGGTCATATCCTCCGTTGTTTCTGTATCCCCAGTTGCCAGCGCTGAAAGCCAGAGTTATCAAATAAAAAATTATGCGTATAATGATAAGCAGAAAAATGAATTTTAATATGCGGGAAAGGCAGCCGCCGCGGTGAACGGAATATGTTCTTGTGCGGTGAATGTCATCATCGTCAGTATCGTCAAATTCGGCAAATCCGCCGAACGGGTTAACAAATCCGCCCTGAGCGCTCATTCGGATTCTGTCATAAGTGGCGCGGTAAGTGTAATTTTCAGGCGCCATAGCGCATGCCTGCTGAATGTGGGAAAGAGAAATGTCCCTTCTGCCGGCGCCGTAATTTGCAAGCGCGGAAAGGTAATACCACTGGGCAGTTCTGTCCTCAATATTATTAAGCAGATTGAGCGCCTGGGTAAACTGGCGGTTATTTATAAACTGCGCTATTGAGGTGTAATAATCCGGCGCTGATGACGCTCTGCCGCGGTTTCGGCGGGTATCGCTGTATGCGCTTTTAGCCGCCGTGCCGTTTTTTATCTGGTCAAAAGTCGCGTTTATTTCCGCCATTTTTTCGGCGGCATGTTTGTCGTTCGGGTTTAGGTCAGGGTGGTATTTTTTAGCAAGTTTTCTGTATGCCTTGGCACATTCTTCTTCAGACGCGCCGTCAGGAACTCCCAGCACCTTGTAAGGATTAGTTATCATATTTCTCCCTTTAAAATTCGATTTTCATTAAATTATCATATAATTATTGACTTTGTGTTAATAACTTGTAACAAATCCGCAAATCCGCTCTTGAAATCTTTTTTCCCGTTTGGTAATATTAGATTATAATATTAACGGAGGTTCGGATATGGATTTAATGCTGTTAACTATCGGCGATTCTATTGACAAAGTCTTTTATGGCTTTGATATAGCCGTTTTTAAGTTTTTTGCGGATATTCAAAATTCTTTCTTTACGGTTCTTGCCAAATTTTTTACCGCTTTCGGTGATGAGGCTTTTGTTATACCTATGGTTATCTTAGGCGTTGTTTTAATGCTGTTTAAAAAAACAAGGAAGTACGGCTTTGCACTTGTTTTTGCCATAGCAGTAGGCACTATAGTTACAAATGTTATCGCAAAACCCGCAGTGCTCAGAATAAGGCCTTATAATACTCTTCAGGATATTGATTTTTACTGGCAAGCGTATCTCGGCGCAGGCGCGCTCAGTGAGGCTGATTACTCTTTCCCAAGCGGGCACACCACCGCGGCTTTTGAAATCGCCGTTTCTATGTTCCTTGTTTTCAGGTCGGAGGGCAAAAAGAAGATAGCGTGGATTTTTCCCGTAATTGCCGCCTGCACAATGGGCAGCCGCGTGTATCTTATGGTGCACTACGCAACAGATGTGCTCGGCGGTATGATAATAGGCACTCTTTCCGGAATAGCAGGTTATTATATTATGAAAGGCTTAATGTATCTCATTGCTAATGTTAAGCCGTTTACTTTCCTTGATAAAGTAGACCTTGCTAAAGTCAAATTCCTTAAGTGGACTTCCGGCAAAGGAGGCGCGGCGGTAGTCGCCGTTGCCGTAGTTTGCATTTTCCTTTATTCGTTTATCCCCGGCCTCAGCGAGGGCGGCGATGTTACCCGCTGTGCTTATAACGAGGAGTATGACTGTTATAACGCCGCGCGTGTTGATGATGAGGATTATCCGCCTATAGACGGCAAAGAATATTGCAAAATTCATTGGAAACAACTTATGGGCGAGGACGAATAAAAATATAAAAAATATAATTATTTCTGCGGAATCGGGATTTTGTGCCGCATAATCCTGATTCCTTTTTTCTTTTTGTTCATATTATGGTACGGGTGATGAATTTGCGTACTATAAGCCTTTGTATGATAGTAAAAAATGAAGAAAAAACTCTTCCTCGCTGCCTTGAAAGCACAGCAGGGTTGTTTGATGAAATTATAATTGCGGATACCGGAAGTGAGGACGCAACCGTTGAAACGGCAAAAAAATATACTGATAAAGTATATGATTTTGAGTGGTGCGATGATTTTTCCGCCGCCCGAAATTTTGCGTTTTCAAAAGCCGTGTGCGATTATATTATGTGGCTTGACGCCGATGATGTTATCCTTAAAACAGATTATGAAAAATTCGTTTCGCTTAAGAACAGCCTTGACGGCAGTCAGGATGTTATTATGATTCCCTATAATACCGCGTTTGATGAAAACGGCAGTCCGTCTTTTTCATTCTGTCGCGAAAGAATTTTTAAGAGAAGCCGCGGATTTAAATGGAAGGGCAGGGTGCATGAAGCAGTTGAATACAGCGGCAATATAGTTTTTTCAGACGCCGCCGTAACGCATAAAAGCGTCAAAACTCATTATACAGAAAGAAATCTGAATATTTATTTAAAGCAGGAAAAACTGGGCGAGCCGTTTTCGCCGCGCGATAAGTTTTATTTTGGGCGGGAACTTTATTATCACCGCCATTATTCTTTAGCGGCGGCAGTGCTTGATGAGTTTCTCAATGAAAATAAGGGCTGGGTTGAAAATGATATAGAGGCGTGCAGAGTGCTCTCTTACTGCCTTAAAGAAACAAAAGGGGATAACGCAGCGCTGAGCGCCCTTTTCCGCTCATTTTTATATGGGCCTCCGCGTGCCGAGGTGTGCTGTGAAATAGGCAATATCTTTTTTGAGTTAAATAATTTTAATACGGCGGCGTTCTGGTATGAGCAGGCGCTCGGTTCAAAACCGCCTGAGCAAAGCGGCGCTTTTGTGGATTACAGCGCTTACGGTTTCATACCGGCAATACAACTTGCTGTTTGTTACGACAGGCTCGGAAATCCTGAAAAGGCGGCGTATTTTAATGAAACGGCGGGGAAATACAGACCGAATTCAGAGGAATACCTGCACAATAAAAAATATTTTGATTCGGTTTTAAGTAACGGAAAATGAATTTTAAAATATAATGATAACGGATACATTAATTTGTATCAACTTGAAAAATTCAGGGTGGATTAAGATAATATGACCTATTATAAAGGATTTGACAGAGATGCTGTCTGCTCCTCCTGCTCACAGCATAATGAATGTAACTGCCAGTGCAACTGCCGTATTTGCTGTAAAGGCGATACAGGTGCAACAGGTCCCACGGGCGCTACCGGCGCAACAGGTCCTGCTGGCGGCGCCACAGGCGCAACCGGCGCAACCGGCGCGACGGGCGCTACCGGCGCTACAGGTGCTACCGGCGCTCAGGGCCCGGTCGGAGCGCAGGGACCTATCGGTTTAACCGGTGATACAGGTGCAACAGGTCCCACAGGACCGACAGGCGTAACAGGGCCGACTGGGCCGACAGGTCCCACCGGAGCAACAGGCGTATCGGGTACAAATGGTGCCACGGGTGCAACAGGTGCGACGGGCGCAACAGGACCCACAGGGCCGACAGGTCCTACCGGAGCAACAGGCGTATCGGGTACAAACGGTGCCACGGGTGCAACAGGCGCTACGGGCGCAACGGGCCCCACAGGTCCTACCGGTGCAACAGGTGCAACCGGTCCTGCCGGTGAAACTCTTGCGTCAAGTGCTATAACAGCCCATAATTTCGCCGTTCAGGATTCAAATGCCGCTGTACCTTATTCTTTTGCAACTACTCCCACTTTATCGGGAACAAGGCTATCTCATGTTAACGGTTCTGCTGATGTAATTGTAAATGAGCCCGGAATATATCAAATTAATTACAACAGTGTTATAACCTCCAAATGTAAAACAGATTTTCCGAGCACTTATACCGTAAGAATTGAGCAAAACGGCTCAGCGGTAGACGGCGCTGTATTTTCTCACAGTTTTATAGCGCCTAAGCAGACTATCACCGCCGTGATTTCCGTTCCCGTCGTAATCAGTTCCGTCCCGGCAGTAATTAACGCTGTCCCGAGTTCAACTAATTACGATTCCGAGGAATCGTCGCTTAATGTTCTGTTTATCGGCGGTATCTGACGCTTTTTAGAATAAAAACAAGTGTTATATTTGTTTTTTCGCACTTCCTATGGGGAGTGCGTTTTTTATTTTGTAATGTCAAATTTTGTCAAATCACGGAAATTCGCTCTTAATGCAATATTATGCTGATATTGTGCGAAAAATTTTTTATTGTTAAAACTAACAATATTTTTTCTTAAAGTTTGTGAAAAATAACGAAATTTTTTTAAAAAATTTTTTGCTTTTTATATTGACAACTGCTATGCAATTATATATAATATACAGGTCTGCGGAAAGGTCTATATTATAATATACTATATAGAGTTTCCGCAAAGATATGCGATGATGCCGGAGGTGGCGCTTTACCCAGAGCGGGAATTTCGGCGGAGTATGTCCGATTTTAAACCGGGCGAAATTATACTGATTTTCATTCCTTTGTGCAGATAGCTTGCGTATGTCTGCTGCCGCGCAAAGGCTGCCCGAATGATATGCTGTCATTCGGTTTTTATATAGGCGGCCTTGAAACACGCGGGTGGGTGGAATGATAAATCCGGTAAAGTCTCGCACCAATATTTTTCAGGAGGAAAAGTAAATGGCAGCAAGCAAAGTTAAAATCCGCATCAGACTTAAGGGCTATGACCACAGCCTTGTTGATCAGGCTGCTGAAAAAATCGTAGAAACTGCTAAAACAACCGGCGCGCAGGTAAGCGGTCCTATCCCGCTTCCCACGGAAAAGGAAGTTATCACGATTTTAAGAGCCGTTCACAAGTATAAGGATAGCCGTGAACAGTTTGAGCAGAGAACACACAAAAGACTCATCGATATCCTCAGACCTTCAAACAAAACTGTTGAAGCGCTGACGAATCTTGAGCTCCCGGCAGGCGTAGATATAGAGATTAAACTTTAATAACGCTTGACGAGGTCAAGTTGGGAAACCAACCAATAACCAAGGAGGAAAAATAATGAAAAAAGGTATTATCGGCAAAAAGGTCGGCATGACCCAGATTTTCGATGAAAACGGCAAGGTTATCCCCGTTACCGTTATCGAGGCAGGTCCATGCGTAGTAACACAGAAAAAGACCGTTGAAAACGATGGCTATGACGCTGTTCAGGTCGGTTTTGGCGATGTTAAGTTAGGCAAACTTAACAAGCCTCTCAAAGGCCACTTTGCAAAGAACAATGTTGCCCCGAAGAAAACTCTTAAGGAGTTCCGCCTTGAGGATTGCTCAGCAGTTAATGTTGGCGACATCATTAAGGCTGATACTTTCGCAGAGGGCGAAATCGTAGATGTAAAAGGCACATCAAAGGGCCACGGCACAGCAGGTGCTATTAAGCGCTGGAACTTTTCCAGACTCCGTGAATCACACGGTACAGGTCCTAACGCTCGCCACCAGGGTTCACTCGGTGCGTGCTCAAGCCCCTCAAGAGTATTCAAGGGCAGAAAAATGGCCGGCCATTACGGCCACGAAACAGTAACCGTTCAGAATCTTAAGGTTGCTAAGGTAGATAATGAAAACAACCTTATCGCAATTAAGGGCGCCGTTCCCGGCCCCAAAGGCGGAATCGTTGTTATTGCAGACGCTGTTAAGGCTTAAGGAAAGGAGAGATTATAATGGCACAGGTTCAGGTTTATAACCAGGAAGGCCGCAAAACTTCAAAACTTGATCTTGCGGATTCCGTTTTCGGCATTGAGCCGAACAAATATGCAATGCATCTTGCTGTTGTAAGTTATCTTGCTGCACAGCGCCAGGGCACCCAGTCCACTCTCACCCGTTCCGAAGTTTCAGGCGGCGGCGCTAAGCCTTGGAGGCAGAAGGGAACAGGCCGTGCCCGTCAGGGCTCAACAAGAAGCCCTCAGTGGACTCACGGCGGTATCGCTCTCGGCCCCAAGCCCAGAAAGTACAAGGTAAATGTAAACAAGAAGGTAAAGAGGCTCGCTATGAAGTCTGCTCTTTCTTCTAAGGTTGCAGAGTCTGAGATGCTTGTAGTTAATAAAATCGAACTTGAGGAAATCAAAACAAAGGCAGTTGCAGAAATGCTTGCAAAACTCAAGACCGGTAAAAAAGTTCTTCTGGTACTTCCGGAAACAAACGAAACAATTTATAAGAGCGCTCGCAACATTAAGGGCGTTAAGGTTGCCACTGTAAACACACTTTGCGTTTATGATATTCTTAATTGCAACAATCTTGTTGTTCTTAAGGAAGCAGCCAAAAAGATTGAGGAGGTATATGCGTAATGAAAACAGCTCACGACATTATCCTGAAGCCTATCATTACAGAAGAGTCTATGACAGGGCTTGTTGTTAAGAAGTATACCTTCAAGGTAGCGAAGGATGCCAATAAGATTGAAATTGCAAAAGCAATCGAAGAGGTATTCCCGGGCACAAAGGTTGCCAAGGTAAACACCATGAATGTTCGCGGTCATGAGCGCCGTCAGGGCGTAAACAAGGGCTATACTCCTTCATGGAAAAAAGCAATCGTTACTCTTGCTGAGGATTCAAAGGAAATCGAATTCTTCAACGATATGATGTAACAAAATTAACAAGTATATATATTACATTATATATTAGAGAAATTTCGAATGATGAAGTATGAAGAGTGCCATCTCTTCGCAAAGTTATTCAGAAAGGAAAAATAATAATGGCTATTAAGAATTATAAGCCGACCACTCCTTCAAGAAGGAATATGTCGGTAACAGATTATTCTTCCCTCTCTAAAGTTGCTCCTGAAAGGTCCTTGCTTGAGCCCATCAGCAAAAAATCAGGCCGTAACTCTTACGGAAGAATAACCGTTCGTCATCGCGGCGGCGGCAACAGAAGAAAATACCGCGTTATAGATTTCAAAAGACAAAAGTTTGATATGCCTGCAACAGTTAAAACAATCGAATATGACCCCAACCGCTCTGCACATATCGCTCTTATCCAGTATGAAGACGGCGTTAAGAGTTATATCATAGCACCGGAAGGTCTTAAAGTCGGCGCAACTGTTGTTGCAGGTCCTGATGCGGATATCGTAGCGGGCAATGCGCTTCCGCTTAAGAATATCCCCGTCGGCACAATCATTCACAATGTAGAACTTTATCCGGGCAGAGGCGCTCAACTTGCACGCTCGGCAGGCAACAGCGCTCAGCTTATGGCTATTGAAGGCCCTTACGCATTGCTCAGGCTTCCGTCCGGCGAACTTCGTAATGTTCCCGTAGACTGCATGGCAACAATCGGTGTTGTTGGTAACAATGACCACGCTAATGTTAAAATCGGTAAAGCCGGCCGTAAGCGTAATATGGGCTGGAGACCTACCGTGCGCGGTTCTGTTATGAACCCGAATGACCACCCCCACGGCGGTGGTGAAGGTAAGGCTCCTATCGGTCGCCCCGGTCCTGTTACTCCCTGGGGCAAACCTGCTCTTGGTTATAAGACGCGTAATAGGAAGAAAGCCTCAAACAAGATGATCGTAAGGCGTCGTAACGGTAAATAAGAGGAAAGGAGAAGATTAGATGAGTAGAAGTACTAAAAAAGGCGCTTATGTTGAAGAGAGCCTTTATAAAAAGGTAGCCGCTCTTAATGAAAAGGGCGATAAGCAGGTTATCAAAACTTGGTCAAGAAGTTCAACTATCTTCCCTGAGTTCGTAGGACACACATTTGCTGTTCATGACGGTAGAAAACATGTTCCTGTATATGTAACTGAGGATATGGTTGGTCACAAACTCGGCGAGTTCGCTCCCACAAGAACATTCCGCGGCCACGCAGGCTCAAAAACAACGAAGTAATCGAAAGGAGAATTAAACTATGGAAGCAACAGCAAAAGCAACATATGTTCGTATTTCTCCCAGAAAGGTACAAATCGTTCTTGATTTGATAAGAAATCAACCTTGCGATAAGGCTATGGCAATTCTTAAGCACACACCGAAAGCCGCTACTGAGCCGCTTGCAAAAGTTCTTAAGTCTGCTATGGCAAACGCGGAGAACAACAATAATATGGATGCATCAAGATTATATGTAAGTTACTGCAATGTAACTGCGGGCCCCACTCTTAAGAGAATCCGCCCCAGAGCACAGGGCAGAGCCTACAGAATTAATAAGAGAACATCACACATCACCATTACCGTTTCGGAAATGGAAGACTAAGCGAGGAGGAAAAGTTGAATGGGACAGAAATGTAATCCAACCGGTTTAAGAATCGGCGTTATCAAAAACTGGGACTCTCGCTGGTATGCTAAAAAGGCAGATTTCGGCAACATCCTTGTTGAAGATTACAATCTTCGTAAGTATTTGCTTGAGACCCTTAAAAGCGCGGGTGTTCCAAAGGTAGAAATTGAGCGTGACGCAAAGCGTGTAAGAATCAATATTCACTGCGCAAAGCCCGGTATGGTTATCGGTAAGCAGGGCGCTGAAATTGATAAACTTAAGGCTATATGCGCCAAGAAACTCGGTAAGAAAAATGATGAAGTTTTCATCAATATTATAGAAATCAAGCAGCCCGACCTTAACGCAACTCTTGTTGCTCAGAGCATTGCAACTCAACTCGAAAAGCGTGTTTCATTCCGCCGCGCTGTTAAGCAGGCAATCAGAAACACAATGAGATGGGGCGCTCGCGGTATTAAGGTTCAGGTTTCAGGCCGTATCGGCGGCGCGGAAATCGCGCGTTCAGAAACCTATAAAGAGGGCACAATTCCGCTTCAGACGATTCGTGCTGATATTGATTACGGCACTGCAGAGGCTGCAACAACATACGGCAGAATCGGCGTTAAAACCTGGATTTATCAGGGCGAAGTTCTCCGCGAAAGCAGAAACAAGCCCCAGAGAAGAAATAACTACTCCCGCCGCAGAGATAATAACAGAGATAATAACAAAGGCGGCAGGCGCAGGGAAGGAGGAAATCGTTAATGCTCTTACCAAAGCGTGTTAAGCACCGTAAGCAGCACAGAGGTCGTATGACCGGTGAGGCTACAAGGGGCAATAAGGTAACTTACGGCCAGTTTGGCCTTCAGGCAACAGAGCCTGCATGGATTACGGCAGCTCAGATTGAAGCAGCCCGTATCGCAATGACCCGTTACACAAAGCGTGGCGGTCAGGTATGGATTAAGATTTTCCCCGATAAGCCGATTACGGCAAGACCGGCTGATACCCGTATGGGTAAAGGTAAAGGTAATGTTGACTACTGGGTAGCAGTAGTTAAGCCGGGCAGAGTTATGTTTGAACTCGGCGGCGTTGAAGAGGCTGTAGCTCGCGAGGCTATGCGTCTGGCAGCAAACAAGCTTCCTATCAAATGTAAATTCGTAACTAAAGAAGAGGGAGGAGAGCAGTAATGAAAGCAGCTGAAATAAAGAAGCTCAGCGCGGAACAGCGCGCGGCAAAGCTTGCGGAGCTTAAAGAAGAGCTCTTTAATCTTCATTTCCAGCAGGCTATCAACCAGCTCGATAACCCCATGAGAATCAAAGCTGTAAGAAAAGACATCGCGCGTATCAAGACTGTTGAGCGTGAGATTGAACTTGCAGACTCAAATTCTTAAGATAGGAGGTAGTTTATTATGAGCGAAAGAAACCTCAGAAAAACAAGAGTTGGTATTGTTTCAAGCGATAAGATGGATAAAACCGTTGTTGTTACTATTAAAGACAGGGTTCGCCATCCGCTTTACGGAAAAATCATTAACCGTACGGTTAAGTACAAAGCGCATGATGAGGAAAATGCCTGCGGCGTGGGCGATAAGGTTCTTATTATGGAAACCCGCCCGCTCAGCAAGGATAAGAGATGGCGCGTTGTAGAGATTGTTGAAAAGGCTAAGTAATCATTACGAATTACATGCTTTTAATATCAGTTTAGTTTTATAAAATAATAACTGCAAGATGCAAAGTGTTATTTTGCAGTACGAAGGAGGAAAATGCTGTGATACAACAGGAAAGCCGTCTTAAAGTAGCAGACAACACCGGCGCTAAAGAACTTCTTTGCATTCGTGTTCTCGGCGGTTCGGGCAGAAGATATGCTAATATCGGCGATGTTATCGTTGCTTCTGTTAAGAAAGCAGCCCCAAACGGCGTTGTTAAAAAAGGCGAAGTTGTTAAAGCAGTCATCGTTCGTACAACTAAAGGTGTACGTCGTGACGACGGTCAGTACATTCGTTTTGATGAAAATGCTGCCGTAATTATAAAAGAGGATAAAACTCCTCGAGGCACCCGTATTTTCGGACCGGTAGCCAGAGAATTGCGTGATAAGGATTATATGAAAATCCTTTCTCTTGCTCCGGAAGTACTTTAATGGAGGTGCTGCAATATGAGTAAAATGTTTGTTAAAACCGGCGATACCGTTATGGTACTCAGCGGTAAATCAAAAGGCGTTAAGGGCGAAGTTATTGCCGTAAGCCCTAAAGAAGGTAAAGTTATCGTAAAGAAGGTAAACATCGTAACCAAGCATGTTAAGCCCCGTAAAATGGGCGAGCAGGGCGGACTTGTTCCGGTTGAATCTGCTCTTTATGCTTCAAAGGTTCAGCTTGTTTGCCCCAAGTGCGGTAAAGCCACCCGCGTTGGTCATAAAAACGGCAAGCGTGTCTGCAAGCAGTGCGCTAATGAATTTTAAGAAAGGGAGGAACATAACTGATGGCTGCAAGATTAAGAGAAGCCTATAAGAGCGAAATCGCTCCGGCTCTTATGAAAAAGTTTGAGTACAAATCTGTTATGCAAATCCCTAAGCTTGACAAGATTGTTCTCAATGTAGGCTGCGGTGAGGCTCGCGATAATTCAAAAGTCGTAGACGCTATCATCAATGACCTCAGCATTATAACAGGTCAAAGACCGATTGTGTGCCGCGCAAAGAAGTCTGTTGCTAACTTCAAACTTCGTGAAGGCATGCCTATCGGCGTTAAAGTAACTCTCAGAGGCGATAAGATGTATGAATTCCTTGACAGATTCTTCAATCTCGCTCTCCCAAGAGTTCGTGACTTCAGAGGTATCAACCCCAACTCCTTTGACGGCCGCGGCAACTATGCCATGGGTATCAAAGAGCAGTTGATTTTCCCTGAAATAGATTACGATAAGATTGATGCCGTTCGCGGTATGGATATAATTATGGTTACTACTGCCAAAACTGATGAAGAAGGCAGAGAGCTGCTCAAAATGCTGGGCGCTCCGTTTTCAGAGTAAGGAGGGAATATCGTGGCAAAAACATCTATGAAAGTTAAGGCTGCAAGGCCTGCTAAGTATTCAACAAGAGCTTACAACAGATGTAAGATCTGCGGTAGACCTCATGCTTATCTTCGTAAGTATGGCGTATGCCGTATCTGCTTCAGAGAACTCGCTCATAAGGGTGAGATTCCCGGAGTAACAAAATCTTCATGGTAAGAAACGGGAAATTGCTAAATTTATAAGGAGGAAATATCAATGCATATTACAGACCCTATCGCTGATATGCTTACAAGAATTCGTAACGCTAATTCGGCAAAACACGATACAGTAGATATTCCTGCGTCAAAGATGAAGAAGGCAATTGCTCAGATTCTTGTTGATGAAGGTTATATCAAATCGTATAAAGTTATTGAAGATGATAAACAGGGTGTTATCCGTGTAACCCTTAAATACGGAGAAGGTAAATCACAGGTTATCACAGGTCTTCGCAGAGTTTCCAAGCCGGGCCTTCGCATTTATTCAAATGTAGAGGATATGCCCAAGGTTATGAAAGGCCTCGGTGTGGCTATCATTTCCACATCAAAGGGCGTTATGACCGATAAGGAAGCACGCAAACAGAATGTCGGCGGCGAAGTTCTTGCGTTCGTATGGTAAGGAGGTGCAGTAAGGTATGTCTCGTATAGGCTTAAAGCCCATCACGGTTCCGGCAGGAGTTGATGTTACCGTAAACGGTAATGAGGTAACTGTAAAAGGCCCCAACGGCACTCTTACTATGGATAAGCACCCCAATATCAGCGTAAATGTTGAAAACGGAGTTGTAAGTTGCGCCAGACCGAATGATGATAAGGAAAACAGAGCCCTTCACGGCCTTACTCGCGCTCTTATTGCCAATATGGTAGAGGGCGTTGTAAACGGCTTCAAAAAGGTTCTTGAGGTAAACGGTGTCGGTTACCGTGTTCAGATGCAGGGCAATAACCTTGTTATGAACCTCGGCTATTCACATCAGGTAACAATGACTGCTCCCGAGGGCATTAAAATTGAATGCCCAACTGCAAACCAGATAGTTATTTCCGGTGCAGATAAGCAGGCGGTAGGTCAGTTCGCTGCTCAGGTACGCGAAAAGAGACCCCCCGAGCCGTATAAGGGCAAGGGTATTAAATATGCTGAAGAGCATATTCGCCGCAAAGAGGGCAAAGCAGGTAAGAAATAAAGGAAGGAGTGAATTACTTTGGTTTCAAGACAGGATGCAAATAAAGCAAGAAAAAGGCGTCATCAGAGAGTACGCAGAAAGATTTCCGGCACAGTTGATTGTCCCAGGCTCAATGTATATCGCTCCCTCAGCAATATTTATGTTCAGCTTATCGACGATGTTGCCGGCGTAACACTCGCTCAGGCTTCAACTGTTGAAAAGGATTTTACCGCTTACGGCGGTAATGTAGAGGCAGCTAAGGCTGTCGGCAAAACACTGGCGGAAAGAGCCAAGGCAAAGGGCATTGAAAAATGCATATTTGACCGCGGCGGTTATGTTTATCACGGTCGTGTTGCAGCTGTTGCACAGGGCGCCCGTGAAGGCGGACTTAAGTTCTAAAGAAGGAGGATAATGCTTTATGTCAAAGATAGATGTGTCTTCAATGGAACTTGAAGAAAGAGTTGTTAAAATCAACCGCGTTTCAAAAACCGTAAAAGGCGGCCGTATTTATAAGTTTTCAGCTCTTGTTGTCGTTGGCGACGGCAACGGTCTTGTCGGCTTCGGCGTTGGCAAGTCCGGCGAGGTTCCGGACGCTATCCGCAAGGGTATAGAGGATGCTAAAAAGAATGTTATGAGAGTGGCTTTAAGAGGCACCACAATCCCGCACGAAGTTAAAGGTAAATACGGCGCGGGCGAAGTGCTCCTTATGCCTGCTCCTCAGGGTACCGGCGTTATCGCGGGCGGTCCAGTCCGTGCGGTTGTAGAAACTGTCGGTATTTCAGATATTCGTACAAAGGCTATAAGGTCAAACAACCCTTATAATGTTGTAAGAGCAACATTAAACGGTCTTGCTAAACTCCGCACTGCAGAGCAGGTTGCAGCAGTTCGCGGTAAATCAGTTAAGAAGATTTTTGAGTAAGGAGGGTGGAAAATGGCAGATATTAAAATCACTTTAAAGAAAAGCCTTATCGGCTGTAAAAAGGATCAGATTGCCACGGCCCACTCACTCGGTCTTCGTAAAATTGGCAATGTAACCGTTCAGCCTGATAATGAACAAACCAAGGGAAAAATCAAAAAGATTTCTCACCTTGTAGACGCTCAGAAAGCATAAGAGGAGGTGCGCATTAAATGAAATTACATGAACTTTCTCCTGCTGAGGGCTCTAAAAAAGCAGTAAAAAGAATCGGCAGAGGCGCCGGCTCAGGCCAGGGCAAAACTGCCGGCAAGGGCCATAAGGGTGCTAAAGCCCGTTCGGGCTACAGCCGCCGTCCCGGTTTTGAAGGCGGCCAGATGCCTCTTCAAAGGCGTGTTCCTAAAAGAGGTTTCAATAATATCTTCCGCACCGAATACGCTGTTGTAAACCTTTCTTCTCTTGAGGAAAGATTTGAGGCTAACGCAACTGTAGACGCTGAAAGCCTTAAAGCGTGCGGACTTATTAAAAAAGAGCTTGACGGTATTAAAGTCCTTGCAAAAGGCGAACTTACCAAGGCTCTCAATGTTAAAGTCAACGCAGTCAGCGAGGCTGCCAAGGCTAAGATAGAGGCTGCAGGCGGCACGGTGGAGGTGCTGTAAATGATTAAAACCATCGTTAACGCCTGGAAAGTTCCGGAAATAAGAAGAAAACTGCTGTTTACAGCGTTTATTATTCTTGTTTTCAGAATCGGCTCGTTCATACCCGTTCCGTTTCTTGATATTGCCGGTGAAATCGAAGTCGGCAGAGGAAACACAATACTCACTTATTTAAGCCTTATGACGGGTTCCGCTTTCAACTACGGTACGATTTTTGCAATGTCCATCACACCGTACATTAACTCGTCAATTATTATGCAGTTGCTTGCAGTTGCCATTCCTGCTCTGGAAAGACTTCAGAGGGAAGGCGAGGAAGGCAGAAAGAAAATCGCGTCAATAACCCGTGTTGTTACGGTTGTTCTTGGACTTCTTCAGTCCCTTGCGTACTATTTCTTCCTTCGTGCAAACGATTATCTTATGACTGATTCAACCGGCGCTCAGTTCACCGGTTTTGCCGGAGTATTCCAGGCTTTGGTTATAGTAATTGTTCTTACTGCCGGTACTGCGGTAATTATGTGGCTCGGTGAGCAGATTACCATTTCGGGTATAGGCAACGGTATTTCAATAATCCTTTTTGCAGGTATCGTTTCAAGATTCCCAACAATTATCAGGCAGTATATAGGCTATCTGGAAACAGGCCGTATGGTTTATAACTTCCTTGTTCCGGCTATCCTTATAGTATTCCTGCTTATGATAGTTTATATCGTATTTATGGATAATGCTGAAAGAAGAATTCCCATTCAGTATGCAAAGCGTGTAGTAGGTCGTAAGATGTACGGCGGTCAGGCCACTAATATGCCTATTAAGGTAAATATGAGCGGCGTTCTCCCCATTATCTTCGCGTCTTCCATTCTTTCTCTGCCCGGCACTGTTCAGATGTTCATTTCTTCTGATAAGTATGAGGGCACTTTCTGGGAGAGTTTCTTCAATGCGTTCCAGAGCGATTCCTGGTGGTATGCGGCAATGTACTTTGTGCTTATAATCTTCTTCGGTTATTTCTACAGCACTATTCAGTACAACCCAATCGAAATGGCAAACAACCTTCGTAAAAACAACGGTTCAATTCCGGGTATTCGTCCCGGCAGACCGACTTCGGATTACATTTTCAAAGTTTTGATGAGGCTTACTCTTATCGGCGTTCTGATGCTTTCCGTTGTTGCACTTTTGCCAATCATTTGGTCACTCATCTGCGACGCTGCTATCCCTCCGCTTACAGAGGGCGGCTCAGACGGCGGATTCTCAGTTTCACTCGGCGGTACATCAATTATCATTATGTGCGGCGTTGCGCTTGAAACTGTTCGTCAACTTGAATCTCAGATGATGATGCGTCACTATAAAGGATTTCTTGATTAATTGAAAGGGTGAGGGTTATGAATTTAATACTTCTCGGCGCTCCGGGTGCCGGCAAAGGCACACAGGCTGAAAAAATAGTTGAAAAGTATGGCATTCCCGCCGTTTCAACCGGTAATATGATACGCGCCGCAATCAAAGCGGGCACAGAAATGGGAATGAAGGCGAAATCCTATTCGGAATCCGGCCAACTTGTTCCCGATGATGTTGTTATCGGTATAATTAAAGACAGACTTAAAGAAAAAGACTGTGAAAACGGATTTATTCTTGATGGTTTTCCGCGCACCATTCCTCAGGCGCAGGCGCTTGAGGATATGGGCGTGCAGATAGATAAGGTGCTTGATATTGAAGTGCCCGATGATAAGATTACCTCAAGGCTTTCAGGCAGACGCGTCTGCTCGAAATGCGGAAATTCTTATCACATTCTTTATAAAAAGCCCAAAACTGAGGGCGTTTGCGACTCCTGCGGCGGTGAACTCGTTCAAAGAAAGGACGACGCTCCCGAAACAGTTGCCGCAAGGCTTAAGGAGTATCACGAATTAACGGAGCCTTTAAAGGACTTTTATCGTGAACTCGGCAAGCTTGTAGTTGTTGAAGGTCAGGAGGATGTTGCCGATACAACTGCTCTTGTCTTCAAAGCGTTGGAGGATTAACATGGTAGTGCTTAAAAGCAGCAGGGAACTTGAGCTTATGAAAGAGGCTTGTCAGATTTCCGCTGAAGCATTAATGGTGGCAGGCGAGGCTGTAAAGCCCGGTGTTTCAACAAAGGAAATTGATAAGATAGCCTATAATCTTATTAAGAAAAGAGGCGCAACTCCCAATTTTCTCGGTCTTTATGATTTTCCCGCCACCGCATGTATTTCCATAAATAATGAAGTTATTCACGGCATCCCAAAGAAAGACCGTATCATCAAAGAAGGCGATATAGTCAGCATAGATTTGGGTGCCGCGAAAAACGGCTATAACGGCGATAATGCTGCCACTTTTGTTGCAGGGACTTGCTCTCCCGAGGCAAAGCGGCTGATTGATACCACCCGTGAGAGCCTTTATAAAGGCATTGAACAGGCGGTTCCCGGCAACAGAATCGGCGATATAGGGCACGCGGTGCAGGCTTATTGCGAAGAGCGCGGTTACGGCGTTGTTCGTGATTTTGTCGGTCACGGCGTGGGAACAAAACTTCATGAGGACCCAAGCGTACCCAACTTCGGACACGAAGGGCGTGGTATCAGACTGTTACCCGGAATGACATTGGCAATTGAACCGATGATCAATCAGGGAACCTATAAGGTAAAGCAACTGTCAGACGGCTGGACCGTTGTAACCGCGGACGGTAAACTTTCCGCTCATTTTGAGCACACGGTAGCGATTACACCAAACGGTCCCGTAATAATGACCAAAATCTGATGGTTAATCAATTGTTGGCGATTACGCCGCGATGTGATTCCAGATAAATTAAAACATCTTATAATCGTATAAACACAGCGAGGTAAATTGATGTCTAAGTCAGATATGATTGAAGTTGAAGGTACCGTGGTTGAGGTATTACCTAACACAACTTTTAAGGTTACACTTCAAAATAACCACATCGTTTTAGCCCATATCAGCGGGAAACTTCGCATGAATAACATAAGAATTCTTCCCGGTGATAAGGTAACAATCGAGATGTCGCCTTACGACCTCACAAAAGGCCGTATCATATGGCGCTCGAAGTAAATAAAGGAGGATATCCAAATGAAAGTTAGACCTTCTGTTAAGAAAATCTGCGATAAATGCAAAGTTATTAAGCGCAATGGAAAAGTAATGGTTATCTGTGAAAATCCAAAGCACAAACAGCGTCAGGGCTAATCCTGAATTAATAATCGGAGGTAAACAGTAATATGGCACGAATTTCAGGTGTTGACTTACCAAACGATAAGAGAGTAGAAATCGGCCTTACCTACATTTACGGTATCGGCAGAACTACTGCTACTCAAATTATCAACGCAACGGGAATCAATCCGGACACTCGCTGCAGAGATTTGTCCGAGGATGAGGTTTCCAAAATCCGTGATTACATTGAAAAGAATGTAAGAGTTGAAGGCGATTTGCGCAGAGATGTCGCTTTCGATATAAAAAGACTTATAGAAATCGGTTGCTATCGCGGCATTCGTCACAGAAAGGGCCTGCCCGTAAGAGGCCAGACCTCCAAAAACAATGCACGCACAAGAAAAGGTCCTAAAAAGACCATAGCAAACAAGAAGAAATAATTGTAGGAGGAAACAGCAAGTATGGCTAACAAAAAGACCACTGCCACACGCAAGCGTCGTGAAAAGAAAAACATTGAGCGTGGTACAGTTCATATTCAGTCAACCTTCAACAACACTATCGTTACAATTGCGGATATGCAGGGCAACGCTGTTTCATGGGCTTCCGCCGGTGAAATGGGCTTCAGGGGTTCAAGAAAATCAACTCCTTTCGCTGCTCAGACCGCTGCTGAAACTGCAGCAAAAACCGCAATGGAGCACGGTATGAAAACTGTTGAAGTTTATGTTAAGGGCCCTGGCTCAGGCCGTGAATCCGCTATCAGAGCGCTTGAAACGGTGGGACTTCAGGTTACTCTTATTAAAGATGTTACTCCTATCCCGCACAACGGCTGCCGTCCACCTAAAAGACGCCGTGTATAGTATTTAATGGAGGTTACTTGATATGGCAAGATATACAGGACCTGCCTGCAAGCTTTGCCGCCGCGAGGGTAAAAAACTCTTCCTTAAGGGCGACAGATGCTATACAGGTAAATGCGCAATTGAGCGCCGCTCATATGCGCCCGGCCAGCATGGTCAGAATCGTAAAAAGGCTTCGGAATACGGTATGCAGCTCCGCGCTAAGCAGAGTGCCCGCCGCTATTACGGACTTTCCGAAAGCCAGTTCCACAAATATTTCCTTATGGCTGAAAGAAAAGACGGTGTTACCGGTACAAATCTTCTTCAGCTTTGTGAAAGCCGCCTTGATAATGTTGTTTATGAAAGCGGTTTTGCAAGTTCAAGAGCCCAGGCTCGCCAACTTGTAAATCATGCTCATTTCGCTGTAAACGGGCATAAGGTAGATATTCCTTCCTATCTCGTATCAGCAGGTGATGTTGTTTCCGTTAAGGAAACCAGCAAAACCACCGATGAGTTCAAGAATCTTGTAGAAAGCAACGGCTCTCGCCCCGTTCCACAGTGGATGGAAGCGGATAAAGACGCTATGCAGGTAAAGATTCTCAGAGCACCGGAAAGAGAAGAAATTGAAACGCCTGTTGAGGAGCACCTCATCGTCGAGTTCTATTCTAAATAATAGTTAATCATTTCTGTTATTTTGAAGAAATATTTTTTAGGAGGCTTTTAAATGATTGAAATTGATAAGCCGAATATCGAGATAGTAGATTTATCTACTCAGGGAAGCAGAAGCGTCGGCAGATTTGTTGTTGAGCCGCTTGAAAGAGGCTTCGGCACAACTCTCGGAAACAGCATGAGAAGAGTCCTTCTTTCATCTCTTCCGGGCTACGCTATCACTTCCGTTAAGATTGATGGTGTATTACACGAGTTTTCAACAATTCCTCATGTTAAAGAGGATGTTACGGAAATTGTTCTTAACCTTAAAAATGTTGTTCTTAAGATTCACGATGAAAATCAGAAAACCCTTTACATCAAAGCAAGCGGTGAGGGCGAAATCACCGCCGGCGATATTGAGCACGGCTCTGATGTAGAGATTCTTAATCCTGACCTTCATATCGCTTATCTTGAAGACGGCGCAGAAGTTGTTATGGAACTTACCGCCAACAGCGGCAGAGGTTATGTTCCGTGCGACCGCAATAAGCAGCTTATGGATTTGCCAATCGGCACTATAGCAATAGATTCAATCTATACGCCTGTTCTTAAGGTTAATTATACTGTTGAGAATACCCGTGTAGGCCAGCAGACGGATCTTGATAAGCTCGTTCTTGATGTTGAAACAGACGGCACTATCCCGGCAGACGAAGCCGCTTCGCTCGCTGCCAAGATTCTTAACGACCATCTTAAACTGTTTGTAGACCTTTCAGAAGAAGTCGGCAATCAGGAAATTATGGTTGAAAAGGATGAGGACGGAAAAGAAAAAGTCCTTGAAATGACTATTGAGGAACTTGACCTCTCCGTTCGTTCATTCAACTGCCTTAAGAGAGCGGGCATCAATACAGTAGAAGATTTAATCGGAAAATCCGAAGAAGATATGATGAAAGTCAGAAACCTTGGGCGCAAGAGCCTTGATGAAGTTGTTCAGAAACTTGCTTCACTCGGCTTCTCGCTCAGTCATGATGACGACTAAAGGAGGGAATTTCTATGCCAGGTACCAGAAAATTGGGCAGACCTACTGACCACAGAAAGGCTATGCTCAGAGGAATGGTAACTCACCTTTTGGAAAACGGCAGAATTGAAACAACCGTTACCAGAGCCAAAGAAGTTCGTGCCATGACCGAGAAAATGATAACTTTCGGCAAGGAAAACACACTCGCGTCAAGAAGACATGTTCTTGCTTATGTTACTAAGGAAGATGTTGTTAAAAAACTTTTTGACGAGATTGCACCTAAGTATGAGGACAGAAACGGCGGCTATTGCCGTATAATTAAAACAGGTCCTCGCCGCGGAGACGCTGCGGAGATGTGTTTCATCGAGCTTGTATAAATATTTTATGGAGCGTTCATTAGAGCGCTCCTTTTCTTTTAGTACATAAATTATCGGGTTTGTCAACGCTTGCCTCTTTTTTTAATTATCTATTGAAAAAATAGCGTATATAATGTAAAATATTACAGTATAAAAGGAGGTATTGCTTATGAAAAAAGTTGCTGTTATTATGGGGTCGGACAGCGATCTTCCCGTTGTTACACCCGCAATCAAACAACTTAAAGAACTTGATATAGAAACAGAAGTAAGGGTAATCAGCGCCCACAGAACTCCCAAACAGGCGCAGGAATTTTCAGAAAACGCTGCTGATAACGGTTTCGGCGTTATTATTGCCGCTGCCGGTATGGCCGCACATCTCGGCGGTGTGCTTGCCGCAAGCACCACACTTCCCGTAATCGGAATTCCTTGCTCTTCCAAAGTTTTGGACGGTATTGACGCTATGCTTGCCACAATTATGATGCCGCCCGGAATACCCGTTGCCGCTGTCGGCGTTAATGCCGCTAAAAACGCGGCGCTGCTCGCGGCGGACATACTTGCCGTCAGCGATGAAACTCTTGC
>CALWID010000018.1 GCA_944380635.1 uncultured Eubacterium sp. | reverse complement strand
TTATTTCAAATAATATGAATTTTCCATCTAACATAAAGTAATCTCCATATAATTTAATTATATATTTATGGTAACATAATTTATTTATTGTTTCAATATTTTAAAAATTCTGAGCCTTCAAATGCAAACATTGAAAATTGCAACATGTGTTTAAATTGATTTTAATAAAACTAATTTTAAATATGAGTTAATAGTTAATTATTAAAAATTGCTTTAATAAGGTAATTCTTTATATTTTAAAATGAATTTAACAGATTATAAACTAAACCCTAATTTATTAAAATAATAATATTACTAAAACATTAAATTGTTTATAGTATAAAATTTTATTAATCGCTCAAATGTGATATGATAATTAAATTATTAATGGTAATTTTTTTGTAAATCATATGATAATATAAAATAGCTGATATTAAACTTTTGATATAAAAAAAATAAAGGAATTCCCATCTAAATAAGTTACACTTGAAAAAATTGCAAAAATTAATCGTAGAGAATATGAATACTTTTTTCGGAGTAACATTTATTAAATCGGAATGCAGAATTACCAATGGGCGGATGGATAATTTAGAAATTGATAAAATAACTATCCGTGATTTTTGAATACAAAAGAAGCATTAATAAAGATGTAATCAATCGGGGCCTGCTTTATCTAGAGAAGATAAATAATTGGACAAAACTGAACCGATATACCAAGCCCCAATATATTGATTTTATTGAGAAAAAGAAAAAATTCCTTGCTGATTTCCTAAAAGGTTACATCAGCAAGGACGAAGTTATGAAATTTTAAATTTACAAAGACAGTAAAAGGATTATTCATGTATTGTGTTAGCATTTTGCATTTGATTACTACTATAAATTTATTATATTAATTTATTATGTCATATAGTTTGTTCTTTTGATAAATAATAAAACTTATATAAATTTATTGTTAAACATTATTGTTCATTTAATTGGGTATTCTTGTATTATTTTACCATTTAGAGCCTTCCCGTTTTTCTTTTTGTTAACGCCTCCCCATTGTTTAAAGAAAAAAGCTACATTACTTTTCTGAGCTAGTTCAAGAAGTTCTTCTACCCATTTTTTTTCAATGGGTCTGCAATGTGGTCCAGATTCTCCTCCAACAATCAACCAATCAATGCCATCTAAGTTAATGTCTTTCAAACTTCCAATTAATGGCTCAGCTGAGATAAATTTAATATAGGCGCTTGTATTTTTAAGAATATCGCCTCTATACAAATATTTATCATTTTCAATAGTTACACCCAGCCATATATTTTTGGTCCATTTAATTTTTTTATTTAAGGATTTAAGCCTTTCGGGCCTTTTTGTTAAAATCTGAAATTGATGCTGAGGACATTCATTCATTGTTTTAAAAATAGACAATATTATATCATCTGGTACCTTTTCATGAAATATATCTGACATAGAATTAACGAATACTTTTTTTGGAGTCTTCCACTTTTTAGGTTCTTCAATCAGATCTTCATGAATGGTTACCTCAAAACCATTTTTATATCTTTTATTCCCCATTGCTTTTAATCTTTTAGCAAATCTATCCGCGTAACAATTCAAGCACCCGTCAGATGTTTTGGTGCACCCAGTTATAGGATTCCAAGTTATCTCGGTCCACTCAATTTTACTTGTTGACATTTTAATCTCTCCTAAACACAAGAATTTGTTTTCCATTTTCTTTTATAAAACTTACATTATATAAACTTTTTAATTCTTTTTTTATTTCACTTTTATAGCCGTCTGTAGGAAATATTGGATGCCTGTCAAGATCGTGATATAATTGTTCCAGTGAAATTTTCCCTTTTTTTGAATACTTTTTATATATGTATTTTGCGATATCAGTAATATTATAGCAATGCTCATCTGTATTTGTTGTAATTGATCCATCTTCAATAGAAAATTGTAGTTGTGTTTCAAGGCCGTGTGTTTTTTTATCTGATGATCTGTTCCCAAAATTTTTCCATGCAACTTTCTTGTATAATTTCATTCCCTCAATATTACCAGTACATAATAATAAATTATAAACCAATCCGTTGTTCCTGTTATAGAATGGAAAAGAAGCAATGAAATGCTCTCTTTGATTTTGTGATACAATTTTCTTAATTATATTTCGTATTCTTTCATCTAAAGCGTCACGATTATCGCTAAGCTTTTTTATACTGTCAATAGACATTTGGTATGTTTTTTCATATCGTTTAATTACATCTTCCTTTGTGGCTGTTTTTGCACCTCTTGTTGTGTCGTGTACCATATGATTGATTATAACATCACACCAAGCATTTAAAAATGGCTTTAATGCCTTCCAGTCAATGGTTGCCTTAAACGGATCATAAATTAGAAGTATATTTTTATTTAAGAATTTATGAGGGTGCATAGATTTTAAAAAAGAACTGCTGTCTTCAACAGAATAATGAAAATTAATGTGTGTAAGATTATTTGTTTGAATTTCTGATTTAAGATAATCTATTTTCCACTTTTCAAAATCGTTAAAATAAACATCTATTGATTTATTAGGATAATTTTCTGATAGTTTGTCAAGAGTTTTTGCAACTTTAATAGCCGTGCCTTCAATAATTTTCGACTTTTTTTCATCATAATAGAATCCACAATTTGACATGCAATCAATAAAAACAATGCCTGTGGATTTTTCATATCCTAAAATTTTTCTTGCCCAAGCATCAGTATAATTTTTTATCATTTCGAATTTTTTTATTGAATGAGGTTTCGCTTTATCAAAATTATTTTTCATAAAATCACCTTACTCAAAATTTTACCATATTAGATTTATTTAAACAATATAATTTTAATTTAAAATTATATTAAAGAGTTAATATATTTAACAAAACTCAAAGCATTAAATTAAGTAAAAATAGATTTTTAATATGTAATCTTATAAAATCGAGTCAAAATCGCGGACAAACAAGTAATTTATATATAAATCGTATATAATTAAACAATAATGATATTTTTAAACAACACGCGTTCAGATTAATATACATTTAGAAAATTAAGCAGGCCAAAATTCAAGTTTAATTTTATCTTAATTAAAAAGGTAAAGAAGATATTAGAAAAATAGAGGAATGGAGGCAATCCGTCACGCATACAATTTTATTTATCCACGCCTTTCGCCTGTGTATACGTCTAATGGAAACAAACAAAATCATGCGAATTGTCAGTCACGTGTTTGAATTACAGCAAGCCTGTGCCTGCTGTTTCCGCTGCAGTATGAATAAATTGTACAGGACTTAAGAATAATTTACTGACATAATAAGTACAATAGAAAAAAATAGTTAATCTCCTGATCATGGTAATTGAAATGAAAAGTTGATTTAATCTATATTTTTATAAATGCTGAAGATTATTTTACCTGTTTGTTGCTGTAACTAATGATAGATTTATAAAATATACAGGTTGGTATATAAAGTAAATTAATTAATACAATTGATATTTATTTTACTGTAATATATAATTAAATTATATAATTTTGTTGTGATCTTAAGATACAAAAAAGATTACAACTATATTTAGAATTTTGAGAAAGGCTTATAAAATAAAATGGCTGTAACTGATTTGATGTTTTAATTACGGAGGATAAATTATGTACAGACAATGCGATGAAAAAATCTATGAGATGTATGAGAGCTTTATAAATAATTTTATAATTGATAAAAAAAATTATTTGGAAGATTCAGATGAAGAAGTCTTTACTAAACAAAATGTAGAAGAATGTATAGAATGTTTTATTAATAATCCCAAAGAAAGTAACGAAAAGTTTGATGTAAAGGCGAAAAAACAGTTTGAAAATGCATCACAGGGAGCAAAGATTGTATTTTCACACGCTATATGGTTATGGGGTTTTTCAGTTAATGAAACTAAAAACTGCGATTTGATTTTTACTGAAGTTGAATCCGTCCCAAGATTGAAACAAGGTTTTGCAAATGGCGGACAAAGGCATCTAACAAGTAAATACGATGAAATATGTTTTGTTTTACTGTTATTTTCAGCATTAATTGATATTTGTGAAGAGTGTGAAAAAAAGCCAGATTATAATTTTATATGTAAAAAAATTGAAGACATCTGCCGTTGTTATAAATATAAGGAAGAGGAAGAATGTTATGATGATTATAAAAATTATAGTGTTGTAGAAAAAGACTCTGGAAAGCGTCCCATGACGGAAATATTATTGTATTTATCAAATCCTGAAAAATACGAAAGAATAGTTTCGTATGATCACAAGAAAAGAATAGCAGAATGTTTTTCGGAATTTATAGATGTTGATAAAAATAACATACTTGATGACAAATTACTTGAAATTAGGGATAAATTATCTGAAAAGGTTATTGACAAAAATTTTGATTATTATGAAACAAAGAGATTGCGTTTATTATGGGATTTTAGTTCTCAAAGCGGTGATTATGATGAGTTTCAGGCACTGCAATTCAAGAAAAATATTATCCTTTACGGCCCTCCGGGAACAAGTAAGACATATGCAGCAATGCATTTAGCAAAATCATTTGTTGCACTTTCTAAAATTAAAAATGGCAGTTTGAAGATTCAGGAATATCTTAAAGATGGTGCAGCTTTGGACGAATATGTACACAGGTTGCAACTACATTCTAATTATAGTTATGAGCAGTTTATTGTAGGACAGACAATATTAAACGGTAACATAAAAACTGTTAAAGGCGATTTCTTTGAACTTTGTGAAAAAGCTGGAAAAGACATTGAAAATCCGTATATCCTTATTTTGGATGAAATTAACCGTGTTGATTTGGCAAGATTATTTGGCGAAGCATTTTCGGGAATTGAAAACAGGGGCGAAAAAATTGATTTGCCATACAAAGATAACGACGGCAATCCGTTGTGTCTTTGTGTTCCTAAAAACCTGTATATTATAGGAACAATGAACGAAATTGATTTTTCTTTAGAGCGTCTTGATTTTGCTTTGAGAAGACGATTCCTTTGGTTTAAACATAACTTTGATGCTGATACTTTAAGGAATATGGTATCCGATGAAATTATTAAAAAGGAAGAAGATAAAGAAGAATTTATCTCTAGAGTTGTAAAACTTAATGATAAAATTAAAAACACACAGGAATTGGGCGAGCAATATGAAATCGGACATGTTTTCTTTGCAGAAATAAATGATTTGAGTCCACAATTTAGCGATAAAAATTTATACAAGCGTTCAAATAAGAAACCAGCTATGCCAAACGGAGCATTACAGGTTCTTTGGAAAATATCTATTCTCCCAATGCTTGAGGCTTATCTTGACAATATTGATACACAAAGAAAAAAAGAAATAATTGGGGAATTGGAAAAAATATATAATGGGCAAGAATAAAAGCAGTATTAAATATACGGCATCCGACTGTTCAAAAATATCTAATGAAAAAGAAGAAATATTGACGGATCCTAACGATGAATTTTTAATGAATATTATGAATTCATCCGAGAGTGTCAGTTGTTTTACCTTTGATAAAAGCAATAAAGAAAAAGAATCAGAACCGGTTGTATATTTTGACTATTATAGCAGGGAGTGGAAAGCCGGCCGTTATATTGGTGATGTCGAGTGGCAAAACGGTAAATCAAAATATTATCTTTCCATCTCTCCAAGATTTGGAAGAGAAATATTGATGGATATGTTTGCGGAAATTTTCAATTTGAAATTCACCCAAGGATGTTCAGAGTTCGGCGGTTCATCATCATTTTATATAAAAATTTTGATTTGCTATATTTGGCAGCAAAAACTTTCATCAGCTATAAGGCACGGATTACCAAGAAAAAAGGAATCAAAGATTAGTCGAGGTTATGAAGTAAAAGGTCAACTTTTAGTAAGACCGTCTGTTTTTTCTTATAACAAAAACAAAACTATAATTTCAAAAAGTTTTGAACAGACTTATGACAAAACTATTATTGCTATAATTAACAAGGCATATAAAATATTAAAGAATGACTATGCATTTGATGACTTTTCTAAAATTTTACCAAGAAATTCAACAGATGCTATTCGAAATATAGAAAATATCGCTCATAGTTTTGATAAAACAAATGTGACCGAAAAAGACTACCAGTCTATCTCTTACCATCCGATTTATCAAGCCTATAAAGATCTTGTGGATTTTTCCTGGCAGATAATAAAATTAAAAACAGGAACTCAAATCAAAACCAGCAGCTTAAATGTTTCCGGATTTTTGATTGATATGGCAGAAGTTTGGGAATGTTATTTAAGAAGTATCATAGAGAAAAGGCTTAGTTTAAGCGGTTGGAAGTTAATAAATTCAACATTTACTGTTTACGATAAAATGTTCTACAAAAGGAAAATTATTCCTGATATTGTTTTAGAAAAAGACGGTAATTTTTGCGTTTTTGATGCAAAATATAAAACAATGAATTACAGGGGCATTGATGTTGACAGAGAAGACTTTTTTCAGATTCACACATATATATCTTACATGCAAAGCCGTGGTCATGTTTTGGTTTCAGGGCTGCTGTATCCAGTTGAATCTGAGAACAAAGATGTGAAAACCGATTCTTTATTATTTGAAAACGATTCAACCTGCCGTTTTTTAGTTGACGGACCTTATATAAATAAGGATAATAATCCTAAAAATATTGTAAATGCAGATTTTTTGGGAAAACTGGAATCTATTGTTAAAGAAATGGAAAAAAGATATAACGGCTTTTAATGTTATTATTGATGAATTTTTATACTTGAAAACAAAAGACAAAATAAGGAGAAATAATGAAAAATATCAGGAATTTATATAATGAAGAGCAATTAAGCCTGCTTGAAAGTATAAATATATACTTAGATAATGAAAAAGATTACTCTATTGATGAATTAGCAGATTTATATGATGAAATAACAGATTATTATCAGGTAGCTTGTTTTGATAAGAGGGGCGAGCCGTTACCGTCAGCATACAAATGGGAAACTATATTTGACATTTTGTATGATAATACAGGTATATAATCTGTGAGAAATTTGAAGTATAAACTTGAAAATGACCTTTTAAAATCAATAAATATGGGTCATTATCGGAATAGAATACAACAGCAACAGAAATAGGCCAAATATTAGAAGTTTTATAATTTAGATAAACAGAATACATACTGCTCGCTTATTAATTGAATTTTATTGAAGTATTTCAAACCAGTTGTCCGCCTGCGCCGGGGCTTCAAAGGTTTGTCTATGTATTAATACAAACTCTCACAAAGATACAATCTCTTGACAACAGGCTTTTTCTATTATAATGAAATGATTTAGTAAGCGCACTAAATGGTCGGGCTGGGATAAATTATTGGAGGTATGTGCTATGATGTTATATAATTATCAGTACATATCAAAGCATAGCAAAAGGGGTTCCCCTGCCCGCGATAATCTTATTATTAGAGATATTCAAACTCATCATTTTTATTTTCATTATCCATATGTAAACCTCCTGAATTACCACGCCTAAATTTTTAACCCTTTTGGTAATGATGTCGCATTAAGTGTAAATTTATCGTTCAAATTAGTTTCTTTCAATCCTTTCTAAATTAGTTTTGCCTTTAGGCAACCACTTTTCGGGAAAAGAACCGAAAAAATGCGCCCCATGCGCTATGCTTGGGACACTCCTAAAGGAGAGTGTTTACGCTGAAAATCAGCAATATTTTTATTGCTTTCATATGGTTGTCCTCACAAGACTTTATATTTCCATACCATAACACATGCAGTATTGATAAAAATCAATTCCTTTGCAGTACACACTTATACCACAAAGGAGTTTTTAAGTCCAGTTTAATAAAACCTTTATTATATACCACAAAAAATACAAAAATTTAGTTTGTATAAACTAAAACGCATCGGAGTGTTTATGACCGGGTTGACTCGAAAAGGTCAGTTGATGTCAGCGAATCAGGTTAATATGGAATTTCACAGAGTTTTGAAAAAGTATAATATTAAGGACGAAACTGTAAAAGGCAAGCTTACACTTCACAGTCTGCGTCATACATACGCTACTCGTTGTATTGAGGGCGGAATGCCTGTAAAAGTTCTTCAAGACCTGCTGGGGCATACGGATATAAGTATTACTCTTGATACTTATTCCGATGTGTTTGAAAACTTCCAAACGGAGAATATACAAAAAATCGACAACTATATGAGCACAGCAGGATTTGCAATGGAGGCGTAACAGAAAAATAAAAGCCGATTGGTATCTCATTATTGAGAAACCAGTCGTCTTTTATTAATAAAGGATTAGAAAATTAAGTTCGGAATGTGTTCTTTAAGCAAAATCTTACATTATTCTACACATTTTGTTATAGTAACACTCTCCCGAATTGCTTTAATATCGGAAAAGAGCAGTGTTTCTTTTTCTACAAGAGCATCGGCAACTTTTTCAAGGAATTCTTTGTTTTGCAGCAGAATATTTCTCGTTTGGAATATGTATCGCTCAAGTTCTGCATGAACTACCGCCTCTCTGTTATCAAAAGTTCTGTCAGACAAATTATAAAAAGATTCACCGAATTCTAAAAAGGAAACTCCGTTTGTGCCGCTTTCTGTTAATCCATCACGAATAAGCGTTACTGCTCTATCTAAATCGGAATAGCATCCGCTTGCACACGCTTCTGAATAATATAGTTCCGTGGCAACCTTTCCCCCCAGTGCCACCATAATATTATGAGGTCTTCTTTCTAATTCTTTACATTTGTGAATAAATCCGCCTGTATTGCTTCTGCCTCTTGTACGAATAGAAGCAAGTCCGATACATCCCGGCATAATAACCTCACTTACTACAAGATGTCCCGCTTCGTGAAACGCCACCTTGCGGATTTCGTCTTTTTCTTTTTGCATTAAATCATCGGGAGAATTATATTGCAGCCGCAGCACTGCTGCGATTAAGTCCTCCATTTCTATGCTGTTTTTTTGTCTGAACCCCGCACGAATTGCCGCCTCGTTAATTATTGTTTCAAGATCAGCGCAAGAGTGATATGACATCATTTTGCATAAATCGTCAAAGTTAACACTATTAGATAGTTTTTTATTTTCTAAATAATGCCTGATGATTTCTATTGCATCAGTTTTTGTGGGAGGGCGCATATAAATAACTCTGTCAAATCTTCCTGAACGAGTTAAAGACGGCGGCAGCTTGCAAATATCGTTTGTAGTTGCAATTACAAACACATCACATTCTTTAACACTGTCAATTCCCGCCTGAACGGCAACATATTCCTTTGCGTCTCTATGGGCTTCATCGTCATTCGCAAACTTGTCCATATCATCAAGAAAAATTATTGACGGAGAATTTTTCTTTGCTTTTTCAAACACCTCTGTTATCTCATCAACAAATTTGTCTGTACCCTTGTTGCTCCTTAAAGTATATGTATTAATTTTACATTCCTCAATAAAGCATTTTGCCATTAGAGTTTTGCCTATACCAGGAGCACCGTGAAGTAAAACACCGTTGGGCATTCTTGCACCAAGAGCCTCATAACGCTCCTTATTGTGCACCATATCACAGATTTGCATAAGTTCGTTTTTAATTGAATCATAACCGATTACCTTCTCAAATGTGCTCATAATAATTCTCCTTTTCTATTTTGTAGTGTCATTATACAAAATACAATGGGAACTTTATGACACATAAAAACGCCACGGCATTTTTGCCGTGGCGTTAATTTTGCATTCAGTTTCTAAACTCTGCCATATCATCAAGACGGAGAAGTACAGGCTCGGTTACTCCGTCTCCTGCACCCATATCTATAGCAATCCAAGTTCTTGTTTTGATGACTTTATTGCGGTATTTTTCTCCATAATTCATAGTAGGCGTGTGACCGAAAACTGTTGTTATATCGTCAAAATATTCATCTTCAAGTTCAGGCCACGCCCAAATAAATGCATCAGCCGGGTATTCGCTGATTTTTTTGCCCTTTTTAAAATCATCAATACCGCTGTGAACAAGAAAATAATCCTTGTTTCCTGCCGTAACAGCCTCATAAAGCGGAGCGTCATGCAGATAATCAAGAATATCGGCAACGGTTTCGGGCGACTCTTTGTTGAGCTTAGACAGCGCTTTCAGCGTTACATCGCCGCCGTTTAACTGATAGTTTGTGAGGATTTCCATTTTTTCGCTGTCAAATGACGAAATACTCTCTTCTGTGATTTCATCAAACAGAAATTCGCAGGCAAGGAGCATAGCCTCGTGATTGCCGAGAATAAGTTGAACATTAGGCTGAGATAATAACCAAGTTAAAATCTCCACACCGCCGTCGCCGTTTCGGTCCACCACATCGCCGAGTATGTAGAGAAAATCATTCTTGCCAAAATCAGCCTTTTCAAGCAGTTTCTTCAATTTTTCAAGCGGATAACCGTGTAGGTCAGAAATTACATAAATCATAAATCAAAATCTTTCAAAATGTCATTATAAGTCCAAATAAATCTCTTTGATTTTTTAGCAAGTATTCTTTTATGCTTGTGTTTTATTCACTAAACAATTCTAACACATATCATATAATTTTTCCAAAACCTTTACCATTGCGAGAGTATCAAGACGGCAATAGGCGAGGAGGTTTTTGCGGACTGTTTATTTGCCGCTATGCGGAGTAAAATTTACAAAGGCAGTGGATATTTCCGTCAAACATCCAGTATAACTGCCATAATTACATTATATTTATTTTGTTAGTGGTATGCAATACTCTTCATTCTTTTTGATACGGAATCGGCTTGTCTATTTGATTTTTGTATAAGTAAGGGTATTTAATTGTATTACTCGTGAAAAAATTTTTTAACTCAAGGCAAGCGGTTTTAAATTTCATTTGCTTTTCTATTGCAGAGTAAACATCATTTCGCATTTATCCAAATAAATCCCTATTCCGTTAATATCCGGATAGTAAGAGAAAGAATATCCCCAAGAAGTGTCGTAAGCCGTTTCATCATCAATAATTTCATACACATCTGCGCTTACCGTCTGATAATTTCCCATAGAAATATCTTTTTCTTCAAACTCTGTCCAGTGCCCGTAACCCGAACCGGATGTTTCATACACAGTATCGTCATAAATAACTGCTTTGCACAAATTATAATCGCCGTAAATGTTATACCACTCCATCCACTTTTCGGATACATCAATATACATATTCGGTAAAATTTCATTAAATTCGTTTTCAATATCCTGTATGTTGCTTTGAGTTAAAGGGTCTTCACCGTTCTCTTTCCAATAATCCGTTAATTTATTCAGTTCTTCGTTTTTCCAGTTGTCATTATAATTACCGTCTGAATCTGTTACATTCACCCAACCGGAAAAAGGATTGAAAACATATGAAAGCGTATATTTACCTGTCGGCAGAGAAAGCGTATTGTTATACTCTTCTTCATATTCAGAAGAATAATTATCCGCCGCATCATATGATTCACCGGTTTCATCCGCGCTGACCAAAACATCATCATAAAATGTTGGGTCTGTACTGTATTCAGGGTCGGCAGTATCCTCTATATCTGTAAATTCAAATTCGTTGGTAACATCGTATAATACAAGCAATCCCATAATTGTTGAATCTTCGGTAGCGCTTAAGCAATATCCATACACGGTTGTGGCCACATTATCTTCGTCAACAGAAAAATAATTATCCATAATTCCGGCATAGTGCATTGATTCGGGTTCATAACCGTAAATCTCAATATTTGCATGCGCAGCATCCAAAGAAGTCCAGAATCCTCCTGCTTCTCCGTAAAAAGATATGATTTCTCTTGCGACTTCTTCCGGCAAAGCATCTGTTTCATCTGAAGGCAATCGCGGATTTTCACATCCGACAAGACTTTTGTAATACACTTCGTTTTGACACTCATTATAATCGCCGTAAAAATCATAAGGAACTAATATTTTATTGTTTCCTGCAACATAAGCCGCTGTTCCGTCCACCGAAATTTTATTGCCTACTAAGCCCATATCAACAGAAACTGTTTCCTGATCCGATTCATCTAACTGTTTTTCCGGCATAAACAATTTTAAAAAAAGTGCTGCAATGCAGATTATTATTACGGCAATTATAACTAATATAATCCACCGCTTTTTATGGCTTTTTTTAGGAACTTTCTGATTACCCGGATTATTGATTTTTTGGATTTCTTCGTTTGTGTTTGCTGATTTTTCCATATCGCGGCAATATTGGCACGGCTCTTCACTAATCATATTGCCGCAATCCGGACATCTCCATCTATGCACTACAACAGGTGCGCCGCAGTTGGGGCAGTATGTCGCCTTATCTGAAATTTCCTTTCCACATTCATAGCATTTAATTAAAGCCATAATTAATATTCTCCTATATTTATATTACTATAGTGTTTTTTATAATATTTCTAATCCATGCTCTAGAAAATTATCTTCAACGAATTGTGCAAATTATTAATACATTATTTAATGTCTCATATGTAGCAATGCTATTAAAATACCATATAATGCCTTTTCACAAGACGGGTATGTTTGTTCAATAAAACTATATGACATAAAAGTTATTTCTAAATATTCAAAATGTTATGTATAGTAATAGTTACATTTTTTGATTAAATTATCAATCGCAGCACAATGGACAGTAGTAAAAACAATCCTCATATTTAACAGTTTGACCATAGCTATTTTCTCCTGCACTTTGATTGGGTTTTACGCTAACAACTTCAGCGTTGAAAGTTTTTGCAATTTTTTGGCAACAAGATTTGCTTTTATGCATATATCCATCTACTTGTACACCGGCTGCATTATATGACGGAAGTTTTGCAACATAGTATGTAGGACCAAAAAAATCGCCAAACCAATCACTATAAAAAGGCGCAAAGACAAGAGAAATTGAGATAAGAATACCTAAAATGGTTTTCAAACCGTTACTATTTTTCTGACTTTGTGCAACAGGTTGTGAATTAATTTCAGTTGTAGTATCCATATTTGTTTTTACAACTGATTGATTATTATTACAATAGAAACACGGCTCTTCACTAATCATATTGCCGCAATCCGGACATCTCCATCTATGCACTACAACAGGCGCGCCGCAGTTGGGGCAGTATGTCGCCTTATCTGAAATTTCCTTTCCACATTCAGAACACTTAATTAACGCCATGGCAACCTCCTTAATTTTTCGTTTATCATTCGCATAAACGAAAAAATTTGCAGCAACAATCAGAACATCCGTCGTTTAACCGTTATTTAACAATTAATATTTTGCTTTAAATTAATTTTAAGATATTAAGGACAATTCAAATTTTTTCATGCTTTTCTGTTTGAGTTCAAAAGAAGAGTGAACATATTTATTAAGCGTTATTTTAACATCGGAATGACCCAGTATTTCAGATAAAGACTTAATATCAACTTCTGCCTCCACACAGCGCGTTGCAAATGTATGCCTTAAAGCATGAAAATTAGTTTTTTCCAATCCACATTCTGAAATAATCTTTTTAAATTTAATTTGCATTAAACGCGGCTCCGTATAATCCGATTTTTCCGTTGATAATACATACCCTTCGCCTTTAAATCGGTTTATCAACAGCAATAAGCTCTGCGGGGTGGGTATCAGCCGTTTGGAATTTTTGCTTTTAGGCGCACCTATTTTTACTTCTGTTTTGCCGTTTTCGGATTTTATCCTTGCCATAGTTTTATCAATTTTAATATAATCATCCGTTATGTCCTCCCATTTAAGTGCGCAAAGTTCGCCAATCCGTATACCCGTATATAAAGATAACAGTATTCCAAATTTATATATATCAACATTATTTTTTAAATAATTTGTTAATTGCTGTTGCTCATACGCAGAAAGTACACGCGGGCTTTTTTCTTCCTCCCTTATATATCGAATGTTCGGAATCGGAATCTGATATTCCTCATGCGCGTTTTTTAAAATCAAATGTAGCACAATCAAAATATCGTTTATGCTTTTTGCCGAAAGACTTTTTTCTTTTAAATTATTAGTAAAATTAATAGTTGTATTTTTTGTAACCTGCTTAAATTTTAAAGAACCCATATAATCAATAATATGATTTTTGCAAATACTTTCATATTTCTGATATGTGTTCGGCTTTACGCAGTTTTTAATACCGTAAAGCCATTGTGCGGAAAAATCGCCAACCGTTAAATTCTCTTTATTCGGCGTCAATAATTTACTCTGCCGCTTTTCTTTAACTCCTTTGTAATTATTTGTATAGACGCAACGGCGTTTTCTTTTCTTTGTGCAGATAACTTTTTTCAAATATCTTGTTTCTCTCCCGCCGGCATTTTGTTTGTAAATGTATTTGCCGCGTTTTGGCATATCCATCACCATCTCCTTGTTGTATAAAAATTAACGCCTGATTGTTGATGCCGGAATTTGACTAAAATCATCAAAAACCAGTTTAATTTTATAATGAAAATCCCACTTATAAAATTATAAATTTAAAAAAATATTGAAATATATGTTAAATTGCAGTATACTTTTTATTGTATAATTTATAATTTTAAATACATTTTCGTTTATGCGAATGTTCTGCGAAATTTATTTTCAGGCTATATAAGCGCTCCGTTGCGGCATTTTGCGCCGCAACGGAGTGTTTTTCTATGAAGATTCAGCAAAATTCAGATTAAAATCCGCTTTACTTATGAAAATTTCCATTACTTTTCCCTGGTAAAGCCGAGGGGGGTAGGGAACAAAAAATATGCACCCGAAAGCGTTTTGCTTTGGGGGTGCATACATAAGCCGACTGTTTTAATTATCTTTTGAATTTGTAACATAATACCATTCAACGCTGTCGCCGTTTTTAAGGGTATATTTTGACGCGCCTTTTTTAGGGCTTACGCCGTTTACGCGGTACATCCAGCCGCTTGCGCCACCGCAGTCCTTTTCATTAAGCCCGCCGATACCCGTTATATAACTTTTGCTTTGGTATTTAAGCGAAACGCCGTTTTGGCTGCACGCCGCTTCAAGTGCGTCAAAAACGGTTTGCCCCTCTTTAAGGGTAATATTCTTTTGCGTGATAATATATCCGCCGGAAGGCAGAGTAATATCAAGCGGATATTCCTTGCCCTTAGAAACAATTTCCCCGCAGTAGCGAACAGCGTTTTTACAGTTTACGGCAACGGATACCGTTATTGTTTTATTTTGCTGCGCGCTTGTATTACGCTCGGCAGACGCCGCAGTTTGCGCCGAAGTTTCCCGCGCGGTATCTGTTTTTGTATTTTTTTCACCCGGCTCGGCGGTGCTTTTCTCTTCAGTAGAGCCGTTTGCCTGCGGTTCGTCAGTTTCGGAGGGTTGGGATGCGGAAAAGGCAGCGCCGCCGCTTTGGGCCGTCTGCTCCGAGGAAGTTTCAGACACATCAGACACAGCGGTTAATTCTTCATTATTTTTATCACTTGCGGAGGAGCCTTTCACTGCGCAAACAACAAACACTGCAACAAGAACGCACAGCACGGCAGCCGAAATAATAATAAGTTGTTTCTTTTTCATGCCTACATTTTAACAGAATTAACCGTAATTGACAACACGGTAATTTAAGGTTATAATTTTCTTGCGCCGAGGAAAAGAGCCGTCTTTTCCACGGGGAACGCGGTGAAAATCCGTGGCAGCTCACTCTACCGTAAACAATACGAAATCCAAAAGCCACTCTTTGCGCAGGAATACTTCCTGCCAAAGGGGAAGGCGGAAAGTAGGTTTATGTGCAAGCCGGGATATCCGTTTGAGGCGCAAAATTATATAACGGTGAGGTTATCATTATGAAAAAAATTACGGCGGCGCTTTTATGTGTAATGCTTGTTATTTGCACATCCGTAACGGCATTCGGCGCAACAAAAAGTGATGTGAAAGAAAAAACAAACACGGCGGTTTCATTTGCGTTTGACAATTATTACAGCCAAAACGGTTATGATGTTTCCGCAACCAAAAATCTGTATATTCTTGCCCGCAGCGGCGCGGATATAAGCAATTTTACGGACGGCTATTTTAAATCCGTATCGGCGGCGGCCCAGGCGGGAACGCTTACCGACCCGGGCGTTATAGGTATGGCGGTCAGCATTGCTCAGCAGGCGGGTATTGACCCTGAAAACGCAGGCGGCACAAATTTGATTGAGGCGCTGATAAACGCAGAAATTTCCGCAGTTTCAACACCGTACAATTATTTTTACGCTATTGAGGCTGCCGAAAACAACGGGCTTGACGATAAAACGGCGGCACTTTCCGCGGCGCTTGCGCAGTATTACACCCCCGGTGAGGGCACTGATTTTTGGAGCGGATACGGCACTTCGCCCGACGACCTTGCAATGTTTATTTTGGCAATGGAAACTGCCGGAGAATACGAGGAATACACGCAGGACGCTTTTGAAATTCTTGAAACCTTCGCAACGGAGCAGGGATATTCCAACTACGGCGCTAATGCGGACTCAACGGCGCTTGCGCTTGCCGCATACTCAGCCGCGGGAAACGCTGATAAAGCGGACGAAATATACAACATTCTTATAAAAAATTATTATGACTCCGAAACAGGCGGATTTAAAGCCGATTATGACGAATACTACGCCACTGCGGACGCTGTTTTTGCGCTTAGTTTTTATCTGCCGCTTGCCGAAGATGGCGCACCTCAGGAAAGCCCGGCTGACAGTACCGAAACAGCAACCGAAACTCAGCAGCCGGCGGCCGCGGAGCAAAATAAAGATTCGGGCAAAACATCTCCCGAAACGGGCGCGCAGCCCGAAGCCGCTCTCGGCGCGGCGGCATTTGCTTTAATAATCGGCGCGGCGGCTGTTATTAAGAAAAACAAATAAACTATATTGAAATAACATGCAAAAACGGGAGCCCGGTTTCAGGCTCCCGTTTTATTATTATAATTATAATACATTATTATAATGTTTTGTGTTATTTCACTTCTTAAGTAAGATAAATCCGAAACCGGCTAAAGAGGTTTGCTTTCTGTGTATTTCATTTTTTGTAAGGCGCAAATCGGCGGATTACTTCTTTTTAGGGCGTTTTGCGCCGAGTGCGCCGCCAAGCAATATTTTTGAATCGCCGAATTTATTTCTTATTGAATCAACGGCGGCGTCAACTTTTTTAAGTTTTTCGCTTGAAGCGGATTTATCCGTGCCGAAAAGGCTTATCTGCTCGCCGCCGTCTTTAGTAAGGTCAGAAAGAGTAACGCCCAAAAGTCTGAGCGGCTCGCCGTGCCACAATTCGGAAAAGAGCGCCTTAACCACCTTATAAATATCCTGCGTTACATCAGTCGGCGAACTGAGAGCGCGCTGGTGAGAGCGGTTTTTAAAAGCGCTGTCCCTGATATTAACAGAAATATTATACGCCTTGCAGCCGCCCGCCCTCATTCGTGAAGCGGCGGCGTCCGTAAGCGAAAGCAAAAGGCTGTTTGCGGTTCTTATATCCGTTACATTCTCCTCAACGGTAATTGAATGGCCGTAACTTTTTACTTCCCGCGGCGAATCGTCAACAGGCGAATCATCAATTCCGTTAGCGTAATTATGCAGTTGCTCGCCCGCTTTGGCGCCTACAAGCGCCTTTAAAGTTTTTACATCTGCGGCGGCAAGTTCGCCGATAGTATTAATGCTTATATTTTTAAGTTTTTGAGCAGTTGCCTTGCCGAGAAACAATAAATCAGAAACGGGCAGGCACCACATTTTGCTTTCGATTTCCTCAGAAAAAAGAGTATGCACCTTATCCGGCTTTTCAAAATCGCTTGCCGTTTTTGCAAGCAGTTTGTTTGAGCCTATTCCCACATTTACGGTAAAGCCGAGTTCGTTTTTAATTCTGTCTTTAATCTCATACGCGGCGGCGATTATATCGGGATAAATATTTTCCGTGCCGCTCATATCAAGGAAACATTCATCTATTGAAAATTTTTCAAGGCTGGGGGTATAATCACGGCAGATATTCATAAAATCCGCCGAGTATTTTGAATAAAGTTTAAAATCCGGCTCGGCGGTAACAAGCCCCGGGCATTTTCTGAGCGCCATTGATACGGGTTCGCCCGTTTTTATTGAGTATTTTTTTGCAGGCACGGATTTCGCAAGCACAACGCTTGTGCGTTTATTCGGGTCGCCGCTTATTACGGCGGGCACAAGGCGCAAATCGCTTTTGCCGTTTTTTATCCGCCACACAGAAGTCCAGGATAAAAAAGCGCTGTTTACATCAATATGAAAAATTATACGCTTTTGCACTGCCGAGCCCCCCTTTTTTATTCAATTATATCCCACGGGCGCCGATTTGGCAAATACGCAAAATTGTATTTTAATATTTTCTTTTGCACAGGCAGGCAAGATAAATCCGAAACCGCCTGAAACGGTTTGCTTTCGGCATATTTTCGGTTTTCTTTTTTGTAAGGCTTTAAGCAAAAAGGCGCGTAAAACCGCCCGATTTGCTTAAAAAATTTATTGTATATTCGGATTTTGTATGATATTATAATAATGTATTACTATAATTACTAAGGAGAACAAATAATGAAAAACACTGAAAAATCGCTTGACGCGCTTGTTGCGCTCTGCAAAGGCAGAGGCTTTGTATACCCCGGCTCTGAAATTTACGGCGGACTTGCCAACACTTGGGATTTCGGGCCGCTTGGCGTTGAACTTAAAAACAACATTAAAAATGCGTGGCGCAAAAAATTTATTCAGGAAAACAAATATAATGTGGGGCTTGACAGCGCTATTCTTATGAATCCGCAAACATGGGTGGCAAGCGGCCATTTGGGCGGATTTTCAGACCCGCTTATGGACTGCTGCGAGTGCAAAACCCGCCACAGGGCGGACGACCTTATTGAGAATTTTGACGGCACTAATGTTGCGGGCTGGAGCAACGAGGAAATGAGCAACTATATAAAAGAGCACAATATTCCCTGCCCCAACTGCGGCGCCCACAACTTTACGGATATTAGGCAGTTTAACCTTATGTTTAAAACATTTCAGGGCGTAACAGAAGATACCAAAGACGAAATTTATCTGCGCCCGGAAACTGCGCAGGGTATATTTGTTAACTTTGCAAACATTCAAAGAACAACAAGAAAGAAAGTGCCTTTCGGCGTTGCGCAGGTTGGCAAATCTTTCAGAAACGAGATAACGCCCGGCAAATTCATTTTCCGAGTAAGGGAATTTGAGCAGATGGAACTTGAATTTTTCTGCAAGCCGGGAACAGACCTGGAGTGGTTTGACTATTGGCGTTCATTCTGCCGCGATTTCCTGTATTCGCTTAACATAAGCAAGGAAAATCTGCGCCTCAGGGACCATGAAAAAGAGGAACTTTCTTTTTACTCAAAAGCCACAACGGACTTTGAATATCTCTTCCCGTTCGGCTGGGGCGAACTTTGGGGCATTGCGGACAGAACTGATTATGACCTTACCCAGCACATTAAAACAAGCGGCAAGAATCTGGAATATTTTGACCAGGAATCAAACGAAAAATATGTGCCTTATGTTATTGAGCCTTCCCTCGGCGTTGAAAGGCTTTTCCTTGCCGTGCTTACCGAGGCTTATGATGAGGAAGTTATAGACGAGGCAAAGAACGATAAAAGAGTTGTTTTGCGTTTTCATCCCGCGCTTGCGCCGTTTAAATGCGCCGTACTTCCGCTTTCCAAAAAACTCTCAGAGCAGGCAGGCGCCGTATTTGAAAAACTCTCCAAAAAATTCAGCGTTGATTATGACGACGCAGGCTCTATCGGCAAGCGTTACCGCAGGCAGGACGAAATCGGCACGCCGTTTTGCGTTACTTATGATTTTGATTCAGTTGACGACGGCTGCGTTACCGTGCGCGACAGAGATACTATGCAGCAGGTGAGAATACCGATTGACGAACTCCAAAAATTCATTGAGGAAAAGATAGAATTCTGACCTTAAACTTGAAAGTTGAGTGATATTATGTGGCTGGACAGAAGCCTTATAAAACAGCAGGCTAAAGGATTAATCAAAAACAGAGTATTTAAACTTTTCGCCATAACCGTAATAGTTGTGCTTATTACAAATGTAGGCAGCGTTATATATAATGTTTCGAGTTATGAAAATGTGTTTGACTCAAAAAATTATAACGATTACGGCGATTTCGGCGGATATGAGGATTATTTTAACGATAATTTCGGCGACGGCAGTAATTCCCGCGCCGATGAATTTAATAATTTTGATAATTCGGGCAGCAGCGAATACGAAGATAATTTTAATAATTTCGGCTCGGAAAGCGGCTCTCAGAATTTTGAGGATAATTTCAACAACTTCGGCACGGATTTTTACGGCGGCAGTTTTGACAATAACGGGCAGATAACCCTCTCCGCCGGCGCGCAGGAGCCGGTTAACGGCGGTATGGGAATGAGTTCATTGGTTTCCGCCGTTTCTTTTGCAGGATTTATCATAATGATATTTATTTCCCCGCTTACGGTTGCGCTTTCATATTTTTATGTTGAATATGTAACCGGCAGGGACTTTGATATTGACACGGGTTTAAAATCCGTTTTCAACAACGCTTTTAAAGTTACATATCTAAAAAAAGTCGGCGTTTGGTTTTTGAGAGGGATTATAACTGCGCTGCTTATGATTCTCTTAATTTTCCCCGGGGTAATATTCTTTTACAGTTCGTATTTTTCTTTTGAATTAATGAGCGAATACCCGGAACTTTCCCCGTGGCAGGCAATTAAACTGAGCAAAAAAATTGTTAAGGGCAACCGCACGGAACTTTTTGCGCTTGATTTGAGTTTTATTCCGTGGATACTGCTTTGCATCTTCATTTTCCCGATTATTTATGTGTGGCCGTATATTTGCACCACAAAAGCGCTCTATTACGAAAACTTTAAAATGAGAGCGCTGGCAATGCATAAAATAACGGAAGATGATTTCCTTTCCGACGCTCAAAGAATGGAAAAAGCAATGAACGCAGGCGCTCAGTACAACAGCACATACGGTAACAATTACTCTCAGTATCAGCAAGGTACGCAGTATCAACAAGGTACGCAGTATCAACAGGGCACGCAGTATCAGCAGGGTACGCAGTATCAGCAGGGTACGCAGTATCAGCAAAATGCTCAGTATCAACAGGACACGCAATATCAGCAAAATGCTCAGTATCAGCAGGACACGCAGTATCAGCAATATAATCAGCCGCAGAGCGGTTATTATCAGCCGCAGGGCGGCGCGCCGTATTATCAAAATCCGCCGTATCAGCCGGGCAATTACGCCCAGCCGTACGGCAATGTTGTAAGAAATGTTTATTTCACCCCGGTTATGCCCGCTCAGCGCGCGGAACAGCCGGCAGGCGCGGCGGACGAAATTTACAGAACCGTTAACAACGCTCAGGCGCAGAATACGCCCGGTGAAAACAGCGCTCAGCCGCAGGCTGAAAATAAAACGGCTCAGGGAACTCAGGCAGCCCAAACAACTCAGCCCGAGGCGCCGGAAATCACCATAACTCCGCCGCAGGAGCCGACGGAGCCGGATTTTGCCGAACCGCAGGAGCCGACCGAAAATTTCACTGAGCCTTCCGATTCGCAGGAGCCGACTGATTTTAACGATACGCAGGAGCCAAAAAACGAAAATTAAATTTAAGTAATTTGATATTGACAAAATTACATAAGCGGCATATAATACAAATACAAAATATTTTCAGGGCGGGGTGAAATTCCCCACCGGCAGTAAAGTCTGCGAACCGCGAAAGCGGCCGAATCGGTGCAATTCCGATACCGACGGTTAAAGTCCGGATGAGAGAAAATGTTTTATATTTTTATATAATATATACATATTATATATTTATTGCACAAAACATTTGCGCCCCGATATATCTTTATATATCGGGGTTTCTCTTTTGCCCTTAGGCTTAAACGCCGGAAAGGAGAATTCATTATGAAGCAATCAACAAAAACCGTTACAAGAAAAATCGCAATTTGCGCCATGCTTGCGGCGCTGGGTGTAATCCTTCAACTTTTTGAGATTCCGCTGCCGTTTATACCAAGTTTTATAAAACTTGATTTTTCGGATTTGCCGGGATTTATAGGCGCTTTTGTGTGCGGCCCGTGGGCGGGCGTTTTAATAACGCTTATCCGCAATGTTATCCACATTTTTACAGGCTCAAGCGCGGGAATAGGCGAACTTTCAAACTTCCTGCTAAGTTCCTCTTTTGTACTCACGGCAGGGTATATTTATAAAAAACTGCCGTCTTTCAAGGGCGTTATAATCGGCGGTATCGCAGGCGCTGTAGTTATGGGCGTATTTTCTTTCCCTGTAAATAACTTTCTTATCTATCCGCTGTATTATTCGGTTATGGGTCTGCCGAAAGAGGCAATTTTGCAAATGTATCAGGCAATACGCCCATCAACTGATTCAATCGCCGAGGCGCTTGTTGTTTTCAATGTACCTTTCACAATCGTAAAAGGCTTGTTTTCCGTAGTATTTTCAGCAATAATTTATAAACCACTTGAAAAACTCATAAAAAGAATGTAACTAAAAAGCCGACTTTCAGGTTTGCAACAACCCCTCCGTCAACTCCGTTGACACCTCCCCTTACACAGGGGAGGCGGTGAAGTAGGAACGGCTTGTGTTGAAACTACCCCCTTACTTAATGAGCCAATTAAAACTAAGGTCGCCGTGGTTTATAACCTCGGCTCCCTTGTGTAAAGGGAGCTGGCAAAGCGTTAGCTTTGACTGAGGGATTGTTTATAACGCGCATAAAAATAGCTTTCGGAAAAATATACAAAAAATTACAAATAGATTTATTCTCTTTTTACAGCCGTATAAAAAAATATTTACATTAATAATTGCTATTTTTTTAACATTGCAGTATAATATGACTGTATGAATTTCAGGTGAAATTCAAATAAATAACAGGAGATAATAAATATGCCATTAGTTACAACAAAAGAAATGTTTAAAAAAGCATATGAGGGCGGCTACGCAATAGGCGCTTTCAATGTAAACAATATGGAAATCGTGCAGGGCATTACTCGCGCGGCTAAAAATCTTAACGCGCCTGTTATTCTTCAATGCTCAGCAAGCGCGCGTAAATACGCAAGCCACGGTTATCTTGTTGCTATGGTTAAAGCGGCTGCTGAGGAAACCGGCCTTCCGATTGCCCTTCACCTTGACCACGGCCCGGATTTTGAAACCTGCAAAGACTGCATTGACGGCGGTTTTACTTCCGTTATGATTGACGGTTCTTCACTTCCTTTTGAGGAAAATATTGCAGTTACAAAAAAAGTTGTTGAATATGCTCACGCTCACGGCGTTGTTGTTGAGGGCGAACTCGGCACACTTGCCGGCGTTGAAGATGAAGTTCAGGTTGAGGCTGACGACGCTTTTTATACCAGCCCGGACGAGGCTTGCGAATTTGTTGAGAAAACCGGCGTTGATTCACTTGCAATCGCAATCGGCACTTCTCACGGCGCATATAAATTCAAACCCGGTCAGAAACCGGAACTGAAATTTGATATTCTTCAGGAAATCGGCGAAAGAATGCCGGGATTCCCGATTGTTCTTCACGGCGCGTCATCAGTTAATCAGGATCATATTAAAATGATTAACGAATACGGCGGCGAGATGCCGGACGCTATCGGTATTCCGGAGGATATGCTTCGCAAGGCTTCCTCAATGGCGGTTTGCAAAATTAATGTTGATTCAGATATAAGAATAGCAATGACCGCCGCTCTCAGAAAATATCTTTCAGAGAATCCAACCGTATTTGACCCCCGTAAGTATCTTGCCCCTGCAAGAGACCTTATTCAGGAAGTTGTTGAGCACAAAATCAAAGTTGTTTTCGGCTCAGACAACAAGGCTTAATTTTAATTGCATTAAAAATACGCCCCGCTTTATGCGGGGCATTTTTTATTCTGCGCGCCGTAAAAACCGCGTTACAGAGCGGTTTTTTATAAAAAACAAAAATTTCCAAATTATAAAACCGATTTCTAAAAAAATCATTGAATAACATTATTTTAAAACAATACTGAAAACTCTTTTGCAAATAATATTACTGCGCGAAAGCGCAAAATTTTTTGTGAGGAGATAACAGAAATGAAAAAGAAAACGCAAAACATTATGAAAGGCATAGGCGTTGCAATGGCAGTCGGCTCAGTAATTGCGGGCGCAACGGCAAGTATGGGTTCAAACAGCAAAAAAGCAAAGAAAACCATGCAAAAAGCAGTAAATTCCGTTTCAAATTTTGTTGACACCGTTTCGGGTATGATGTAAAAATCTTACGCCTTAATTTGCCGTAAATATTTTTTGAATTATCTGAATTAGTAAAATAAAAAAGTGCAAAACACATTTTTATTTTATGCCGCTTCATTCAGATAATTAAAAGCGGGCTGATAAAATATCAGCCCGCCGCTCTTTATAGGTTTTAATTATGTAATATCAATCGAGGGTAAATTTTGTTTTTGTAATCTGCTGGTCTTTTATACCCGCGATTGCCGGGGCAAAATCAAACCCAAACGCAACGCCGTCTTCAAAAATATCAAGCAGCGGCAGCAGCACAAAAAGCCGTTCCCTGACGCGCGGGTGCGGAACAGTCAGATTCGGAGTTCTTATAATTTTATCCTCTGCAAAAAGCAAATCAATATCAATTACCCGAGGGCCGTTTTTAAAATTACGCACCCTGCCCAGCCCGCATTCCGCGCCGAGGCACAAGCCAAGCATTTCGTGCGGGTCAAATTCGCTTTCACACAATACAACGCAGTTATAAAAATTCTGCTGGCGGGCGTAACCCACCGGTGAAGTTTCATAAACCGCCGACTTTTTAACAACCGCTGTTTTAGGCGCAAGTTCAAGCGCTGAAACGGCGTTTTTTAAATTTTCAAGCCTGTTGCCGATATTTGTACCAAGCCCGAGAACATATTTCATAAGCCTAATCCCTGTTTCTTACAACATTTACCGCCATATAATCAAAATCCGCGCTGACGGGCGCCTGCGGCTTTTTAAGAGTAAGTTCTACCGAAAACACCGCCGGGTATTCATCCAAAACGGCTTTTGCCACAACATCGGCGCATTTTTCTATAAGATTATACTTTTGGGCTGTAAAAACACGGCGCACCGTTTTAACCACTTTTGCATAAGAAACAGTGTCTTCAACATCATCACTGCTGCACGCCCTGTTCATATTAACGCTTAAAGCAATATCAAAAATAAATTCCTGCCCCTGCTCCTTTTCTTCCGGATTAACGCCGTGATAAGCAAAAAGGCGCAGACCTTTTATAATTATCTTATCCATCAGTCTTTATTCTGCACAACTACCGCCGTGCCGGAGGCTGAACACATAAGCATACCCGCGTTGCCGAATGTTTCATAATCAATATCAACGCCGACAACCGCATTTGCGCCGAGCTGCTGAGCGCGAAGTTCCATTTCGCGGATAGCCTCATCTCTTGCCTTGATAAGTTCATTTTCATAGCCCTCGCTTCTGCCGCCTACTATGTTTCTGATAGACGCGCCGAAGTCCTTTAAAAAGTTTACGCCGGCAACAACCTCGCCTACTACAATTCCCTTGTATTCAACGATTTTTCCGTTTTCAAGAGTTGGTGTTGTAACACTAATCATAAGTATTCTCCTTTAAAATAAATATTTTTAATACCTCTTTAGCTCCCTTGTGTAAAGAAAACCGGAGGGATTGTTAATGTATTTTTTTGTTTTTATGTGTTTCGGCGGCTCGCAACAACCCCTCCGTCAACTTCGTTGACACCTCCCCTTACACAGGGGAGGCGGAAAAGTGGGGAGCAACTTGCGTTGACACCTCCCCTTACACAGGGGAGGCAGTAAAGTGAGGAGTAACTTTCATTCCACTGCCACTTACACAGGGGAGGCGGAAAAGTGAGGAGCGCCTTGCGTTGAAACTGTCCCATTATTCAGTGGGGCGGTGAGTTGAGAGCACCTTGCGTTACTTCAAAAAATAAATTCAGAAACGCTTTAAGGCGTCCGCCATTAAAATGCCCTGTTTTTCCAAAGCCACATCGTGAAGCCTGATAATATTTGCTCCGCCCAAAATTGCCGCCGTATCCGCCGCTATATTGCCGAAAACACGCTTTTCAGGGTCCGGCTGGCAACTGCCCTCTCCTATAACTCTTTTACGGCTTACGCCAAGCAGAAACGGATATTCCGGCAGGCGGTATTTATTAATATTTGCTATAAGGTGGAAATCCTCTTCCCTTGTTTTTGAAAAACCTATGCCTGCGTCAAAGCAAATATTTTCTTTTTTTATGCCGAAATCAGCCGCTTTCTGCGCGCTTTTTTCAAAAAATAATTTTGCCTCTTTTTCCGCCCCGGAATGTGAAAAAGTAATCACCCAGCCACAGCCGGTTTCTTTGATTACACCTGCCATTTCAGAACTTACAACGCCCGAAACATCGTTTATTATATCTGCGCCGAGCGCCGCCGCGTTTTTTGCAACAAAAGGATAAAAAGTATCAACCGAAACGGGAATATTTATTTTTCCTTTTATCTGTTTAAGAACAGGTTCAAGCCTTTGCCATTCCTCATTTTCGCTTATTTTAATATATCCCGGTCGGGTGGACTGCGCGCCGAAATCTATTATATCCGCGCCGTTTTCCTGAGCCGTAACAGCGCTTTTTACCGCGTTTTCCGGGTTAAAATTTTTGCCGCCGTCCGAAAAAGAATCAGGCGTAATATTGATTATTGCCATAATCAGCGTTTTACCGGAGCAGTCAATATTTTTATCTTTACATTTCCAAATCATATTACTTGTCAAGCAGGGCAAGCGCCTCCGCCCTTGTGCGCGCGTCAGACCTTATAACGCCCCTTAAAGCGGAAGTCTGCGTGATACTGCCGGAGGCTTTTGCCCCTCTTATGGACATACACATATGTTCTGCCTCCATAATTACGGCAACTCCCTTTGCGTTCATTTTTTTATAGAGAAAATCGGCTATATCGTGAGTCAGGCGTTCCTGCACCTGCGGCCTTTTGGCAAAATTATCAACAATTCTTGCAATTTTTGAAAGCCCTATTATTCTGTTTTCACTTGGTATATACGCAATATGGGCTTTTCCCACAAACGGCAGAAGATGATGTTCACACATTGAGGCAAACGGAATATCGCGCACAATTACCATTTCATCATTTGATTTTTCATCAAAAAATTTAAGATGCTGAGCGGGGTCTTCCGTAAGGCCGCTGAACATTTCCTCATACATATTAGCAACACGGCGCGGAGTTTCAATCAGGCCCGGTCTGTTTGGGTCTTCGCCTACCGCCTCCAAAATATCCCTCACCGCGTTTTCAATCTTTTTTTTATCCATATTTTTATAATCCTTTTCTATTTTGAAAAATATCCTAAAACATCGCTTACAGAATCCGAAGTAATATTATTATTATCATATTTAACGGCAACATTATATACATTAACCCCCGTGGTATCGCTTGAAAGCACCGTTAAATTATCCTGCTGGGCAGTAAAATCACGGACGGTTATATTTGTGTTTGTATATTCAATAAAACGGCTGAAAATTCTTTCCCTGTTTTCATAATTTTCTGAATTTATATGCTGAGAAACAGCGGAAAGTATAATATCGTTTACCGCAGTATAATTATTTTCCTGAGAAATATAATAGCGCATAAGTTTTACGGCGCTGTTTCCGTCTAAAGACTGGTTTCCGGCGCTTATTCTGATATTATAGCCGTATCGGGAAGTGTCTTTATATCTTACATCATTTAAAACAGTGTAATTAACGCTGCCGAGATAATCATAAAAATCCTCATAATCCGTATAATCAAAATCTATATAATAATCAATATCTATGCCAAACAAACGGGAAACGCTGTTTGAAACGCCGGCGGCGCCGAGATTTTTATAAGTATCAGAAAAAGAATTGCCGTTTTCAACAGTATTTGGTGAAAATGCCGAGGCTTTGTAAGATACGGTGTCCATATCCGTTTGAAAAAGCGCGCACAAATAAAGTTCATCAGTATTTTCATTGCTTAACAGCAGCAGATAATTTGTTTTGCCCTGAACCTGCGGCAACTGCTGAACTTCAACATTATCTTCCTCTTTAAGATCATCCGGTGTGATAAACGCTTTAAACGAAAAATTATATTTTACACCGAAAATTATAAGGAAAACGGCGGTAAAAACGATTATAAACGCCAAAACTGCAAGCAGTATTTTTTGCTCCATATCGGATTTCTTGCGGGAAGTTGATATATATATATCCCCGCGGTTTTTAAAAATCCTCATTTTTGCCCTCCTTTCCTTTAAGAATTATTATACATTAACGGTATTTATAAAACAAGTAATAAATTATTAAAAACAACGCTTTAAAACGGCTGGTTAAAACAATATTTTAAACACCGCCTATCAGGTATTACACTAAAAAATAAATGTTTTTCACTTAAAGATTTAAATATTATATATCTAAAATATATTATAAATTTTAAGTATTGTATATTATTAAATAAAGTGTTATAATATTCTATATTGCGGTTTTCAACATTATTTTAAATATTTATTAAAAACTGAGGAGCAGATATGAATACATATAAAGATATATGGATAGAAGTGCTTGAGGCGGTGCGCCCGTATGTATCACAAACGGGATTTTCCGCCTGGCTCAGCGGTGAAAAAAACGGCTATCTTGAATTTACGGATTTTAAAGATAACACCGTTTTTCTCCACTGCCCAAACGATATACAAATAAATATAATCAAAAGCCAGTATATTGATAAACTTAAAAAGGCTTTTGAAGAAATTATGGGATTTCCTGTTGAGATAGAACTTGTGCTTGATAAAAAGCCGGCGGTTGAGCCTGAAGCAAAACAAAAAAATGAAAACAAAAATATTTATCCCCTGCCTGAGGACAAGCAGGAGCAGTTTACATTTGAAACTTTTGTTGAGGGGCCGTCAAACAAATTTGCATACAGGGCGGCAATGGCAGTTGCAAAAGACCCGGGCGGGCATATTAGGCACGACCATTCTTACGGCAACTATAATCCACTTTTTATATACGGAAAATCAGGTCTTGGCAAAACGCATATATTAAACGCAATTTGCTATGAAATAAGAAAAAATTTTCCCGATATGAAAATCGTTTATATGCGCTCGGAAGATTTTCTTAATGAATTTCTTAACGCGCTGGACAGAAAAGCAACTGATGAATTTCATATGAAATTTCGCAACATAGATGTGCTGCTGATAGACGATATTCAGTTTATAGCCGGCAAGGTGCAGACGGAAGAGGAATTTTTCCACACCTTTAATTCCCTTATTGAAAACGGCAAACAGATTGTGCTGACTTCAGACCGCCCTCCTAAAGAAATTCAGAGCCTTACCGAAAGGCTTGTTTCAAGATTTGTAAGCGGAATACTTGCGGATATTCAAAGCCCGGAATATGAAACACGCTGCCTTATAATTAAAAACAAGGCAATGATGCTTAATTTAAATATTTCAAACGAAGTTGTTGAATACATAGCAAATAAAATTAAAACAAATATCCGCCAACTTGAGGGCACGGTAAAAAAACTTTCCGCGCTTAATGAAATTACAAATAAAGAGCCAACTATTGCAATCGCGCAGAAAGTTATAAAAGATGTTATTGACGACGATATTCCCCCTATTCCCGTAACGATTGAAAAAATCATTGAGGAAGTTTCAAGAATGCAGGGAATACCGGTTGATGAAATAAAATCGTCAAAACAAAAGGCAAATATTTCTCTTGCCAGAAAAATGTGTATGTATATAATGAGGGAGGTTACCACCCTTACCCTTGAACAGATAGGCGAGGAATTCGGCAAAAATTACTCAACCGTTATATACAGCCTGAAAGAAATTTCAAAAAAGATGGAAGAGGATTCCAAACTTGAAAGAAAAATAAACGATATTATAAATAATGTTAAAACAAATGATTAAATAACCGCTTTTAAGTCAAAATTCAAAAAATTTTTTCAACAACTTTTTGTTTTTTAACATAAAAATTTTAAACACGGCTGTTGAAAATAAAAATCTTCAACAAACACAACATTTTTTCAATAAATAATCAACAGAAAAAATTTCCTGTTTTTTGGCTTTAAAACTTAAATCACGGCAATTTTAAACATTTTTGACACTACTAATAATACTACTATAATTTTCTTAATCATAATAAGAATTTCTTTTGTTTTTTTGGATAATACAGCAAACAGTGCAAAAAATTTCACTGTTTTAAATATCCACCTTTAAAATCAGATACGGCAAAACAAAAAGGCGGTAAAACAGACGGCACCTTATCGGCTACAATAAGGTGTTAAAAATAAAAAAATATTTTTTGTAGTCTGAAAGGCTAAGGTGAAAATATGAAATTTTCCTGCAACACTAAAAATTTGAATGACGCATGCAATAATGTTATTAGGGCGGTTAGCACCAAAGTAACCATTCCCACAATAGAGGGAATACTTATGGAATGCGGCAGCGATACCCTGAGCCTTACGGGCTATGATTTTGAATTCGGCATAAACACAATTATGCAGGCAACCGTAAGCGAGCCGGGCGCGATTGTAATAAATGCAAAAGTACTTTGCGATATTATAAGAAAAGCCACAAGCGAAACAATTACTTTTGAAACAAACGGCACATCTGTTTCAATTATAGCGGGAGCCGCTCAGTATAATATTATGGGTATTGACGCGCAGGAATATCCCGAACTGCCGAGCGTATCTGGCGGAGTGCCGCTGTTTATTAATCAGCATATACTTCAGCAGATGGTAATGCAGACTTTATTTGCCGTTGCTGAGAATGAAAATTCAAAACAGGTGCACACAGGGCTTAAATTTGAAATGAGTCTTAATCAGTTGCGCCTTGTTGGTGTTGACGGATACAGGCTTGCAATCAGAACAGAAACTATTAAATATGACGGCGAAGACATTAGTTTTATAGTGCCTAAAAAAACAATCAGGGAACTTATAAAAATAATCGGTTCTGATAATGACAAGGATATTCAGATAAGCGTAGGAAAACGCCATATAATTTTTGAAGTTGAAAATTACAGCATTATAAGCAGACTTCTTGAGGGCGATTTTCTTGATTATGACGCCGCTGTTCCGAAAACATCAAACACTACTGTTCTTATTAATACAAATGACGCTATTGAGTGCATTGAAAGAACAATTCCCGTTATTGAAAACAACGCTAAAAACCCGATTAGGTGCCTGTTTGATAATGATGAAATGCGTATTTCAACAGTTTCATCTCTCGGCAGAGTTGTTGATTATACTCACGCAAATATCAGCGGCGCAAGAGTTGAAATAGGCTTTAATTCAAAATATCTGCTTGACGCTCTTTCTGCCGCGGATACAGACCAGGTTAAAATTGAACTCGGCGGGCCTGTAAGCCCCGTTAAGGTTTTGCCTGTTAATGATGAGCATTTTCTTTTCCTTGTTTTGCCGATGAGGCTTAAAAGCACGGAAAATTAATTAAATATTGTATAACAATCCCTCAGTCAAAGCCTGCGGCTTTGCCAGCTCCCTTTACACAAGGGAGCCGAAACGGTGCTTCTGTTACTTTAGTGTCTCCCCTGTGTAAGGGGGCAGTTTCAACGCAAGTTGCTCCTCACTTTACTTTCTCCCCTGTGTAAGAGGGCAGTTTCAATGAAAATTGTTTCTCACTTTACCGCCTCCCCTGTGTAAGGGGAGGTGTCAACGCAAGTTGCTCCCCATTTTACCGCCTCCCCTGTGTAAGAGGGCAGTTTCAATGAAAATTGTTCCCACTTTATTGCCTCCCCTGTGTAAGGGGAGGTGTCAACGAAGTTGACGGAGGGGTTGTTTCCACAAAAAAATAAAAAATTAAAGAAATTTTATACTGTTATGAAAAAAATAAAAGCAAAGATAGCCGAAAGGCAAAAAGAAAAAATAGCAATATCAACTCCGTTTATAAAACTTGACAGTTTTTTAAAATTTGCAGGAGCGGCGGAAACAGGCGCTGCTGCAAAACAGATGGTGCAGGAAGGCTGTGTTAAGGTAAATGGCGAAATCTGCACTGCAAGAGGAAAAAAGATTAAAAACGGAGATATTGTATCTTTTTTAAAAATAGATTATGAGATAATTAATGAAGATTAACAGATTAGAGGCAGAAAATTTTAGAAATTTCAAAAATATTGCCGTTGATTTTGAAGATGTAAATATTATTTACGGCAAAAACGCCCAGGGAAAAACAAATTTAATTGAGGCAATTTACCTTTTTACCGGTGCGCGTTCTTTTCGCGGCGCGAGGGACAGTGAAATGATTTCTTTTGGCTGTAAAAAGGCAAGGCTAAAGATTAATTTTGAGGGTGGCGGCAGAAAACAGACTGCTGAAATTGAAACAGACGGCAAAAAAAGAGCAAAATTAAACGGAATTTCAAAAAAAAGTGTTTCTGCTCTTGGTGAAGAAATAAAAGCCGTGGTATTTTCGCCCGCTCATCTAATGCTTGTAAAAGGAGGGCCGGCGGAAAGAAGAAAATTTGCGGACGACGCTTTGTGCCAGATAAAAAGCAATTATGCCGCCGTTCTTAAAGCATACGGCAGGGCATTGCAGCAAAGAAATATAGTAATTAAAGATATTTCCGTAAGCGCAGACCTAAGAAGTATGCTTTATGTGTGGGACGCCGCCCTTGCAAAAGAGGGAGCAAAAATAATTTATCAAAGGCAGAAATATATTGAGGCAATCACGCCGTTTGTAAAAGATATTTTCAGCGGTATATCCGGCGGAAAAGAAGAAATAACATTAAAACTTGACGGCGATTTTGATTATGCCGGTCTTGAGCAGGCAGAAATAGAAAAAAAACTGCTGAAAATGCTTAATGAAAATCAAAATAACGATATTTTAAATAAAATAACTAAAACAGGGCCCCACAGGGATGATATTGAAATACTTATAAACGGCAAATCCGCAAGAATATACGGCAGTCAGGGGCAGCAAAGAAGTTCAGTGCTTGCGCTTAAACTTGCCGAGGCGAGCCTGCTTTATGAAAAAACGGGAATAAAACCCGCCGCTCTTCTTGATGATGTTATGAGCGAACTTGACGAAAAAAGGCAGGATTATATATTAAATCATCTTAAAGACTGGCAGGTGTTTATAACCTGCTGCGACGCCGAAAGCGTTTTGCGCCTTAAAAAAGGCAAAACCATAAAAATAGAAAACGGCACCGTGGCGGAGTGATGATATGTATATAAATATAGGCGAGGATTTTGTGCTTAAAACAGAAGACATAACGGGAATTTTTGATATGGATAAAACCACTGTAAATAAACCTACCCGTGATTTTCTTGCAAAGGCACAAAAAGAAAACAAAGTTGTTTTAACAAGTTATGATTTGCCAAAAAGTTTTATAGTTGCAAAAGATAAAATTTATATAAGCCCGCTTAATACAAGCACGCTTTTAAAGCGGGCAGGTTGGGAGAAATAAGAATGAGTGAAGAAAACAAAATTGTTCTTGAGGAAGAGGATATGGATACTTCCGTAACCGAGGAATATTCTGCAAAAGATATTCAGGTTTTGGAAGGCCTTGAGGCGGTGCGCAAAAGACCGGGTATGTATATCGGCTCCACGGGTCCTCGCGGACTTCACCACCTTGTGTACGAAATTGTTGATAACTCAATAGACGAGGCTCTTGCCGGGGTCTGCACTCATATTGAATGTGAGATACTGCCGGATAATGTTATAGGCGTTCGCGATAACGGGCGCGGTATTCCTACCGGTATTAATGAAAAAACAGGGCTTCCCGCTGTTACGGTTGTTTTAACCGTTCTTCACGCGGGCGGTAAATTCGGCGGCAGCGGCTACAAAGTTTCCGGCGGTCTGCATGGCGTTGGTTCGTCAGTTGTAAACGCTCTTTCTGAATGGCTTGAAGTTGAAGTTACCCAAAACGGGCATATTTATTCACAGCGCTTTGAAAGAGGCAATCCGGTAAATGATTTGCATATAATCGGTGATTCAGACGGCCACGGAACTTATATTAAATTTAAGCCGGACGGCGAAATATTTACCGAAACTCTTGTTTATGATTTTGATGTGCTTTCAAGAAGACTTCGCGAGCAGGCATTTCTTAACGCAGGGCTGTCCATAACTCTTTCAGACCTTAGAAGCGATGACCCTGAAGAGCAGAGAAAAGAAGTTTACCATTATGAGGGCGGTATAAAATCTTTTGTTGAATATATAAACAAAACAAGGGGTCTTAATCCTATTCAGGAAGAAGTTATTCATATTTCCACTACTAAGGAGGACAGAAGTGCCGAAGTTGCGCTCTGTTATACCGATTCCTATAATGAAATACTGCTTTCTTTTGCAAATAATATAAACACTATTGACGGCGGTACTCACGAAACAGGATTTAAAACCGCTTTAACCCGTGTTTTTAACGATTACGGTAAAAAATACAATATTCTTAAAGATAATGATAAAAAACTTTCGGGCGACGATGTGCGCGAGGGCCTTACCGCGATAGTAAGTGTTAAACTGACGGAGGCTCAGTTTGAGGGGCAGACAAAAGGTAAACTCGGCAATACGGATATTACCGGGCTTGTTTCCTCTATGGTATATGAAAAACTGATGACCTATTTTGAGGAAAACCCGCAAACTGCGAAAGCAATACTCAATAAAGCGCTGGACGCGTCCCGCGCAAGGGAAGCCGCAAGAAAGGCAAGGGAAAACGCAAGAAATAAATCAGGAATTGAAAATACAAAACTAAAGGGAAAACTTGCGGACTGCTCTTCTAATGTGCCTGAACTTTGCGAAATCTACATAGTAGAGGGCGATTCCGCAGGCGGTTCCGCAAAAGAGGGGCGCGACCGTGTTCACCAGGCTATACTTCCCCTTTGGGGAAAAATGCTGAATGTTGAAAAGGCAAGGCTTGATAAAGTTTACGGCAACGAAAAACTTATGCCTATTGTTACAGCGCTCGGAACAGGAATAGGCGAAGATTTTGATATATCAAAACTGCGCTATCACAAAATAGTTATTATGGCGGATGCCGATGTTGACGGCGCTCATATCAGAACTTTGCTTTTAACATTTTTCTTCAGATATATGAAACCTCTTGTTGAGGGCGGGTATGTTTATCTTGCTCAGCCGCCTCTTTTTAAGGTTACAAAGGGCAAAAAGAACGCATATGCTTTCAGCGATGAGGAAAGAGACAGCCTTATTCAGGAAATGGGCGGCCAGTGCGATGTTCAGCGTTATAAAGGTCTTGGTGAGATGGACCCCGAGCAACTTTGGGAAACCACTATGGACCCTGAATTCAGAACCATGCTGAGAGTAACGGTTGAGGACGCTCAGCAGGCGGACGAAACATTCAGTATTTTAATGGGCGATAATGTTGAGCCGCGCCGTGATTTCATAGAGAAAAACGCAAAATATGTCCAAAATTTGGATGTATAAAAACAGAAATTAATTTATTACAATATAAAAACTTTGTAAATAATATCAATTTAAAAGCGTTTTGCCGCCGGCTTAAAAAATAAGAAAACGCGGCAAAGGCAGGATATTTTATTAAAAAAAACGGATTGTGATTATAAAAATCATTAAAGCAAAAGAAGTTGTTTTTGGAGGTTAAAATGGCAGACGATATAGTGCGTTATGACAACCAAAAAATTATAGATATTGAAATAAACAAAGAAGTGCGGAAAGCGTTTCTTGATTATTCAATGAGCGTAATTGTACAAAGGGCTCTGCCCGATGTAAGGGACGGTTTAAAACCTGTTCACAGGCGTATTCTTTACACAATGTTTGAGAATAACCTGTACCCTGAAAAACCATACCGTAAGTGCGCCGATACGGTCGGCGCCGTTCTTGGGCGTTATCATCCTCACGGCGACGCGTCTGTTTATGACGCTATGGTAAGGCTTGCCCAGAATTTCTCAATGAGATATGTGCTTGTTGACGGGCACGGAAACTTCGGTACGGTAGACGGCGACCCGGCGGCGGCTTACAGATATACTGAATCCCGTATGAGCAAAATAAGCATGCGCATGCTTCAGGATATAGATAAAGATACCGTTGATTTTGAGCCGAACTATGACGACCGCTTAAAAGAGCCCACCGTTTTGCCAACAAGATTTCCCAATCTGCTTGTAAACGGCTCATCAGGTATTGCGGTTGGTATGGCAACAAATATTCCGCCCCATAATATGAAAGAAGTTGTTGAGGGCGTTGAATATCTTATAGACCATCCGGACTGCGATTCGCTGGACCTTATGCAGTTTATAAAAGGCCCCGATTTTCCTACCGCGGGAATAATTATGGGCACAAAAGGCATAAAAGAGGCTTATTCAACCGGCAGGGGCAAAATTTATATCCGTGCCCGCGCCGAAATAGTGGAAGATAAAAGCGACCATTATAAAATTATAGTAACAGAACTTCCGTATCAGGTTAAAAAAGCGGAACTTATTGCAAAAATAGCAGAACTTGTTAAGGACAAGCGCCTTGAAGGTATTTCCGATATAAAGGATTTTACAAACAGAAAAGGCATGCATATAGAAATTTCTCTTAAAAGAGACGCAAATCCGCAGGTTGTGCTTAATAATCTTTATAAACAGACCCAAATGCAGGGCACTTTCGGCGTTATTATGCTTGCGCTTGTGGACGGAGTGCCGAAAATTCTTACCCTTAAACAAATGCTTCAAAACTATGTTAAGTTTAGGGAAGAAGTTATTACAAGGCGTGTAAAATATGACCTTAAAAAGGCTGAAGCAAGGGCACATATCTTAGAGGGCCTTAAAAAAGCGATTGATATTGTTGACGATATTATTGCAACCATAAGAGCGTGCAAGGGCGGAAAATCAGAGGCAAAACTTGCCATTATGGAAAAGTTTGAATTTGACGACCCTCAGGCAACCGCAATAGTAAATTTCCAACTCGGTCAACTTGCAGGGCTTGAGATTGAAAAGATTGTAAACGAATTAGAAGAACTTGATAAAAAGATTGCCGATTACAAAGATATTCTTGAGCACGAGGAAAGAGTATTTGATATAATTAAGGAAGAATCAAAAGAAATAGTTGATAAATTCGGCGATGAAAGAAGAACAGAAATAAGCGCCGTTATCGGCTCTGTTGACGATGAGGACCTTATCCCCGTTGAAGATTGTATTTTAACCCTTACAAATATGGGTTATATGAAGAGAATGACGGTTGATACCTACAAGGCGCAAAACAGAGGCGGCAGAGGCATAATGGGAATGAGCCGCCGCGAAGAGGATGTTGCAAAAACAATGTTTAGTTGCTCCTCTCACGATGTTGTTTTCCTGTTTACAAACACCGGCAAGGTTTTCCGCAAAAAGGCATATGAGATACCCGCATCATCAAGAACGGGCAAAGGTATGAATGTTGTAAACCTGCTTCCGCTTGAAAAGGGCGAAACCGTTTCCGCAATGGTAAAAATTCCGCAGGATGAAAGCCGCCGTTATCTTTGTATGGTTACAAAGAAAGGCGTTATCAAGCGCACGGATATAGACGAATACTGCCATATCCGCCAAAGCGGAATTATAGCCGTAAATCTTGACGAGGGCGACGAACTTGCTTATGTAGAGATTACGGACGGCAACAGAAAACTTGTTGTTGCAACACACAACGGTATGAGCATTTGCTTTAACGAAACAGACGCCCGCCTGATAGGCAGAACCGCAAGGGGCGTGCGCGCAATCACTCTTGAGGATGACGATTATGTTGTAGGCTTTGCGGCGTCGCTTGACGGATATACTCTGCTTACCGTTTCCGAAACTGGATTCGGCAGGAGGAGTTCGTTTGACGATTACCGTGTTCAGAGCCGCGGCGGCAAAGGACTTATCAATTACCGCACAGCGCAGTACGGCAAAGTTGCTATGATTGCCCCTGTTAAAGAGGATGACGATGTTATTATGATTTCAAGCGACGGTATAGTTATCCGCACGCACGCAGACCAGATTTCAACTTTCCAGCGCCCGAGCAAAGGCGTTAAGGTTATGCGCGTAAACGAGGGCGAAAAGGTTGCCACCATCTCTGTTGTGGACAGATTTGAGGAAGATTCAAACGATTATAATGATTCCGGCGATGAACTTTCGGCAGATGAAAACGCTGATGAATCAACCGCCGCAGAGAAGGAATAATGTGCTGATTTAATATGTGCGTTTAAAAGAGCAGGAAAACCTGCTCTTTTTTCGTTATGTAAAGTGCAAAATTTTTTCCTTTAAGCGCATAATTGCGCCCTGTGCGGAAAATAAATTTAAATTGCCGTTTATTAAGAAAAGTGTGCAAAACCAAACTTCTGATTTTATTTGCAAACGGCGGCATAATAAAAATAAAAAATTACATATTATATTAACAATGTGTAAAAAAATCATTTTTTGTTGAAATCGGAAACTAAATGTTATATAATGTTTTCTGTATTATATCAAACAGGGGCGCGCCGCGGCGTGTCAAAGGGGTGAAAGCCAGTGAGCGATTCTTCTTTTGATGTAGATGAAATTTTAAAAGAAGTCAGAAAGAGAAGAGAAGAAAACGAAGCACGCATAAAAGCGCAGGGTGCACCGGCAAAAAAACAGGGCGAAAACAGCGCCGCAAAGCCGCAGGCGGAAAATATAAAAAGCGGCTCAGCGCCTGCAAATGCGCCTGAAAATGTAAAAGAAACGACTTCCGCTCGAAATACACAAACAGAGCATTTAGATAAGCAAGAAAGCAAAAGCGAAAAGGCAGAAGTTTCTGCAAAAACAAAAAAAGATGAAAATTCGCAGCAAAGTGATAATATAAATAAACAAAAAGAGAATAATTCCCCTGAAAGGGAAAACGCAAAAAATATTTCCGCTCCCGCAGGCGCGGATTCTGATAAAAGCAGCGCAAAAATCGCCGCGCCTGTAAAAGAAAATGGCGCAGATGAAAAAGAGCGCAATAAAGCGGAAATGAAATCTGAAAATACAGAGTTTCAAAATCCGGCAGAAAATGCGCCTAAAATGCATTATGATGTAGACGAAAACGGGAATGTAAATATAATGAACTATGCCTCAATACCGCAAGATAACGCAAAAAGCGGTAAAAAGGCAAAGAAAAAGCCATCCCGCACTGCAAAAATTTTAAAAACTATAATTATTATTCTGCTTGTTCTTATCATAGCGGGCGGCGCGGCAATCGGCGGATTGTATTTTTATCTTAACGGCAGACTTAATGACGCTACAGATACCCCTGAAAAAACAGAAGCCATTGACGAATGGACGGGAATGAGCGTTTTAGAGGAAGATTTTACCCCGATTTATGAGGACGAATACGCCTCTTCTTACCGTGATATGCTTAAGCAGTGGTATTATAACGGTTCTCCGGCGTACTCAACCCATGTGCTGAATGTGCTTCTTATCGGCGAAGATACAAGAGATGAAAATATTACCGATGAGGAAACAAGAGCCGATTCTGCAATTATCGCCAGCGTTAATATTGACACTCAGCAGATAACGCTTACTTCAATTCTGCGTGATTCTTATTGCTACTACGAGGTAACGGAGGGCGATGAGGACAGCGGCAGATTCGGCAAGATAAACGAATCTATGTACTACGGCGGTGTTGACTGCTATATCAGAGCCGTTGAAAATAACTTTAAGATAAATATTGATAATTATGTTATAGTTAATTTTGACAGTTTCAGCAGCATTATTGATACTTTGGGCGGCATAACCGTTGAAATGACGGAAGAGGAAATTGACGAGATTAATAATCATCAGTCAAGATACGGCAATGTTACTATTGACGCCGCGCCCGGTTTGGTTGAACTGGACGGCGAACAGGCGCTTGCATATTGCAGAATACGCAAGATAGATTCCGATAATGCCAGGGCAGACCGCCAAAAAACCGTTCTTCTTAAAATATTTGAAAAGATGAGCGGCTCATCAACAGTTAAATCAATTGAAGTTGTAAACAGCCTTTTGCCGTATGTAAAAATGGGATTTGCTAAATCCGAAGTGCTTGATATAGGCAGTTACGCTATTCGCCACGGCTGGATGAACTACACAACAAATACGCAGACCGTGCCCGAAAATTCAACTGATGAAAACGGAGAGGTAATAACTACCTGCCGCGGCGGCACATTTTACGGCGTATGGTGCTGGAAAGTTGATATGCCGCTTACAGCGCAGTTGGTACAGCAGAGTATTTACGGAAAAACAAATATAAACCTTGCGGGAAACAGACCTGATTTTGACGATCTTCCGCTTTATTGATTTTACTAAAAATTAGATTAGCGTGAAAATTTACACTAATTCGGATTGTATTGTTCTCAGAATCTGCCTTGCGGCGTAATTTGAGACGGTTGTAATCTTGTTGACGCCTTATCCGGCTACAGTTAGGATGTCAATAAATTTACTATTTGTAGCCAGAAAGGCTTTAGTGATTAAAATGCCTGCAATTACCACGGCTTTGGGATTTACAATAAGACTTCTTATTGCGGTGGGGCTCGGAATACTTATCGGTGCCGAGCGGCAACTTACAAAGCACCGTACCGGCATTGTTACAAATGTAATAGTATGCGTCGGCTCATATGCTTTTACGGCGTTTTCTTATCTTGCTAATGACGGCAATACCGATGTTACCCGTATCGCGGCGCAGATAGTTTCCGGCATAGGTTTTCTGGGCGCCGGCGTTATCATCAGCGACGGCACTAAAGTAAAAGGTATAAATACCGCCGCTTCTATATGGTCTTCCGCCTCGGTCGGAATTCTCTGCTGCCTTGATAAATGGTGGTTTGCCGCAATCGTTGCCGGCACTATGGTGCTTGCTCATCTGCTTATTCACCCGGTTGCGGAATTTATATCCAAAAAGCAGGAGTATAATAAGGAAAAATCCGATAAGCAGGAAACTTTTTACCGTATTTCCATAGTCTGCTCAGAGGAAAATGCGGACGAAATTAAGAAAAATATAATCGAATATTTCCGTGAACTGGACGATGTTTTGCTCAGAAATCTTGAGATGAGCGATGTTGACGGCGGCAATGTAAAAGTACGCGCGGAGATTTCAACAAAACGCAAAAACAATGAACTTGTTGAGCATATCATAACCCATGTCGGCAAGCACGAGGATATAATTTCCACCGGCTGGAAACACATTAATTAATACATATTAATATAAGTAAAATAAAAATTAAAGGCGGCTCGTTTTGAACCGCCTTTTTTGTTTGTATATTAAAATTTTAAAATGTGAAAATTAATCACTCTCGCGGGTGGCAACGGGAGCGGTGTCGGCAACCTCTATTTTATTTGCGCGCATCCAGAGGGACGGCGTTACCCGCAGTTTAAAACCGTAGCCGGGGTCCATCTGCCAGTGTGCCATCGGCGCCTGAGGCAGACCGTAACACGCAAGAATAGTCATAAGCACTCCGGCATGACCTACTATTGCCGAATTTTCGGTTTGAGTTTTTATAAGCCCGTCCACAACTTTTTCAAAAGCATCGCAAACTCTGTGCGTAAATTCCGCGTTGCTTTCGCCGTACGGCGGGCGGGCGTGCATATCGCCCCTTATCCATTTTAAGAAATCCTCATTATTTTCAAGGTCCTTTGCCGTGCACTCCTCAAACTCGCCGAAACTGTACTCAACAAAGTCATTTATTACAATTGGGTTATTTTTTGGAAACATTATGTCAGCCGATTCGGTGCACCTTTTAAGCGGCGATGTAAACACCGCCTGCACGGTGGGATAATGGTATTTTGCTTTTATGTTTCTGAGTTCGGATATACTATCCATAGTTAACGGATAATCTGTACGCCCAATATACTGTGCGTTTAGATTGCCTTTTGTTATTCCGTGGCGGAAGAGATATATTGTAAAAGTTTTCATTTTTTAACACCTCTTAATATTGTTTTTTGTAAGAATATTTTGCAGTAAAAGCACGAATTATTACAAATTGTTTACAGATTAATTTTGTACTTTACAAACACAATTACAAGCGGTATAATTACTTTCAGTATAACGCACGGGGTAAAAATTGATTTTAATTTACATTTACGCGCGAAAATTGTTAAATAAAGAAATCAGGGTAAATTTATGGCGGACAGCAAAAATACTTTTTCAGGCAAAAAATCTAAATTTGCCGCAATACTTTCCCAACTAAGAAAAGAGCGCGGTTCAAGCCAAAAGAAAGCGGCGGCGGACCTGGGTATCAGCCAGGCGCTTTTAAGCCACTACGAAAAAGGCATTCGTGAATGCGGGCTTGATTTTGTTATTAAGTGCAGCGAGTATTACGGAGTTACAACCGATTATCTGCTTGGCGTTTCAAAAAGCAGATACGGCCTTGATGAAGATTACCTTTCCCATATTGCGGGCGAGGACGGCGATGATTCCGAACTGGCGGCGCTTACTCAATCCACAAAAATACTGATTGATATGGCGGCGGCGTCTTCAACGGATAATTCTTTTGTGAAATATCTTCACGATTATTATATGCTCTGCATTTACCGCGGGGCGCTTACGCTTGCAAAGGCGGGCGCGCTGCCGAGCGATATGTTCAGGCTTGATTATAATTTAGGGCACGAACTTGCCAGCGCGGCAATAGCCGTGCTTGATTCAAGATTTGCCTTTATTGAGGATAAATCACGCACGGGCATAGATTCTATGGACGGAAATGTGCTGCACAAACTTATTGAGGAAGCGGAAGAATATATAATGAGCAGTTTTATTGCTGAGTAAACTCAAGCTGAGTTTTTTCGCCCTCTATATATTTCAGAATGATAGCCGTGGATTTTTCCGCGGCTGTTTTTTTAAATGTAGGGTAGTCCATTGCCGCGTCGTCATCTCCCCCGTCGCTGACAGACCTTAATACTGCAAAAGGAACGCCGTTTGCCGCGGCGGTCTGCGCTGTTGCGCCGCCTTCCATTTCGCCGCATATTGCGCCGAATTCACAAACAATTTTATTTTTTAACTCTTTATCCGCAATAAAAGTATCGCCGCTTGCGATTGTTCCGCGGTGTATTTTTTCGCCGGAATTTATGGCTATCCTTGCAAGTCGGTCTGAAATTTCTTTGTCCGTTTCAATCTTAATCATATTGAGTCCGTTTATATATCCGCGCGGTTCGCCTATGGCGGTCATATCAATATCATACTGGCATACATCGCTTGCGATTACTATGTTTTTTATTGCCACATCCGGCGAGAGCGAACAGCCTACGCCGATATTTATGATTTTATCCGCGTTAAAGCGGTCTATCATTATCTGAGCGCAGATTGCGGCGTTTACCTTGCCGGGATTGCAGCGCGCGGCGCACACCATAACTCCGTTTATGTGCCCGCAGGCAAAAGAACAGCCGGCAATTTCCTGCGAAACGCAGTCCTCAATACGATTCTGCACCGCTTCTATCTCTATATCCATTGCTCCGATTATGCCTATCATAGTTTTTACCACCTATAAATAAAATTTTATTTGTGTTCGGCAGTTGCTCTTGTTGCCGCCGCCATATCAGACCACAAAATATAGTGTTATTATAATATATAATTTTAATAATTACAAGATTTATTATTTTTATGTTGACAACGCCGTTATTTTTAATATATAATATTGTTCGCTAATGTGCAAAATTGTTTTTAGCGGTAAAAAATCAAACCAAAGCGGCAAGGCTTTTTATCTGCCGATAATGATTGCCGCGCAGTTTAAAATTACAAAATACGGATTAGCCTGCGCTATACCGCGCAGAGTATATAAGGATTAAGACAAGTTTAGTCTGTGAAAGGTAGTGAATTTAATGAAAAGAACATTTCAGCCTAAGAAAAGGCACGCTAAGATGGAGCACGGCTTCAGAAAAAGAATGTCCACAAGAAACGGCAGAAAGGTGCTTGCCCGCCGCCGCGCTAAGGGCAGAAAACAGCTTTCTTACTGATTTTTAAATCAGCGCCGAACGGAAGGCTGTTTTAAGGGAATGGTATTGTGAAAATCATAGCCTTAAATCAAAACAAGGATTTCCGCCGCCTGTATTACAGGGGCAAAAGCAGTGCATCCAAAAATCTTGTTACCTATGTTATGAAAAGCAGACGCAGGGAAACAAGAGTTGGTATTACAAGCAGTAAAAAAATAGGCAAGGCTTATCAAAGAAACAGAGCGCGCCGCGTTATCAGAGCGGCATACGCCGAACTTGCCGGGCGGATTGCCGGTAATTACGATATTGTGTTTGTTGCCCGCACCGCCACATGCAATGTTAAAATGCAGGCTGTTAAAAATGATATGGAAAAGCAGTTGCTTTCACTGGGTGTTATAAAATGAGGAGTCTTATAAAAAAGGCGCTGGTGTTTTTGATTAAAACATATCAGGCTACCATCAGCCCCCGCTTTTCGCACGGCTCGTGCAGGTATTATCCAACCTGCTCGCAGTACGCGCTGGAGGCAATAGAGATACACGGCGTTTTTAAAGGCTCTCTTCTTGCAATATGGCGGATATTAAGATGCAACCCGTTTTCAAAGGGCGGCTATGACCCCGTTCCACCTAAAAAGAATAAAAATGAGGAAAAATAATGTTTGATTTTACAGCGAATGCCGTTGCAATGGCAATGTCGTCGGACGGAATGGGCCTTTTCAGACCGCTTTACTGGCTGTTTGGAAAATGTATGGAATTATTGCTTTCCGCGCTCAGCAACGAATATTTTATAGCAATAATCATTTTTACGGTGCTCACCAGGCTTATTTTGCTGCCCGCAAACCTGCACCAGCAGAAAGCAACCGCCAAAACGGCAAGACTTCAGCCTAAAATTCAGAAAATTCAGAAAAAATATCCTGACCCGAAAGACAGAAATAAACTCAACCAGGAAATGAACGACCTTTATGCCCGCGAGGGTCATAACCCTATGCAGATGGGTTGTTTGCCTATGATTTTCCAGTTAGTTTTTCTTATGGGTATCGTTGGAATAATCTATTATCCGCTTTCCTATATTATAGGAATGAGCAACATAGGTGATTATACCGACCAACTTACCGAATTTCTTGAAAGCGTTAATTATTCGGGAAATTACCTGCAGCTCGGTATTCTTGAAAACTGGACTGCGTACAGGGATCAACTTGTGGCTCAAATGCCTGAACTGTTTACACCGGAGCGCGTTTCCGCCATTGATTCCTTCAGGCAGGGTATGATTCTCGGCGGAATAGATATGACCGCTCTTCCCCATTGGAAAGACGGTGTTATCGTTGTAATTCCCATTGTTTCGTTTTTAACATCACTTGCGTCAACGGGAATCTCAATGCTTATTCAGAAAAAAACAAATCCCGCCGCCGCTCAGCAGACCGCGAGTATGATTATGATGCTGCTGATGATGCCGATTTTCTCTTTGGTAATAGCGTTCAGAGTACCGGCAGCGGTTGGTTTTTACTGGATAATTTCAAATGTTGTTTCAATTTTACAGCAGTTATTTATAGCAAAATTCTTCCCGCCTAAAAAGAGCCAGGCAAAACTTATGATAGAGAACACCATTTACCGCCGCTCCAGGGAAGAAAATATTAAAAAAACAAAGGCGTAAAAGCGTTTTTTTATAAGCGTTTAACGGAGGAATTATGAAATACGAGTATATAGGCAAAGGCAAAACCAGGGAAGACGCCGCTAAAGCCGCCGTTGACGGACTTATGGCAGAACTTGCGAAAGCAGGCGTTAAAAAGCCAAACACGGCAGAGTTCCATGAAGAGGTTATTGCCCTTCCGAAAAAGAAATTTTTCGGCCTTTTAGGCTCAAGCGACGCGGAAGTTAAAGTTTCTTATGACGACGGCAGAAAAGCCAGAAAACCGCAGCCGCAGAAAGCGGCAAAACCCGCCGCTAAGCCGCAGGCAAAAAAGGCGGAGAAGGCTCCTAAAAAAGCAGAAGTTAAGCCTGAGGCAAAGCCGCAGGATAAACCGCAGGCGCCCGCGCGTGATGAACACGCAGACGAACCTGTTTTAACTGAAAAAGATATTGATATGAACGCCGCCGTAACATATCTTAAAACTATGATTGACGGGCTCAATGTTGAGGGCGCCGAAGTTACCGGAGAGGTTAAGGACGGTGTGCTTGAACTTACCGTTAAGTGCGATGATTACGGCATAATAATCGGCAGACGCGGCGAAACACTTGATTCACTTCAGTATCTTACCGGACTTGCTGTTAAGAAAGCAAGCGGTAAATACATAAGAGTTGTTATCAATGTCGGCGACTACCGTGAAAAGAGAGTTGAAACTCTTAAAAATCTTGCCCGCAGGCATGCGGATTATGTTGCAAGAACCGGCAGAAGATATACTTTTGAGCCGATGAATCCTTATGAAAGGCGCATTATCCACACCACCGTGCAGGAGATAGAGGGCGTTGAATCAATGTCCGTTGGCATGGGGCAGGACAGAAAAGTAGTTCTTCAGCCCACCGGCGGTGTTAAATTCCGCGCCGGCGGCAGCAGAAGAGGCTACTCAAACTCAAGACCCGCCGCAAAAAAATCTGCTCCGCTGCCGAAAGATTTTACCAAATTCGGCAAAATTGAAGTAGATAAAGACAGCGAATAATTTGAATTTAAAGGCGGGGGTATATCCCCCGCTTTTTGCATATGCGGTTTAAAAAGTTTATTCAGGTATAATACATACAGGGATTTTTAATTTGCCCGATGGTATATAAATTCGGAGATGAGGATATGGCAAAAACGATAGCCGCTGTTTCAACGGGTAACGCCGTGGGCGGCATAGGCGTAATAAGAATAAGCGGCGACAATGCTATTGCCGTAGCCGCAAAAGTGTTCAGCGCGGCGGACGGAAAACCGCTCACCGAAGTGGAGGGCTACCGCGCTAAATTCGGAAAGATAATCAGCGGCTCAGAGCCGATAGACGAGGCGGTTGCGCTTGTATTCCGCGCGCCGAAAAGTTACACGGGTGAAGATGTTGTTGAACTTTCCGTTCACGGCGGTCTTTATATTGTTCAAAAAACGCTTGAGGCGGTTTTTGACGCCGGCGCAGCGCCTGCCGAGGCGGGTGAATTTACAAAAAGAGCGTTTTTAAACGGCAAGATAGACCTTGCTCAGGCGGAGGGCGTTGCAAATATGATTTCTGCCGGAGGCGAGGCGGCGGTGAAAGCCTCTATGAATTTAATTGACGGCGCGCTGAGCCGCAGGATAGGCAGAGTGCTTCAGAATCTGCTGGATTCTTCCGCTCTTATGGGCGCTTGGGTTGATTACCCGGACGAGGAAATTCCCGAACTCGGCAATGATGAACTTGAAAAAACTTTGTCCTCTGCAAAATCAGAACTGCAAAGCCTTATTTCGGAATATGATAACGGTCTTGTTATGACGCAGGGCATTGATACCGCAATAGTCGGCAAGCCGAACGCCGGCAAATCCACGCTTATGAATCTGCTTTCCGGGCGCGAGAAGAGTATAGTTACAGATATTGAGGGCACAACAAGGGATATTGTTGAGGGCAGTGTGCGCCTTGGAGATATTGTGCTTCATCTTAACGATACTGCCGGACTGCGTGACGGCGCTGACGAGGTTGAAAAAATTGGCATTGAGCGCACGCTTGAAAAGATTGATTCGGCGGGGCTGATTATCGCCGTGTTTGATGTGAGCCGTCCGCTTGATGAGAATGACAAAAAATTGATTGAAAAATGCCGGGGCAAAAAGGCGCTTGCCGTTGTAAATAAGGTTGACCTTTCTGCCGATACCTCAGTTGAAGAAGTTGAAAAGGCGTTTGAAAAAACTATTTACATTTCCGCCAAAGATGAAAATTACCTTGCCGCCGTTAAGGACGCCGTTTATGATATTCTCGGCGCGGAAAATATAGATTCCGGCGCGCCCATGCTTGCCAACGCAAGGCAAAAGGAATGCTGCAAGGCGGCTTTAAGGTATGTTGACGAGGCGCTTTGCGCTTTACAGGCGGGTATGACTTTTGATGCGGTTAATGTTATGATAGACAGCGCCGCGGATGAACTTTTGACGCTTACGGGCAAAAAAGCCACCGTGGAAGTTGTTAATAATATATTCAGTAAATTTTGTGTGGGAAAATAAATTATGGAGTATTTTGCCGATAATTATGATGTTGCGGTCATAGGCGCAGGGCACGCCGGTATAGAGGCGGGGCTTGCCGCCGCCAGGCTTGGCTGTAAGACCGCTGTTTTTACAATTAATTTGGACTGGATTGGAAATATGCCATGCAATCCCTCAATAGGCGGCACCTCAAAAGGCCACCTTGTAAGGGAAATTGACGCTCTCGGCGGAGAAATGGGAAAAGCGGCGGATAAATATACGCTTCAAAGCCGTATGCTGAATATGGGCAAAGGCCCCGCAGTCCATTCACTCAGGGCGCAGATAGACAGGCGCGAATATTCAAAGGGAATGAAACATACTCTTGAATTGCAGGAAGGTCTTGATGTTCGCCAGGCGGAAATAGTTGATATTACTCAAAATGAGGACGGGACCTGGCGCCTTGTTACAAAACTTGAGGCGGTCTATATTGCAAAGTGCGTTATAATCGCCACAGGCACTTTCCTCGGCGGCAGGGTTTATATAGGCGATGTTTCTTATTCCAGCGGGCCGGACGGAATGTTTCCCGCAAACGAACTTTCCGCCGCGCTCTATAAACTGAATATTCCTCTGCGGCGTTTTAAAACGGGTACTCCGAGCCGTGTAAACAGGCGAAGTGTTGATTTTTCTAAAACCGAGGTGCAGGAGGGCGACGCTCAAACCGTACCTTTCAGTTTTGAAACCAAAACTCCGCCGGAAAACAAGGTGTGCTGTTATATTACATACACAAACGAGGCAACCAAAAAGGTGATTCTTGAAAACCTTGACCGCTCCCCTCTTTACAGCGGCAAGATTGAGGGCAAAGGCCCGCGGTACTGCCCGAGTTTTGAGGATAAAGTAGTCAGATTTTCAGATAAGGAACGCCACCAACTGTTCATTGAGCCGTGTGGGCTTGAAACTGAGGAAATGTATCTTCAGGGGCTTTCCTCTTCTCTGCCGGAAGATGTGCAGCTTTCATTTATTCATACTATCCCGGGGCTGGAGCATGTGCAGGTTATGCGCACCGCTTACGCGATTGAATATGACTGCGTTGACCCCACCGCTTTAAAGGCAAGCCTGGAGTTTAACGATTATCCCGGGCTTTTCGGCGCCGGGCAGTTTAACGGCTCAAGCGGCTATGAGGAGGCGGCGGCGCAGGGTCTTGTTGCCGGAATAAACGCCGCAAGAAAAGTTCAGGGCAAAGAGCCGGTTGTGCTTGACCGCGGCGGCTCTTATATAGGCACTCTTATAGACGACCTTGTTACAAAAGGCTGTACGGACCCTTACAGAATGATGACCAGCCGCAGCGAGTACCGCCTTGTGCTCAGGCAGGACAATGCTGATTTGCGCCTTACCCCTCTCGGGCACGAGATAGGGTTAATCAGTGATGAGTGCTACTCGGCGTTTCTTAAGAAAAAAGAGCAGATTTCTGCTGAAATTCAGAGAATTGAGGAAACTTCTGTTCATGTTTCAGACGAACTTCAGTCAATTTTGAAAAAATGTAACACAACCCCTTTAAAAAAAGGCTGTAAAATGATAGAATTATTAAAGAGGCCGCAGGTTACATATAAAGATTTGGAAAGTATTGATACCGGCAGACCCGATTATCCGCCCGAAGTTTTTGAGCAGGTGGAAATTTCCGTTAAGTATGAGGGGTATATCGCCCGCCAGGAACAGCAGATTAAAGAAATGCGCCGCATTGAGCGCAAAAAAATTCCGGCTGACCTGGATTATTCTTCACTTAAAGGTCTGAGGCTTGAGGCGGTTGAAAAACTTTCCAAAATAAGGCCTGAAAATCTTGGGCAGGCAAGCCGTATAAGCGGTGTAAACCCGGCGGATATTGCCGCGCTCAATATAATTCTGGAGGCATTATGAATAAAGAAAAGGTAATCGGTTACGCAAAAGATTTGGGCATTGATATTGATTCCATGGCGGCAGAGCGTTTTGAGATTCTTGAAAACAGGCTTTTGCGCTGGAACGAACATGTTAACCTGACCGCTATTACCGAGGAGGACGAAATTGCCGTTAAGCATTTTGCCGATTCGCTGACTGTTTTTACCGCGGCGGATTTCCCGCGCGGCGCAAAAGTAATAGATGTCGGCTCCGGCGCGGGTTTTCCCGGGCTGCCCATGCTTATTGCGAGGCCAGATATTGATATTACCTTCCTTGATTCAGTAGGCAAAAAACTTGCTTTTATAAAAGATGTGCTTAACCTTTCCGGGCTTATGGGGCAGACTTTGCACGCAAGGGCGGAGGATATTGCCCATGACGCACAGTACAGAGAAGAGTTCGATTTTGCCGTTAGCCGTGCCGTTGCGCCGCTCAACATTCTTGCGGAGTACGCAATGCCGCTTGTTAAGCCGGGCGGAACTTTTATTGCTATGAAAGGCGCGGACGATGAATCAGAACTCGGAGCAAACGCCGTGCGGACTTTGGGCGGTAAAATTGAGCAGGTTGTTTATCTTGAATTACCAAATAAAGACCCGCGTAACCTTGTAATTATTAAAAAATTATCGCAAACTCCGCCAAAATACCCCAGAAGAACAAAAAAAATTACTTCAAAACCGCTTTAAAATAAAGAAAACGGCAGAATTTTAAAGGATTTCCCCGATGAGAAATCCTTTTATTTTTTTGCGTTTTGTGTTATAGTGTTTATCAGAGAGAGGTAAGTGCTCTTTTCGAGGAGATATAAGGAGTGTGGCTAAATGCCTGAGGAAGTCCAAAGAATTGCAACGGAAAAACTGCTTCCAAATCCGTATCAACCCCGAAAGCAGTTTAAAAGCGAGGAATTGTTGAGCCTTGCCGAATCAATTAAGGAAAACGGAATATTGCAGCCACTGCTTGCGCGCAGAATTAATAACAGTGATTATTATGAGATTATTGCGGGCGAACGCAGGCTCAGAGCGGCAATACTTGCCAATCTTGCAACTGTTCCCTGCCTGATTGTAGACTGCGATTATGAAGAGGCCGCCGTGTATTCAATTATAGAAAATATACAGCGCTCTGATTTAAGTTTTTTTGAAGAGGCGCAGGCAATAAACCAAATGCAGAATCATTTTGGTATGACTCAGGAGCAAATCGCAAAACGCCTTGGCAAAAGCCAAAGCGCTCTTTCAAATAAACTGAGGCTTTTAAAATTGCCCGCTGATGTGCGCTATTTCATTGAAAAGGAAGGGCTTACCGAGCGGCACGCCCGCGCTTTGCTTAAACTTGAAAGTGAAAAGCAGATGTGGACAGCCTTAAATCTTATAAAAGAAAAAGGGCTTAATGTGCAGCAAACTGAGGAATATATTAATTCCGTTACAAATAAAGCGGTCAAGCCCCATAAAAATAATATTGTTAAAATATTTAAAGATGTGCGTATATTTGTAAATACCGTAAATAAAGCAATTAACACTATGAAAGAGGCGGGAATCCCCGCCGAATCAAATAAAACCGAAACGGACGATTATATAGAATTTTTAGTCCGTATACCAAAAAATCCGCGGAAAGATACCCCTAAAAAAAGTTCCGCAAACGCAAATACCGCTTAAAACGGGAAACCGTTTTAACATATTCTCCTCTTTTCATCACACGGGATGGCTCGCCGATTTCGGCGGGCCATTCTGTGTTTTTGCTATGTTATGTTTTATGCAGATTCGGCTCAAATTATTACTCTTGTGTTTCATGTGAAACAGCGGCACAATATGTTGATATTATAAATTATAAAATCCTCTTTTACTATTATTGATTAGTGAGGCGTGGGTTTAATATAGATTTTATAAGCGGCATATGCAGACTTTTTTACTGCATATAAATATCTTTAAAATTAATACTTTATCTATATTATAGTTTTAAACATGTTTCAATTATAAATTTGTTAAAAACTATGTTTAAAATGTTTAAAGTATGCGTTTAAGGCGAATAATCTGTTTAAACATTATTTATGTTTGTTTTGAATCATCTGTTACTGTGTGTTATATAAACATTAAAACACCGAAGTTTATATCTGTATTTGGCGCGGCTTCTCTAATTGTTTGTATTTTAAATTCCTTGTTGCGTGTTTAAATAAAATTAATTATAATTTAAGTCTTTGAAATTAATTGATTTAATTCGTGATTGATTTCATAACGAGTTTTTATTAGTTCTTTCACAAGCATCTGATTTTTTAATATTTTAATTATCGTTTTATTCCCTTTTAAATATTTGTGATTGTTTTTATGCCCGGAAGTTATGTTTCATGTGAAACATCTATATCTTGTGCCGACTAACAACACAGCCACAATTTTCAAAAAATAATTGCATTGTTTCATGTGAAACTTTTGTTTTGAATATTGATTGCGCCGCCTTGTTATAGTATAATACTTCTATAAATTCTGGCGGTACGCCGCCATTGGAAGGCGCTGTGTATGGGAAAAACTATTGCAATATTTAATCAGAAAGGCGGAGTAGGAAAAACTACAACTTGTGTAAACCTCGCCGCCGCTCTCGGTGCTAAGGGCAAAACAACTCTGCTTGTTGATGTTGACCCTCAGGGAAACAGTACAAGCGGCGTCGGCATTGATAAAACGGATATTGAGTACTCAACCTATGATGTTTTGATAAATAAAGTGCCGGCGCGCGGAATTATGCTTGATACAGGCTTTAAAAATCTGTTTTTACTGCCGGCTGATATGAATCTTGCAGGCGCAGAACTTGAACTTGCGGAAAGTGAAGACAGATTTTTCGCCCTTAAAAAAGCAATTTCCCCGCTCAGCGTTGATTTTGATTTTATAATTATAGACTGCCCGCCGAGTCTTGGCTTACTCAGCCTAAACGCGCTTACTGCGTCCGATACTCTGATTGTGCCCCTGCAATGCGAATATTATGCGCTTGAGGGACTCAGCCAACTACTCAGCACCGTTCGCACGGTAAAACAGCATTATAACGAACATCTTGAACTTGAGGGCGTTGTGTATACTATGTATGACAGCCGCTTAAAACTTAATCAGCAGGTTATAGAGGAAGTAAACAAATATTTTCCTAATAAAGCGTATAAAACAATGATTCCGAGAAGTGTTAAACTTGCAGAAGCGCCGAGTTACGGCAAACCTGTTATATATTATGAAAAATACTGCAAAGCGTCTTTTGCGTATAAGCGCCTTGCGGAAGAGATAATTAAACAGCAATAATAATTTCACAGAAAATTTGTGCTTTTGAAAAGGAGGGTAATTATGGCAAAAAAAATGAGCGGCCTCGGTAAAGGCTTGGGCGCGCTTATGCTTGAAAATTCAACTGATGAAATGCTTACGGAAAACGAACTGCCTTTGAACGAGATTGTCCCGAACAGAGACCAGCCGCGTAAAACTTTTGACGAGGCGTCCATTGAGGAACTTGCGCAAAGCATTAAACAGCACGGCGTATTGCAGCCGCTGCTTGTGCGGCCGATTCCGTCAGGCGGGTATCAACTTGTTGCGGGCGAGCGCAGGTGGCGCGCCTGCCGTATTGCCGGGTTAACAAAAGTTCCCGTTGTTATTAAGGAACTTACTGATACCGAAACAATGGAAATCGCTATAATAGAGAATTTACAGCGTGAGGATTTAAACCCTATTGAAGAGGCTGAAGGACTTCAGGCGCTTATTGATAAATGCGGCTACACCCAGGAAGAAGTTGCCGCAAGCGTCGGAAAATCCCGCCCTGCCATAGCAAACAGTCTGAGGCTTTTAAAACTTCCCGAAGAAGTGCGGGAAATGACCCAAAAAGGCGAGATTTCAGCAGGCCACGCAAGGGCGCTGCTTGCTTTTGATAATGAGGCTATGATGCTTGAGGCCGCCAAAAACATTGTTTCAAAGAAAATGACGGTGCGCGATGTAGAGCGTCTTGCCAAAATAAAGGAAACAAATGAGCCGCGCCGCCGCAGAACCCGCAGGAGGGATAGTTTTTATGATGAGGTGGAACTTTCTTTAAGTGAAACTTTGGGCAGAAAAGTAAAAGTGTATACAGGGCGAGGCAGCGGCACCTTGGAAATTGAATTCTATTCGCAGGAAGATTTAAAAGAACTTGCAAATAAACTCGGCGAATAACGCCAAGGGGCGTTGTTTCTGTTAAAACGCCACATTTTTATTAAACGGCGTGAATTTTAAAAGAAAGGTTATGGAAAAATGCTTGATATAAGATTTGTACGCGAAAATCCGGATATTGTTAAAGAAAATATAAAAAAGAAATTTCAGGATGAGAAATTACCGCTTGTTGATGAGGTAATTGCGCTTGACGAGGAAAAAAGAACCGTTCAGAAAAAGGCGGACGAACTGCGCGCGAACAGAAATAAACTTTCAAAGGAAATAGGCGCCCTTATGGCGCAGGGCAAAAAGGAAGAAGGAATGGCTCTGCGCGAAAAAGTAAAGGCGCAGGCGGACGAACTTGAGGAACTTTCCAAAAGAGAGAGCGAACTTACCGAAAAAGTTACGGGGATAATGATGGTTATCCCGAATATAATAGACCCGTCCGTGCCCATAGGTAAGGATGACAGCGAAAATGTTGAAATAGAAAAATTCGGCGAGCCGGTAGTGCCGGATTATGAAATTCCTTATCACACTCAGATAATGGAGAGCTTTAACGGCATAGATCTTGACGCCGCAGGAAAAGTTGCGGGCAACGGATTTTATTATCTTATGGGGGATATTGCCCGCCTGCATTCGGCAGTGCTTTCTTACGCCCGTGATTTTATGATAAACAAAGGTTTCACTTATTGTATTCCGCCTTATATGATTCGTTCGGCGGTTGTAAACGGCGTTATGAGTTTTGCTGAAATGGACGCAATGATGTATAAAATTGAGGGGGAGGACCTTTATCTTATCGGCACTTCGGAGCATTCAATGATAGGCAAATTTATAGATAC